>DATJQX010000055.1:0-5800 GCA_035505275.1 Streptosporangiaceae bacterium | reverse complement strand
GTGAGGTCGCTCACACGGTTATCCACAGGGTGTGCATGGGGGCGCGGGTTTGCGTTAGGTGAGGGCGGCTACGCTCGCGGCGACCTGGTGATTGCGCAGCACCACGGCGAGGATGAGCAGGCCGACGATGGCCACGGTCGTACCGCCCTGGATCAGCGCCCGGTTCGCCCGCGGGGCGTAGGCGTAGGCGGCGGTGAGCAACCCGCCTGCCACCAGCCCGCCCAGGTGCGCCTGCCAGGCGATGTTCGGCACGACGAACCCGATGACCAGGTTCAGCACGACCACGGTGACGATCCACCGGCTGTCCAGCCGTAGCCGCCTGGCGACCACGAACCAGGCGCCGAACAGGCCGAAGATGGCCCCTGAGGCGCCGAGCGCCAGCTCGTAGGGCACCAGCAGGTACAGGGCGACCGAACCACCGAGCGCGCTGACCAGGTAGACGGTCAGGTAACGCCCGTGGCCGAGCAGCCGCTCCAGCGCCGGCCCCACCAGGATCAGCGCCCACATGTTGAAGATGATGTCCAGCGGGCCGAGCCCGCCGCCGGGCGGCGGCAGGAACGCCGAGGTGATCAGGCGGTACCACTGGCCCTCCGCGACCCCCTGCAAGGCCCCGCCGTTGCTGAACCGGCCCACGCCGATCATGCCCAGGTCGTAGCCCAGGCTCTGATGGGCGAGTTCGACGATGTACAGCACGACGTTGAGGCCGACCAGCACCCAGGTCACCACCGCGCCGGACACCGCCCGGCCGCCGAAAACGGCGCTGGCCGAGCGAGTGCCCCGGTTTCCGTCCCGCACGCACTCCACGCACTGCTGTCCGACGGCGGCTGAGCGCAGGCAGTCCGGGCAGGCGTGCCGGCCGCAACGGACGCAGGAAACGTAGGTCTCCCGGCCGGGGTGCCGGAAGCAGGTGGGGATGCCCGTAGCCGGTTCGGTGCCTGGGCCTGGCGGCGCGGCCACTATTACCTCGCGGAGTCCTCTGCGCCGTTCTGGCGCTCGATCGAGACCGACTCGATCACCACGTCCTGGGCCGGACGATCGTTGCGACCGGTCTGTACCTGGCTGATCCTGTCGACGACGTCGCTGCCGTCGATGACCTCACCGAAAATGGTGTGCCTGCCGTTCAGGTGCGGCGTGGGCACCACCGTGATGAAGAATTGCGAGCCGTTCGTGCCCGGGCCTGCGTTGGCCATCGCCAGGAGGTAAGGGCGGTCGAACCGAAGATCCGGGTGGATTTCGTCGGCGAAACGGTAGCCCGGCCCTCCGGTCCCGGTGCCGAGGGGATCGCCGCCCTGGATCATGAACTGGGGGATCACCCGGTGGAATACGGTGCCGTCGTAGAGCCGGTCCTGGACCTGCTTGCTCGTCCGGGGGTCGGTCCACTCACGGGAGCCCTCGGCGAGCTCAACAAAGTTCCGGACGGTCTTCGGCGCTTGATCGGGGAACAGCCGGATGTGCACCGTTCCCTGACTGGTCCGCAGCGTCGCGGTGAGCGTGTTAGTCATGAAGAGATCCTCGCACGACCAGAGTATTGCTCTCGCGCGATTGCTTGGGCCATCAGGCGGCACGGTTGACAGTCGAACCCAGGGGAAGTGTTCAGGCGGGGAAGACTCGTAGGAGGTTCAAGTGTCCCTTATGACCAGGAAGAATACGGCTCGCGGCTCGCTCGATGGTGCGAGGCAACGGGCAATGGACACCGCCACACAGGTGGTGCCGATCGCGAAAAACGCCGGGATGGCGGCCAGGCAGAGCGCGGAGGACGCCGCGGCCTGGGCTGCTCCCCGGGTTCAGGACGCGCGCGCGTGGGCGGCACCGCAGCTGGAACAGGCCGGCGTCGCGGTGCGTGACAAGATCGCGCCAGCAATCTCGGAGAAACTCGCGCCGGCAATCTCGGCCGCGCTCGTTGACGCCGCGCACCGGCTCGACGACTCCGTTCCGGCCGCGCGGCGACGGCGCTGGCCGCGGGTGCTCGGCGGCTTCGCCATGATCGCCGCGGTGTGCAGCGCGGTCGCCGCGGTCGTCATGCGGCGCCGCCCCGAGGTCTCGACGTTCGGTGTCGAGGACCAGGCGACCATGCCCAACCCGGGCCCGGGCCGCGGAACGGCGGCGGCCAGCGACAACGGCGACGACACCACGTCCGATGGGCAGATGCCCTCGTCATAGCCGCTGCGGCGCTCGCCCCTGCTGGGACGCGCGCCGAGCGATCACACGGATCGGCCCGCCCCGAGGGGCGGGCCGATCCGTGTCCGGACCCCTCCGGCCGGCCCGCCTCCTGCCAACCCCGCCTGCCCCGCCATGACAACTGTCATGGCGGGTTCGTGATCCGCGGCACATGGACCGGCGATAAGCCGCCCCTAGCGTGGCTGACATGAAGACAAACAGCACGGACGCTCCTGCGGCCGTCGTGTTCCGCGACGTGGTGAAGGTCTACAACGACCGGGTCACCGCGCTCGATCACGTCAGCTTCGAGATCACCCGGGGCGCGACGGTCGCGCTGCTCGGGCCGAACGGTGCGGGCAAGTCGACTGCGATCGACACCATGCTGGGCCTGCGTACCCCGACCTCGGGCCAGGTCCGGGTCCTCGGCATGACCCCGTCCGCCGCCGTCGCAGCCGGGAAGATCGGCGGCATGGTGCAGACCGGCGGCCTGCCCGAGAACGCGAAGGTCTCCGAACTCGTCGGCCTGTTCCGGCAGCTGTACCGGGACCGGCGCAGCCTGCGTGAGCTGCTCCGGCTGGCCGGGATCACCGACATCGCCGACCGCCGGGCGGACCAGCTCTCGGGCGGTCAGACCCAGCGAGTGCGCTTCGCCCTCGCCCTGGCCGGGAAGCCCGAGTTGCTGTTCCTGGACGAGCCGACGGCCTCGCTCGACGTCGAGGCGCGACGCGACTTCTGGCGGTCGGTACGGGCCATAGCCGAGCAGGGCACGACGGTGCTGTTCGCCACCCACTACCTGGACGAGGCCGACGCGAACGCGAGCCGGATCATCGTGGCCAGCCACGGGCGGGTGCTGGCCGATGGCACCCCCGCCCAGATCAAGGCCTACACATCGGTCCGGACCGTCCGGTTCACCACCTCGGAACCCGACACGTCGGCGCTGCTCCGGCTGCCGGGCGTCGGTGACGTCTCGGCCCGCGACGGCGTCGTGACCATCCGGACCGCCGACGCCGACGCAACGCTGCCCGCGCTCTACGCGTTCGGCCGGCCGGTCCTCGGCCTCGAGGTGGGCGGGGGCGGCCTCGAGGAAGCTCTGCTGGCCCTGACCAGCGACGACCGCCTGGACGCCGGCGCCCGGGTCGCCGGCCGCAGCGGTCAATCCGCGTCGAGCCCCACCGACGACCCCGCGTCACTGATGACGAAGGCAGGCTGAGTCATGATCGCCTTTCTGCGGTTCGAGCTCGTGCGGACCCTGCGTAATGTCCGTTTTCTGGTAATGCTCATCGCCTTCCCCGTGCTGATCTACCTGATCTACGCCAAGCAGCACGGGACGTCGCAAGGCCTGACCGTGGCCACGCTGTTGCTCGTCTCCATGGCCGTGTACTCGGGCATGGGCTCGGCGATGTTCGCCAGCGGGCCACAGCTGGCCCGGGAGCGCCAGAACGGCTGGATGCGCCAGCTTCGGATCTCGCCGATCAGCACCCGCGGCTGGTTCGCAGCGAAGCTCGTGCAGGCGATCCTGATGATCATCCCGGGGCTGGCGGTGCTGATGGTGCTGGCCCTGTCCTACGGTCACGTGCACCTCGCCGCGGGCCGGCTCGGCGAGCTCGCCGTCGTCCTGGTACTCGGCGCGATCCCGTTCTGCACCCTGGGCCTGGTCATCGGGTTGATGTTCGACAGCCAGACCGCGCAGGTGGCACAGATGATCACGCTGCTGGTGCTCGCGTTCCTGGGCGGGATCTTCATCCAGTGGAGCAACCTGCCGCATGGCATGCAGGTGATCGGCAAGCTCCTGCCCAGCTACCACCTCGCGCAACTGGGCTGGGACGCCGCGGCCGGGCACGCGCTCGCGATGTCGGACGTCGCCGCGCTGGCCGCCTGGACGGCCGGCCTCGGCCTGATAGCGGCATGGCGCTGGCGCAACGAGAGCACGACCGCGTGATCGAGCTGCGCTCCCTGGCCGCCTCGCCCGCGCCTGGCGTGGCCGCCCCACGCCAGGCCGGCGGGCATCATGTGGGTATGCGGGACGTCGACGATCTCCCCCTGGACCCGGCGCGCCGGGCGGAGGACACGTTCGCCGGCCACGTGGACACGGACCTCGCGTACGGCCGGTGGACGCGCGGCCGGATCGCGGTGATCCGGCTCATCATCACGTTTTTCCTGCTCGCCCCGTTCTTCTCCAAGCCGAGGCCGAGCGTGGCGGAGGCCGCGTTCCTGGTCCCGGCCACGCTGATCCTCATCGTGATCGTCAACAGATACGTGGTCGGCTTCGCCAGGCCGCTGCGCCCGCACAACCGCGCGAGCACGGCCTGGCTGATCGTCATTCTCGCGCTCGGCATTTCGATCCTGGCTGTGGGCGGCCTGGACTGGATCGGCGCCGTCTTCATCGCAGGCGCGGCGGCCGGCCGCCTCACCCGCCTCGCCTGGCAGGCAGCCGCCGCGGGCGTGTGCACCGCCGCGGCCGCGCTGGGAGTCGGCCTGGCCCAGAGCGTGGGCCTCGGCGGAGGCGCACTCGAACTCACGGCCGGGCCGCTGCTGGCCACGTTCTTCGCCTATACCGCCGCGCGGCGCAGCGAACTCGTGGACACGCTGCGCCAGACCCGGGCCGAGCTCGCCCGGATGGCGGTGGCCGACGAGCGGCTGCGGATCGCCCGGGACCTGCACGACCTGCTCGGCCACAGCCTGTCCCTGATCACGCTCAAGGCCGAGCTGGCGGGCCGGGTCATCGGCGCCGACCCGGACCGCGCCGCGACCGAGATCGCCGACCTGGAGACGGTGGCCCGCAGGTCGCTCGGTGAGGTCAGGGCCGCTGTGACCAGCTACCGGCAGCCCAGCCTGGCCGCTGAGATCGCCGCGGCCCGGCAGATGCTCAGCGCCGCGGGGATGGACTGCCGGGTGGACGTGCCGACGCCCATCGACCTGCCGCCGGACGCCGACGCCCTGCTCGCATGGACGGTGCGGGAGGGCGCGACCAACGTGGTCCGGCACTCGGGAGCGCGTAGCGCGACGATCACCGTCACGGTCGCGGCCGGCGAGGCGAGCGCCGAGATCGCCGACGACGGTGTCGGCCCGGCCTGGGAGTCCGCGCTCGGCCCGGGAGAGCAGGTTCCCGGGGCGGACGGGTCCGGACTGACCGGGCTCACCGAGCGCGCCCGCCTGGCTGGCGCGCAGATCAGCGTCGGCGAGGGCCGCGGCGGTAAGGGTTTCCGGCTCCTCGTCCGGGTTCCGCCGGGACGCCTGGCCGCGGGCTGACGGCTCGCTTCCCCGCTGCTTCCGGGCTGCTTCCGGGCTGGCCCGGCTGACGTAGCTGATCCGCCATCATGGACATATGAGCCTGCGCATCATGATCGCCGAAGACCAGACGATGGTCCGGCAGGCGCTGGTGGCCCTGCTCGAGCTCGAGCCCGACATCGAGGTCGTGGCCGAGGCCGGCGGCGGTGACGAGGCGTTGGCGATGGCGCGCAAGCACCAGCCGGACGTTGCCGTCCTGGACATCGAGATGCCCGGCCCGGGCGGGATCGAGGTGGCACGGCTGCTCACGGCGTCCGGCTTTCCCGGAAAGATCGTGATCGTGACGACGTTCGGGCGGCCGGGTTATCTGCGCGCCGCGATGGCCGCCGGGGCCAGCGGTTTCCTGCTGAAGGAC
>DATJQX010000054.1:0-10471 GCA_035505275.1 Streptosporangiaceae bacterium | reverse complement strand
GCGGAGACCCCGGGCCGGAGCGTGCCGCAGGACTGGGCGTCGGCGATGAGCCCGGCGCCGAAGGCCAGCGACTGGCCGCAGACCGCCTGCAGGCCGGGGGCATCTGGGTAGCGGCTGGAGAAGACGTCGTTGAAGGCGGGGTCCGCTGCCTGGACCTCGCATATTCCCTCCACGAAGGCGGCGAACCGGCTCCATGCCGTGTCCTGTGCGGCGGCGCGGTCGATGACCGCCCGCAGTCGGGTGGCCGCGTCGTCCGTGACTACCGCGTCGAGCAGTCCCTCCCTGCTGCCGAAGCGGTTGTAGATGGTGCCCGCGCGCACGCCGGCGCTGCGGGCAATGTCCTCCAGGGGAACGTCAAGCCCGTCCCGGGCGAAGGCCTCCGCCGCGGCCGCCATCACTTTCTCCATGTTGCGGCGCGCGTCCGCGCGCAGGGACCGCTCCCCGGCCAGCCCCTCACCGCTGCTCATGTAGGCCACCTCGCTATCTTGACATGCCATCAACTTAAGGTAGGCTCGCCATCATCCAGATAAGTTGATGGTATCTCAAATTAGGAGTTCTCGCATGAGCATCATCGTCACCGGCGCCAGCGGCCAGCTCGGCCGCCTGGTCATCGATCAGCTGCTGGCCACGGTCCCGGCCTCCGAGGTCACCGCGGTGGTCCGCGATCCCGGCAAGGCCAGCGGTCTCGCCGCCCGGGGAGTCACCCTCGCCGTCGCGGACTACAACTCCCCGGAGTCGTTCGACGGGCTGCTGCAGGCCGGCGACCGGGTGCTGCTGATCTCGGGCAGCGAGATGCACCGGGACCGGGCCGCCCAGCATCAGGCGGTCCTCGGCGCCGCCGCCAAGGCAGGCGTCGCACTGTTCGCCTACACCAGCATCATCGGCAGCCAGACCGGCCCGGTCACCGACGACCACCGCGCTACCGAGGACGCCATCCGCGCCTCCGGGGTCCCGTACAGCCTGCTGCGCAACAACCTTTACCACGAGATGGTCACCATGAACATCCCGGCCGCGCTTCAGCACGGCGCGCTGGTCCGTGCTGCAGGCGACGGCAGGGTCGCCTCGGCAGCACGCGCCGACTATGCCGCCGCAGCAGCGGCCGTCCTGTCCGGTGACGGCCACGAGGACACCGTCTACGAGCTGTCCGGCGACACCGCGTGGAGCTTCGCCGAGTTCGCCGCCGAGCTCAGCAAGCAGTCCGGTCGGCAGGTTCCCTACCGTGCCGTGACCGGCGAGGAGTACGCGGCGATACTGTCCGCCGCCGGGCTCCCCGACCCGATCCCACACGTGCTGGCCGGCTTCGACGCCTCTATCACCGCCGGAGAGCTCGCCGTCACCACCGGCGACCTGTCCCGCCTGGTCGGCCGACCCACCACCCCGGTAGCGGACGCAATCGCCGCGGCCCTGGCCGGGTAAGGCGACCCGGCGATGCTGCACATCGACATCTGGGCGGACTTCGTCTGCCCAGCCTGCTACCTGGCCAAGCCGCGCATCGACCAGGCGATCGCCGCGTCCGGGCACGCGGACGCGATCACCGTCACCTACCGCTCCTTCGAGCTGTTTCCCGACGCCGGCGCGACGCCGTTCGACTCCTTCGAGCACGTCCTGCACAAGTTCGGCGGCGACCAGGCCCAGGCCGCCCTCGTCGAGGACCACATGTCCGCGCTCGCCCGCGCCCAGGGACAGCCCTACGCCGTCCACCACCCGGTCGCCCGCGCCTTCGACGCTCACCGGATGCTTCACCTGGCCACCGAGCACGGCGTGGCCAGCGAATTCATCAATGCCGTCCAGCGCGACCTGCTTGGCCAGGGCATCAATGCCTACACGGCCGCCTACCTCGCGGACGCGGCGGCCAAGGCTGGGGTGCCGGCCGCGCGGGCAACGGCCCTCCTGGCGGGTGACGAGTACGCCGACGCCGTCCGCGGGGACGAAAAGCTCGCCCGTGAGTTGGGTGTCACCGCCGTCCCCTTCACCATCCTCGGCGGACGCCTGGCGATCCAGGGCGCCGCCACAGCCGGTGCCTACGCCGACGCGATCACCCGCGCCCTCACTACAGGAGACCCGACGTGAATACGCCCAGGCTCACCATCCTGGCCGTCGGCACCGACGCCGCCTGCGACCCCGAGACCGGCACCTGCGCCGTCCCGCAAGCGACGCCCCCGTCACCTGACAACAGCCCGCCGGAAGCCGGCCTGCCGCCAGGCGCCCACCCGGGTCCCGGCAAATGACCGGCTGCGCCGCGGCCCTCGCCTTCTCATCGTTCGTTTCCTGTGGAAGATGACACGATGGCTGGCACAGGCATGTCGACAGTCAGAAGAATCCCAGGTTGCGAGCGATGCCCAGGGCCTCTTGAAGGCGCGTTACGACATCGCCGCTCGCCACATCGCCGCGTTGCCCGCCGTCCCACGCGCGGCAGGTCGCCTCCAGCGCCGCCGCAAGCTGGTCGGGCAATGCCTGCTGGCCGGGATCCAGCAGAGGGCGGACGGCGGCCACCGCCCGGCCAGGGGCCGATCGGGCCAGGTACACGGCGGCGAGTGGGAGCAGGTACACCCACCGGTACTGGTTGCCCCTGCCGGTCGCCCCCTCGTTGGCGGCATCCGCCTCCGCCGCGATGCGGACCACGTCGTCGGGCCGGCCCTCCTGCCAGGCCAGCCAGGCAAGCGGGGCAATGCCCCAGGACACGTAGTTGTGGCCGAGGGCCTGGGCCGCCGCGACGGCACCGGGGGCCAGGTCCCGCACGGCGCCGACGTCGTGGCTGCTCACCGCCAGCATCACGAGGCTTCCCAGGCTGTTGGCGCGCAGCATGGACTCCCCGACCCGGTCCGCTATCTCCAGCGACTGGGTGAACTGGTGGCGGGCCTCTGCCAAGTCGCCGCGCAGCGCCAGGGCCCAGCCGAGGAAGTAGGTCCCGTACCCGGTGTTCTTTGCATCGCGGCTTTCCCGCGCCGCCGCCACGGCGCGTCGCATGTCCGCGACGGCCTGGTCGTCGGAGCGGAGCCGGGCGCGGTTCACCCGTTCCATGGCGGAGTACAGGTAGAAGGCGTACCGGTGGCTGGCGTCGCCCCGGGCTTCCACGACAGGGCGGACCTGCTCCAGCACGGCGGCCGTTGCGTCGAAGTCGTCGCGCCACAGGAGGTAGCTGGCTCGCCCGTGGATCATGAGCTCCAGCCACTGGTCGGCCTCGGCCTCCGTGTCGCCCGGCTCATCGCCGAGCAGCGCCGCTGCAGCGTCCAGCGCCTCGGCCGCCGGCTCAAACCCAGCCCGGCGGTCGACCAGTTCCAGCCGGCCGAGCCGGGTATAGAGGTGTGCCGTCCGGACCGGGTCCGGCTGGGGAAGCAGGCTGTCCAGCCGCAGCGCCTCGGTGAACGCAGCCCGCGTCTCGTCCAGCCGGGCGGTGCGCCACAGCACGTTCGCGAGCTTGGCCTGCAGCCGTGCCCCAGCGTCCGGGTCGCCTTCGGCGGTGGCGACGTTCAGCGCCTCGGTGAAGGCCGCGATCGCCTCGTCGTTGGCGAAGCCATCGGTAGCGTGGTCGCCGGCCAGTTCCAGGTAGCGGATGGCCTGCCGAGGGCGGTCGCCGGCGGCGGCCAGGTGCCGGCCCACGATGGCCGCGTGCTCCGGGCAGCCCGCGTGCGCCGCCTCGATCGCCGTCGCGGCCAGCCCGTGCAGCCGCCGCCGGTCGGCGCGGAGCATCCCGTAGTAGGCGGCTTCCTGGATGAGCGCGTGCCGGAACCGGTAGGCCTCCTCCCGAGCGCCCGGCACCCGTTGCAAGATGCCGCTGGCCCGCAGGTCACCCAGGCCTGACGCACCGACGGCACCGGGGAGCATCCTGGACACGACCGCGGCGGGGAACTCCGGGCCTAGAACGGACGCGACACGGATGATTTCCTGGGCGTCCGGGCCGAGCCGGTCGATCCTGGAGCGGACGAGCCGGTCGAGCACCTGCGGGATGCTGCTCCTGGGTGCCTCGGTGAGCCACCAGCCCTCCGGATCCCGGGTGAGCGCTCCCGTCTCGAGCAGCGCGGCCAGCCGCTCCTCCAGGAACAGCGGGTTGCCATCGACGGCGTCGAGGACCGCGTCGAGGACCTCCGCGCTAGGCTGGCCCGCGCTCGCCCCCGTGCTCGCACCGCCGGTACCGGCACTGGCGATGAGGGCGGTCGCGAGGTCCCTGGCGTCGGCGTCGGGCAGCGGGCGGAGGGTGACCGTGCGGACGGCCGGGTCGCGCATCAGGGCTTCGACCTCCGCGCCGGCCTCGGGCCTGGTCGTCGCGAGGATCAGCAGCGGCCGGCCAGCGGCGAGCGCGAGCAGCTCACGGGTGAACCGCAGGGAGGTCGGATCGGCCCAGTGCAGGTCTTCCAAAACGATGACCGCGGGCCGCCGGGCCGGGAGCAGGCGCGAGATCACCATGCGCAGCGCCGCGAAGGCGGCTCGCCGGAGCTCTTCGGGCCCGATCTCGCTCTGCCCGTCCGCCGGCCCAAGGCCCATGATGTGCTCCATGGCCGGCAGAAGGTCGGTGCTGGCCAGCAGCGCGGTGAGCGCCTGTTCCAGGGCGGTCCGCAGGACCGGACGGGGCTGGTCCGGGGACACGCCGATCCAGCCTGCCAGGAGCTGCTGGTACAGGCCATACGGGGTGGCTGAGGCGTAGGAGGCGGCGCGGCCCTCCAGCCACAGCGGCAGGCGGCCGCTGCGCGCCCCGCTCCAGGCGAGGAAGCGCTCGCGGCCCTCCCGGATCAGCCGCGTCTTGCCGAGGCCAGGCTCGGCGCGCAGCAGGATGACGCTCCCCCTCCCGTGCTCGACCGCCGCCCGGAAGGCGGCATCGAGCACGGCGACCTCGGCCCGGCGGCCGACGAGGGGCGCGGGCCGCGAGTGCGCGAGGTGGTCCAGCCCTGCCTGGGCCGGCTGGGTCAGCGGCTCGCTGAGGTAGCTGGCGCCGTCCGGGACATCGGCGGCCTGCTGCGGTGGCGCCCAGCTGAACAAGTGACCGGCCGCCGCCCTCGTAGCCGGCCCGACAAGGGCGCTTCCGGGCCTGGCGAGCGACTGCAGGGAAGCCGCGACGGCCACAACATCGCCCAGCGCGCCGTACTCAACCTTCCCGCCACCCCCGATGGGGCCGACGACGGCAGGGCCGCTCTCCACGCCGATCCGCAGTGCCGGGGCCGGGGCGGGCAGGGCCGCCACCGCGGCGAGGCAGCGATAGGCCGCGCGCATCGAGCGTTCGGGATCATCTTCATGCGCTCGCGGAGCGCCCCACAGCGCCTGCAGGCCACGTCCAGATACCGAGGTCACCCGGCCGCCGAGGGCCTCCACCTCGGCGATCACGGCCGCCAGCGAGCTGCCGACGATCTCGCGGACGGCTTCCGGATCTGGCATTACACTCCCGCCGAGCGCGCTGACCTCGGCGAACAGCACCGTGACGGGCCGCAGTTCCTCGCGCTGTGCCGGCTCGGACACCGGTGGCCCGGACAGTGCTGGTCCGGGTAGTGGCCGCTCGGCAGCCGCCGACCCGGGAGGCGGACCCGCGGGAACGCTGCCCGCCTCATCGAAGTCGATCACCGCCGCGTACAGCTCGTCCAGGGAGGGCGAGGTGTGCAGCCCCAGGCTGCCCACGGCGGCGGCACACCGTTCGTAACTGCGAACCGCCAGCTCCCGCCGGCCCTGCCGCAGGTATCCGCGCAACAGCGCGCCGGCGGCCTCCTCGCAGGCCGGGTCGTGCTTGAAGGCCGCCTGCCAGGCGGCGAGGGCCGCGTCGCTTCCCTCCGGACGGTTGCGGGCCAGCGCGAGCCGCGCCTCCTGGCGCAGCGACTCCAGGTGCTCCCGCAATAGCACCGCCCAGTCGGCGTAGGGCTCATCGGCCAGCAAGACGCCTTCGTCGGCGAGGGCGTCGACCAGGGCGCTTTCGCGTTCAGGCCCGGACCGCATCGCGAGCGCCCGCGCAAGCGCGGCCTGCTGCTCATCCGCGTCCACCTGCGCGTCGGGCGTGGCCCAGATGTGGGTAAGGTCGGCCTGCAGCATCGAGGCCGCCGGCTCGCCGAGTTCCGC
The DNA here is from genome assembly GCA_035505275.1 of Streptosporangiaceae bacterium. Lineage (GTDB taxonomy): Bacteria > Actinomycetota > Actinomycetes > Streptosporangiales > Streptosporangiaceae > Palsa-504. The sequence continues at coordinate 4,435 of DATJQX010000054.1, read as the reverse complement.
GAGCGCCGCCCGGGCCATCGACAGCGCCTTAGACAGTGCCCGCGCGGCGGCACGCGGCTCCGTGCCCGGGAACAGCGTCTCGCAGGCGAGGTCCCTCGTGATCCTGCGGCCCGGGCTGACCAGCACGAGCTGGCACAGCCGCCGCGCCGTCGGGCGGGGCCACGGGCCGGCGGTCTTCCCGTCGTTCGCGGCGGTCACGGTGAATGGCCCGAGCATGCGGACGCGGACATGCGTCATCGCTGGTCGCGCAGGGGCAGTGCCGGTGAACCCAGCGCTGGCCTCCCCCGTGCTCGCCTCCGCCGTGGCCACCCAATTATTGTCACACCTGCGGGAACATCGCGGGAACAGACGTTTCCTACGGTGGTCCCATGAACAACAACGGCCACCTGATCTACCAGGCAGAACGTCCACTGTCCCGCACCGAAGTGCGCGCCCTGGACACGGCGCGCGGGGAGGTCGCCCGCGGCCTCTCCCGCCTGTTCCACTCACGGAATGGGTGCAACGCACCCCGGCCGAGTGCCGGTCACGCAGCCACGCCGATAATGGCACGCTGCTGAAGTACTAGGGCGGAAGTCGGTCTTACCGTGGCAGGGAACGTGTCATCTCGCAGGTTCCGGGCGACATGTTCGCTGCCCCGGGACAGTTGTTGTGGCGCGGCATCCGCTCCTCTGTTACTCTCATTCCACTAAGCTCTTAGTGGAATGAGAGATTGATGATCGAGTTCCAGCTCGACGAGACGTCGGGCGTCGCCACCTACCTGCAGCTTGTCCAGCAAGTGCATCAGGCCCTGCGGATGGGCGTGCTAGAGCCGGGTGATCAGCTGCCGACCGCGCAGCAGGTGGTCGCCAGGCTGGCCATCAACCCCAACACGGTGCACAAGGCCTACCGTGAACTAGAGCGGGAGGGACTGGTGCGCGCCCGCCCCGGTCTCGGCACGTTCGTCACCCGCTCCCCGTCCGGAACCGACCCGGCTACGCAGGGCCGGTTCCTGGCCGAGCTGGCCGGCTGGCTCCGCTCGGCGCGCGCCGCGGGCCTGGGGCCCGATGACATCGAGGCGATCTACCGCACCGCGTTCCGCGACTGCTTCGCCGAGGGGGTCGCGTGATGGGCGGTGTCATCGAGGCAAGCGGGCTGGGGAAGGCCTACCGGCGGACCTGGGCGCTGCGCGACTGCACGCTGGCCGTCCCCGAGGGGCACGTGGTCGGGCTCGTCGGCCCCAACGGCGCTGGCAAGACCACCCTGCTGCAGCTGGCCGCCGGGCTGATCGCGCCGACCCGCGGCACGATCACGGTCCTCGGCGACCGACCCGCGGCCGGGCCGGCGCAGCTGGCCCGGGTAGGCTTCGTCGCCCAGGACACCCCCGTTTACACGCGGATGACGGTCGCCGATCACCTCCGCCTCGGTGCCTGGCTCAACCCTGGCTGGGACGACAGCCTGGCCCGGCGGCGGACCGGGCAGCTCGGCCTGGACCCGAAGCAGCGGGCCGGATCGCTGTCCGGCGGGCAGCGGGCCCAGCTCGCCCTCACCCTGGCCCTGGCCAAGCGGCCCGAACTGCTCCTTCTCGACGAGCCGGTCGCCAGCCTGGACCCGCTGGCCCGGCGGGAGTTCCTGCGCATGCTGATGGAGGCCGTCGCCGAGCACGGCACCAGCGTCGTGCTGTCGTCCCACCTAGTCGCCGACCTGGAACGGGTCTGCGACTACCTGATCGTGCTCGTCGCCTCCAAGATCCGGGTTGCCGGGGAGGTCAGCGACCTGCTGGCAGCGCACCGCCGGCTGTCCGGGCCGCGCCGCGACCCGGACACCCTCCCCGCTGGCCAGGACGTCATCGAGGAAAGCCACACCGACAAGCAGACCAGCCTCCTGGTGCGCACTAGTGAGCCGGTCCACGACCCCGCCTGGGCCGTCACCCCGGTCAGCCTCGAAGACCTGGTCCTCGCCTACATGAACCCGGCCAACGAGATCCCGGCCCGCAAGCCGCAGCTGGGACTGGTGTCATGATCCGGCTCAGCTGGCTCCAGTTCCGGGCCCAGGCGGTGACCGCCGCCGCCGCGCTCTCGGCCGCCGCCGTCATCCTGGCGGCCACCAGCCCGCACCGCGGCGTTAACGCCGGCTTCTACCACTGGCTCTACATGGCCGGAATCATGGTCCTTTACCTGACCCCCGCCATGATCGGGAGCTTCTGGGGGGCGCCGCTGATCAGCCGCGAGCTGGAGGCCGGCACCTACCGGCTGGCCTGGACCCAGAGCGTCACCCGCACCCGCTGGCTGGCCGTCAAGCTCGGCCTCGGGTGCCTGGTCAGCATCGCGACCGCCGGGCTGCTCAGCCTCATGATCACCTGGTGGGGCAGCCCGATCGACCAGCTCAACGACTCCCGGCTGTCCCCCCTGACGTTCGGCGCCCGCGACCTCACCCCGGTCGGCTACGCCGCCTTCGCCTTCGCTCTCGGCGTCACCATCGGGCTGCTCCTGCGCCGCGCCGTGCCGGCCATCGCCGTCACCCTCGCAGCCTTCGCCGCCGTCCAGGTCGCGGTGCCCCTCGCGGTGCGGCCCTACCTCATCCCGCCCGTCCGCACCGTCTCGCCGCTCACCACCAGCAACATCACGGGCACGGGCGACGGCGGCCCCGGCGCGCCCGGCGTCGGCGGGCAGCCGGGCCCCAACTTGGCCCTGGGTGCCAAGGTGGACATACCGGGTGCCTGGGTCTACTCAGTCCAGTTCACCCTCCCAGGCGGCAGCACCAACCTCGGCCCGGAACCCCAAGCATGCATCTCCGGATCGGGCAACGCGTGCGACACCGCACTGGCCAGGCTCCACCTCCGGCAAGTGGTGACCTACCAGCCCGCCAGCCGCTACTGGGCATTCCAATTCGCGGAAACCGGGTTGTACCTCCTGCTCGCCCTCCTGCTGACCGGATTCTGCATCTGGCGGGTCAAGCTGCGGTCATGACAAGGTGGGGCCGGTGGAACTTCTCAACGGGAGCTGGGTCACTGACGGTGGCCTGGAGACTGACCTGATCTTCAACCACGGCGTGGACCTCCCCGAGTTCGCCGCCTTCCCGCTGGTTGACACCGCCGAGGGGGGCACCCTGCTCGGCCGGTACTACGCCGAGTACGCCGTGATCGCCGCGGCCGCCGGTGCGGGGCTCCTTCTCGAGACGCCGACGTGGCGAGCCAACCCTGACTGGGGACGCATCTTGGGCTATGACGCGGTGGCCCTCGACCGGGCCAACCGCGCCGCCGTTACCCTGGCTCGTGCGGCGGCCGATGCAGCCGAGGTGCCCCGTAGCCGCGTGTCCGGCTGTGTGGGCCCGCGCGGCGACGGATACCTCGCGGGGGGTGCGGATCCCGACGAAGCCGCCAGCTACCACGCGCCGCAAATCAGGTCCCTGGCCGAGGGCGGCGCGGACCTGGTACATGCGATGACGATGACCGAACCGGCCGAGGCGATCGGGGTGGTGCGCGCTGCCCGGGCCGCCAACGTGCCGGTGGCGATCTCCTTCACCGTCGAGACCGACGGCCGGCTCCCGGACGGCAGCACCCTGGCAGAGGCGATCACCGCGGTGGAGACGGCCGCCCCCGCGGACTATTACGGCGTGAACTGTGCGCACCCCGCCCACGTCCTTGCCGGACTCGACGGCGGAAGCTGGCAGGAGCGGCTGACCTTCTACCGCCCGAACGCCTCGACCCTGTCCCACGCCGAACTCGACGTCATGGAAGAGCTCGACGCCGGGGACATGCCGCTGCTAGTGAGCGCCACCCAGAAGCTGCGCGAAAAGCTTCCCGCCATCGCGGTGCTCGGTGGGTGCTGTGGCACCGACAGCCGTCACGTCGCCGCGCTCTGGGGCGTTTAACTCCCCCGTCGCCCCTCCCCGCCGATCCCCCGGCAAAGCCTTAGGGTGCTGCCATGGCATGGACTTTCTCCGGAGCATTCCTGGATGGCCTCGAGGGCGAGCGCGTGGTTGTCGGAACTGGCGATCCAGAGGAGCTTCCCGGCAGGTTCGCGCTGGCGGGGCTCGTTGACGCGCACTCGCACCCCACTGTCGCCGTCGACGAGCGCGGCCCCTACCTCTCGGACGACGACTATGGCGCCGCGCGGCTGGAGGAATACGCGGCCGCCGGGGTCACGGTGATCCGCGACACCGGCGGCCGCAGCCAGGTCACCCTCAGCTTCGCCCGCACGGCGGCAGCCGGGCGGCCGGTCGTCACCGCCGCCGGCCGGTTCCTCGCCCCGGCGAACCGGTACTTTCCGCGCATGCACACCCCTGTCGCGCCGGACGAGCTCGCTGCGGCGATCCGGGCCGAGGTGGCGGCCGGGGCGGCCTGGGTGAAGATCATCGGTGACTTCCCTCAGTGGGCCGACGACGGGCCGGTGCCGCAGTCGACGGTGGCGACATACGACCTCGAAACGCTGCGCCAGGCGGTCGATGCAGCCCACGC
>DATJQX010000053.1:0-8170 GCA_035505275.1 Streptosporangiaceae bacterium | reverse complement strand
TCCCTATGCCAGCTACCTGAGCGCCGGGGATAACTCATGGCAGATGACGGCGGCCACGCTCGTCGGCCTGATGTCGATCCCGGCCCTGGCCGTCCTGTACGGCGGCCTGGTGCAGAAGAAGTGGGCCATGAACACCGTACTTATGGTGTTCGCGACGTTCTGCCTGACCCTGATCGTCTGGGTTCTCTGGGCATTCAAGATGGGCTTCGGCACCCCGCTGATCAGCACGTTCGTCGGAGATCCGCGGACCGTCCTGGGCTCGAACGCCGAGCAGGGACAGGCAGTCATCCCGCTGCTGAACGGCCTGATGCCCAAGTTCAGGTTCCCCGAATCGTCCCTGGTCTACTTCCAGTTCGTGTTCGCGGCGATCACCCCGATCCTGTTCATCGGCAGCGTGATCGGCCGGATCAGCTTCAAGGTCTGGCTGATCTTCGTGCCGCTGTGGATCACCTTCGCCTACGCGGTAAACGCGTTCCTGCTGTGGGGCGGCGGCTACTGGGCGGGCAAGGGGGCCCTGGACTTCTCCGGCGGCTACGTCATCCACCTGGCGGCCGGGGTGTCCGGCTTCGTGGCCGCGGCCGTGGTCGGGCCCAGGCTCAAGCGCGACCGTGACCGCGCGATACCGAACAACCTGCTGTTCGTCGCCGTCGGCGCCGGCATCTTGTGGCTCGGCTGGAACGGGTTCAACGGCGGTGACCCGTACTTCGCGGGCGCGGACGCGGGCGCGGCCGTCCTCAACACCAACCTGGCGACCGCGGTGGCCATGATGACCTGGATCTTCATGGACATGGCGTTCAGCAGCGAGAAGAAGCCGACGTTCCTCGGCGGCGTCAACGGCATGATCTGCGGCCTGGTCGGCATCACCCCGGCGGCCGGCTACGTGAACGGGCTCGGCGCGATCCTGATCGGGCTCTTCGCCTCCGCGATCGTCTGGGTCGCCTGGACCTACCTGCCCAAGTACGTGTGGCCGTTCAACAAGGTCGACGACGCGCTCGGGGTGGTGTACACCCACGGCATCGCCGGGCTTTTCGGCGGCCTGATGGTCGGCCTGTTCGCCGACCCGAAGATGATCGAGTACATCGGCCTGGGCAAGAACCCCTCGGTTTCGGGGGCCGGGCTGTTCTACGGGCACCCGAAGCAGCTGGCCATCCAGGCGGGCGCCGCGCTCACCATCATCATCTGGGACGCGGTGGTCACGTGGCTCATCCTCATGGTCATCAAGTACGTGTTCAGGATGAAGCTGCGCCTGCCCGATGCCGTCCTGGAGATCGGCGACGTGGCGGTGCACGGCGAGGAAGCGTACCCGTCGGACGAGCTGGTCAGCGTGAGCGCTACCTCGGTCGCCGACGAGGCGCCGCCACGGCCCGCGAAGGTGCCGGAAAAGGCGGCCGTGCAGGACGACGCCTAGCGGGCCCTCCTGCGCCGCAGCGCGGCGGTGGCCAGGGCCAGGCCCGCGAGAGCGATCACCGGCCCGGCCACCGCCCAGGACGTGGCGCCGGACATGAAGCTCCCGCCGATGACGCCGACGCCCTGCAGCGTGAAGATGACGCCGGCCACCGCCACGAGCAGCCCCACGCCGACGAGCAGAACCCGCACCATGATGCTGCCTCTTTCCCCGGCCCCGCCGGGCCCGCCGACTGCCTTCACACAGGAAACGGCCCGGCCGGGGCCGCGGTTCGCGCCCGCCGCCGTCAGTGGCCGCGGAAGGCCTCCTCCAGCCACCAGGAGCCGTGCGCGGACGTGACCTTGGCGTCGATGATCAGCGGGCGCTCCCGCGGCCCGTCCACCCAGTCGCGGACCGCAGCGAGGTCCCCGGCCGTCCGCACGGTGACGCCGTCGAAGCCGAACCCCCGGCCGATCGCGGCGATGTCGGCCGGCGGGAACCGGACGGTCTCCAGCGGATCTCCGTCCGGGCCGAAGTGGTGCACCTCCGCGCCGTACGCCTCGTCGTCGTACACCACCACGACCATTCCGATCCCCAGCCGCACGACGGTCTCAAGCTCGCTGGCCCCCATCAGCGCGCCCCCGTCGCCCAGCGCGGCCACCGTCAGCCGGTCCGGCCGCGCGACCGCGGCCCCGATCGCCGTGGCCAGGCCGAGCCCGACCGACTGGAACGCCTGGGTGAAGCAGAACCCCGCCTCATCGGGGACCGACAGGTACATGCTCGGGTACCCCATGAAGTTCCCGGAGTCCACCGCCACGGTCCGCTCGGCAGGCAGCAGGTCATCAAGCGCGATCGACAGCGTACGCGGATCGATCCGCTGCCCGTCGCTCTCGTCGGCGAACGGCACGTCCCGCCACCGCACCTCGCGCGCGATCCGCTCGCGCAGCGCCGCCGACCGGTACCCCGCCGCACCGGACGTACCCACCGCACCAGGTGACCCGCCGTCATCTATCTCCCGAACGATTCCTGGTTCCCCCCTCGCGTCATCCCCCGCGTCTTCGGGGCAGAGCGCATCCGCGACGGCCCGCGCGGTCTCGGCGACGTCACCGACCACGCCGAGGTGCACCGGGCGGTGCGCGCCGAGCGCGCCGGGGTCGTCGTCGACCTGGATGAGCGTCGCCCCGGTCCCGATCAGCCTGCCGTGCCGCATCGTCCACATGTTCAGCGAGCAGCCCCAGCCGACGATAACGTCGGCGCCGGTGATCAGCTCGGCCGCGAGCGGCGACGCGAACCCCCCGCTCACGTCCAGGTTCCAGGGGCTGCCCAGGAACATCCCCTTCGCGACGGCGGAGGTGGCCAGCAACGCCCCGCACGCGTCCGCGAGCCGTTCCAGCTCCGCCCGCGCGCAAGCCCGGCCTGCTCGCCCCCGCGCGCCGCGCCCCGCGATGAACACGGGCCGGTCAGCGCCGCGCAGCACGGCCGCGATCGCCGTCACCGCCTCGGGCGACGGCGCGGGCGGGTAGGTCCGCGGGGCGGCCGGCACCGCGGCAGGCACCGTGGCAGGCACCGTGGCGGGCGCCGCGGCAGGCTCGCAGGCCGCGGCCTGGAGGTTGAGCGGCAGGGCCAGGACCACGGTCCGCCGGCCGAGCGCGGTCTGCCACGCCCGGTGCGCGTCGGCCAGCGCCGAAGCGGGGGAGTAGATCCGCTCGGGGACCGCTCCGACGGCGGCGGCGAGCCCCGCCACGTCGACGTGGAAGTTGGACCTGACCTCGGGAGCCTCCGCCGCGAGCACGAGCAGGGGCGTGCGGCTCTTGGCCGCCTCCGCGATGCCGGTCATGGCGTTGGTCAGCCCCGGCCCCTGGTGTACCGACGCCACGCCCGGCCGGCCCGCGGTCCTGGCCCAGGCGTCGGCCATGACGGCGGCGCCGGCCTCGTTCCGGGCCGCGATAAACCGCGCCCCGCCGGCGATCAGCGCGTTGGTGACGTGGAAGTTGCCGCTGCCGACCACGCCGAACACCGCCTCGGCGCCGAGTCTGGCCAGCTCCCGCCCGACGGCGTCGGCGACCCGCATGCTCAGCGTCCTAGGACCGGGCGCGCTCGACCAGGGCCAGCGCGCGGCACGGCGAGCCGGACCCGCCGACGATGGGCAGCGGGCCGGCGATGACGACCGCGCCCCTGGTGGGCAGCCGGGACAGGTTCTGCAGCTGGGTCAGGCCGTACTTGCCCGCCCCGAGCAGCATCGAATGACAAGGGAACGGCGGATCGAAGGCGTACGCGCCCCCGGCGTCGGTGCCGACGGTCTCGGTTCCGAGCCCGATGATCGGGGCCTCCTCGGCCAGCCAGGTCGCGCAGGACACGCTGATCCCGGGGGTGTGCGGCCCGGTCTCGTTCACGTTGAGGAAGTCGGCCTGATCGTTGGAGTAGACGTCCCATCCGGTGCGGTACAGCAGCCAGCCGCCCTCGGGCAGCGGCCCGTGGACCGCCTCCCAGCCCTTGACGTGGTCGATCTGGAGCAGGAAGTCCGGGTCGGCGGCCGCCTCCGCGCTGAAGTCCAGTACCACGGCAGGAGCGATCAGCCGCGGCACGGGGACCTGCGCCACGTTCTCGCCGTCTTTTCCGGTGACCCAGTGCACCGGGGCGTCGAAGTGGGTGCCGGTGTGCTCACCGGTCGTGATGTCGTTCCAGTACCATGCGGGTCCGCGGTCGTCGTAGTGGCTGATCTCGGTCAGCCCGAAGTTGACCGTGTTGCCGAACGGGGGAGGCAGCTGGATGATCGGCGTGCTGGCCGACAGCGGGGCGGTGAGGTCGATCACCTCCACCGAGCCGTCACGGATCGCGTCGGTCAGGGCGGTCAGCACGGACATGATGCTCCTTCGTTCGGCGGCTACCGGTAGCTTTTCGCATCAGTGGCCTCATTCGCTAGTCCTGTAATCTGGCGGTCGAGGTGAGGCATGCCTAAGGCGGTTGTCACGGCAACGACGCTGGTCACGGACGATGGCGTGCCGATCGATGCCGTCCATCTGCCCGGCCAGCAGGACCTGGCGATCATCGTCGCGCACGGGTTCACGCAGTCATGGCAGCACCCGCATGTCTGGCGCGTCGCCAACCGGTTCAACCGGGCGGCGGGCGTAATCACGTTCGACTTCCGCGGTCACGGCCGCTCCGGCGGGCTGTCCACGCTCGGCGACCTCGAGATCAAGGACCTGGACGTGGTGCTCGCCTACGCGCGCGAGCTCGGCTACGCCAGGGTCGGCGCGGTCGGCTTCTCGATGGGCGCGTCCATCGTCGTGCGGCACGCGGGCCTGATCGGCGGGCTCGACGCGGCGGTATCGGTCAGCGGTCCCGGCCGCTGGTACTACCGGGGCACCAGGCGGATGCGTCAGGTGCACCGGGCGATCGAGCACCGGCTGGGCCGGTTTGTCACCAGGCGGTGGCTGAACACGCGGATCAGCCCCGAAGGCTGGAAGCTCGTTCCCGTCCCGCCGGCCGAGGCGGCGGCGCAGATCTCGCCGGTCCCGCTGCTGATCGTGCACGGCGAGCAAGACCAGTACTTCCCGCCCGAGCACGCCCGCCAGCTGTACCTGGCGGCGCGGGAGCCCAAGGAACTGTGGCTCCTGCCCGACATGGGCCACGCCGAGTCAGGATCCAGCGACGACCTCGTCGACCGCATCGCCGGTTGGGTCGGCCAGGCCACGGCGCAGCCCGTAACCCTCGCCGCCTGCGCCGGCGAGATCACCGACCCCGCCTCGGGGGAATCAGATCCCGCGGACTCCAATCCCAGCGCCGCCTAGCCGCGGACCGTCCAGCGTCCCCTCCCCCCATCCGCGTCATCCCGTGTCCCGGCAGCCCGGCCGCGAGACTGACCGCCAGTCAGTGAGAATGATGGCACCCTGCCGGTGCTTACGGGCACGGTGTGTTCCGGTGCCCCTTATGGGTCGCCAGCCGGGGGATACCGCGGAAGATCGGTGCCAGACGGAAGAAAAGGCGCCATATCCGGCGCCTTAATTTCCGGCAGGCACCGATCTTCCAAGATCTTCTGGGCGATATGGCCCGGATCCCGGCCCGCTCACCTCACCTGCCACTACCGCACCAGCCGCGGCCCGGGGCGCGCGTCGCGGGTCCCAGGCGGACCTGCGACGGTCCCAAGCGGACCTGTGCGGCGGTCAGCGGCGGAAGTTCTGGCCTGCTGGCGGCACGCGGCCTGTTGCGGCCGACTCGCCGAGTGGCGTGCTGAGCCGTAACGTTGCCGGAATGGTCCAGGCGTAGCGTGAGTCTCGTGGATGACACGGCTCCCGCCAGTGCTCCGGCAGCGGGCCGGGCTGCGGTGCGCTGTTCCCGTACCCGGTGATTCAGGCGCGGCCTGGCTCGGTGTGGACGACGACCCAGATAGCGCGCACGGGCTCGCCCGTCTTGTTCAGGTACTCGTGGGGGGTCGACGAATCGAAGGCGATCGAGTCGCCCGGGCCGAGTTCGTAACTCTCGAATCCGACGTTGGCCTGGAGCGTGCCGCTGATGATCAGGCCGTACTCGCGCCCGTCGTGGCGGAGCGGGCGGCGCTCGTCGGTCGAGTGGCCGCCGGGGGAGTAGACCACCTCGAGGAAGTCGGTCATGACCTCGGTACCGGGGGTGAGCCGCTCCCAGCGGACCCCGCTGGCCAGGTCGATGATCTTCCTGCCGTCGCCGCGCTGCACGATGCCGGGCGGGTGCGGGACCGGAGCGCGCGGGCCGTCCCGGGCCACGGTCGGCCCGCCCTCCGGTGCAGCCTCACCGGGGATGGCCGCCGCCGGCTGCTGGTCCGCGCGCTGCGCCTGGTCCGCGCCGAACAGCAGGTAGTCGAGCGAGCTGCCTAGCTCCGTCGCCATGCAGTACAGGACGCCGACGGAAGGAACCGAGACTCCCCGCTCTATCTGCGAGATGAGGCTGGCCGAACACCCGATCCTGCGCGCCAGCTCACGCACGGACAGCTGTCGTTCCTCGCGGGCCAGGCGCAGCCGGGGGCCGAGCCCGGTGCCGGGATCGAAGTCACTGGGCATGCCGTCCCACCATGATGTCAATGTACACTGCACGTTCTCCGGGCCAATCTTGACAGTCTCACTGCACGCGGCATTGGATTGTGGGTGCACGAGCAGAGGAGCTCCCCATGGCCGTACCCCCGCTTCCCATCGCCCCCGCGCCAGGCCGGATGAACGTCGACTTCGAGGAGAGGCTGGATTTCGCCCGGCTCCGCCAGTACCGCCTCGATCGCGCCATGGCCGCTATGGAGGCGGCCGGGCTCGGCGCGCTGCTGGTCTTCGACAACAACAACATCAGGTACCTGACCGGCGTCGCGATCGGCGAGTGGACCAGGGACAAGCTGTGCCGTTACGCGCTGTACACCCGCACGGGCGAGCTGGTGCTGTGGGACTTCGGCTCGGCCGCGGTGCACCACCGCATGTACTGCCCCTGGCTGAAGCCGGAGAACTGCATCGCCTCCTATACCACCATGCGCGGGGCCGCCCCGCCCGCCTCCGGCCTTACCGCGAAGCAGGTGGCCGAGATCTCCGATCGCCTGCGCGACGCCGGCGTGGCGGACGAGCCGGTCGGCGTGGACTGGGCCGAGGTCCCCACGTTCTTCGAGCTGCAACGGCAGCACATCGACGTCAGGGACGGCCAGCAGGTCATGCTGGACGCCAGGGAGCTCAAGTCCAGGGACGAGATCACGCTGCTGGCCACCGCGGCGAGCATGGTTGACGGCACCTACCAGGACATCGCCGCCGCCCTGCGCCCCGGGATCAGGGAAAACGAGATCGTCGCGCTGGCCAGCAAGCGGCTGTACGAGATGGGCTCGGACGACGTGGAGTCGATCAACGCGGTATCCGGCGAGCGGTGCAACCCGCACCCGCACAACTTCTCCGACCGCATGATCCGGCCCGGCGAGCAGGCCTTCTTCGACATCATGCACTCCTACAACGGCTACCGGACCTGCTACTACCGCTGCTTCGCGGTCGGCTGGGCCACCGAGTCGCAAAAGGACGCCTATAAGCGGGCCCGCGAGTGGATCGACGTCGCCATCGACATGATCAAGCCGGGCGTGTCCACCGACCAGGTGGCCCGGCTGTGGCCGGAGGCGCAGGAGATCGGGCTGGCCGACGAGAAGACCGCCTTCGGCCTGGAGTTCGGGCACGGGCTCGGGCTGGCGCTGCACGAACGCCCCATCATCTCCCGCCTCACCTCGCTGGACGCGCCCCTTGAGATCAAGGAAGGCATGGTCTTCGCGCTGGAGACCTACTGCCCGGCGACCGACGGGCACTCGGCGGCCCGGATCGAGGAAGAGGTGGTGGTGGGGCCGAACGGGGTCGACATCCTGACCAAGTTCCCGGCCCAGGACCTGTACGTCACTAACCCCTACTGACGAGGCGATGCACGTGTCAGATGCACCCGAGGCCCCGGAAACGAGCACCGCGCTCGAGATGTACCGGAAGATGATCGAATGCCGGCTGTTCGAGAAGCGCGCGCACGACCTGTTCCTGCAGAACCTGGTCAAGGGGACGACGCACCTCGGCACCGGCCAGGAGGCGGTCGCGGCTGGCGTGTCGCAGGCGATGAACGCCGACGACTACACGTTCACCACCTACCGCGGCCACAACCACGTGCTGGCCCGCGGCGCCCCGATGACCCCGGTGATGGCCGAACTGCTCGGCCGCGAGAACGGCCTCATGCACGGCAAGGGCGGCTCGATGCACCTGCTCGACGTCTCCCACGGCATCCTCGGCGCCTACGCGATCATCGGCGCCCAGCTGGTCATCG
>DATJQX010000052.1:0-3296 GCA_035505275.1 Streptosporangiaceae bacterium | reverse complement strand
GGTCCGTACCGGCTCCGGCTGCTGCGCAGCCGGAGCCTGGTCTGCGAGGTGTTCGACGGCAGCCTGACCACGCCGCGCCCCCGCCGGGCGTCCTGGTCTGACGAGGGCGGCCGGGGCCTGCAGCTAGTCGCCGCGCTCTGCGATCGCTGGGGGACCCGGAACGTGGCGACCGGGAAGGTCATCTGGACCGAGCAGTCCCTGCCCGCGCCTTACCGGCCGTGACCGCCGCACCGGGCCACACGTAGTACCGCCGCAGCAGCCGTAATGCGGTTGCGGTCCAGCGCCGTCCGCCGGAAGCTAGCCGTCATGGTCATGCACGCCAGTGAGCTTCCCATCGACGCCGCCGTGGCGCGCGACCTGATCTACGCGCAGTTTCCTCAGTGGCGGGGCCTGCACGTCCGCCGCGTCACCTCGTCCGGCACGGACAATGCCATCTTCCGTCTCGGTGACCGGCTCGCAGCGAGGTTCCCCCTGCAGGGCACCGACCCCGCCGCGACCCGCCGGGAACTGGAAACCGAGGCGATGGCCGCCAGGGAGCTCGCCGCGGCGACCCGGTTTCCGGTGCCCGCGCTCGTCGCCCTGGGCGAGCCGGGACCCGGCTACTCGCTGCCGTGGTCGGTGCAGACCTGGCTGCCCGGCCGCACGGGCGAGCAGGACGACCCCTCCGGCGAGGTGACCTTCGCCAGCGACCTGGCGGAGTTCATCGCCGCGGTCAGGGCGATCGGCACCCGCGGCTGGACGTTCACCGGCCGCGGACGGGGCGGCGACTTGAAGAACCACGACGACTGGATGGGCACCTGTCTCAGGGAAAGCGAGGGACTCCTCGACGTCTCGCGGCTGGCCCGGATGTGGGCCGCGTTCAGGGAACTGCCCCGCGAAGGCCCCGACGTGATGAGCCACGGTGACCTGACACCGGGCAACGTCCTGATAGCCGGCGGGCACCTGGCCGGCGTTCTTGACGTCGGATGCTACGGCGCCGCGGACCCCGCCCTGGACCTCATCAGCGCGTGGAACCTGCTCGAGGCCGGGCCCCGCCAGGTGCTCCGCGCCGCCCTGAGGTGCACCGACCTGGAGTGGGAACGCAGCAAGGCGTGGGCCTTCCAGCAGGCCATGGGCCTGGTCTGGTACTACGCCGACAGCAATCCCGTCATGAGCCGGCTGGGCCGGACCACCCTGGACCGGATCACGGCAGCGGCCGAAGCGTTACCCGGGCAATCCTTATCGGCAGTCAGCCCGTAGCACTGGGCAGGGACCTCGGGGTGGAGCGGCGACGCGTGCCCCGAAATGAAGGCGATGGCCTTTCGAAGGGGAGCACGGTGAAGTCTAGTCACTATGCCAAAATCCTGACTGCCATGATCGGGCTGGGCCTGGCGGCCACGGCCTGTTCATCGGCGTCCACCTCAAGTACGTCGAGTTCGGCCCACCCGAGCGCGGTATCCACGTCATCAGCCCGGCCGGTCGCGTTTCTCGGCCGGCTGCACGGCCTGACCGTGGTCGGCTCCACGGTTCCGGCCAATGGCGACGTGAACCCGTACGGGGTCGCGGTCATCCCGGCCTCCGAGGGCCGGCTGACGGCCGGTGACATCCTGGTCAGCAACTTCAACGACAAGTCCAATGTGCAAGGCACCGGGACCACCCTGGTGGAGGTCTCCCCGGCCGGCAAGGCCAGCGTGTTCGCCAGCATCCCGGCGTTGCCGGCCGGACAGTCCTGCCCCGGCGGCATCGGGCTGACCACGGCGCTGGGCATCCTGCCAGGCGGCTGGGTAGTAGTCGGCAGCCTGCCGACCAGTCACGGCGGGGTGCTGCCCAGCCAGAGCTCGCCCGGCTGCCTCATCGTCCTCAACGATCAGGGCACGGTGCAGGAGACCATCACCAACCAGGACATCGCAGGCCCCTGGGACCTGGCGGTGAAGTCCACCGCGACGACGGCCGAGGTGTTCGTGTCCAATGCCCTGGGCGGCAACACGAGCACCCAGAACGGTGTGCCGGTGACCGGGAACTGCACGGTCGTGCGCCTGGACCTGGCCCTGAGCCCCGCGTCACCGCCGACGCTGACCAGCAGCACCGTGATCGGGACTGACTTCCCGTGGCGGGCGAACAAGGCGGCGCTCGTCCTCGCCCCGACCGGCCTGGCCCTGGGGGGCAACGGGACGCTGTACGTCGATGACACGCTGACCAACTCGGTGTCGGCCATTCCCGGGGCGCTCACCCGGACCAGCGCGGTCACCGAGGCCGCCGGAAACCTCTCGGCGGGCGGCGCGCTCGATGCCCCGCTCGGCATGACGCTGGCGCCCAACGGTGACCTCGTCGTGGTCAATGGCAACAACGGGAACGCGGTCGAGATCACCCCGGCCGGCAGGCAACTCGCCACCAAGACGCTGATCAAGAACGGCGCCGGTGACCTGTTCGGCATCATCACGAGGGGCGACGGCCTCCTCATCGTCAACGACGGGACCAACGCGCTGGACGAGGCCAGCACGTGAGCGCGGGCCTGCACGGATTGAGGCGCCAGGGTCCGCGGAGGAGATGAGGGTATGTTGTCGGGTATTTCCCTTTTATCCGGACATTCCGCCGCGTGCGACATGAGGTTCGGGCCGCCGATTCCCTGATTGGGTGTCTTTTCGGGCGCTATTTACCCGAAAGGACACCCAATGTCGGCCGGCCGTCCCGTCCGATACCCCTCCGGGGTACACCGGGCCAAGGCCGCGACCGTTCAACCCTGTACGTACAACGAGATAGCGTCAGCGAGGATCGTCCGCGGCTGGGCCGGTGAGCTGGCCGGGTAGTCGCGCTCCGACGATGACGCCGATGAGGGCGACCGCGATGGCGAACGAGAACGCCAGCGCGACTCCAGGGCCGTGCCCTATCCGGGCTGCGGCGGCGGCCACGATCGCGCCCGCCACGCCGGTACCGATGGCCTGACCGAGCACGTCACAGAGCTGGAGAGCCGAGGTCGCCCGGCCCTCCTCGCCCGCCGCGGCGCGATCGAGCGTGGTCACCGACAGCGGCGCGTAGGCGGTGCCGATCCCTGCGCCGGCCACCGCCCAGGCCACGACCGCCAGCGCGGGAGGCACCGACGGCAGGAGCACGACGCACATCACGCCGAGGCCAACGGCGACCAGGCACTCGCCGGGCCGGACCAGGCGCCGCGGACCGTACCGGGCGATGCAGCGGGCCTGCACCCACGATCCGGCCGTCCACGTGAGGGTCGAGGCCGTGAGCGCGAGAGCGGCCAGCGCCGTCGGGGCATGCCGGACGGTCACGATCGCGTACGGGACATACGCGTCGCCGGCGAA
>DATJQX010000051.1:0-12147 GCA_035505275.1 Streptosporangiaceae bacterium | reverse complement strand
CAGCGGGCCGAGCAGGTTCCCGACGGCGAAGGCCATGAAGTAGTAGCCGGTGTCGGTCGCCTTGACCTTGAAGAAGAACTCCAGCACCAGCCCGTAGGTGAAGAAGATCGCGTTGTACAGGAACGACTGGGTGATCATCAGGGCGGCGCCGAGCACCGACCGGGACGGGTAGTGCTGGAACAGCGTCTTCAGCAGGGGCAGGTAGCCGATCTGCTCGGTCGGCCTGATCTCCAGTTCCCTGCTGGGATCCACCGGAGGGAGCGTGCCCTTGGTCTTGGCCACGTCGGCTTCGATCTCGGTGATGGACGCCTCGGCTTCCTTCTCCCGGCCGTGCATGATCTGCCAGCGCGGGCTTTCCGGTAGGTTCCGCCGGACGTAGATGATGACCAGGGCGAGCACCGGGCCCACGACGTAAGCGACCCGCCATCCGGTGGCGGCGGACAGGTGGTTCAGCGCGGTCAGCGTGACGATGGCGCCGACGAACGCTCCGGCCCAGTAGGTCCCGTTGACGGCCAGGTCGACCCGGCCGCGGTACCGGGCCGGGATCATCTCGTCCACGGCCGAGTTGATCGCGGAGTACTCACCGCCGATCCCCATGCCGGCCACTACCCGGGTGGCGTACAGGAAGATGAACCAGTGGCCGCCGGCCGGGGTCGCCGCGGTCAGCCCGCTGCCGACCAGGTACACCCCGAGCGTGATCATGAACAGGTTCTTCCGGCCGAGCTTGTCGGACAGGTGGCCGAAGAACAGGGCACCGATGACCTCGCCGATCAGGTACCAGGTGGCGATGTCGGCGACCGCGCCCGCGGACATGTTCAGCGTGCTCTTCAGCGTCAGGTCGGGCCCGACGTTGCTGGCGATGGTGATCTCCAGGCCGTCGAGGATCCACGCCACCCCCAGCGCCATCACCAGCCGGGTGTGGAATCGGGACCAAGGCAGCCGGTCGATCCGGGCCGGGATCAGGCTGCGGATCCCGGGCCTGCTAGCCGTTTCGGGCGTTGCCACCATCGCGCTCTCCTTCTTGCGCCGTTCACGAGCGGTTAGACCCGCGGCTACCCGACTACCTAAAAAAGCGCGGAAGAAACCGGCAGCCGATCGGGTGTGCGCAGATAACCCACGGCGGCCAGGGCTGGCGGGCCGGGCGTCCGGCGGGCGCCGGCGCACCCGCGCGTATGGCGGACAGGCCGCACCGGATGGCACAATTAGCTCTGTGAACGATATAATTGGTGCTCCGCCGCACGGCACGGTGGGGCTGGCGGGAGAGCTGCTGCTGGCGGGAGAGCTGCTGGGGGCGATCAGCGCGGTCCGGCGCATCGCGCTGCGGGCCGCGCGGGCGGCGTGGCGGGAGGAGCCCATGCCTCCGGCCCAATCCGAGCTGCTCAGGCTGGTGGCGACCAAGCCTGGGATCAGCGTGACCGAGGCCGCGCGCGAAATGCGGCTGGCGCCCAACACGGTCAGCACGCTGGTCAGCCAGCTGACCAGAGCAGGCCTGCTCGGCCGGGCCCGGGCGGAAGGCGACGGGCGCAGCGTGCTCCTCACCGTGACCAGCAAGATGACGCAGCGCATCGCCGGGTGGCGTGACCTGCGCGCCGAGCTGGCCGCCCCGGCGCTGGCGCGGCTGACCCCCGACGACAGGCGAGCCCTTGCGGAGGCCGTGCCCGCGCTGCTCCGCTTCGCCGCGCAGCTGGGAGAGGGACAGGCGGAAGAGGGGCAACCGGGAGACGCGGAGCTGGGAGAGGGACAGGTGGAAGAGGGGCAACCGGGAGACGCGGAGCTGGCCGAGGGGCAGCTGGGAAGGGAAACGCGATGACGACCGTGGCCCGGGACGACGGCCAGCCCGCGGCAGGCCAGGCCCGGGCCGAGGAGGCGGTGGTCTGCGACCGGCTCACCTACCGGTTCGGCGACCATCTGGCGGTGAACGGCGTCAGCCTGCGGATCCGGCAGGGGGAGACGTTCGGGCTGCTGGGCCCGAACGGGGCCGGGAAGACCACCACGATCCGGATGCTCACCACCTTGCTGAAGCCGGCCGCGGGCAGCGTCTGCGTGTTCGGCGTCGACGCGGCGGCGCGGCCGATGCTGGTCCGGCGGATGATCGGCTACGTGCCGCAGCTGCTTTCCGCGGACGGGATGCTGACCGGGCGCGAGAACGTGGAGCTGTTCGCCAGGCTCTTCGACGTGCCGCGCGCCCAGCGGGCCGGGCGGGTCGCGCAGGCGCTGGCCGCGATGGGGCTGAGCGACGCCGCGAACCGGGTGGCCAGCACCTACTCGGGCGGGATGATCCGGCGGCTCGAGCTGGCCCAGGCCCTGGTCAACACGCCGCGGCTGCTCGTGCTCGACGAGCCGACCGTCGGCCTTGACCCGATCGCGCGCACCGAGGTCTGGGAGTACATCACCGGCCTGCGGGACGCCGGGGACATGACGGTCTTGATGACGACGCACTACATGGACGAGGCCGACATGTACTGCGACCGGATCGCGCTCATGCACCAGGGGACCATCCGCGCCGAGGGCAGGCCCGTCTACCTCAAGGCCGAACTGGGCCCCGCCGTCACCCTCGACGACGTGTTCAGGCACCACACCGGCGACACCCTCGAGGTCACGCAGGGAGGCATCCGTGACGTACGCCGCGCCAGGCGCACCGCCCGCAGGCTGGGCTGAGACCCCTCTCGCTGGCCTTCGCCGGCTGGGCAGCCGCATCCTGACCCTGTGCTGGGTCGAGCTGCGCAAGATCAGGCACGACCGGACCGAGCTGTACACGCGGGCCATCCAGCCCGCGCTGTGGCTGCTCATCTACGGCGAGGTCTTCACCAGGATCCACGCGATCCCCACGCCCAAGGGCATCCCCTACCTGGCCTACCTGGCCCCGGGCATCCTGGCCCAGTCCGCCCTGTTCATCGCCATCTTCTACGGCATCCAGATCATCTGGGAACGCGACGCGGGCGTGCTCACCAAGCTGATGGTGACGCCGACGCCGCGGGCGGCGCTGATCACCGGCAAGGCGTTCGCCGCCGGGGTACGGTCGCTTATCCAGGGCGTGGTCGTGGTCATCCTGGCCGCGGTCCTCGGCGTCGCGCTGACGGACAACCCGCTGAAACTGCTGGCCAGCGCCGGGTTCCTGGTCCTGGGGTCGGCGTTCTTCTCCTGCCTGTCGATGACCATCGCCGGGATCGCGCTGAAGCGGGACCGGCTCATGGGCATCGGGCAGGCCATGACCATGCCGCTGTTCTTCAGCTCCAGCGCCCTGTACCCGGCGCGGATCATGCCCGGCTGGCTCCAGGTCATCAGCCGGGTCAACCCGCTGTCGTACGAGGTCGAGGCGCTGCGCTCGCTGCTCATCGGCACCAGCACCGACATCTGGCTGGACCTGGGCGTGCTGGCCGCCGCGACAATCGCGGGGATCACCGCGTCTTCGATGCTGCTCCCCCGCCTGGCCCGGTGAAAAGCGGCTGGGTGAAAGCGGCTAGCCGATAATGGCGGCGGCGCCGCAGCTTAGCCGGACGCGGACGGGGGCACCGCGTGCTTAGCACACATCGCGCGGACGGGGGCACCGCGCGGCGCGACGCCGCCGCTTGCTGTCACGATACAAGCTTGCCTATACATGTACAAGTCGTGACCAGCCGGGCTCGGGGTTCCCGCCAAGCTCAGGGCGGCGCTGCGCCTAAGCTGAACGCAGGGTCAAGGGACCGACAGGAGGCCAGACGGCGTGCCCGAGTTCACCTACACCGACCTGCTGCCGCTAGGCGCGGAAGGCACGAGCTACCGGAAGCTGACCGGTGCTGGAGTGAGGAACCACGAATCGTTCGGCAGGAATTTCGTGGAGATCGAGCCGCAGGTCCTTACGATGCTCACCACCGCGGCGATGCACGACATCGCGCACCTGCTGCGCCCCGCGCACCTGCGCCAGCTACGGTCCATCCTCGATGACCCGCAGGCCTCCCCGAACGACCGGTACGTCGCGCGCGACCTGCTGAAGAACGCGTGCATCGCGGCCGGCGGGGTGCTGCCGATGTGCCAGGACACCGGGACCGCGATCGTGATGGGCAAGCGCGGCCAGCACGTGCTCACCGACGGGCGGGACGAAGAGCACATCGCGCGCGGCGTGTACGACGCGTACACCACGCTGAACCTGCGGTACTCCCAGCTCGCGCCGCTGACCATGTGGGACGAGCGGAACACGGGCAGCAACCTGCCCGCGCAGGTCGAGATCTACGCCGCCGGCGGGGACGAGTACAAGTTCTTGTTCATGGCCAAGGGCGGCGGGTCGGCCAACAAGTCGTACCTGTACCAGGAGACGAAGGCGGTACTCAGCCCGGCCCGGATGCTCGCCTTCCTGGAGGAGAAGATCCGGTCCCTCGGCACCGCCGCGTGCCCCCCGTACCACCTGGCCATTGTGGTCGGCGGGACGAGCGCCGAGTACGCGCTGAAGACCGCCAAGTACGCGTCGGCCAAGTACCTGGACACGCTGCCCCGGTCCGGGTCGGCGGCCGGGCACGGGTTCCGTGACGTCGAGCTCGAGGAGCAGGTGCTCGGGATCACCAGGCGGATCGGGATCGGCGCGCAGTTCGGCGGCAAGTACTTCTGCCACGACGTGCGCGTCATCCGGCTGCCCAGGCACGGGGCGTCGTGCCCGGTCGCCATCGCGGTGTCCTGCTCGGCGGACCGCCAGGCGCTGGGGAAGATCACCGCCGACGGGGTGTTCCTCGAGCAGCTCGAGACGGACCCGGCCCAGTACCTGCCGGACCTTGATACCGCCGCGGACGACGGCGAGGTAGTCGCGGTGGACCTGAACCGGCCGATGGCGCAGATCCGGGCCGACCTGACCAGGTACCCGGTGCGCACCCGGGTGGCCCTGACCGGGCCGCTGGTCGTGGCGCGGGACATCGCGCACGCCAAGATCGCCGAGCGGCTCGACGCGGGCGAGCCGATGCCCGCCTACCTGCGCGACCATCCGGTCTACTACGCCGGGCCCGCCAAGACGCCCGAAGGGTACGCGTCCGGCTCGTTCGGGCCGACGACGGCGGGGCGGATGGATTCCTACGTCGAGGCGTTCCAGGCGGCCGGCGGGTCGCTGGTCATGCTGGCCAAGGGCAACAGGTCGCCGGCCGTCACGGCCGCCTGCCAGAAGTACGGCGGGTTCTACCTCGGCTCGATCGGCGGGGCGGCGGCGCGGCTGGCCCAGGACTGCATCACCCGGGTCGAGGTGCTCGAGTACCCCGAGCTCGGCATGGAGGCCGTCTGGCAGATCGAGGTGCGCGACTTTCCCGCGTTCATCGTGGTCGACGACAAGGGGAACGACTTCTTCGCCGACCCGTCCGGGCCCTTGCTGCAGATCGGGGCGCACTCGTGAGCGGGCCGACGCGGGTCGAGCACGACTCGATGGGCGAGGTGCTCGTCCCGGCCGGCGCGCTGTGGGGCGCGCAGACGCAGCGGGCGGTGGAGAACTTCCCGGTGTCCGGCGAGCGGATCGGCCGGGACATGATCGGCGCGCTCGGGTGCATCAAGGGCGTCGCCGCGCGGGTCAACCACGAGCTGGGCATTCTCGATGGGGACACGGCGGACGCGATCCACGACGCGGCCGCCGACGTGGCCCGGGGCAAGCACGACGACGCGTTCCCGGTCGACGTGTTCCAGACCGGCTCCGGGACCTCGAGCAACATGAACGCCAACGAGGTCATCGCCCGGCTGGCCACCGACCGCCTCGGCCGGCCCGTGCACCCGAACGACGACGTGAACGCGTCGCAGTCGTCCAACGACGTGTTCCCGTCCGCGATCCACCTGGCCGCCGCCCGGCTGTTCGTGCTGGAGCTGATCCCGGCGCTCGAGCACCTGGCCACGGTGTTCGAACGGAAGGCCCAGCAGTTCGCCTGGGTGGTGAAGGTGGGGCGGACCCACCTGATGGACGCGGTGCCGGTGACGCTGGGCCAGGAGTTCGGCGGGTACTCGGCGGCGGTCAAACATTGCGCCGAACGCACGGCGGCTATCCTGCCCAGGCTCGGTGAACTCCCCTTGGGGGGGACGGCCGTGGGCACCGGCCTGAACGCGCCGCCCGGGTTCGCCGTTCGCGTCATCGACCGGCTGGCGACCTCGATGAGGCTGCCGCTGACCGAGGCGCGGAACCACTTCGAGGCCGCGGGCGGGCAGGACGCGCTCGTGGAGGCCAGCGGGGTCCTGCGGGTCACCGCGGTCAGCCTGTACAAGATCTGCAACGACCTGCGCTGGATGGGGTCGGGACCGCGCGCGGGCCTGGGCGAGATCTCCGTCCCCGACCTGCAGCCGGGGTCCTCGATCATGCCGGGCAAGGTGAACCCGGTCATCTGCGAGGCGGTCTGCCAGGTGTGCACGCAGGTGATCGGGAACGACGCGGCGGTGGCGTTCGGCGCGGCGGCCGGGAACTTCGAGCTGAACGTCATGATGCCGGTGATCGCGAGGAACCTGCTGTCCTCGGCCCGGCTGCTGGCCGCGGCGGCGCCGCTGCTCGCCGACCGGTGCGTGGCGGGGATCACCGCGCACGCCGACCACACGCGCCTGCTGGCCGAGTCCTCGCCGGTCATCGTCACCGCGCTGAACCCCTACATCGGGTACGAGGCGGCGGCGCAGGTGGCGCACGAGGCGCTCGAAACCGGGCAGACGATCCGCTCGGTGGTGCTCGCACGCGGCTACGTTTCGCGGGGCGAGATCACGCAAGCGCAGCTTGACCGGGCTCTGGACGTGCTGGCGATGACCGGCAGTAATCAATCTGATGACACTTAATCAATGCTCAGCCGTCCCCTAGAGACCTTTCAGCGAACACCGTGTATGGTCCGCGTATGCCCCCTATGGCGGACTCGGGCCGGGTGATCGCCGGGCGCTACCGCCTGGAAGCCCCCATCGGCCGCGGCGCCATGGGGGTGGTGTGGCGCGCACGTGACCAGCTCCTCGACCGTGACGTGGCGATCAAGGAAGTCCTGATCGGGGCCACGCTCACCCCCCAGGAGCGGGCGAAGGCGTACCAGCGGACGCTGCGTGAGGCCAAGACCGCCGCCCGGCTCAACCACCCGAACGTGGTGACCGTCTACGACGTGGCCGAGGATGAAGGCCGCCCGTGGATCATCATGCAGCTGGTCAACGCCCAGTCCCTCGACCAGGTGCTCGCGACCTCGGGCCCGCTGTCGCCGTGGCAGACCGCCGAGATGGGCCGGCAGCTACTCGGCGCGCTGAACGTCGCGCACGCCGCCGGCGTGATGCACAGGGACGTCAAGCCGAGCAACGTGCTGCTCACCCGGGACGGGCGCGCGGTCCTGACCGACTTCGGCATCGCGACCTTCGCCGGCGACACCAGGCTCACCCAGACCGGCATGGTGATGGGATCGCCGGGGTTCACCGCGCCCGAGCGCATACGCGGCGAGGACGCGACGCCGGCCTCGGACCTGTGGTCGCTCGGCGCGACCCTGTACGCGACCGTCGAGGGGCACGGCCCGTTCGAGCGGCGCGGCGGGGCGATCACCACCATGTCCGCCATCATCAACGAGGACGCGCCCGCGGCGCCGACCGCGGGCGCGCTCGCGCCGGTAATCGGCGCGCTGCTGCGCCGGGAGCCGGCCGACCGGCCGGACGCCGCCACGGCCGCGCGGATGATCAGCGAGGTGCTGCCCCAGCTGCCGACCAGGACCGGGGCCGCGCCGGCGGGCTACGAGCCCACCTCGTTGTCCCCGTCGCCCCCGTCGCGGGCGGGCGCGGCGCAGGCGGGCGGTGACACGCTGGGCGGCGCGGCGGCCGCCGCCGAGACGGCGCCGACCTCGACCGAGCTCGGCTTCGGCGATGCGGCGCCGCCCCGGCCAGGCCTGGCCGCCGCGGCATCGCCCCGTTCCGGGCCCGAGTCCGGGCCGCCGCCCGACTTCTCGTCCTGGTATGACTCTGCGCCCCGGTCGGGTGACGCCCGGCCCCGGTCGGGCGCCGGCTACGAGGTTGGCCCGCCCGCCCGGCCCGCACCGCGGGATACCGCGCCGCAGTACGAGGACCCTCCGCCGCACAGGCGGCGCTCCGGCTCGGGGTGGAAGGTCGGTCTTGCGATACTGGCCGTGGCGGGGGCGGCCGCGGGCGCGACGACCGTCGTGCTGCTCAGCCACGACACGACCAGCACGCCTTCGGTCACCAGCTCATCGACGGGTTCGTCGTCGGCGCCGGCCACGGGGAACGCGACGCTGCCGGCGCCCGCCGCGGCCCCGCAGATCGTCGACGCGATCAACATGGCGAAGACGGGCGGACCGCTCCCGGCCGGGTTCACCACCTACTCCCAGCCGGCCGCGGCCGACGAGAACGCCGGGTTCAGCATGGCCAGGCCGTCCAACTGGGCCTCCTCCATCAGCGGCTACCAGACGTACCTGCGGGACCCGGCGGTCAACGCGAACATCCTCATCGACCTGACGCCGCACACCTACCCGAACGACATGGTGCACGAGGCGCAGTACATCAAGGCGAACTCGCTGACGCGCTTCCCCGGCTACAGCCAGCTGGGGCTGGCCGGGGTCGACATCCGCGGCACGCCCGGGGCCTACTGGAAGTTCACCTGGGACGACCAGGGCGTCCAGCAGGAGGTCATCGACCTGCTCTTCGTCTTGCAGACCCCGGCGGGGGCGCAGTCATACGCGCTGTACATGACCGCGCCCGCCGCCATGTGGACCCAGCTGCGGCCGGTCTTCGACGAAGAGGCGGAGACCTTTACCTCGCTGCCCTAATACCAGCCGGTCGCCTCTTCGTGATCCCAGGCCCCGCACGGGGATCCGTACGTGCCCTGGATGTACTCCAGGCCCCACCTGATCTGCGTTGCCGCATCGGTCTGCCAGTCAGGTCCCGCGCTGGCCATCTTGCCGCCCGGCATGGCCTGCGGGATGCCGTAGGCGCCCGTCCCCGGGTTCTCGGCGGTCACGCTCCACCCGCTCTCGCCCTCCCACAGCGGGTACAGGCAGGCGAACTGACTGGGCGACCAGCCGAACGAGCCGAGCATCGCCTGCGCGATCTGCTCCGCCGAGCCGGACGTCACGGCGGCGGCCGGCGTGATCTGCTGCGGCTGCGGCTGCGGTTGCGCCGCGGCTTGTGACTGGTCCGCTGCGGCCTGCGCCCTGGCCGCCCGGGCCCGGGCCGCCTTGGCCCGCCGGATGGATTCACGTCGCGCGTGCTGCCACTGGGTGGCCATGTGCCCGGCCTGTTCGGCGTGGATCTGCAGCGCGCGGACGGCCAGGCTAACGGCCTGCGGGGAGGACTGCGGCCGGGTCGGCTGATCCGTGATGGCCAGTACTGGTCCAGCAGGGCCCGCGGCCACGGCCGCTGGCGCAACGTCCGCGGTGCTCGCCGGGATACGCGCGGGCTGGACGGGCCACGTGACCGCCGCAGCCGACGCGGCGCCGGCGACGGAGAACGCGCCGGCCGCGATCAGTGCGACGGCCCTGGAGCGGCCGGATGGGATTGTCCGATGTCGTGACAAAGGGACCCTTCTGTGGTTCGCGTGTCACGCGATCTGCTTCACCCCCGATCGCAACTGCCGCGTGTGCGCGGCAGGCATCTGCTCGTAGGACGTGGCGCGGGTCAGGGCGCCTGGCTCACTCGAAGTTGCCATCCCACGGCGGGGTGCTGTCGGGTATCTACCATGCCGGACGCCAATGCGATCAGTGCCCGAATTGCTGTGTGACGTAGATCACCACATTCGGTGACCCGCTCGCCGGCGGCCGGGAATCGCCCCGCTCACCTAAGCGTTCAGCGCTGCGCGAACGGCCGGCCGGGCTCGTATGATGAAACTCACACTGGCGCCGAAATTTCTCATCGGGTCCGATAACGGGCACCCGCCGGGCGGCTGGCGATCAGTAATATCCGTTGGATTCGTCGAAGGCCCAGGCATTACACGGATTCCCGTATATCCCCTTGATGTAGCCGAGGCCCCATCTGATCTGGGTGGCCGGGTTCGTCGCCCAGTCCGCCCCGGCGCTGGCCATCTTGCTGCCCGGCAGCGCCTGCGGGATGCCGTACGCGCCGCTCGGGTTTTCCGCGTCATACCGCCAGCCGCTTTCGTGATTCCACAGATCGACGAGGCAGCCGAAATAAAGCGACGGGCTGAATCCGAAGCTGCCCATCATGTTGTAGGCAATGGCTTGCGCCGTGTTCGGGTCCGGTGGCGTCGACGTCACGTAGATGATCCCCCCCGTCCCCCCGGTGGCCGGGTTGGTTCCCGGGTTGGCCGCGGCGACCTGGGAGGGCGACGCGAGCTGCGGCCCGGAAGCCACCGCCAGCGTGTTCGCGGCGTCGGTCATCGCGATCAGCTGCGTGCGCTCGGCTTCGAGCAATGCCATGGTGTGACTTCCCTCAACTGCCGCAACCGCCCGGGCGATGTTAAAGGCAGCCGATACGGGAGCGAATACCTCGGCTCCGACCGCGACGCCGATGACCGCTATCGCGGCGAAAATGGCGACAGGAAAGACAATACCGACACGCCGGATCAGGCCCCGCTTGCGCCTATCGCTGCGGGTGCCAGTCCGGTGACGCGACAAGGCAGTCCTTTCCTTCGGCCAAGCCCAGCTGGCCCTGGCCGGCTGGGTGACCGGGTGCGCCGTCAGGCCCGCCGAACACAGGTACCGCTGGCGCTCCACAATGCCAGAAAGCTCACCGGAAGGCGCGGGACTTCGGCCAGAAAGGTCCGCGGCTGGTATACCGGGCGGCGCGAACCGCAATCACAGGACAATAACACCGTTTGTGATCGCATTATATCGGGCAGTCATCACGAGCGCGGGCGTAACCGCCTGACCGGCCAGCGGGCCACCCGGCGCGGGACCCGGGGCGCTGGACGAAACCCGGGCGCCTGCCACAATCTGAACCATGGAAACACCCTTGTCGCCCCTGGACTTCGCCCGCCGGACCCGCCGTCTGCACGCCGACCGGGAGGCGGTCGTCGACGGCGACCTCCGCCTGTCCTACCGGCAGTTCTTCGACCGCTGCGACCGCTGGTCCGCGGCCCTGCAGGCGCTGGGCGTGGCGCAGTCGGACCGGGTGGCCACGATCGCGCCGAACACGCACGCGCAGCTTGAGTCCTTCTACGCGGTGCCGCAGATCGGGGCCGTCCTGGTGCCGATCAACTACCGGCTGACCGCCGAGGACTTCACCTACATCGTGAACCACTCCGGCGCCACCGTGGTCTGCGTGGCCAGCGAGTACCTGGCCGCGGTGGACGGCGTCCGCGACCGGATGCCCGGGGTGCGGCACTTCGTGGCCTTCGAGGGTGCCGAGGATAGTGCCGGCGGCTGGATCGACTACGAGGCGGCGATCGCCGCCGCGGACCCGGACTTCGCGCGGCCGGAGATCGGCGAGCGGGACCTGCTGTCCATCAACTACACCAGCGGCACCACGGCGCGCCCCAAGGGCGTGATGATCACGCACAGGAACGCCGCGATGAACACCATCGGGACCCTGCTGCACCTGCCGATCGGCGTCGGCGAGAAGTACCTGTGGACGCTGCCCATGTTCCACGCGAACGGCTGGACCTACACCTGGACGGTGACGGCGGCCGCGGGCACCCACGTCTGCCTGCGCAAGGTCGACCCGGCGACCATCTTCGGGCTGATCAGGGACGAGCACGTGAGCTGGCTCTGCGCGGCGCCGACGGTGCTGATCACGATGGCCAGCGCGCCCCCGTCGGTGCGCGGCGAGGTGCCGGCCGGAGTGCACGTGGTGACGGCCGGAGCCCCGCCGGCCGCGGCCACGATCGAGCGGCTGGAAGGGGAGTTCGGCTGGGAGGTCACCCAGGTCTACGGGCTGACCGAGACGGCGCCGTTCATCACGGTCTGCGCCCCGCTGCCCGAGCATGAGGGACTGCCGCTGGCGGACCGCGCGGTCATCAAGGCCCGGACCGGCGTCGAACTGCTGACCTCCGGCGAGCTCCGCGTGGTCGACCCCGAAGGCGCCGAGGTGCCCGCCGATAGCCAGACCGTCGGCGAGATCGTCGTCCGCGGCAACGTCGTCATGGAGGGCTACTACCACGACCCCGAGGCGACGCAGCGGGCGATGGGTGACGGCTGGTTCCACACCGGAGACGCGGCGGTGGTCCACCCCGACGGCTACGTGGAGATCCGCGACCGCCTCAAGGACGTGATCATCAGCGGCGGGGAGAACATCTCCTCGATCGAG
>DATJQX010000050.1:0-20278 GCA_035505275.1 Streptosporangiaceae bacterium | reverse complement strand
ACATCTTCGCGGCGAACCTCCTGCTCGCCACCGTGGCGACCGAGCTGACCATTAGGTACGGCCGCCGGAAGGATCTAGTGACCGCCGGGACCGTGCAGGAAACGCGGGCGGCCCAGTATCGCGCGGCCGCAAGCGTTGTGGTCATCACCTTGTCGATTGGCATTGCCTGGGTGAATCCCGATGCCGCCAAATACTTCTGGCTGCTGCTTGCCATCGCGCCCCGCATTGCCGATCGCCTGTCCAGCCGCCAATCCGCTTAACCACATCTCGGCCGAGCCGCTGACGAAAGCGCAGGTGCGAGCGTGCTAGCACACGTTCGGTTCGCCCGGCTCCAGGGGATGGAGTTACCGTTCCCTGCGCCGCTATGGATTCGGCCCGGCAGGCTGGGTAGCCTGGGTTCTGGCAGGAGCGCCTGCCGTACTCCGAGCTGCCGTGGCACGCGCCCGCGGTCGCGGTGAGGACAAGGGCCGCCGGTTCGCGCTAGGTAGGAGATCGGTCACTGCTGAGCCAGGCGATCGGGGCGCGGGGCAGCATCGCCGCGAGGGACATGGCGTGACTGACGACAGCGCGTTCAAGAAGCAGGTCCGGGCCCGGATGGCCAAGACCGGGGAGAACTACACCACCGCCCGCCGCATGGTCATCGCCGGGCGTGATCCTGGCCAGCCGCCGGTGGCGTTGCGGGTGTACCTGAACCCGTACGTGGACCTGGAGCTGACCGACGAGGCCGCCCGGGCGTATGCGGCGGCCGATGAGCCGGGCCGGCGGGGGATGGCGAGCCGGCTGCTGGCGGACCATATCGAGCTGGCCGGGCCCGAGGAGGCCGGGGCCGCCGCAGGCTCGGAGATCCTCACGGTCCAGGCGCTGCGCATCGAGGAGATCAATGACCTGATCCGCCAGCGGATAGGACAGACGGCCGGGGTATCGGCGGTGGGAGTCAGCGACGACCTGGACCACGTCCGGGTCACGATCCGCGCCGCCCGGCCGGGTGTGGTGCACGGCCATGGCCACGCCGGATCCGACCGGCTCCGCGCCGAGCTGGAGGAGCTGACGGGCAAGCCGGTGGTGCTGAACACGGTGGACCCGCCTGGCCCGCGGGAGCGGCCGGGGGACGCAGGGTCCGGGCATACTGCGCGCTGAGGACCGGGGCCGGCGTCTGTGCGCGGCGCCGCGGTCCTGAGTGCTGCGGCCGGCCCGGCGTGTCGCCTTGATCACGGCGGGCCGGCCGTGGCGTGCGGCTTATGGCCGGTGAGTCAGCGAACCCCATAACCAAAGCCATAACCCAGGCCAAAGCCCGAGCCAGATAGTTCAGCCGAGGGCGGCCTCGATGGCAGCGAGCACCTCGGGGGAGTCAGGGGTAGTACCAGGCCGGAACCGGGCCGCAACCGTCCCGTCGGAAAGCACCAGGAACTTCTCGAAGTTCCACTGGATGTCCCCGGCCTCACCGTCCGCGTCCGGCGCCTCGGTCAGCGAGGCGTAGATGGCGTGCCGCCCAGGCCCGTTCACCTCAACTTTTTCGAACATGGGGAACGTGACGCCGTACGTGGCCGAACAGAACTCGGCGATCTCCGCAGGACTGCCGGGCTCCTGGCCGCCGAACTGATTGCAAGGGAACCCCACCACGGAAAACCCGCGTCCGGCGTAATCCGATTGCAGCCGCTCCAGGGCCCCGTACTGCGGCGTGAGCCCGCATCGCGAGGCCACGTTCACCACGAGCAGCGTCTTGCCGTCCAGGCCGAGCGAGCCGAGCGAGGAGTCCTCGCCGGCCAGGGTCTTCACCGGGATGTCGTAGATGGTCACCCGGTCAACGTTACCGGGCGGCGCCCTTGCCCATCCGCATTCCGGACGCCAACCGCAGCGGCGAAGCGGACGGAGCCCACGGGGACTGCCCCAGGTAAGCCCGGGCGAGGGTGGTGACGAAGTAATACACCGCGTCCTCGGTCGGCGACAGCGGCCCCGGCCGCGAGTGCGGCGAGGAG
The DNA here is from genome assembly GCA_035505275.1 of Streptosporangiaceae bacterium. Classification (GTDB taxonomy): domain Bacteria; phylum Actinomycetota; class Actinomycetes; order Streptosporangiales; family Streptosporangiaceae; genus Palsa-504. Next base: position 18,302 of record DATJQX010000050.1, on the reverse strand, counting down.
AGGCCGCGTTGCACCGACTCGCACGCCGCCCAGTCCTGCCGGTTCGTGATGTCCCAGAACTCCACCGCGTAGCCGGGATCGAAGTCCGGCTGCGCCACGGCCTCGGGCGCGAACGCCCAGGTGCACTCGATCCTGGTCCGGTCGGCGGCGACAGGGATCATCCGGTGCGTCATCACGTAGTCCGGGTGCAGGCTCAGCAGGACGTTCGGGAAGATGTTGACGTAGATGACGTTCCGCAGGGCCTCCTCGCCCAGCCCGCGGAGGGGCATCCCGCGGCTCTGGCCGGATACCGACATGGTGTCCATGCCGTCCCGCAGCTTCATCCAGCCGCCGACCCAGGGACCGTCGGTGGCGTAGTTCTCGCCGCTCTGCGGCGGGGTGACCCGGCACAGCTCCGGGTGGATGGACGAGCAGTGGTAGCACTCGTGGTAGTTCTCCGTGATGATCTTCCAGTTCGCCGCGGCGTCGTAGCTGTGCGAGGCCGCGGTCACCAGGCGCTCGGGCTCGTAGGGCGCGACCAGCGCCTCGAGCTTGCCCAGCGCCTCCTGCAGCGGAGGGACCGCCCCGCCCGAGCCGTCCACGAAGATCAGGCCGTGCCACTCGGTCACCGGCAGCGGCACCAGGCCCCACCCGGTGTAGTCAAAGCCCGGCTGGTTCCTGAAGCCCGCCGCCGCGTACAGCTCGCCGGACAGCTTGTACGTCCAGGCGTGGTACGGGCAGATGATCATCTTGTGCCGGTTGCCCTCGCCGCAGGGCAGCAGTTCGTGCCCGCGGTGGCGGCAGCTGTTCGCGAACGCCCGAAGCTCGCCGTCCTCACCGCGCACCAGCAGCACGCCGCCCTCGCCGGCGGCCTCCGCGCGCTGGTCGCCGGGCAACGGAAGCTGCTCGCTCCGGCCCACGCACATCCAGCCGCCGTCGAAGAAGTACCGCTGCTCCCAGCCGAACACCGCCGGGTCCACGTACGCCGCACGAGGCAGCATCACGCTCTCCCCGAATGGCCGCAACGCCTCGTCTACCTCGGCCCGGTTAAGTGGAGCCGGCACAGCCCGTCCCGAAGTTTGACTGATCATACAGTCAAGAATACGCCCCGCCTGACGATCTTGTCCAGCTCAGGGCGCGGTATCCGGAGTAACCCCCACGTCCACGGTGACCCACCCCTTACTCCCCGAAGGCCCGCTGGCGTAGATCCGGTAGTACCCGGCGCTGGGGAACGACACCGAAAAGGCCGCCGTCCCGCCCGCCATCGTGACCGTCTTCGGGAACGAGCCCGGCACGGAAACGCCGGACGGCGGCGTCAGCGTAAGAGACACCGTCCCGCCCATGGCCGTATCGAGGACCAGCCCGCCGGTCTCCGCCTCCAGGTAGATCGAAACCGTTTTGCCGGGGCTCGCCGGCCCGATGTCGGTCAGGATGCCGCCCGAGGCGTGGAACCCGATGGTGTCCGCGGGCGCGACCGGCACGGAAGGCGCCGCCAGGGCCTTCTGGCTGAAGTCGAACGCAGAGTACAGGTCGTTCTGCGCGGCGTTCAGCGGCGTCAGCGCGGGCATGTCCCACAGCTTCTGCATGAACGACAAGATGGACACGTTCGTGGTCTGCTGGCCGAACACCCCGCGCTTCGCGTACGGGCTGATGATGATCATCGGGGTCCTGGCGCCGTACCCCGTGCTGACCGGAGGCGGCACGTGGTCCCAGAACCCGCCGCTCTCGTCGTAGGTGACGAAGATGGCCGTGGAGTTCCAGTACCCGCTGTGCGCGACCGCGTTGACGAGCTGCCCGATCCAGGCGTCGCCCTCCCCGATGTCCTCCGATGGCTCGGTGCTGTAGCCGACGCCGGGCCGGACGAAGGAGAAGTCCGGCAGCGTCCCGTTCGCCAGGTCGGTGAAGAACGCAGAACCCGTGGTCAGGTCCGCGGCGTACCCGGACGGGATGAGCTGCGGCCAGACCGTGCCGGCCAGGGCCGAGGGCGGCAGCGCGTAGTAGATCTTCCAGCTGCGGCCGTGCGCGGTCAGCTCGTCGAAGATCGAGTCCCAGGCCACCGTGGGCGCCGGCTGGAGGTTGTTGTACACCCAGCCGTGGTCGGTGCCGTTCAGCGCCGTCAGGACGTTCGGCTGGGTCGGCGCGATGACGGGCTGGAAGTTCATGTCGGCCAGCTCGTATGCGGACGCCAGGTACTGCTCGTTCGGGTCGAACTTAGGTCCGAACTCAGTGATGGCGGACATCCCGTCCTGCGGGAAGACGGTGTAATGATCCATCTGGTAGCCCTTGCCGGGCTGGTAGTCCATCGCCATCTCCTCGGCCACGGTGCTGTTGTTGATCGTGCCGTCGATGTCGCCCTCGTTCGGGGTCGCCCAGACCGGCTGAACGTCCGGCTCGGAGACGTAGTAGGCCTGCGGGTTGAGGAACGTCGTATCCGCCGGGATGCCGTCCGCGCCGGGAAACTGGCCGAACAGATTATCGAAGGAGTGATTCTCGATCATGATCTCGATGACGTGCTTGATCGGCACGGAAGTCGAGGAAGCGACCTGTTCGAGAGGCACGAAATGGGCCGATGCGCGGTCGGTCGTGAGCGCGGTGGCTCCAGACGCCGCCGTCGCCGTCGCGGCCAGCAGGCTCAGGCCACCGACCGCCGCCAGAACTCGAATATGTCTCACCCGACCCATTGTGGCCAGGTCAGGGCCTTGAGCCCCGTTGCCACGCCCACGCTTTCTTGCGGACCCGCCGCAAACCTGCCGATACTGCTGGCATGGGCGACCTTAATGTTCTCGGCGGCGAACTCGAGCCGTGTGGGACCGATCCGCTGACCGGGTTCTACCGGGACGGGTGCTGCACGACCGGGCCCGAGGACCTGGGCAGCCACACGATCTGCGCGGTGGTGACCGCGGAATTCCTCGCGCATCAGCGCAGCATCGGCAACGACCTGTCCACGCCGGTGCCCCAGTTCCGCTTCCCCGGTCTGGTACCGGGCGACCGCTGGTGCGTGACGGCGGCGAACTGGCTGCGGGCGCACCGTGACGGCGCCGCGGCCCCGGTCGTGCTGGCGTCCACCCACCAGCGCGCGCTTGAGATCGTCCCGCTCGAGATCCTGCGGCAGTACTCCGTCGACGTGCCTGCCGACGCAGGTGCCCTGGACGAATGACCTGCGCCCTTCATTTATCCCGAACGGGCGGTGGTATCACCCCAGCGACCGCCCGCCGCACTTGAGGGGACGCCCATGGACTCCCGCACCGTCCGCACAGGCTCACCGAACCGGCTGCGCTCCTTCGATCCGGTCCGCATCGCCGGCCTGGAGTACTACGCCTGGACCGGGTACTACCTGCGCCGCTGGCCACAGGTGCTGGCGGCGAGCGTCGGGCTGGTCCGGCTGGGCTTCGGCATGGACCTGGACCGGAGCCTGCAGGGCGCGTGGCTGGTGATGCGCGCCAACCAGCTGTGGGCGCCGTTCCCTGACAACGACCCGGACGGCGCGCGGTCCTGCATGCAGCAGTTCTACGAGCTGGTCAGGCTCAGCTACGGCGAGCCTGCGGACCCCGCCTACGCCGCCGCCCTGGAGGTCGAGTGGTGGCGCGTGCACCGGGAGGTCCAGCGTGCGCCGGATGCCACCGAGCCCGCGCAGGAGCTGGTCGCGTCGCTGACCCGCCTGTACTCCTATCTCTACGACGAACCCCAGGAGGCCGTCCGCCCGGCCGCGGTGCACCGGGCCATGGCGATGGACCTGTCCGATAAGTGGGTCCGCGAGGGCTGCCAGCCCGTCAGCCCGTTGCTCCCGCAAGAACGCGCGTCCTTGGTCCGGGCCTACGCCGCCCTGCTCGCCGCGGTCCACCACTGACGGAGGAATGTCCTACAGTCGCCGTATGACCGGGGCGTCACAGCGGGCGGGGGATGCGGACCGGGACGCGATCGCGGAGATTCTGCGCGTCGCCGCCGCCGAGGGCCGGATCGACCTCTCTGAGCTCGACGAAAGGCTCGGCCTGGCCTACGGCGCGAAGACCTACGGCGAACTCGACGCCCTGGTGGCGGACCTGCCCGCGGGCGCGAAGCGAGGCACGCTCGCCCTGCGCACCACGACGGCCGACATCAAGCAGGCCGGCCGCTGGGTCGTGCCCGAGCTGATCACCGCGGAGTCCACGACCGGCTGGATCACGATCGACTTCACCCAGGCCACCTGCGCGCACCGCGAGGTCACCGTGGAGGTGGTCACCAAGACCGCCTGGATCGAGCTGATCCTGCCCGCCGCGTGGGGCGCCCGCGTCGGCCCGCTGGGCACCTACACCGGGCACATCAGCAACAGGGCCGCCGACACGCCGGAACCCGGCTCGCCCCTCGTCACCGTGACGGGCGACCCGGTGTTCGGCTACATCAAGATCAGGCAGCGCTACGGGAGGCGATAACCATGGTCGCGAGCGTCGCGGTCCTCTCGGACATCCACGGCGTGCTCCCCGCGCTCGACGCGGTGCTGGCCGAGCCGGACGTCAGGAAGGCCGAACGCATCGTGCTCACCGGTGACATCGCGGCCGGGCCGATGCCGGTGCCGGTGCTCGACCGGCTGCTCGGGCTCGGCGACCGTGTCACCTGGGTGCGGGGCAACACGGACCGGCAGCTCGTGGAACTGGCCCGCGGCCAGGTTGACCAGGCGGATCACCCGATCGAGCCCTGGGCCGCGCGACAGCTGTCCGCCGGCCACGTGGACTGGCTGGCCCGCCTGCCCTACCCGGTGACGCTCGACGTGGCCGGCTTCGGCCAGGTCGTGTTCTGCCACGCCACTCCGCGCGACGACCAGGAAGTCGTGGTCGTCGATTCCCGGCTCGAGCGGTGGGCCGAGGTCCTGCAAGACCTGCCCGGCGAGGTGATGACCGTGGTCTGCGGGCACACCCACATGCCGTTCACCCGGCTGGCGAACCGGCGCCAGATCATCAACCCGGGCAGCGTCGGCATGCCCTACGGCCGTCAGGGCGCGCACTGGGCGCTGCTGGCCGACGGCGCGATCACCATGCGCCACACGCCCTACGACGCCGCGGCCGCCTGCGCGCTGGTCACCGAGCAGTCGTCCTATCCGGACGTGGCGCAGTGGGCCGACTACTTCCTGCACGCGCGGGCCAGCGACGCCGACGCGCTGGCGCGCATGGCCCCGATGGACGGGCGCCAGCGGTGACCGAGGTCACGATCGGGCTCGCCCGTGACGGCGACCTGGCCGAGATCCTGCGGAACTTCGAGCGGTTCTGGGGCGATCGGGAGTTGCCCCGTTCCCTGCACCACCCGATCTTCTTCTGCGAGTTCGCCGACACGGCCTTCGTCGCCAGGAAGGACGGGGAGATCGCCGGGTACCTGCTCGGCTTCGTGGCGCCCACGGGCGACGGATATATCCACTTCGTGGCCGTCCGCGACGACGCCAGGACCCTCGGACTGGGGCGGCGCCTGTACGAGACGTTCGCCGCCGCCGCCGAGCAGCGCGGCGCCACCGCGCTGAAGGCCCTCACCAGCCCCGAGAACGCGGCGTCCATCGCGTTTCACCGGCGGATGGGATTCACGGACCAGACGCTCACGCCGGACTACGCGGGCAGCGGCCGGACCAGGATCGTCATGCGCCGCCCGCTGCCGCTGACGACCGGAGCAGCCGCACTCGCGGCCGAGGCGGCCAGCCACTTCGCGGCGTACCGGTTCTGTAACGCCGTGGCCCGCTACCAGGACGCCATCGCGCGGGACCCGCTGCTGGCCGCCGCGCACGCCGGGCTCGCCCGGGCCCTGCTGATGCTGCCGTGGCGGAACAGGAGGCCGGGGGAGCAGGAGGCGGCGGTTGAGGCGGCGTGCCGGGAGGCGATCCGCCTGGACCCCGCCCTGGTCCAGGCGTACGTCACCCTCGGCGAAGCCCTGGGCTCGCTGGCGGTGGGGCGGGACGCGGAGGCCGAGGCGGCCTGCCGCGAGGCGGTCCGCCTTGACCCTGGCCTCGCCGAGACGCACGCCACGCTCGGCGACTTCCTGCGCGAGCAGGAGCGCTACGCGGAGGCCGAGGCGTGCTGCCGGGACGCGCTCCGCCTCGACCCGGGCCACGGCCGGGCGCACGACGTCCTCGTCAACGTCCTGGAGCGGCAGGGGCGCTATGCCCAGGCTGTAGCGGCCTGCCAGCAGATGGCCCGCCTGGACCCGGCCGCCGCCCAGGGGCGCGCCGGTACCCTCAGCAGGCTGCGTCGGCTGGCCGAGCGGGACGCGGCCTGCCGCGAGGCGGTCCGCCTTGATCCGGCCAGCGCGAATACGCACACGGCGCTCGGCGACTTCCTGCGCGAGCAGGGGCGGTACGCGGACGCGGAGGCGGCCTACCGGGAGGCGGTCCGCCTCGACCCGGGCCACTCCGGGGCGCACGTCAAGCTCGGCGGCCTCCTGCGCGAGCAGGGGCGGTACGCGGACGCGGAGGCGGCCTACCGGGAGGCGCTGCGCCTGGACCCGCGCAACGACGACGCGCATGCCGGCCTTACCGCGCTTCTGGGCTGGCGCCGCCCGTACAAGGAGGTCGAGGCCGCCTACCGGGAATGGATCCGGCTGGCCCCGGGTAACGGGGACGCGCATCACGGTCTTACCCGTCTCCTGGACCGCCAGCACCGAGATGAGGAGAAGGAGGCCGCCTACCGGGAATGGATCCGGCTGGCCCCGGGCAACGACCACGCGCATTACGGCCTGGCCGGCCTTATGGAGCGCCAGGACCGCCATGAGGAGGCCGAGGCCGTCTACCGGGAATGGATCCGCCTGGACCCGGGTAACGCGAAGGCGCACGCCTGGTTCGGCGACTTCCTGCGCGAGCAGGAGCGGTACGCCGAGGCGGAGGCAGAGTACCGGAAGGCGCCAGACTACGACCGCCTCGGCGACCTGCTGTGCGAGCAGGAGCGGTACACGGAGGCGGAGGCCACATACCGCGAAGCGATCCGGCTCGGCCCTGACCCCGAAGCGGCGCATCTTGGCCTCAGCTCCGCCCTGCGGGGACTGGGTCGGCACGAAGAGGCACGCGCGGCGTACCGGGATGCTGTCCGCCTCAACCCCGACGCTACCAACCGCCGCGGCGCCGTCTGGGTGCAGCAATTGGGTAGCCAGGAGGCGGAAGCAATCTACCGGGAGATCCTCCGCGACGAGCCGGACAATCCCGAGGCACGCCATTACCTCGCCCAGGCCCTGGTGCGCCAGGGCCGGTACGCCGAGGCGGAGGCCGAGTACCGGGCGGCGATCCGCCTCGCCCCTGGCCGAGTCCATCTGCATTTCTGGCTCGGCACTGCCCTGCTGAATCAGGACCGGTACGCGGAGGCGGAGGCCGAGTACCGGGAGTTGATCTCTATGGCCCCGGATTATGGCGACGCGCACGCCCGTCTCGGCGCTGCCCTGTTGGGCCAGGGCCGGCCCGCGGAGGCGGAGGCCGAGTTCCGGGAGGCGATCTATATCTACCCGGATGACACCCAGGCGCACGCCGGGCTCGACGATGCCCTGGAGCGGCAGGGCCGGCAGGCCGAGGCTGAGGCCGCCCACCAGGAGGCGAGGCGCCCGCTGCTGCCGCCGCGCGGCTCCCGCGCGACCTGACGTCACCCGGGTAGCCGGTACCGCGGCACCGGCGTGGGGAGCAGCAGGAAGAACCCTGCGACTCCGCCGAGGGTGGCGATCCACAGCGCGGGGCGCAGGCCGATGGCCGCGGCGATCAGCCCGCCGAGCAGCGCGCCGACCGGCCGGGTGCCGTAGTTGACGGCCTGGAACGCGCCGGTCACCCGCGACCTGAGCGTGGCCGGGATCACCGCGGCGAAGATCGCCCCGATGGTGATGTCGAGCACCATCAGCCCGAAGCCCGAGCAGAACTCCGCCACGAACAGCACGGCAAGCACCACCGGTAGCCTCCCGTGCGCCAGCGGCCAGCCCACCAGCGGGGCGGTGAACAGCAGGCAGCCCAGCGCGTACGCCCAGCCGTCGCCGATCCGCACTGCGATGCGCTTGGTGGCCAGCGCGCCGAGCAGCCCGCCGATCGCGGCCATGCCGATGAGCAGGCCGACGACCCCAGCCCGGACGTGGAGCACGCGCACCGCGTAGAGCAGATACAGCGCGTTGAACATCAGGTTGAAGAAGTTGACTGTGCCCACCGCGATCAGCGACCTGCGGACGATGCCCGAGCCGGCGATGAACCGCGCGCCGGCCATGATCGACCCGCTGCCCTCATCGCCGGCCGGTTCAGTCGGCCGGATCCGGCTGAGATAGAACGCCGAGCCCAGGTACGACACCGCGTCCGCGATGATCGCGAGCGGGGCGGTAAACACCTGGACCAGCACGCCCCCGATGCTCGGGCCGCCCACGAACGACAGCGCCCGGCTGCCGTAGACCAGCGACTGCCCGTCCACGTACTGCTCCGGCGCGACGATCGAGGTGAACAGCGTCCCGTCCGACACGTTGAAGGCGATGCTCAGCGTCCCGGCCGCGAACGTGACCAGGTAAAGCTGCGCCAGCGTCAGCGCGTGCAGCGCGTAGCAGACCGGGATGCTCGCGAACAGCACGGCCCGCCCCAGGTCGGCCGTGATCATCGTCAGCCTGCGCCGGCCGCGCCGGTCGACCAGCGCCCCCAGAGGCAGCCCGAACAGCAGGCTGGGCAGCCACTCCAGCGCGGTCAGGTAGCCCATCTGGGCGGCGCCGGCGCGCAGCGCGAGCACGGCCGCCAGCGGCAGCGCGATCCCGGCAATCTGGTCGCCGAACATCGAGATCGTCGAAGCGCCCCAGTACCGCCGGAACACGCGGTCGCGCAGCAGCCCGGGCACTAGCGAGCGGCCCTTCACGTCACTGCCTCCCTGTCCTTCTCGGGTTCACGTCCGGGAACGCCAGGTGCAGGTACGTGACCAGGCGAGCTCCCGCCGGCCGCAGCTCCGGCTTGAGCTGGCGCTCGAAGTAGACGTCCACCAGTTCCCGTACCTCGCGCCCCAGCTCGGCCAGCTCGTCGGCGGTCACGTAAAGGAGCCGGTCGCCCAATTGGACCGCGTCCTGCCACTCCTCCGGCTCGTTCGGGCTGGCCTCCAGCCATCGCATGAGCTGGTCGAAGTACTCTTCGGCCACGATCGTGTTCAGCAGCCCGGTCGCCGCGGCAGCCTCAGGCGTCTTCGCGACCGCATCCCAGCCGGTCGACGTCGTGGTCGCCCGCCACGGCTTCTGCCGCCCAGTTCCGCCCCCGGCCTCCTCGACCAGCCCGTACTTAGCGAGCTGCCGAAGGTGGAACGAGCAGGTCCCTGACGACTCGCCAAGCAACTCCGCTGCGCTGGTCGCGGTCAGCGGCCCTTCCGTCCGGAGCAGTCCCATCAGCTTCATCCGGATCGGATGGGCGTATGCGCGAAGCGCCCGCGGATCCGTCAGCCGGGCAATAGTCCGCCCAGGCACGCCATCCTCGTCGTCCGGCCCAATCTCCGCTGCGCCCGGCTCGGTCCCCCCTCCGCGCGGCTCGGTCCCCGCTGCGCCCGGCTCGGTCCCCCCTCCGCCTGGCTCGGTCCCCGCTGCGCCCAGCTCGGTCCCCGCTGCGCCTGGCTCGGTCCCCGTCTCGTCCGGCTCGGCGCCGACGCCGCCCACCACATCCTCAGCCGTCATAATGCCAAGATATCTTTGCAAAGATATCTTGGCAATAAGAGCACGCAAGGTGAAAGCATGCCAGGACAGCCGCTCACCGAAGGTGAGCCTGGCTCAGGACAGCGATACGAGGAAGGCGCGCAGCGCGGTCACGCCGGTGAACAGGTGGCCGGTGATGCCGAGCGCCTGGGCGCCGCGGACGTTGGCCTCGACGTTGTCGACGAACACGGCCCCGACGGCGCTGATGCCCAGGTCGTCCAGCACATGCTGGAAGATCTCGGGATGCGGCTTGAGCAGCTTGAGCTCGCCGCTGACGTAGCACGCCGCGAAGAAGTCGCCGAGCGGGCCATGGCGGAAATAGCTGCCGAAGTCCGGGCCTGCGTTGGACAGCAGCGCCAGCCTGGTTCCGCCGGCCTTGAGGTCGGCGAGCACCTCGATGGTGCCCGGGTTGATCGATAGCCAGCTGCGAAAGTCCGCCGCCCACAACTCGTGCACCCGCGCGTCGTCCCAGCTGACGCCGACGTCGTTGGCGATCGCCCGCCAGTACGCTGCGACACCTGCGCTGCCCTGGTCCAGGCCGTCCCGATGCGCGTGGTAGGCCCGCCAGAACGGCCCGCTGGCGTCCCTCACCCCGGCCAGGCCGGCGATGACCTCCCGGTCGGCGGCGGACGGCGCGAGCGAGATGACCTCCCCGTAGTCAAAGATGACAGTCCGGCCAGGCAGCGGGATGGGGGCACGAGTCACTTACGCAAAGCTACCGTGGCGTGCCGCGGTAGGCGGTCCGAACCAGGTGGTCAGCGCGTTGGGGAGCCCGGGGTCGGCGAGGTCTCCCACCCAGGCCACATATCCGTCGGGCCGGATCAGCACGGCCGGGGGAGCGGTGACCTCGCCCAGCACTGGGAGTTCCCACGACCCGGCGAACGCAGCGTCGACCAGCTGCAGTCGAGCCGCCCACGGGGTGATGTCGAAACCCTCAGGCTCACCGAGGTTCAGCAGCACGGGCCGGGCATCGTGCAGCCAGGTGAACACGCGAAGCGGGCCGTCGGTGGTGACCAGGTCCAGATCGGGCATGCGCCGCCCGAGCAGCGGGTGCCCGTCCCCGAGGTCATAGTGGATGTCCAGACCGCAGATCATGCCGGCGATGCGTTTGCGGGGCCCGTCCATGCGCAGCAGATCGGCCATGATGTCGCGCAGCGCCCCGGTGCGCTCGTCGGTGGCGGTCAGCGCGATCTGCGCCATGGTGTTGTGCAGCACCCGGGCACCGACCGGGTGACGCTCGGCGTGGTAAGTATCCAGGAGGCTGTCTGGTGATGTCCCGTTGACCACCTGGGCCAGCTTCCAGCCAAGGTTCACGGCATCCTGCACACCGGTATTGAGGCCCTGTCCGCCTTGCGGGGGATGCACGTGCGCGGCGTCGCCCGCGAGCAGCACACGTCCCTGGCGGTAGGACGCCGCCTGCCGCGTCATGTCGGTGAAACGGGAGATCCAGGTGGGGTTATGCACCCCGTAGTCCCGGCCGTATGCGGCGATGAGCGCCTCGCTCAGATCCTGCAGGGTGGGCTCGCTGGCGTGTTCGACGTACTGTTCCGGCAGGACGATCCGGACTCGCGCCCCGTCCGACGCTCGGCCGATGCCACCACCCTCGCGGCGGATGCCGAATTCCGGCTCCTGGTCCGTCTCCGCCTCGGCGATGAGCCAGCCGGTCGTCGGATCCCACCCGGGGAACTCGATACCGGCCCCCTTCCGGACCACGCTGCGTCCTCCGTCGCACCCGACGAGATAGTCCGCCCGAAGCGAAGTGCCGTCGGACAGCTCGACGTCGACGCCACCCTCATCCTGCGCGAAGCCCGTCACCTCACGCCCGCGAACGATCGGCACCTCCAGCTCGCTAACCCAAGCGGCCAGGATGCGCTCGAAGTGGCTCTGCCACAGCGCGAGTCCGTAGGGATGGCGGGTGGGGAAATCGCTGATGTCCAACGGGATCCCGGCGAAGTGCTGGACCTGCATCGCCTGCCCCTCCGCGAGGAACCGGTCGGCGATGCCACGCTGATCGAGCACCTCGATGGTCCGCGCGTGCAGCCCGCCGGCGCGCGAGCCGTCCACCTGCTGGCTGGCACGCCGCTCGACGATCGCGACATCGACCCCCGCCAGTGTCAGCTCGCCCGCCAGCATCATCCCGGTCGGACCTGCGCCCACGATCACCACGGCACGGTCAGTCATCGCCGCACCCCGGTCGCTACGCGCGCAGCACATCTCCCGGCCTCGACGCTGACCGCGCGGCACCGCGCCCGGTCCGACCCGTTCGCCGACGACAACACGCCCACTACGCGCCCCATTTCCGGCCGGTTCTGGTCCCGGCCCGCCATTCTGGGGCATGACCCGGGTCTTGCCGCAAGCCCCCCGGTGCGCTATAGGTTAAAACTGAGGGAGTGTTAGTTGCCCTTTCGCGAGTGACCGGCCCCTGCCTGTTACCAGCCGGCCTGGGACAGCGTGCTCTTGATGACGTGCAGGACGAGATCCGGCTGACGCAGCGGCGGCAGGTGGTCCATCCCCGGCACCACGGTCAGCTCACATCCCGGGATGCGGGCGGCGGCCTGCCGGTCAGCGGCGATCAGCGGGGGAAAGTCGGCGTCACCGACCAGCAGCGATGTCGGCACCGAGATCTCGCCCAGCCGGTCGAAAACCGGCGGATCGGGTTGCTGCAGGTCACCGGAGGAGATTTCCGCCCGGGCGGCCGAACGGAGTTGCTCCATGACGGCGGGAGTGGGCCCGGCCGCGGCCCACACGCGCTGCATCAGGCCGGCCAGGGCCTCCACGTCCCCGGTCTGCAGCGCACGCTCGTACGCGGCGTCCAGCTCATCATCGGGTTGCTCAGGCCACCGGTAGCCAGGCACGCCCGGGCACAGCAGGACCAGCGCGGATACCCGCGCCGGATGCTCCACGGCCAGGCCCAGCGCGGAACCGCCGCCCTGGCTGCAGCCCACGATCGCGACACGATCCAGGCCGAGGTGATCGAGCACCGCGATCAGGTCGGCGAGCAAGGTGAACTTCACCGTCGGCGCGGGCGACCGCCCGAAGCCACGGGCGTCGTACCGGATTAGCCGCCCGGACGCGGCCAGTCCGGGCAGCACCGGTTCCCAGATCCGCGAGTCGCCGACACCCGGGTGCAGCAAGACGACCGGCCGGCCGCTGCCACCGGTGTCGTCGGCCCACACCTCACCGCCGTCGACGGCGATCATCGTCTCAGCCACGAACCGGACTATCGCACACCGCCCCGGCCACGTCACCAGGTTTACGGTTCGCCGCACCGCCAGCCTTCCTCGCTAGCCAAGCCGGCCGAGGCGATGAAAGCTCAGTACTCACCTCGAGCTAGTACCCTGGCGGGCGCTTCCCTCCGCCTTGCCGAGTCGGCCCCGGCGGCGCCAGCGCTCGGCCCGACGGTCGGCGAGGACTTGCCGGACCACGTTACGGCCCGGTATGCCGGTTACGCCGCCGCCTCCGTGCGTAGCCGAGCCGGCCTGGTAAAGGCCGCGGACCGGGGTCCGCAGGTCGGCATAACCGGCCGCGGGCCTGGCGTGGAACATCTGGCCCAGCGACAACTCGCCGTGGAAGATGTTCCCGCCGACCAGCCCGTACTCTTCCTGCATCTGGTGCGGCCCGATCACCTGCCGGTGCAGCACCGAGCCGGTGAACCCCGGCGCGACGGCCTCCACCCGGGCGAGCACCCGGTCAGCGTACGTCTCCAACTCCGACTCGTCGGGGGAGTCGGCGTAGGTGTGCGGTACCCACTGGGTGAACATCGACATGATGTGCTGCCCCGGGGGCGCCAGCGAGTCGTCGAACACGCTGGGGATGCAGATGTCGGCGAACGGCAGCTCGGCCGGCTTTCCCGCGACGGCCTGCTGGAACGCGTTCTCGATGTCGTCGAGCGACTCGGCGAGCACGATAGTCCCGCCGTAGACCGACGGGTCAGGATCCGGATACGCAGAAAACACGGGCAGCCGGTCCAGCGCCAGGTTGATCTTCACGGTGCCGCTGCGGCTGCGCCAGCCGCGAATGTCGTCGACGAAGTCGGCGGGCAGGTCTGAAGGGTCCATCAGGCGGAGGAACGAGATCTGCGGGTGCGCGGTGGTGACGACCACCGGAGCGTCGATCTCCTCGCCGTCGGCCAGCGCCACCCCGGTGACTCGGCCGTCCCTGGTCCGGATGCGTGCCACTTCGGCCCCGGTCCTGATCTGAGCGCCGAACATCCGCGCCGCCTCCGCTAGCGCCCCGCTGATCGCGCCCATGCCACCGCGCGGGAACCCCCAGGCCGTCTCGCCGATGTGGTGGTGCAGCATGACGTACGCGGTGCCGGCCGACCGCGGGCCGGCCCACGTACCGATCACCCCGGACACCGAAAGCAGGCCACGCAGCGCGTCGCTGTCGAAGTAGCCCTCGACCAGGTCCGCGATGCTTCCGGTGAGCAGCCGGGTCACGTCGACCGCGCCGCGTTCGTCGACTCCCCGCAACTGGGTCAGCAGCCGCGCCTGCCGCGCCAGGTCCAGCGGCCGCCGTGACCCGAGCCGCGGCGGGATCTGGTGCAGCAGCGGACCCAGCACCTGGCCGAGATCGGCCAGGTGCCGGTCGTAGCGCGGGTACGCATCGGCGTCGCGTACAGAGAACTTCGCGATCTCAGCGTGCCGCTGCGCCGGATCGTCGGGCAGCCGCAGGTACCGGCCGTCCACGCGCGGCGCGAAGTAGGGCCCCTGCGGGTACACGTGGTAGCCGTGCTGGTCGAGCCGCAGATCACGGACGAGGTCCGGCGGCATCAGCGAGACCACGTACGACAGCGACGTCACCGTGTAGTCCGGCCCGAACGGATGCTCGCTGACCGCCGCGCCGCCCACCACGTCCCGCCGCTCGCACACCACCGTCGTCAGTCCGGCGCGGGCCAGGTAGGCCGCCGTGACCAGCCCGTTGTGCCCGCCGCCTACCACCACGGCATCCGCGTGTACCGTCACCGCCAGCCTTCCTTCCGCCGAGCCTCTCCGTCGAAGGTACGGGATCCCGGCGAGTGGCCCCGCACCCGCTGGTGCTTACATGGCTCTACGCCCAGCCCGCCGCGACCACGAACGGAGCGCATGGTGGACAGCCCGCAGGACTCCAGCTCGCACCAGGACCCAACCGCCGCGGCCGCCCCAATCAGCCCGGCCGCCCCGGCGGAACCTGCTGCTGCTGCTGCCGTCGTCGTCGCCGTCGCCCAGCTGGCGATCACCATCGGCGAGCCCGACGCGAACCGGCAGGCGGCGACAGCCGCCGTCGCCGAGGCAGCGGCCGCTGGCGCGCGCCTGGTGGTGCTGCCCGAGTTGTGCGACTCGGGCTACGTCTTCGGCGATGACGCCGATAAGGCCTTCGCCGAAGCGGACAGCCTGGCCTCTCCCGCCGACGACAACGCCACCCTGCGCCAATGGCGCTCCCTGGCCGCCGCGCATGACCTGGTGATCGTCGGCGGCTTCTGCGAGCGCGGCGACGGCGGCCGCCTGTACAACAGCGCGGCGGTAGTCGACGCCTCGGGTACCTTGGCGGTCTACCGTAAGGCGCACCTGTGGGACAAGGAGAAGCTCGTCTTCACCCCCGGTGACGAGCAGCCGCCCGTCGTGGACCTGGAGTTCGGCCGGGTAGGCGTGATGATCTGCTACGACCTGGAATTCCCCGAGTGGGTCCGGCTGCCCGCGCTAGCGGGCGCCGACCTCATCGCTGCCCCGGTGAACTGGCCCCTCGCGCGGCGGCCGGCCGGCGAGCGTCCGTCCGAGGTGGTCAAGGCGCAAGCGGCGGCGGCCGCCAACGGGGTTTTCGTCGCGGTGGCCGACCGCTGCCAGGTCGAGCGCGGCGTCTCGTGGATCAGCGGCTCGCTGATCGCGGGTCCAGACGGCTACCCGCTGGAAGGGCCCGTTCTAGCGGACCGTCCCACGGTGCTGACCGCCGCCTGCGACCTGCCCCGCGCGAGGGACAAGGCCCTGGCCGGCGACAACGACCTGCTCGCCGACCGCCGCCCCAGCCTGTACACCCCCGCCCAGGACGTTCGCGACGAGCGGGTCAGGGCGGCCAACGCGCACTGGGCGGCGCGCTTCGTCGCGAACGGCACCAGCTACGGAGACTTCCAGGCCACCATGGCCCGCATCTCGGTCTGGGACGACTGGTGCCGGGAGTGGGGCCGGACCGCCCGCCACTATGAGCAGCTGGCCGAGACCGCGGAAGCGAACGGTCAGACGGCGACGGCGGGGGAGGCCTGGCGGCGGGCGGCCCTCGCCTGGCACTGGGGCAAGTTCGTCTTCGTCGATCACCCGGCCGAGCAGCACGCGGCGCACGAGCGCACCGTGGCCTGTTTCCGCAAGGGCGCCGGGACGCTGAACCCGCCCGCCGAGCCCGTGCAGGTCCCCTACAAGGACACGACGCTGGCGGCGTACCTCCGTCGTCCACCCGGGCCGGGCCAGCCGGCGGTGGTGATCATGATCCCGGGCCTCGACTCGGTCAAGGAAGAGCTGCAGGCGACCGCCGAATACCTGGTGAGCCGCGGCCTCGCGGTGATCGCGATCGACGGACCGGGCCAGGGCGAGGCCGAATACGACCTGCCCATCGAGCCCGCCTACGAGCAGGTGACGGCGGCCGTCGCGGACTACCTGCAGGGCCGCGACGACATCGATCCCAGCCGGATCGGCGGGTTCGGCGTAAGCCTTGGCGGCTACTACGCGGCGAGGTCCGCGGCCTGCGAACCGCGGCTGCGGGCCGTAGTGGCGCTGGCCGGCCCGTACCGCTGGGACCTGGACTGGGAGACGCTGCCGCCACAGACCCGCGCCACCTTCCAGCGCCGCTGCGGCGCAGCCACCGAAGCCGAGGCGCGCGAGCGGGCTGCCGCGCTGACCCTCGAGCACGCCGCCGCCCAGATCACCTGCCCGCTGCTGGTCGCGCACGGCGGCCAGGACCGCCTCATTCCGCCCTACCACGCCGAACGCCTCGCCCGCGAGGCCCCGGGCGCCGAACTGCTGATGTACCCCGACGGCGGCCACGGCTTGACCAACCTCGCGTTCGAGTCCCGTTCCGCCATGGCCGACTGGCTCGCCGCCCACTTGAAAAGATCTTGAACAAATTTTCGTTATCTGGCAAACCAGCTGGCCTTTGTGTGTTAGACTGTACGCAGAGGATGCTCCCTGGCTTTCTTCCGAACGGGCGGTGGTGCATGCCCCGGGAATCGTTCCCCAATCGCACGCCAGACGGCGAGGAGCCGGACGGCTCCGAACCACTGTCCGCCAGGGATGAGCACGAGTCCGTCGGCCGGGTCCCGGGAGATGATCCGCAGGGTCTGGAGCAGGGCCTGTTCCTCTGCCTGCCCGCGGGGTCGCTGGACCCCGATCAGTTCGCCCAGTGCGGCCCGGCCGCGGACATGCCGCCGGATCCGCTGCTGGCCACGATCATCGACACGGTGACCGGCGCGGATGGCAGGGGGCTGGCCGGGTTGTCTGATGACCAGCTGGTCGGGGTGATCGCGGCGGTGCGCCGGCTGGAGTCGCGGGCCGCGTGGTACCTGCTGTCGGCGGTGGGGGAGTTCACCGCCCGCCATACCGGTGCGGGCTGCGTGGCGGAGTTCGCCGCCGATCAGCTGGCTCACGAGCTGCACCTGACCCTGGCCTCGGCGGCGGCGCAGATGGACTATGCCCGCGCGGTGGCGGGCCGGCTGCCGCAGACTTTTGCCGCGTTGGCTGCTGGCCGGTTGCATCCGGTGCACGTGCGGATCATCGAGGATGAGACGGCGGTCCTGTCGGCGGCGGACGCGGCCCGGGCTGATGCGGTGCTGGCCGGGGTCGCGGGTTCGCTGACGTTCGGCAAGCTGCGGTCGGCCGCGCACCGGCTGGTGCTGGAGCTGGATCCGGAGTCCGCGCAGCGGCGCAAGCAGGCCGCGAAGCAGGACGCGCACGTGCGCCGGTTCCGGGAGGAGTCCGGCAACGCGGGAATGGTCGCCCGCGAGCTGCCGCCCGATGAGGTGCTGGCGTCCTGGCAGCATGTCGAGCAGCGGGCGCTGGACCTGCGCGCCGCCGGCGTCCCCGGCACCCTGCAAGAACTCCGCGTCCGCGGCTACCTGGACCTGCTCCAGGAGCGTGACAGCCGCCTGGCCCCGGCCGGCGCCGGTGACACCGGTGGGCCCGGTGGCCCGCCGGACGACGGCACCGGCGCGTCCGGCAACGGCGGCAGCAGTCCCGGCGGTCCCGGCCGCGGCCCGGCCGGCCGTCCGGGCGGGCCGGGTGGTAGCGGCCGCGCCCGCCGTCCGGGCGCGGACTCCGGGCCGAGTTTCGCGGCGCTGGTGAATATCACGGTGCCGTGGTCCGCGCTGGCCGGCCGGCCCGGTGCCCTGGCCGAGGTGGCCGGGTTCGGCCTGGTCGACGCGGCCGACGCCCGCGACCTGGCCGCCGCGGCGGCCCGCGACCCCCGCACCCGCTGGTGCGTGACGGCGCTGCACCCGGACGGGACCGCCGCCGCGCACGGCTGCGCCGCCGGCCGGCACCCCCCGCCCGGCCCCGGACCCGGCCCGCAGGACCTGCTCGGCCGCCTGCGGATCCGGCTGGCCCCGATCGCCCGCGGCGCCTGCGGCCACGCGTCCGCCGAACCGGGCTACCGGCCCAGCCGCAGACTCCAGCACCTGGTCCGCACCCGCAACGCCCGGTGCACCGCCCCCGGCTGCGGCCGTCCCGCGGGCCGGTGCGACC
>DATJQX010000049.1:0-10139 GCA_035505275.1 Streptosporangiaceae bacterium | reverse complement strand
CCCGTTTGCAATTGCAAGCACCCCGTGGCACACTGGAGGCATGCGTAACGAGACAGTGAAGTCCATCGGCGGCTACATCCGGGAGCAGCGCGAGCAGGCCAGGATCTCCATGCGCCAGCTGGCGCAGCAGGCCGGGGTGTCTAACCCGTACCTGAGCCAGATCGAGCGGGGCCTGCGCAAGCCGAGCGCGGACATCCTGCAGCAGATCGCCAAGGGCCTGCGCATCTCCGCGGAAGCGCTCTACGTGCAGGCCGGGATCCTGGAGGACCGCCCGGCCGACTCCGGGGTCCGCTCCGCGCTGCTGGCCGACCCCGAGCTTTCGGAACGGCAGAAGCATGTGCTCACGGAGATCTACGAGTCATTCCGCCGGGAGAACGCCGCCGCCCGCGCCACGCAAGCCGGAGACGCAGGCCAACCAGGCCAAGCGGACCAGGCGGACCAAACAGGCCAAGGGGACCAGGCCGGCCCGGCAGGGCGGTCGGATCCCTGGGAGCAAGTGGTGGACCAAGCAGACCAGGCCGGCCCGGCCGTCCCGGACGGCGAACTTTCCGGCCACCCGGATGAGACTTCCGGCCCAACGGCCCCCCCGATTAGGTAGCGTGATTTCCGTGTTCGGTGCCTATACCCCGCTCAGAGACTTCTTCCTCGCCCTCGGCCTGGCCGCGTTCATCGTTGAGGCCTGGGCCTTCATCGACGCCATCACGCGCCCGTCACAGGCCTTCGTGGCCACCGGCAAGCAGACCAAGCCGCTGTGGCTCATCATCCTCGGCGTGGCCGCCGTGATCGGGCTGGCCGGGGCGGCCTACGGCGTGGGACCGACGTCGATCCTGCCCGTCGCGGCGTTCGTCGCGGCCGCCGTCTACCTGGCTGACGTCCGGCCCAAGGTCAAGGACTTCCGCAACGGCAGCGGGAGCAGCTCAGGCCCGTACGGCCCCTGGTAAGACCGCGCTGCTCAGACCATGAGCAGCGCGACCGGAGCCGCCACGAGCAGCGCGGCCGCCAGGCAGATCGCCAGGACCGCGCCGAACGGCAGCGGGCGCACCGGCTGGAGCAACCGGGCGACTCGCGCGGCCACCTCGCCCTCCGCCGCGGCCAGGGCGCCGGCCGGCGTCTGGCAGGCGCTGGCCGTACCGAACCTGACCAGCGCGGTCACGAGTTCACGCGCCGGGCGGCCGCGCAGGGAGCGGTCATCGGCCAGCATCTCGACCAGCAGCGCGACCGCGCGGTCGGCGTGCGCGCACGTCGCCGAGCGCGGGAACGCGCGCCGTAGCGCGGTAAACGGGAGCAGCACGAGATCGTGCCGTTCGCGCAGGTGCGCGCGCTCGTGCGCCAGCACGGCCGCCAGCTCGCCGTGGCCGAGCAACTCCAGGGTGCCGACGCTGACGACGATCTGGGACCGCAGCCCGGGCAGGCAGTAGGCCGCCGCGGTGGGATAGTCGACGACCAGCGCGCCGGGTACCTTCGGGTCGCCGTGGGCGAGCAGGGTCAGCAGGGCGCGCTGCCGCCGCCTGGCGTGCAGCGCCGCCGCGGCCGAGGCCACCAGGACCCAGCACAGCAGCGCGAGCAGGGCCAGGCCCGCGAGCAGGCAGGCCAGCCGGACGGTGAACAGGATGGCGGGCAGGGGACCGGCCACGCTCAACGTGGTCAGAATCCGGGACACGGGCTCGAGCCGGAAGGCGGTGGCGATGTGCAGGGCGGAGCGGACCACCCCGGCGCTGCCGTCCGGCAGCCCCAGGCCGACCAGCGTGCCGACGGCCGCAAGCCCTCCGGCCAGGCCGAGGGCCTGCCAAAGCAAGATGGCCGCCGCCGGCGACCGGCGCGGCCAGCTGGCTTGCCGAAGAGCCGAAGCTCCTTGCACGCTCCCGATGGCGACGACGGCGAGAAGCGCCGCGTCAGCCAGTCCCTTCATCTCCTCCGCCGTCACCTTCGATTACTTCCAGGGCCTCGCGCAATACGTCTGCCTCCAGGCCAGAGACGGACTGGGCGAACCGCGTCAGCGCGGCCGTGCGATCGCCGGTCTGATCCAGCGCCGTCAGCATCAGCTCGGCTACGTAGGTCTCGCGGGTCGCGGAAGGACAATAGCGCCAGGCCCGCCCGTCGCGCTGCCTCCTCGCGAAACCCTTCTTGGCGAGCCTGTCGAGCACCGTCATCACGGTGGTGTGAGCTAGATTACGTTCGGTCAGCCTAGCACTGACTTCCCGGACGGTGAGAGCAGTATCGGTCTCCCAGAGCACGTCCATGATGGCGCGTTCGAGTTCACCCAACCGGTTCACGGTCGTCAACATACCCGCAATACGGGCACTCGAATAGATCAGTTATCCGGGTCGGCGAACCGCGCGAAGGCGCGCAGGTTGGCCAGGCTCTCGCCGCGCTTGACGCGCCAGGCCCACTCCCGGCGGATGGCGGAGCCGAAGCCGAGTTCCAGCGCCGCGTCGAAGGTCTCGTCCGCGTAGCTGAGCACGCAGCCAAGCAGCCGGTCGATGTCCGCCGCGGACACCGCGGCCAGCGGGAGGTGGCCGGTCAGGTAGACGTCGCCCACCCGGTCCAGGCTGAAGTGGACGCCGTACATGCGGCCGTTGCGCTCGAGCAGGAACCGGTAGAAGGCCGCGTGGTTCTCGTCCGGCTGGCGGCAGAAGAACGCCTCCACGCCCAGGCTGTGCGCCCCCGCGATCAGCCAGGTCATCGTGGCCAGCTTGTGCTGGCCTTCCAGCTTGACCAGGTAGGCGCCGGGGCGCGGGCTCTCGTATTCCAGGCCGAGATCGGCCAGCGCTGCTTCGATGGCCGCGGCGGGGTCGGGCGTGCCGGTCACCCGACTTGGCTCACGGCCGCGTCGTAGCTGACGGAGTTCATGGCGTCGGTGTACACGCCGATCAGCCGGTCCGCGGTCTTGGGCCAGCCGAAGCCGGACGCGTGCGCCAGCGCGCCACGCGACAGCTGGGCCAGCCGCCGCGGCGAGGCGACCAGCTCCCCGACCACCCGCGACCAGGCGGCGGGATCGTGCCCGTCCACCAGGATCCCCGAGTGCCCGTCCCGGACCGCGGTCCGCAGCCCGCCCACCGCGGCGGCCACCACGGGGGTCCCGCAGGCCTGGGCCTCGAGGGCCACGAGCCCGAACGACTCCGAGTGCGACGGGACAAGCACCAAGGAGGCCGCCCGGTACCAGTCGGCCAGCTCGCGCTGCGGGCACGGCGGTTCCATCCGCACCAAACCTGCGATGCCCAGCCGGCGGGCCAGGCCGTCGAGCCGCCCGGGAGCGCCGACCTCCGAGCCGCTCGGGCCGCCGACGAAGAGCACCACGAGCCTGCCCGCGAGCCCCGGAAAGGACTTCAGCAGGTCCGCCGCGGCGTGCAGCACGACGTCGGGCCCCTTCAGCGGCTGGATCCGGCCCGCGAACATCAGCACCACCGCGTCGGCGGGCAGGCCGAGCCTCGCCCGCGCTTCTACCGCGGACCCGGGGCAGAACACCGACAGGTCCACGCCGGGGCTGACCGTCTCGACCCGGCGGCGGTCGGCGTCGTACAGCTCGACGAGCTGGCGCGCCTCCTCCTCGGTGTTGGCCACGAGCCGGTCGGCGGCGGCCACCACCTCGGCCTCGCCGCGGATCCGCGCGGCGGGCTCGGCGCAGTCGCCGGCGGCCAGGGCCAGGTTCTTCACCTTGCCCAGGGTGTGCATGGACTGGATGAGCGGAACTCCCCACCGTTCCTTGGCCACCGCCGCGACCTGTCCGGACAGCCAGTAGTGGGCGTGCAGCAGGTCGTACCGGCCTGGCGCGAACGCCGCCTCCGTGCGCAGGACCTCGAAGGTGAACGGGCAGATCTGCCCGGGCAGGGAGTTCTTGTCGAGTTCCTCGAAGGGCCCGGCCACCACGTTGCGGACCAGGACGCCGGCGGTGAGCTCGACCGCCGGCGGGGTGTCGGGGCAGACCGCGCGGGTGAAGATCTCCACCTCGATGCCGCGTTCGGCCAGGCGCTTGGCCACCTCGACCACGTAGACGTTGAGGCCCCCCGCGTCACCGGTGCCCGGCTGGTCGAGCGGCGACGTGTGGAGGCTGATGGTCGCGATCCGCCGGGGGGTCTGCACGTCCTAACCAACCCCGTCAGGCCGCAGCCTGTTCCCACTAGGCTTTTGTGCATGATGACCCTGGTGCTGCTCCGCCACGGCGAGAGCGAATGGAACTCCAAGGGGCTGTTCACCGGCTGGGTCGACGTCGGGCTGTCCGGGACCGGCGTGCAGGAGGCCGAGAACGGCGGCAGGCTGCTCGTCCAGGCGGGTGTGCGCCCGGCCGTGCTGCACACCTCGGTGCTGACCCGCGCCATCGCGACCGCGAACATCGCGCTGGAGGAAGCCGGCCTGCTCTGGCTGCCGGTGCGCAGGTCGTGGCGCCTCAACGAGCGCCACTACGGCGCGCTCCAGGGCAAGGACAAGGCCAGGACCAGGCAGGAGTTCGGCGACGAGCAGTTCATGCTGTGGCGCCGCTCCTACGATGTGCCGCCGCCGCCGATCCGCGACGACGACCCGCTGTCGCAGGCGCGCGACCCGCGGTACGCGGACCTGCCGCCGGAGGCGAGGCCGAGGACCGAGTGCCTGAAGGACGTGGTGGCCCGCCTGCTGCCCTACTGGTACGACGCCATCGTGCCCGACCTGCGGCGCGAGCAGACGGTCCTGGTCGTCGCGCACGGCAACTCGCTGCGCGCGCTGGTCAAGCACCTGGACGGAATCGGCGACGCGGCCATCGCGGAGCTGAACATCCCGACCGGCATCCCGCTGGTCTACGAGCTCGACGAGGAGTTCAGGCCCACGGTCCCGGGTGGCCGGTACCTGGATCCGGATGCCGCGGCGGAGGCGGCGGAGGCGGTCAGGAACCAGGGCCGGTGACGAGGCGACGGTGAACTAGGGGTTACCGGCGGGTAGGTATCACGAGAACAACCGGCAAATATCGTCCGGGAGTTCCGGGGGCGCTGTCTTACCCGGACCGCCACCGCATACCATTAAAGCTGTGAGTCTTCACTGGTCACGTCTTTGGCCTGCGCGAACAGCGGAGATCGCATGGCGATAAGAACCAGGGCCGGGACGACCGTCCGCCCCGCGCGCGGGACCAGGCTCCGGACGGCCCAGCAGCCGGCGAGGCTTCCTCCCGGCATCGCATCCGTCCTTTCCGTGCTCTCCTCCTCCGCGGTCGTCCTGGACAGCAACGACCGGGTGCTGCGGGCGAGCGGGCCGGCCCGCGCGTTCGGGCTGGTCAAGGGGGACCGCCTGATGGTCAGCGAGCTGGTCGCGCTGGCGCGTCAGGTCCGCAGGGACGGGGAGATCCGCGAGGGCGAGTTCGAGGTCCCCATCTCAAGGTTCGGCGGCCGGACGACGAGCTTCGCCGTCCGGGTCGCACCGCTCGGCGCGAACCTCGGCGGCGGCGGGCTGGTGCTCGTGCTCGCCGAGGACCAGACGGAAAGCCGGCGCGTGGACGAGGTCAAGCGGGACTTCGTCGCCAACACCAGCCACGAGCTCAAGACCCCGGTCGGCGCCCTGGCGCTGCTGGCCGAGACGATCGAGGACGCCGCCGACGACGCCGAGGCGGTGCGCCGGTTCGCGGGCAAGATGCGGCAGGAGGCGCAGCGGCTGACCAACCTGGTCCAGGACCTGATCACGCTGTCCCGGATCCAGGCCGTCGAGCCCGTCCCCGACCCGCATCCCGTCGAGCTCGACGTCGTGGTGGCCGAAGCCATCGACCGCTGCCGGATGAAGGCGAACGCGCGCGGTATCGCGCTGACCTCCGCCGGCAGCCGCGGCCTGTGGGTGCTCGGCGATGAGGACCTGCTGATCACCGCCTTGCGCAACCTGCTGGAAAACGCCGTCGCCTACAGCCCAGAACGGACGAAGGTGGTCGTCAGCACCAAGAAGGCGAGCGAGGGCAACGCCGAGCTGAGCGTGAGTGACCAGGGGATCGGCATCCCCGAACGCGACCTCGAGCGGATCTTCGAGCGGTTCTACCGCGTCGATCCGGCCCGGTCGCGCGCGACCGGGGGGACCGGTCTCGGGCTGGCCATCGTCAAGCACGTGATGGCGGCGCACAACGGCAGAGTGACCGTGCGCAGCGTGGAAGGTGCGGGATCGACCTTCACCCTCTTCATTCCGCTGCGTACCGAGCATGCCAGCACGGGTGTGGCATGAACCCGCGAACGCAGGAGGGACTCAAGTGACACGTGTGCTGGTAGTTGAGGACGAGGACTCGTTCAGCGACGCGATCAGCTATCTCCTCCGTAAGGAAGGGTTCGAGGTCGCCGTCTGCTCGACGGGCCCGGACGCGCTTGACACGTTCGACCGGACCGGCGCCGACCTGGTCCTGCTCGACCTGATGCTGCCCGGCCTGCCCGGCAGCGAGGTGTGCCGGTCGCTGCGGGAGAAGTCGAACGTGCCGGTGATCATGCTGACCGCCAAGGATAGCGAAATCGACAAGGTGGTGGGCCTGGAGCTCGGCGCCGACGATTACGTCACCAAGCCGTTCTCGTCCCGCGAGCTGGTCGCCAGGATGCGCGCGGTGCTGCGGCGCCGCGGCGAGCCCGACGACGTCGCGGAGTCGGCGCTGGAGTCCGGCCCGGTGCGGATGGACGTCGACCGGCACGTGGTCACCGTGCGGGGCAGCACGGTGCAGCTGCCCCTTAAGGAGTTCGAGCTGCTCCAGGTGCTGCTGCGCAACGCCGACCGGGTCCTCACCAGGATGCAGCTCATCGACCGGGTCTGGGGCGCGGACTACGTGGGGGACACCAAGACCCTGGACGTGCACATCAAGCGGCTGCGCGCCAAGATCGAGGCCGACCCCGCGCGCCCGCAGCACATCGTGACCGTCCGAGGGCTTGGCTACAAGTTCGAGTCAGCGGCCTGACCAGGTAACACACGATCCGTTCTGGATATAGCAGGCCGTTGATCTGCCGAACGAGTACTGGTGCTTGTCTTGGGCTACGACGTGGCCGAGGCACTGGCGGACGCCGCGGGCGTGGCGCTCGGCGAACCCGTGAGCGAGGCGGACGGCGTCGCCGGCGGCGTGGGGCTCGGCGGCGGGGCGGGCGGCGAATAGCTCGTGTAGTCGTAAGCGGCCGGTTCGACGGGCACCGTGATCTGTATGTCCCCGGCGTCGGCGAACTGGAGCGTCAGGTTGACCGTCTGCCCGCCGCTCAGCGGACTGGTCAGGCCGGTCAGCACGATCTGCGGCTGCGGGCCGCTCAGGTCCACCACCTGGTTGGCGGCCAGGGCGACCGGTCCGGTGACGAGCTGCACCGAGCTCGCCCCCTGCGCCGTGACCTTGGTCAGCTGGTCGTTGCTCGCGGCCCTCAGGGTGAGGAAGACCGCGGCCTGCCCGCCGACCGGCAGCGTGGAGTTGAGCGCGGGCCCGAGGATGAAGGCATCGTCGATGGTGACGCCGTTCACCGTCTCGTCCGCCCCGGTGGCGGCGGGGTGGAATTGCAGTGTGGGCGCGTTGAAGCCGGCCTCGCATCCGGCCAGGACCGGGACCAGCACGGCTATCGCGCCGAGCAGCAAGCGGCGGTTCCAGCGCGTCACCGTAAGGCCTCCCTGGATCGCGTTTCGGGACGGAGGAAATCGTAGCGGCCAGGCCGCAGGCCGTTGACGCGGGGTCTAGTGGTCCGTGGGCGTGAGGGAGCTGCTGGCCCTTCCCCTTGACGGGCTCGACCGGACCGAGCGGGTCGAGGACCCGGTGGCCGTGGCCGCGAAAGCCGAGGAGCGCAGCGGGCTCGGTGCGGTGCTCGAGGCCGCCGCGGTCGGGTGGGGACGGGTCCCCGGCGCGGTCGCGGGGCTGAACGTCGCGACCGAGAGCATCGCGCCCGCGACCAGGCAGACGGCGAGGATGCTGGCCAGCAGCGGCAGGATGGTCCCCTGCCCGGCGAACGGCGACCTGAGCCGGCGCAGCCTCTTGCGCCGGCGCCGCGCGCGCAGCTCCCGGTGGTAGGCGAGCACGTCCCGGTCGAGCTCGCGCGCGTCATCGGGGATCTGGATGTCGAGCGGAGGCTCGTCCCACCCAGGATTCACCGTCACCTCCACGCGAATCGGATCCTAGGTATCCATTATGGGCCGCCGCCCCGGGGAGCCGACACTCCGTCAACCGGAAACAGGCCCGTTTTGTTCGGTTCTCTCGGGTAGACTGTGATCAACGTCGTGAGCGCTGAAGTGGCGGTGCCAGCCCTGGCACGGCCGCTGAATGATGGCGGCGCGGACCGGCTATTGCGGTACTGACCTGCATATTCACCGCGAAGCCCGTTTTATCGACACCGCTTGACGTGGTAAGATGGCCTTCAGCGGAAGGGGTACTTGCCACATGACTTTCAACGTCGGCGATACCGTCGTCTATCCTCACCACGGGGCTGCTCGTATTGAAGCGGTCGAGACTCGCACCATCAAAGGCGAGGATAGGACCTATCTAGTCCTCAAGGTAGATAAGGGTGACCTGACCGTACGCGTGCCCGCGGACAACGCCGAGCTCGTCGGCGTCCGGGACGTCGTAGGCGCCGAGGGGCTTGAGCGGGTTTTCGAGGTGCTCCGCGCGCCGCACACAGAAGAGCCGACGAACTGGTCCAGGCGCTACAAGGCCAATCTGGAGAAGCTCGCTTCCGGTGACGTGAACAAGGTGGCCGAGGTCGTCAGGGACCTGTGGCGGCGCGACAGGGAGCGCGGCCTTTCCGCTGGCGAGAAGCGCATGCTCGCGAAGGCGCGGCAGATCCTGGTCAGCGAGCTGGCCCTGGCCGAGAAGACCAACGAAGACAAGGCCGAGGCCCTGCTCGACGAGGTCCTGGCCAGCTGAGCCGGCCGCGCTGAGCGGGCCTGATCCGGTGCCTCCGGATGCCCCGCAGGCCGGGGTTCCCCGGGTTGGGATCGGCGTTGACGTGCACCCGTTGTCCCCCGGGCGTGACCTGCACCTGGCCGGTCTTTACTGGCCGGGCGAGGCCGGGCTTGACGGGCATTCGGACGGTGACGTGGCCGCGCACGCGGTGTGCACCGCCCTGCTGTCGGCGGCCGGACTGGGCGATCTCGGCGAGAACTTCGGCACGTCCCGTCCGCAGTGGGCCGGCGCGTCGGGGGTTTCGCTGCTCCGCGAGACGTTCCGGCTGGTCAGCGAGGCGGGATTCGCGGTTGGCAACGTCGCGGTGCAGGTGATCTGCAACCGGCCGCGGATCGGGCCGCGCCGCGCCGAGGCCGAGAAGGTGCTGGGCGAGGCGCTGTCCGGGGCTTCGGTCAGCGTGTCCGCGACCACCGCCGACGGCCTCGGCCTGACCGGCCGCGGCGAGGGTATCGCCGCGATCGCGACTGCCCTTGTGTTTGCTATCCCTTAGCCTTACACCGTGACATTGCAGATTCACGACACCGCGGCGCGCGCGGTGCGCGAGTTCACGCCGCTGGCGCCGGGAGAAGTGTCGGTGTACTTGTGCGGCGCCACGGTGCAGGCGCCGCCGCACATCGGCCACCTGAGGTCCGGCGTGTGCTTCGACGTCCTGATCCGGTGGCTGGAGGCCAGCGGTTACCGGGTGACCTTCTGCCGGAACGTCACCGACGTCGAGGACAAGATCCTGCGCAAGGCCGAGGCCGAGCGCGTCCCGTCCTGGATCCTCGCCGAGCGGAACCAGCGGGCGTTCACCTGGGCCTACGACGCGGTCGGCTGCCGTCCGCCGGACATCGAGCCGCGTGCCACCGGGCACATCCCGGAGATGATCGTGCTGATCCGCCGGCTGATCGACGCCGGCCACGCCTACGCCTCGGCCGGCGACGTGTACTTCGACGTGCTCTCCTACCCCGAGTACGGCGCGCTTTCCGGGCAGCGCCTTGACCAGATGCGGGCCGCCGAGGACGTCGACGAGGGAGCCAAGCGCGACCTGCGCGACTTCACGCTGTGGAAGGGCGCCAAGCCCGGCGAGCCCTGCTGGGAGACCCCGTGGGGACCGGGCAGGCCGGGCTGGCACCTGGAGTGCTCCGCCATGTCCACCAAGTACCTCGGCCCCGCCTTCGACATCCACTGCGGCGGGATGGACCTGATCTTCCCGCACCACGAGAACGAGATCGCCCAGTCCCGCGCCGCGGGCGACGGCTTCGCGCGCTACTGGATGCACAACGGGCTGCTCGGGGTGTCCGGGGAGAAGATG
>DATJQX010000048.1:0-10860 GCA_035505275.1 Streptosporangiaceae bacterium | reverse complement strand
GACGCGTTCCCCCCGGACCAGCGCGGCATGGCGATCGGCATCAACCAGGTGTCCGCGATCAGCGGCTCGTTCCTCGGCCTGGTCCTCGGCGGCGTGCTCGCCCCGATCCAGTGGCGGCTGATCTTCCTCGTGTCGGTCCCCGTCGGCCTGTTCGGCACGGTGTGGGCGTACCGCAGCCTGCGCGAGGTGCCGCGGCGGGGCAATGCGCGCCTGGACTGGCCGGGGAACGTGACGTTCGCCCTGGGCCTGATCGCGATCATGATCGGCATCACCTACGGCATCCAGCCCTACGGGCACTCCACGATGGGCTGGACCAGCCCGTTCGTGGACGGCTCGCTGGCCGGCGGGGTGGTCCTGCTGACGGCCTTCGCCCTGGTGGAGCGCCGGGCCCCCGACCCGATGTTCCGGCTGTCCCTGTTCAGGATCAGGGCGTTCACCGCGGGCAGCCTGTCGTCCATGCTGTCCGCCATCGGCCGGGGCGGGCTCATGTTCATGCTGATCATCTGGCTGCAGGGCATCTGGCTGCCGCGGCACGGCTTCAGCTTCAGCCAGACCCCGCTGTGGGCCGGGATCTACATGCTTCCGCTGACCGCGGGCTTCCTGCTGGCCGGGCCGCTCTCCGGACTGCTGTCCGACCGCTTCGGCGCGCGGCCGTTCGCCACCGGCGGGATGATCGCGGCCGCCGCGTCGTTCCTGCTCCTTGAGCTACTGCCGATCAACTTCCCGTTCTGGGAGTTCGCCCTCATCCTGCTGCTGAACGGCATATCCATGGGCACCTTCGCCGCCCCGAACCGCGCGGGCGTGATGAACAGCCTGCCGCCCCAGCACCGCGGCGTCGGCTCCGGGATGACCAGCACGTTCCAGAACAGCGCGCAGGTCCTGTCGATCGGGATCTTCTTCACGCTGATGATCGTCGGGCTGTCCGCGACGCTGCCGGTCACGCTGTACCACGGCCTGGTGGCGCACGGCGTGCCGGGCACGGTCGCGAACACGGCGGCGCACCTGCCCCCGGTGTCCATCTTGTTCTCCGCCTTCCTCGGCTACAGCCCCATCCAGCACCTGGTCGGGCCCGCCGTCCTGGCCCACCTGCCCGCGGGCCAGGCGGCCGTGCTGACCGGCCGGGGCTTCTTCCCCGCGCTGATCTCGGGCCCGTTCGCCAGCGGGCTGCACACCGCGTTCGACTTCGCCATCGGCGCCTGCCTGGCCGCCGCGGGGATGTCATGGCTGCGCGGCGGCAAGTACCACTACCAGGAGGAAGCCGAGCCGGCGGCCCAGCCAAGCGACGCCAAGGTCGCGTAGGCCAGGGCGGCGGCCCCGGCGCCGAGCGCGGCGCCCGCGATCACCTGCGAAACCGTGTGATCCCCCAGCGCCACCCGGGACCAGCACAGCAGCGCCACGAGCACGTAGGCCAGCAGGACCAGCGGCCCGAAGGTGAACGCGAGGATGGCCACCGAGCCGGACGCGACCGCGCAGTGGATCGAGATCTTCCACGCGAACGTGATCGCCGCGAGCACCGCGACGCTGCCCAGCATGAAGGCCAGGTACCCGGTGAGCAGCCGCGGCGCGCCGAGCACGATCAGCAGGACCAGCCCGGCCGCGACCGACGCCGTGATGAACCCCAGCACGACGAGCCGGGGCCGTCGCGCGCCCACGGTCCGGTCGCTCCAAAGCCCGCGCCGGACGCCGTAGGAGAGGAACACGGCCGGCAGCACGCCGGCGAACAGCGCGGCCAGCAGCCCCCACCCCAGGCCCGCGCGCCCGCCGGCGTGCCAGCCGACCGCCACCGCGGTGACGATCAGCCAGTTCGTCGGCTCGAGCACGTCGGTCACCCGACGCGCCAGCGCTTGACGACCGCCCATGACCAGACGGTACCTTCCCGGGTATGGCGGCGCGCAGCGGCGGACAGTTCCTGGCGCGGCTGGCCGCCGCCCGGGTGCACGTGGAGATCGGCGGCGAGACGCTGACCGGGGGCGTGGCCGACCATCCCGCCTTCCGCAACGTCGTCCGCAGCTTCGCCGAGCTATACGACATGCAGCACGACCCCGCCTTCCGGGACGTGCTCACCTACCCCTCGCCTACGTCGGGCGAGCAGGTCGCCACGTCGTTCCTGGTCCCGAAGACGCCCGAGGACCTGGTCGCACGCCGGAAGGCGTTCAAGCTGTGGGCCGATCATTCGTTCGGCATGCTTGGCCGCACCGGTGACTACCTGAACAGCGCGCTGATGGCGCTCGGCGCGGCGCACGAGTGGTTCGCGCAGGCCGACCCGGCCTTCGGCCATAACATCAAGAACTACTACGAGAAGGTCCGCGAGGAAGACCTGCTGTGCACGCACACGCTGATCCCGCCGCAGGCCAACCGCGCGGTGCCCGCGAGCCGGCAGGCCGGGGGCTCGCTGATGGCGCACGTGGTCCGCGAGGACGACAACGGCGTGGTCATCCGCGGCGCCCGGATGCTCGCCACCATCGGCCCGTTCGCCGACGAGCTGCTGGTGTTCCCCTCCTCGGTGCTGCGCGCCACACCGGAGGACAAGCCGTACTCCTTCGCCTGCGCGATCCCGAACGACGCGCCCGGCCTTCGCTACCTGGCCCGCGAGCCGCTCGATTACGGCCGCCCCCGGCACGATCACCCGCTCGGCTCAAGGTTCGAGGAATCCGACGCCGTGGTGGTCTTCGACGACGTGCACGTGCCCTACGAGCGGTGCTTCGTGCTCGGCGACCCTGACCTGTGCAACGGCTTCTACTCCAGCACCTCCGCCGTGGTGCACATGACCCACCAGGTGGTGGCCAGGACGACGGCCAAGACCGAGTACATCCTCGGCCTGGTCAGCCTGCTGACCCAGGCGATCGGGATCGAGCAGTTCCAGCACGTCCAGGGCGACATCGCGGAGGTCATCACCACGCTGGAGTCGCTGCGCGCGTTCGGCCGGGCCGCCGAGGCCGACGCCGCGGTGAACGAGTTCGGCGTGCTCACCCCGGCCTGGCCGCCGCTGAACACGGCCCGCATCCTGTACCCGAAGCTCTACCAGCGGTTCCCCGAGATCCTGCGCAAGCTCGGCGCCTCGGGCCTGATGGCCACGCCCACCCACGCCGACGTCACCGGCCCCGCGGCCGAAGACATCGAGACCTACCTCCAGGCCGCCACGCTGGGCGGCAAGGAGCGGGTCCGGCTGTTCCGGCTGGTGTGGGATACCTGCATCTCGGCCTTCGCCGGCCGCCAGGCGCTGTACGAGTACTACTTCTTCGGCGACCCGGTGCGGACCGCCAGCGCCTACGTCGCCAGCTACGACCGCGAGCCGTACCAGACCGCCGTCCGGGCCTTTCTCGGCCTCGGCTGACGGCGCGGCGCGAGCTCCCGGGCACTATGCGCGAGCTAGGATCGAGCCAAGGCTTATGGCCGGGTATGTGCTCCCGCCGGCGGAGGTGATATGAGCAAGGGCACGGTGATCCTGCTGATCTGGCTGGTCATCGGGGCCGCGGCGGCCGGCCAGCGTGGCGACTTCGGCGGTCAGCTCGACTGCAGCCAGGGGGCCACGATCGCGCTGACGATCATCTCGGGCCCGCTCAACTACCTCGGCCTGGACCCGACGATCAGCTGCGCGACCCCCGAGCCCCCCAAGCCGAGTACCTGACCCCACCTGCGCCGTGCTCCGGCCCTGGCGCGCGCAGCACGGTCCGTTCGGCATAAAAAGATCTTTTCAGCCGAACGAGCGGTGGTTTCTCCCTCGCGCTAGCGGGGCGAGTCCTGGTGCTCTGCCCGCACCTGCTCCTCCGCGAGCAGCCGCAGGCGGTAGCGCTGGGTCTTCCCGCTGATCGTCTTGGGCAGCTCCGTCACGAACTCGACCACTCGTGGGTACTTGTACGGGGCGATCGAGGCCTTGGCGTAGTCCTGGAGCTCGGCCGCCTTGTCCGGGCCGGCGGCCGCCGGGTCGCGCAGCACCACGAACGCCTGCACGATCATGCCGCGCTCGGAGTGCGGGGCGCCGACGACGGCGACCTCCAGCACGTCCGGATGGCCGAGCAGAGCCTCCTCGACCTCGGGCCCCGCGATGTTGTACCCGGAGGAGATGATCATGTCGTCGCTGCGCGCCTGGAACCAGAAAAAACCGTCAGCGTCGCGGAGATAAGTGTCGCCGGTGATGTTCCAGCCACGCTGGACGTAGGTCTTCTGGCGCGGGTCCGACAGGTAGCGGCAGCCGGTCGGACCCTGGACGGCCAGGCGCCCGGGCTCGCCGTCGGGCACGGCGCGCCCGTCCTCGTCCTGGATCTCCGCGCGGTACCCGGGGACCGCCCGCCCGGTCGAGCCCGGCCGGATCTCGTCGTCCGCGGAAGCGATGAAGATGTGCAGCATCTCGGTCGACCCGATGCCGTCGATGATCGCGATCCCGGTGGCGTCGTGGAAGTCGTCCCAGACGGACTTCGGCAGGTGCTCGCCGGCCGAGATGCACCGGCGCAGCGTCTTGAGCGAGCCGGCCTTCCCGGTCGCGACCATGGCCCGGTAGGCGCCTGGCGCCGTGGACAGCACGGTCACGCCGTGCGCGGCGATCACGTCAGGCCACTCGGCCGGGGTGATCCGCTCGACGAGCAGCGTCGACGCGCCCGCGCGCAGCGGGTAGAGCAGCAGCCCGCCGAGCCCGAAGGTGAACCCGAGCGGGGGAGAGCCGGTGAACACGTCGCCGGAGTTCGGCTTGATGAGGTACGCGGAGAACGAGTCGCAGGTGGCGAGGATGTCCCGGTGGAAGTGCATCGCCACCTTCGGCTGGCCCGTGGTGCCCGAGGTGGAGGCGAGGATCGCCACGTCGTCGGCGGCGACCTCGACGGCCGTGAACACGCCGTCCTTGGCGGCGCAGCGGGCGATCAGGTCGCCCGGGTCGTCCCCGCCGTAGCGCAGCGCAATCAGGTCAGGCGCGCCCGCGGCCAGGTCGCTGGCGAAGCGGTGGTCGCAGATGGCCAGGCTCGGCTCGGTCAGCCCGGCGATGGTGGCGATCTCCCTGGCCCGCAGCAGCGCCATCGTGGTGACCGCGACCCCGCCCGCCTTGAGCACCGCGATCCAGGCCGCGGCGAGCCAGGGGTTGTTCGGCCCGCGGAGCAGCACCCGGTTGCCGGGGCGGAGCCCGAAGTCCTCGGTCAGCACCTGAGCGAGCTGGTTCGTCCGGCGGACGGTCTCGCCGTAGGTCCAGGTTTCGGCGGGGGAACGCAGGCAAGGGCGGTCCGCGCCCAGGCGGGCGGTGGTGGCGTCCAGGAGTTCCGCGGCACAGTTCAGGCGTTCGGGGTAGCTTAGCTCGGGCAGGTCGTAACGGAACTCGGGCCACTGGTCCTGCGGGGGCAGCCGGTCCCGGCAGAAGGTGTCGACGTGCGCTGAAGGGGAGAGCCGCATCTGGCCGCACTTCCTCGTGTCCCGTAGGTCCCGTAGGGTTGATCACCAGTATTTATCTTCTGTGACGACAGTCAAGAGTCCGCAATACCTGGAGCGCGAGATGAGCCCGTTCCGAGCGTCGGCCCCGCTGACCAGCCAGTGGCGGCACTTCCGGTTCTCGGTGACCGACGGCGTGGGCACGCTGACGTTGGACCGGCCGGACAAGCTCAACGCGCTTACCTTCGAAGCGTACGCCGATCTGCGTGACCTGCTCGCCGAGCTCCCGCAGCGCGGCGACACGCGGGTGCTGGTCGTGCGGGGGAGCGGCCGGGCGTTCTGCTCGGGCGGGGACGTCAACGAGATCATCGGGGTTACCCTCGCGATGGCGCCGGACGAGCTGCTGGCGTTCACCCGGATGACCGGCGAGGTCATCAAGGCCATGCGCGAATGCCCGGTCCCGATCATCGCGGCGGTGCACGGCATGGCGGCCGGGGCCGGGGCGGTGATCGCGCTCGCGGCCGACTTCCGGGTCTGCACCCCCGCCGCGCGGTTCGCGTTCCTGTTCACCAAGGTCGGGCTGTCCGGCGGGGATATGGGGGCCGCCTACCTGCTGCCGCGGCTAGTCGGGCTTGGGCACGCGACGCGCCTGCTCATGCTCGGCGACACGATCTCCGCCGACGAGGCAATGCGCATCGGGCTGATCTCGTCCCTGGTCGAGGACGCCGGGTTCGACGAGGCGGTCGGCACGCTCGCGGGCCGGCTGGCGTCCGGGCCGGTCCAGGCCTACGCGCAGACCAAGGCGCTGCTGGCCAGGGAGCAGGACATGAGCCTGTCCGCCGCCCTGGAGCTCGAGGCCATGACGCAGGCGCTGCTGATGAAGGGGCAGGACTACGCGGAGTTCCACGCGGCGTTCAACGCCGGCCGCGAGCCGCAGTGGCGGGGAGGCTGACCGATATGGACAGCCCGGCACGGCCGGACCCGGCACCGTCTGGCCCGGCACCGTCTGGCCCGGCACCGTCCGGCCCGGCACCGTCTGGCCCGGCCGCGAGCGCCCGCCGCAGCCCGGAATGGCACCCGCTCCAGGTCATCTACCTGGCCGCGGCGGCGATCGTCCTGTTCGTCGTCACGTTCTGGGCGGCCCTGGGCCAGCCTCCGCTCAGCGGGACGAACATCGAGTGGGTGCTCGGCTTCCTGCTCGCCGGCCTGGTCAACCTCGGCCTCGGCACCCTCGCCGGCGGCGCGGTCATCGAATGGCGGCACCCCACGTGGAGCCGTCTCGGCCTGGCGGACCACATCGTCATGGCCGTCGCGCTGGTCGTGCTGGCGGCGGCCGACGCGGGCTTCGCCTGGTGGCTGTTCTCCTCGACCACCGGGTTCTCCCGCTGGGGCTTCCTCATCCTGGCGCTGGCCGCCGTCGCGGTAGGCGCCTGGTCCGTGTGGCGCCCGCTGCCCCTGCCGTTCCTGCGGTCGGCGCGGGCGCTCTGGCCGCACCACGACGAGCTGGCCCCTGCCGATGAGGACTGGGAGCCCTTCACGCCCTTGTCGATCCTGCTCGGCACCGCGCTCGGGGTGGCCGTGGCGATCGGGTACCTGGGCCTTTCGGCCTGGTTCGAGAACTCCGAGGTGCCGGAGGGAAACCCGTTGCCCGCGGCGCTGACGGGCATTTCCGGCGACTATCTCGCCCTCGGGGATTCCTACTCGGCGGGATTGGGCCTGCCGCCGTACGCCCCGGACACGATCGCGACCGAATGCGACCGGTCGGTGAGTTCCGCCTACCCGGATCTGCTGTTCGCGCTCCTGCACAAGCAAGACCCCAGTGCCACGTTCACCTTCAGCGCGTGTTCCGGAATCCTGACGGGCGAGATTCTCGGCGGGACCTACACCCCGGCCGGGCTGATCCCGCCGCAGGTCAGCGGGACGGTCCAGCCGTCGGTCGGCCTCGTCACGATCACGATCGGCGGCAACGACGCCATCTTCTCCGACATCGTCGAGACCTGCCTGATCTCCGGAGATTGCGCGGACGAGGAATTCCCGCCCGCGGGCGTCCAGGAGCTGACGGCGACGCCCGTTCCGCGGGGGCTACTGCTGACCCAGTGGGGCCCGGGGACGATCGAGGCAATCGGGAATTCCGACGCGGTGATCTTCACCGCCCTGCGGCACGACTTCCCGAATGCTCGCATCATCGTCGTCGGCTATCCGTATCTGTTCCCGGATCAGCCCGCGCCCGGCTTCCCGTTTTACCCGCCGCTATGCGCGAGCATACTGAACCGCTTGAGCGTTACCGAACGGGATGGCCTAAGGACCCTGCAAGACGAATTCAACGATCGCGCCTACGAGGAAGCCGTCGCCGCCGGGATCGAGTTCGTTTCACCCGACGCGATCTGGAACCACCATGAGCCATGCGGATCCAGCGGCCAGTATACGAATTCCATAAAGCCGTACCTTACTTTTCCCGTCTCCGTCAACGGCGGCTCGTTCCACCCGAACGCCGCGGGCCAGGAAACGCTCGCGGCCCTCGTCGCGTGCTATCTGGATGAATATCGCCAGCCTCCTCATCCGTTTGCCGCCGCCGGTTCCCATACCATCACGATTCCGGCATCCCGGCTGGTCAGTCCGGCTCAGCTCGGCCTGGCCCCCGCCCCGGGCCTGAACTCGGTACCCGGCGCGGGCGCGATTAACGGCTGCTGATCCGTGACGACGCGAATGCGTCGGGTAAGGAACTAACGGAGCGCAGACGTGAACGGCAAGCGGGCCGGGCGGGGGTAAGCCGGACCCTAGAATGGCAACTCCGCACGCCCGGCGTTACCAAGACGATATGATCACGGCGCGTGGCCGGCACCCGTAGCCAGCCCCATTGAACGACCCGTATGGAGATCTTCCCGTGACACCAGGACCGGCTCGCCCTGGCGGGCGGCGCGGCTGGCCGGGCGTGCTGCTTGTCGTGGTGCTGTCGCTGGTCATGGTGCTCGGGGCCGTGACGGTGGTGGGCGAAGCCGTGACCGTCATCGGCGGAGCCCTGGGGCAGGCCGCCGGGAACCTGGCCGGGCCCGTGGTCGGTGCCCAGCCGCCAGCCCCGCAGTCGTGCGGCAAGGCGGTCGGGCCCTTCACCGTGCACGGGACCCGGGTGCTCGGCGCGGACGGCAAGCTGTTCGTCTCGTACGGGATCACGGTGCCCGATATGCAGGGACCGCACTGGGCGGATTTCGTCAGCCTGGACCTGGAGAAGATCGCGGCGATTGCCGACGACTGGTGCGCCAACACGGTCCGGCTCCAGCTGGACCAGGACAACCTCATCGGACCGAACGGGACCAGCTTCAACGAGGAGTACCTGAAGGCGATCGAGGCCGAGGTCTCGGAGGCCGAGAGCGACGGGCTGGTCGTGGTGCTCAACGATTCGACCGAGTTCGCGCCGAACGAAGACTCCCTCTTCCAGCGGGGCCCGACACTGACCACCGAGACCTGGTGGAAGGACATGGCTGCCCTCTACGGCAAGGACCCGCAGGTGGTCTTCGACCTATTCAACGAGCCGCGGATGTATCACCCCGGCATGTCACTGGCCGAGAAGTGGGGGTTGTGGCACAGCGGCGGCACCTTCGCGGGCGTAAGCTATCCCATCGGGATGGCACAGCTGGCCGCCTACGTACGGGATACCCTCGGCGCGCGGAACCTGTTCTGGGTAGAGGGCCCGCGCTACTCACTCGGCTTCGCCGGCATGGTGCAGGAGCATGCCCAGCTGCACGTCAGCGGGGTCGTGTACGCCAACCACCACACGATAGGCGCGATCAACCCGAACGTCTGGTACGCCGAGTTCGGCTACCTGGTCGTCGACGGCATCGGGCCGGTGGTGGAAGGCGAGTGGACGAACTACGAGCCGGATCGGCAGAAGTCCTACCGCCCGGCCCCGGGTTCCTGCTGGCCCGACGCGCCCACGATGATTCCCGCCTTCCTGAATTACCTGTACGAGCACGGCATCGGCCTGGACGCTTACCAGCTCCAGCCGGGCTACCTGATCAAGTCCTGGGACAACATGGGCGACCCCACCACCATCAACCCGCGCACCTATAGCTGCCTGCAGAACTCCGAGCCCCAGCCCGGCCAGGGCGCCGGCCAACTGCTCATGGACTGGTTCATCAAGCACAACAGCTGATGGTTCAGCCTGCGGCAGTTCAGCCCCGGTCAGCCCCGTGATTCAGTGGCGGGCTGGAGCATCGCGGTGATGTCGTCCACTAGGTCGGGCTGTCCGGCGGCCACCCGGATCACGAGGTCGTAGGCACCGTCGTCGGTCAGGGTGAGCCGCCGGCCGTTGAGGCCGTAGAACGCGATTACCGCAGCCAGCGCAAGCCTCTTGTTACCGTCCACCAGGGCGTGATTACGGGCCAGCGAGTGCAGCAGGGCGGCGGCCTTGGCGTCGGGCGCCGGGTAGGCGTCCTTGCCGAAAGCCGTCGCCTGGGGACGGGCGAGGGCGGCCTCGAGCAAGCCGTAATCGCGCACGACGAACCTGGTCCCGAGGGTGCGCTCGGCCACGTAGAGCAACTCGGGCAGGGTCAGGAAGATCACTGACCGAGCCGCTCCAGGGCCTCGGCGTAGCGCGGCAGCTCTTCATCAAGCACGCGGTCAAGCAGTTCGGCGCGGCTATGGTTCTCGACGTACTCCCTGATCGCCTGCCGGGCCACCTCCTGCATGGACCGCCGCTCGAGCTGGGCCCGCCGGCGTAGCGTGGTAAACCTGACGAGCACCGCTCCCGCGCCTGATCTGACACGTACCCGCTCCCGCGCGTGATCTGACACGCACCCGCTCCGCCGCCGGATCTGACACGCACCCGCTCCGCCGGCACAATGTGTGGATGGAACTGGATGGGGCTTGGCAGCGCGCCCTGGAGCAGGCCTGGCAGAGCTACCTGGCCGGGACGACGCCGGTAGGTGCCGTGGTGGTCGACTCGGTCGGTGACATCGTCGCCGAAGGCCGC
This sequence comes from Streptosporangiaceae bacterium, assembly GCA_035505275.1. GTDB lineage: Bacteria > Actinomycetota > Actinomycetes > Streptosporangiales > Streptosporangiaceae > Palsa-504. Next base: position 542 of record DATJQX010000048.1, on the reverse strand, counting down.
GGCCGGCGCTATGAGAACGCAGCTGGCGGCCGCCAGCTGGCCTACTGCCACATCGCCCACGCCGAGGTCAACGCGCTGGCCCTGCTCCCGCCAGGGCGCCACTACGAAGACCACGTCCTGCTAACCACTCTCGAACCGTGTTGCATGTGCGTGGGGGCGGCGGTTCAGGCCACGTTCACCCGTGTGCACTTCGCCGGCCGCGACCCTTACGCGGGAGCATCGGAACTGGTGGTGGACACGCCACAGGCCCGCAGGCGCCCCCTGGCGGTCACCGGCCCGCTACCCGGCCTCCCGGGCCGGTTCGCCGAGCTGCTGCACGTCCGCTGGCTGCTTGACTTCCGCGCCGCCGAGCCCGTCATCGACGTACAGCGCCGTGCCCTCCCCGAGATCTACCAGGCAGCGGTTGACCCCGTGATCAACGGCCTGTTCGGCCAGTTCAGAGCCGGCTCCGCCACCCTGGAAGACGCGATGGCAGCCTCGCGGGAACTGCTCCGGGCCTAAGCCTTTGGGCTGGCCGGTCCCGGCCCTGCGCGGCTACGAGC
>DATJQX010000047.1:0-12359 GCA_035505275.1 Streptosporangiaceae bacterium | reverse complement strand
CTCGGCGGCGCCCGGTATCGAGTCGAACCGGCGATCCGGGCGCGCGGCCCCGTTCGCGCGGGTGCGTGGCATGGCGGCATCTCCAAGGCGGCGCCGCGCCGCCCTGATGAGGAGCAGGCCGCGCCGCTGCGAGGGTGGATTGTGGGCCGTGCTCGGGGCTTGCGCCCGTCGTCTCGGGGCTTTAACGCCCGTCCGGTGGGCGCCGGGGCTTATCGCCGCCCGGTAGCGCGCCGGGCGTTTTACGCCGTCCCGGCCCGGCGCCCTGCCTATTGAACCCGGCCAGGGTGGCCTCGGGGCTTTAACGTCCTTCCGGTGGACGGCTCGGGCTCTCCCCGTGCTGGTCGTGCTGGCCCAGCGTAACACGCACGGCCTGACCTGGCCATGCGTGGCTGCACGGCCCGCGCGGCCTTACAGCACGCTTACAGCACGACGGGGGCAAAGGCTGACGTAAATGGGGCCTGAGCTGGGGAAACGCTGGCTCCCGCGATAGGACTCGAACCTATAACCTGCCGGTTAACAGCCGGACGCTCTGCCGATTGAGCTACGCGGGATCGACCCGGATAAGGGTAGCGCACTTAGGGCGAGCATGTGACGACCGGCCGATGAGCTACCTCCCGTTCACCTCGCGCTCATCACGATGAGTACGCTCGTGCTACCGGGGAAGGTCATGTTGCACAGGACGAACCTGCGTGAAAGGGGTGCCAGATGCGCGGACGCATAACATTCCTGGCCGGATTCGCGGCCGGCTTCGTGGCCGGCGCACGGGCCGGTCGCGAGCGCTACGAGCAGATGGTGAAGCTCGCCCGGAAGGCGGCCGAACACCCGGCCGTGCGACAGGCTACCCGCGCCGCGGGATCCAAGGCCACGGAGCTGTCCAAGACCGCCGGGCAGAAGGCCGCCGAGCGGATGCCGAAGATCGCCGAGACGGCCAAGAGCAGCGCGAGGACAGCCAAGAACAGCGCGAGCAAGGTGCGCAGGCAGCGAAGCCGGAACTCCGGCGGCGACGACGATAACACCACGGCGAACGGCACCCGCCCCGGCGACTAGGTGTACTTGGCCGCCGCAGGACGCGTGTCAGTCCAGGTATTCGCGTAGCATCTGCGCGCGGCTGGGGTGGCGGAGCTTGGCCAGGGTCTTGGATTCGATCTGACGGATCCGCTCCCTGGTCACGCCGAACTCCCGGCCGACTTCCTCCAGCGTCCGCGGGTGCCCGTCGGTCAGGCCGAAGCGCAGCTGGATGATCCGCTGCTCGCGCTCGGCCAGCTGGTCCAGGACCCGCTCCAGCTGGTCCTGCAACATGATGAACGCCGCGGCCTCCATGGGCACCACGGCGTCGGCGTCTTCGATGAAGTCCCCGAGGTCGGACTCTTCCTCGCCGATCGGGGACTGCAGCGATACCGGCTCCTGAGCGATCCGCTGGATCTCCGCGACCCGCTCCGGCTCGAGTCCCATCTCGGTGGCGAGCTCTTCCGCGGTGGCTTCGCGACCCAGTTCCTGATGCAGCTGCCGCTGGACCCGGGCCAGCTTGTTGATCGTCTCGACCATGTGCACCGGCACCCGGATCGTCCGGGCCTGGTCGGCGATGGCCCGGGTGATGGCCTGCCGGATCCACCAGGTGGCGTACGTGGAGAACTTGTAGCCGCGGGTGTAGTCGAACTTCTCCACCGCCCGGATCAGGCCCAGGTTCCCCTCCTGGATGAGGTCCAGGAACACCAGCCCGCGGCCGATGTACCGCTTGGCGATGGACACCACGAGCCGCAGGTTAGCCTCGATCAGCCGCTGCTTGGCCTTGACCCCTTCGCCGACGAGCAGTTCCAGGTCGCCGTGGACGGCGCCCAGCATCGGGATGCCGCCGCCGAGCTTCTCCTCGGCGAACAGGCCCGCCTCGATGGCCTTGGCCAGCTCCACCTCGTCCTCGGCGGTCAGCAACGGCACCCGGCCGATTTCCCGCAGGTAGATCCGCACCAGGTCGCTGGTAGCGGCCCGTCTGCCGTCGGCTCCCTTTTCGGCCAGCCGGATCTCAGCCTCGGCGTCGTCCTCGCGCGGCACGTCGAGCACGTCCACGCCCTCGTCGGCCAGCGCGCGTACCGCCGTGTCGATGGCCTCCGGCGGAAGGTCGGCGCGGTCCAGCGCCACCATGACGTCAGCCATGGTCAGGGAACCTCGTTCCCGTCCCAGCGCCACGAGATCGGTCAGTTGATCCGCTGGTGATGGTCCGTTGGTCAGCACCGTGAGGGTCACGGGACCAGTCTGCGTCAAGAACCCATGGTTACGGGGGACCTAATTTTGTCACGTCCGCGCTACTTTTGCGCACGCTCCGCGACCGTATAATCACCAGGCGACCGGACCTCAGCCGCCCGCGGCGCGGTCGACCAGGGCCCTGCGGCGGGTCTCCAGCGCGACCAGATCGCCGAACGTCCTGTTGTATACCGCCTGCTCCTCGACGGGATTCATGCGCTGCAGCCGGGCCTTGACCGAGGCGATCTCGCGGCTGACGGCCAGCTCGCCGACCCGGGCCAGGACCACGTCGGCGTACTTGGCGTCCGGCTCGCCGGCGATCACCAGCGGCCCGACCGCGAGCCCGGTGACGAACGCCTGGGCCCGCTCGTTGGGTGCCTCTTCCCGCAGCCGGGCCGCCCACTGCCGCGAGGTTCCCCCGCCCGCCGCCGTGCCGCCGCAGGCGGCGATCAGCGTGAACACCGCCCGGTGCGCCGGCGCGGTGAACGCGTCGGCGCCGAGCGCGTCGAATTCCGGCCCGCACAGCCCGGGCCGCTGCACGGCGAGCTGGAGCACCTGGCGTTCCAGCTGGACCACCGGATCACCGAGGTCGTAGGGGATTTCGTGATTTTTTTGACGGAACGTTTCGTGGTGTCCGTTCCCGTTCAGCTGCGTGTCATCCGGGTCGGACGACCCCGGCGGCCGGCCCCTGGTCCGGGAAGCCCCGGGAGCCCGCGTGGCCGAACCCGGCCGGCTGTCGCCCGCATGCGCCCGGACCCGGGCCATCACGAACTCCTCGTCCATCAGGCCGAGCCATCGGTCCAGGTTGACCGCGTACCGGGCGCGCAGCCCCTTGTCCTTGATCTTGCCCAGGATCGGCGCGGCCTCGTCCAGGGCCGCGAGCTGGCCTTCGGTGGTGTTCAGGTCGTGATGGGCGAGCACGCCCTTGATCGCGAACTCGAACAGCGGGACCCGCCGGGCGATCAGGTCGCGCACTGCCGCGTCGCCGTGCGCCAGCCGCACGTCGCAGGGGTCAAGGCCGTCGGGCTGCACGGTGACGAAGGTCTGGGTGACGAACTTCTCCTCCATGCCGAACGCGCGCAGCGCCGCCCGCTGGCCGGCCGCGTCGCCGTCAAAGGTGAAGATGACCTCGCCCGCCGCCCCGTCGGTGTCCATGATCAGCCGGCGCAGCACCTTAATGTGCTCCTCGCCGAACGAGGTGCCGCAGGTCGCCACCGCGGTGGGCACCCCGGCCAGGTGGCAGGCCATCACGTCGGTGTAGCCCTCGACGATGACCGCCTGCCTGCGCTGGGCGATCTCCCGCTTGGCCAGGTCCGCCCCGTACAGCACGGTGCTCTTACGGAACAGCGAGGTCTCCGGGGTGTTCAGGTATTTGGGGCCGTCGTCGTCGGAGTCGAGCTTGCGCGCACCGAACGCGATCACGTCGCCGGACAGGTCCCGGATGGGCCACATCAGCCGGCCGCGGAACCGGTCGCGCGCGCCGCGGTTGCCCTCGCGGGACAGGCCCGCATTGATCAGCTCGCCGTCGGTAAAGCCACGCTCGCGCAGGTGCCTGGTCAGGTCCTCCCAGGCCTTCGGCGAGTAGCCGACGCCGAACCGCTCCGCGTCCTTGAGCTCGAAGCCGCGCTCGGCCAGGAACTTCCTGGCGTGCTCCGCGTCGGTGCCGCGGAGCCGCTCGGCGTAGAACTCGGCGGCGGCCCGGTGCGCGTCGATCAGCCGGCGGCGCTGGCTCTGCTCCTGGCCGGGCACGTAGCCGCCCTGCTCGTAGCGCAGCTCGATGCCGGCCCGGCCGGCCAGCCGCTCGATCGCCTCGACGAAGGAAAGCCCGTCGATCTTCTGCACGAACTTGATGACGTCGCCGCCCTCGGCACACGAGAAGCAGTAGAACAGCCCCCGCGCGGGGGTGACGTTGAACGAGGGCGTCTTCTCGTCGTGGAACGGGCACAGGCCCTTGAGCGAGCCGCCGCCTGCGTTCCTCAGCTGCACCTACTCCCCGACCACCTCGTCGATGGGGGATCGCTCGCGAACCGCCGCGATGTCATCGTCGCGGATCCGCCCAGCCATCGCCCACCTCCGCCGACGTTTTGGGTGGCGCGGGGTCAGCCGCCTCCCCTGGCGCCGCCCCGGGTCTCCCGTCGCGGTGAGTCTAGTCCGCGCGCGGCCGATCCGCCGGGATAGACGCGGCTGGCACCCCCGCTACCCTAGGCGAGTGCGCGATCTGCTGGTGCTGTGGGACGTCGACTACACGCTGCTGAACGCCGCCGGACTGGGCAACAGCTTGTACGAGACGGTATTCAGGGACCTGTTCGGACGGGAGCTGACCGTGATCGCGCCCAAGGCCGGGCGGACCGACCGGGCCATCCTGCTGGACACGCTCACGCTGGCCGGGGTAGCCGAGCCGCGGGCACGCGTGGATGACTTCCTCGCCGCGCTGGCCCGTCAGGTGGCCGCTGTCGACGGCAGCGCGCACGCTTACGTCCGCGCCTTGACCGGCGCGGCGGCCGCCATCGCGGCGATTGCCGCGACCGGAGCGCACCAATCCGTTCTCACCGGCAACATCCGGCCGCTGGCGGCGCTGAAACTGGCCGCCGCCGGGCTCGGCGAGCACCTGGATCTAGGCATCGGCGCCTACGGAGACGTCCACGAGGTCCGGGCCGAGCTGGTACCGGTGGCCAGGCAGGCGGCCCGGGCAGCGTACGGAGCGGACTTCGGCGGCGCGGCGACCGTGCTGGTCGGTGACACGCCGCTGGACGTGGAAGCCGCGCTGGCCACCGGGGCCCGCGCGGTGGGCGTGGCCACCGGCAGCTTCAGTGCGGCCGACCTCGTCGCCGCCGGCGCGCATGTCGTCCTGCCCGACCTGACCGACACCTCCCTCGTCCTAGCCGCCGTCACCGCCCGACTGTGACCGCCACCTCCCCCATGCTCCCTGCCGTCACAGGCCAGCTGTCACCGCCCGCCCCACGGGCTCGCGGCCGTCACCGACCAGCCGTGACCGGCAGGCGGGCCAGAGCGCGCCCGACGGGACAGCCCGGTGCGCATGGCCGCGGCCAGCCGTCCCAGCCGTGACGGCGGAGCACCGCGGCGACCTGGAGCGCGGTCGCGCACGGATGCCACCGGACGTGCGTCCAGCCGTACCTGAGTGACTGCTGCCCGTCCACAGCGGCGGCGTTGTCGCGGTTCTTGTCCCCCCACGGGTCCTCGGCCGGGTGCGCCAGCCGCCCGTCCAGTTCCACCACCACGTCATAGTCCCGGTAAAGCCGATCCCGGCGTCCCCGCCGGCCGTCCGGCCCGACGAACGCTGCCTGCCGGACCGGCTCCGGCAGCCCATGCGCCCGTTCCACGTCCCGGTCATAGCGGTACTCCAGCACCGAATGATCCCCGCCGGCCGCGGCAACGATAAGTTCGTGCATGTCCGCCCGCCAGCGCAGCTTGGTGCGCTGGCGCATGGCCGCCTGCAGCCGCTCCTGGTCAGTCAGCTCCCGCGCGAACGCCCGCGTCACCCACCCGCACACATCATCAAAGCTCGCGGCCACCTGCGTCAGGTCAAGCACGGTCTCCTCGACCCTCGTTCGCGGCGGATTGCTGCCACCCAGCACCGCCTCGACCGCCCGCCCGGACCGGTGCAGGATGACGCCGCGGATCGCTGCGACATGACGCTGGCGAGGGACCGTCACGTGAATAGAAGCGACCGCCTTGTCGCTGAGCCTCAGCAGTTCCGCTGCGGTCTCGTGACTGAGGACCGCTCCCGGTCCAGCCGAGAGCACCGCCGCCCACAGCTGAGCTGTGCGGCCGGGAGCTCCCGTGAAGGTCGCATAGACGCCGGGGTGGAGCACCCGCCACCGATCGCTTCTTACCCTGAATTTGATCATGTCCTCGGTGAGCCCGGCCCGAAGGGCCTGGGTACGAGAGACGACCCCGTACTGGTAACGGGCAAGATTGCGGAGCGTGGGTGGGAGCTCACTCTTCATGCGGATCAGTGTGAGGGCATGCACCGACATTGGGCTGGTCCGCGTTAAAGATCGTGGTTGATTCGGGCTTCGTGGTTGATTGCGGGTCCTGGAGTCCCCCGGATCAACCGCCAAGCCCGGATCCACCACGCAAATGGGACGCATGGGACCAGTGAGAGCAGGAGTCGCGAAGGGTGGGTCAGAGGTCGGGGAGGGGGATGGTGGGGTCGGTTAGGCGGGAGAGGTCTACGGGGCGGGCGGAGCGGATCAGGGACTGGATGTCGTCGTTGACGTCCCAGACGTTGACGTTCATGCCGGCGGTCACGGTGCCGCGGGATAGCCAGAACGCGATGAACTCTCCGCTGGCGGGGTCGCCGCGGTAGGCGACCTCGTCGTAGGTGCCGGGTGAGGGCAGGCCCGCGCATTCCATGCCGAGGTCGTACTGGTCGCTGAAGAAGTACGGCACCGGGTCGTAGACGACGGGCTGGCCGAGCATGGACCGGGCGGCAACCGGGCCGCCGTTCAGGGCGTTGGCCCAGTGCTCGACCCGGACGCGACGGCCGAGCAGCGGGTTGAACGAGTTGGCCACGTCCCCAGCGGCGAAGATGTTCTCATCCGAGGTGCTCAGGTCCGCGTCGGTCATCACGCCGTTGCTGACTTCCAGGCCCGCGGCGGCGGGAAGCTGGTCGTTCGGGGCCGCGCCGATGCCGGCCACGAGCAGATCGGCGGGGACTTCGGCGCCGGCTGAGGTGACGACCAGGCCGGGGCGGAACTCGGCCGCGCGCTCGCCGAAGCGGAAGTTGACGCCGTGCGCGCGGTGCACGTCGGCGAAGAACGCGCCGAGCTCGGGGCCGAGCTGTTCGTGCAGCGCGCCCGGCTGCGGCTCGAGCACGGTGACCTCGCAGCCGTAGGAACGGGCGGCCGCGGTGGTCTCCAGGCCGATCCAGCCCGCACCGGCCACCACGACCCGCGGCGCGGCCTCGAAGGCGGCGCGCAGCCGGGCCGAGTCGGCCGCCGTGCGCAGGTAGAGCACCTCGTCCCGGTCAGAGCCGGGGAAGTCCAGCCGCCGCGGCGACGCGCCGGTGGCCAGGAGCAGCCTGTCGTAGTGCACGGTGCTGCCGTCCGCGGTGCCGACGGCGGATCCGGCGCGGTCGATGCGAGTGACCGTGACGCCCGTACGCAGGTCGACGGCGTGCTCGGCGTACCAGTCCGCCGGATGCACGATGAATGAGTCGCGCTCGTCGTTGCCCAGCAGGTATCCCTTGGACAACGGCGGGCGCTCGTACGGCAGGTCCGGTTCGGTGCCCAGGAGCACGATCTCGCCGTCGAAGCCCTCGTCGCGCAGCGTCTCGGCGGCCTTGGCCCCGGCCAGGCTGGCGCCGACGATCACAAAGGTAGGCATGGGACCAAGGCTACGACGCACGGGGGCGACGCGGTGGGCGATGTGAGCGGGCTGGGACGCACCGGGGTCGGAGAGGCGGTGGTGTGACGGGGCTAGGAGGCGCCGGGCTCGCACAGGCGGTGATGCCAGGCAATGGCCGAGGTGTCGGTGAGGCTGGCGATCTGGTCGATGACGACGCGGCGGCGCTCGGAGTCGGACCCGGCGGCCGCCCAGGCCGGACGGAGCAGGGGGTCCAGCGTCCGCGGCGCGCCCCACTCGACCGCGAGGGCCAGCTCGGCCAGCAGCTCCCGCTCCCTGGCCTGGGCCGCGATCACCCCGGCACGGGTCATCACGTAGTGCGCCGTGATCCCCTTGAGCAGCGCGCACTCCAGCCGCTGCCGGCGCGGCACGATGAGGTCCGCGGCGTAGCGGGTCAGCGGGTTGGGGTGGGTCAGGGGGGCATCACCCTGTGCGGCCAGTGTGGCTTGCTGGGCGGCGACGCAGAAGCGGCCGATGAGCTCGCTGGTCACGTGCTTCAGCGCGGCCACCGTGTCGGGGCCACCGTCATAGGAATCCGGCCAGATGTCCAGGGCAAGCAGGTCGTCGAGCACATCGGCGAGCTCGGCCACCGAGGCGTCACCGCCGACGTACGTGGTGGCGGTGGTCCGTGATACCACGTTACGTTCGGTCAAAGAATTCAGGTTCTTGAAGGTGATCAGGCCGGCGTGGAAGCCGTCTTCCAGATCGTGCACCGAATAGGCGATGTCGTCGGCCCAGTCCATGACCTGGGCCTCCAGGCAGCGGCGGCCGGGCGGAGCGGCCCGGCGGATCCAGTCGAAGACCTCGGCGTCCTCGGCGTAGACGCCGTACTTGGTGCCCGGGCCCTGGCTGAACCAGGGGTACTTGAGGGTCGCGTCCAGGGTGGCGCGGGTCAGGTTCAGGCCGGCCCCGGCCACCTTCGGCTCGAGCCGGGTGAGCAGGCGCAGGGACTGGGCGTTGCCCTCGAACCCGCCGCAGGATTCGGCCAGCTCGTCGAGGGCGAACTCGCCGTTGTGGCCGAACGGGCTGTGGCCGATGTCGTGGGCCAGGCAGGCGGTGTCGACCAGGTCGGGGTCGCAGCCCAGCTCGCGGCCCAGCTCCCGGCCGATCTGGGCGCACTCCAGCGAGTGGGTCAGCCGGGTCCGCGGAAAATCGGCGGAGGCGGCCCGGACCACCTGGGTCTTGGCCGCCAGCCGCCGCAGGCCCGCGCTGTGCAGGACGCGGGCTCGGTCTCGCTCGAAATCGCTGCGCCCGGCCCGCTTGGACGGCTCAGCCACCCAGCGGGCCGTGGCGATTGCGTCGTACTTAGGCACAGATCCTTTTTATCTGGTGCCTCTGACAAGTACTCCCCTACCTGCTGTCGGAGCCGCCGGCGTCCAGCGCGGCGCGGCCTGCCTCCAGGCGGGCGATCGGGACGCGGAACGGCGAGCAGGACACGTAGTCCAGGCCGACCTCGTGGAAGAAGTGCACCGAGTCCGGGTCGCCGCCGTGCTCACCGCAGACCCCGAGGTGCAGGTCGGGCCGGGCGGCCCGGCCTTCGGTGACCGCGATGTCGACCAGCCGGCCCACGCCGTCCCGGTCGATCGTCTCGAACGGCGAGACACCGAAGATGCCCAGCTCGATGTACTTGCTGAAGAACGCGCCCTCCACGTCGTCCCGGGAGAAACCCCAGGTCATCTGCGTCAGGTCGTTCGTGCCGAAGGAGAAGAACTCCGCGCTGTGGGCGATCGGGCCCGCGTTCAGCGCCGCCCTGGGCACCTCGATCATGGTGCCGATCAGCGTGTGCACGTGGGTGCCGGTCTCCTCCTCGACCTCCGTGAGGATCTTCTCGGCCCGCTCGCGGCTGATCTCCATCTCCTGCACGGTAGCGGTGAGCGGGATCATGACCTCCGGCTGCGGGTCCTGGCCGGCCTGCTTGAGCTCGGCGGCCGCGTGCGCGATCGCGCGGACCTGCATGTCGGTCAGGCCGGGGATGACCAGGCCGAGCCGGACACCGCGCAGGCCGAGCATGGGGTTCTGCTCGTGCAGCCGACGCACCGCGGCCAGCAGTTCCTTGTCCTTCTCGGTGGCGTTATCGCCCGCGAGCGCGATCTTCACCGACAGGTCCGTGAGGTCGGGAAGGAACTCGTGCAGCGGCGGGTCGATCAGCCGGATGGTGACCGGCAGGCCGTCCATGGCGTCCAGGATCTCCACGAAGTCGCCGCGCTGCAGCGGCTCGAGGGCGTCCAGCGCGCGCTGGCGCTCGACGTCGGTGCTGGCCAGGATCAGGTCCTCGATCAGCTGGCGGCGCTCGCCGAGGAACATGTGCTCGGTACGGACCAGGCCGACGCCGCCGGCGCCGAACCGGCGGGCCCGGGCGCAGTCCAGCCCGTTATCCGCGTTGGCGTGCACGCCGAGGCGGCGCTTGTGGTCGGCGTGCACCATGATCTCGTGCACGGCCCGGATCAGGTCGTCGGCCTCGGCCGCGTGCGGGTGCAGGTCGCCCTCGAAGTAGCGCACGACCTCGGAGGACACGACCGGGACCTCGCCCAGGTAGACGGCGCCGCTGGTGCCGTCGATCGAGATCATGTCGCCCTCGCTGACGGTAACGTCGCCGGGGGCGGTGAACTTGCGGGCCTTGGTGTCCACGGTGAGCTCGTCGGCGCCGCAGACGCAGGTCTTGCCCATGCCGCGGGCGACCACGGCCGCGTGGCTGGTCTTGCCGCCGCGGCTGGTCAGGATGCCCTGGGCGGCGATCATGCCGTGCAGGTCGTCCGGGTTGGTCTCGCGCCGGACCAGGATCACCTTCTGGCCCTGGCCGGCCAGCTCGACGGCGCGCTCGGAGTCGAAGACGGCCTTGCCGACGGCCGCGCCCGGGGACGCGCTCACCCCGGTCGTGATCTTGGTGACCTGGGTGCCGGCGTCGAACCGGGGGAACATGAGGCGGGCGAGCTCCTCGCCGGTGACCCGGCGGAGCGCCTCGTCCTTGTCGATCAGGCCCTCGTTGACGAACTGCATCGCGATGCGGAACGCGGCCGCGGCGGTGCGCTTGCCCACCCGGGTCTGCAGCATCCACAGCTTGCCGCGCTCGACGGTGAACTCGATGTCGCACATGTCGCGGTAGTGGGTCTCCAGCGTCCGCATGATCTGCATCAGCTCGTCGAACACCGGCTTGTTGATGTCCTCGAGGTCCTGCAGCGGGACGGTGTTCCTGATCCCGGCCACGACGTCCTCGCCCTGGGCGTTCTGCAGGTAGTCGCCGTAGACGCCCTGCGCGCCGGTGCCGGGGTCGCGGGTGAAGGCCACGCCGGTGCCCGAGTCCAGGCCCAGGTTGCCGAACACCATCGCGACCACGTTCACGGCCGTGCCGAGGTCGGCGGGGATGCGCTCCTGGCGCCGGTACAGGATCGCGCGGTCGGCGTTCCAGGAGTCGAACACCGCGTTGATGGCCAGGTCCATCTGCTCCCGGGGGTCCTGCGGGAAGTCCCGGCCGGTCTGGCTCTTGATGATGCGCTTGAACTGCTCGACCACGCTCTGCAGGTCGTTCGCGTCCAGATCGACGTCGTTGCGAACGCCCTTGGCCTGCTTGGCCTGGTCCAGGGCGTGCTCGAAGTGCTCGCCGTCGATGTCCAGGACGGTCTTGCCGAACATCTGGAGCAGGCGCCGGTAGGAGTCCCAGGCGAACCGCTCGTTGCCGGCCTGCTTGGCCAGGCCCTGCACCGACTCGTCGGACAGGCCGATGTTCAGGACGGTCTCCATCATGCCCGGCATGGAGAACTTGGCCCCGGACCGCACGCTGACCAGCAGCGGGTCGGCCGGATCGCCGAGCTTGCGGCCCATGGCGCTTTCCAGCTGGTCCAGGTGGTCCTGGATTTCCTTGTCCAGGCCTTCGGGGGTGCTGCCATGCTGGAGGTAATAACGGCACGCCTCGGTGGTAATGGTGAACCCGGGCGGCACGGGCAGGCCCAGATTGGTCATCTCGGCCAGGTTCGCCCCTTTACCGCCGAGCAGATCCTTTAGATCCCTGTTTCCTTCGGTGAAGTCATAAACGAGCTTCGGCACTTCCTGCTCCTCGTCCTGCTCTTCGCAGTGCGCGACGTCTTGTTCACTGCGGACTCTACCGTCCTTCGTTTAGGCCGGGGCACGCAACCAGACCGCGGTGGGGCGTCTCTGGGCCTGCGGCCGGGTCGACCGCCGGCACCTGGTGAAATTGGGGCATGGGCAGAACGACGGTGGGGTTGCTGCATCCCGGTGAGATGGGGGCCGCGGTCGGGCAGTGCCTGGCCGCGGCGGGACACCGGGTGCTGTGGGTGCCGGAAGGACGCAGCCCGGCCAGCGCCGCGCGAGCCGCGGCGGCCGGGCTGACCGCGGTGTCCTCCGGAGGGCTGGCGGCCCTGGCCCGCGAGGCCGAAGTGATCATCTCGGTGTGCCCGCCGTACGCGGCGCTCGACGTGGCCCGGCAGGTGGCCCAGCTGGTGGCGCCGTTCGGCGGGGTGTACGTGGACGCCAACGCGGTGTCGCCGACGACCGCGCGCGAGATCGCCGGGATCGCCGAGGCCGGCGGGGCCAGTTACGTGGACGGCGGGATCATCGGGACGCCCCCGGTGACGCCCGGCTTCATCAGGTTCTATCTCTCCGGGGCGCGGGCCCCGGAGGTTCAGCGGCTGTTCGCGGGCGGCCAGGTCGACGCGCGGGTGATCAGCGCGTCGGATTCCGGGTCAGCGTCGGCGATGAAGATGGCGTACGCGTCGTGGACCAAGGGCAGCGCGGCGCTG
>DATJQX010000046.1:0-5655 GCA_035505275.1 Streptosporangiaceae bacterium | reverse complement strand
CGTCCAGGAGGAGTCCGGCCGGGCCGCCGAGTACGTCAGCGCCGGCAAGTCGTTCCTCGGCACCTACGCCCTCGAGGTCCTGCAGGAGTGCGTGCAGTTCCACGGCGGCATCGGCGTCACCTTCGAGCATGACCTGCACCTGTACCTGCGCCGCGCGACCGTGGACGCGCAGCTGTACGGGACGGTCGCCGACCACCGCGAACGGCTGACCGCCATCTTGGAGGCCGCTGATGGCTGATCAGGACATCGAGGACACCGGCAGCTTCCGGCACCGGCTGCGGAGCTGGCTGAAGCAGAACATGCCGCCCGCCGACCCGCGGCTGGCGCCGTACCACCAGCTGTCCGACGACGAGGAGCTCGCGCTGGTGGCGCACCACCGCGAGCTGCAGCGGCGGCTCTACGACGGCGGGTTCGCCGGGATCATCTTCCCCAGGGAGTACGGCGGGGCCGGGCTGACCCCGGCCCACCAGGAGGTGCTCAACGAGGAGATCGTCGGCTACGAGTACCCGGCCCGCTTCCAGGTGCCCACGTTCAGCCCGTGCGCCGCGGTGATCTACGAGTTCGGCACCGAAGAGCAGAAGCGGGCCCACCTGCCCAGGATCATGCGGGGCGAGGAAATCTGGATGCAGTTCCTTTCCGAGCCGGGCGGCGGCTCTGACGTGGCCGGCGCCCAGACGACCGCCGTCCGCGACGGGGACGAATGGGTGCTCAACGGCTCCAAGATCTGGACCACCGGCGCCTGGTGGTCGGACTGGGGGCTATGCCTGGCCCGGACGAACTGGGACGTGCCCAAGCACCGCGGCCTGTCGGTGTTCATGCTCCGCATCCACCAGCCCGGCATCGACGTGCACCGGATCGAGATGCTGAACGGGTCACGGGAGTTCTGCCAGGAGTTCATGACCGACCTGCGCATCCCCGACACGGACCGGGTCGGCGAGGTCGACGGCGGCTGGACGGTCGGCACCCGGTGGATGTACCACGAGAAGAGCCTGGGCATCTCGCACTACTTCATCCGCCCGGCAGGCAGCATGCGCGGGGTGAACCCGTGGGCGCCGACGCCGCTGGCCGTGGCCCGGCAGGCCGGCCGCGTGGACGACCCGGTGGCCAGGCAACTGGTCGGCGAGGCGCACGCGCTCAAGCTGGCCGGCCAGGAGGGCAGCGTCCGGATCTCGCGGGGGATCGCCGCCAAGCGCCTGAACGACCAGGCCGCGGGCATGTCACGGATCCTGACCGGGCTCATCAACACCCAGCTGGCCACGATCAACCTCAAGCTGGCCGGCGCCTCCGCCGTGGCCTGGGACTCCGGCGACCAGCTACTGGGCGAGATGGGCGTGGAGTTCCTCATGCGCCAGGTCAGGCAGATCAGCGGCGGGACGATCGAGATGTCCCGCAACGCGGTCAGCGAACGGCTGCTCGGCATGCCCAGGGAGGCGCGCCGCGACAACGACGTCGCGTTCCGCGACGTGCCGCGCAGCGCGCCAGGCCGCTGACTGGTCACGGACCAGGAGTTGAAACCCGGGCCCGTTCAGAAGAAAAGATGGAGAACCCCTGATGGCTGACATGAACCGGGGACTGGACCTGTCGGACTTCGAGACCACCTCGGACGCCGAATCCGATGGGTTCCGCTCTTTCTACGCCGACAAGCTCGGCACCCCGCACCGCGGGCTGAACTTCTGGATCGACGTCGAGCGGCCGGACGTCCTGAAGCGGTACCGGGCGTACGCCGACGACGGGACGCCCGGCGGGCTGGAGACGGTCAGGAAGGTCGGCGGGTTCAGCTTCTTCGTGTCCTACGCCATGTCCGGCTACGCGGCGGGCGTCAGGTACCTCGTCCACATGTACCAGACCATGGGGTTCACCAAGGCCCAGGTCCTCGAGGGCCTGGCCGTGGCCTTCCTGTACAACGGGCCGCGCGGCTCCGAGACGGTGGCCGAGGCGCTGGACGGCTACGAGTGGATCGAGCCGGCCGAGCCCGCGGTGTTCTTCGACGGCTGGGCGCCCGACCCCGGCGCTTTCAAGACCGGGATGGACTTTTCCACGCGCGAGGTGCTCGACGGAGAGATGGAACTGCTCGAGGACTGGTACCTGCGGACGATCGGCGAGATCCCGGCCTACGTGCCGTTCATGCGCCAGCACCGGCCACGGCTGCTGAAGTCCTGGCGGAACCGCTACGAGAACATCCTGGTCGAACTGCCCAAGCAGGTCATGCCCTATACCCAGTTGCACTTCAACGTGATGCGCGGCTGGGGCGACGGCATCAGGGAGAGCCTGCTGCTGGCCCGGGCGTTCGGCATGACCAAGGAGCAGGTCTACGAGCCGCTGTTCTCACCCATGATCAACACCGGGCCCGAGGTGTACAGCATCGTCAGCCGGGCCGCGGGCGACGTGCTCGCCGCGGACTGGACCTAGGGAGAAACTGATGACCGAGACTGATGTCGTCGTGCTCGGCTCGGGTGCCGCCGGGCTGGCCGCGGCGCTGACGGCCGCCGTGGCGGGCGCGACGGTGACCGTGCTGGAAGGGTCCGCCCTGTTCGGCGGGACCTCGGCGGTGTCCGGCGGCGGGATGTGGCTGCCGGGGAACACGCTGGATCCGGCCTGGACTGACTCGCTGGCCGGGGCCAAGGTCTACCTGCAGCGGCTGGGCATGGGACTGGTGTCCGAGGCGGTGATCGACCGCTTCCTGGCCGAGTCCGGGCAGATCCCCGACTTCTTCGCGGCCAACTCGCCGCTGACGTTCACCGCCGACATCGGCCGGCCCGACTACCACGCGCCGTGGGAGGGCTCGTCGCTGACCAGCCGGACCGTGTTCCCCACGCCCTATGAGCTGCCGCGGCTTGGCGCGCTCGAACCGCTGGTGCGGCGGCCCGGCCCCGGCGGCATCCCGCCCATCCAGCACTCCGAGGAGGAGGAGCTCACGGCCGCTGGCGACCCGGACGCGATCAACAAGCTGATCAGGGAGCGGCTGGCGAAGGGCGTGGCGCTGCGCGGGCTGGCGCTGGTCGGCGGGCTCATCGAAGGGTGCGTGAACCACGGCGTCTCGTTCGTGGCCGAGACCAGGGGACGCAGCCTGATCGTCTCCGACGGCCGCGTGGCGGGCCTGCGGGCGGTCAGGGACGGCGCGGAGGTCTCGTACCTGGCCCGGCAGGGCGTCATCCTGGCCTCGGGCGGGTTCGAGTGGAACCGCGACCTGTGGGACGCGTTCATGGCGGTGCCGTGGGACGGCCCGGCCACCCCGCCGGTGAACGAGGGCGACGGGCTGGTCATGGCCGCGGCGGCCGGGGCCAAGCTGGCCAACCTGGACAAGGCGACCTGGATCCCGGTCCGCTACTCGGGCGAGGAGTACGGCGGCCGGCCGTACATGCGGTCCGGCGGGCACGGGCAGATGCCCGGCGAGATCATCGTGAACCGCCGCGGCCGCCGGTTCACCAACGAGACGCTCAACTACAACGACATCGGCCGGAACATGACGCACTTCGACCCGGCCCGCTACGAGTACGACAACCACCCGAGCTACGTCATCGGCGACAAGCACTGCCTGGCCCGGCTGCGCGCGGGCGGGCCGACGCTCGGCCCCGACCAGGGCGACGGCTGGGCGGAGGCGGACACGCTGCGCGAGGTGGCCGACAAGCTGGGCATCGACGCCGACGGGCTGTCCGAGCAAGTGCGCTCGTACAACGAGCACGCGGCTGACGGCACCGACCCGGTGTTCCACCGGGGCGAGAAGCCCTGGGAGATCCACTACCTGCCGGGCCACCAGACGATCGGGCCGATCACCGAGGGCCCGTTCGTCGGGTACCGGGTGCGGGCGGGCGTGTTCGGCACCCGCGGCGGGCCGGTGATCAACGAGAACGCGCAGATCACCGACTTCGGCAACCGGCCGATCCGCGGGCTGTACGGAGCCGGCAACGTGGTCGCGCATCCGTTCGCGTCGGCCTACCCGGGCGGCGGCGGCACGCTGGGTCCGGCGGTGACGTTCGGGCACGTGGCCGGCAAGTCGGTGCTTTCTGACAATGGAGGGGCGGCATGAGTTCTCCCGGTTTCGACGAAGCCGACATCGTGGTGGTGGGCTTCGGCGGCGCGGGCGCCGCGACGGCCATCGCGGCGGCGGACCACGGGGCGTCGGTGATCGTCCTCGAGAAGCAGCCCGCGGACCGGCACACGCCGAGCACGTACATGTCGGGCGGCATTGTGATGGCCGTCAACGACGTCGAGCGGGCCGCGGCGTACATGGATCGCTGCTCGGGCGGGATGATCCCGCCGGCGGTGTCCAGGGCGTGGGCGGTCATGGCCGCGGACCTCGTCGGCTGGCTGGATCGCATCGGCGCGGACCTGGCCCTGGTCAAGGTGGGCGAGGGCGAGAACACGCAGTTCGACGGGGCGGACGCGGTCGAGGCGTGGACCCAGTCGCGGCCGCCTGACGACGAGATCACGGTGCGGGACCTGAGCGCGCCGCCGACGACCGGGGCGCTGGCCAGCGGGATGAACACCGGCGAGGCGGGGCGGCGGACCGGGGCCGAGTACTTCGACAGCCTGCGGCGCGTCGTGGCCAGCCGGGAGCGCATCTCGGTGCGGTACGCCAGCCCGGCCGTGCGGCTCGTCCAGGACGGGACCGGCCGGGTGACCGGTGTGCTCGCCGGCGGCGACGGGACGACGCGCGAGGTCCGGGCGCGGCGCGGGGTGGTGCTGACCTGCGGCGGCTACGAGTGGAACGACGAGATCAAGATCAACGCCCTGAAGGCGTCGCCGATGTACTTCTACGGGAACCCGGGTAACACCGGCGACGGCATCCGGATGGCGCAGGCGGCGGGCGCCGACCTGTGGCACATGAACCAGATGATCGGCCGGGCCATCGGCCATTTCGAGGAGGACGGCCAGGACTACAACTTCGTGATCGGCATTCACCCGCCCGGATACCTGATCACGGACAAATACGGGCGGCGCTTCGCCAACGAGGTGTCGCAGGCGCAGATGAAGCACAGCTTCTACTACGAACTGCTCAAGTACGACGCGGACAAGCAGGAGTACCCGCGCAACCCGTGTTACTGGGTGTTCGACGAGCGGCGGCTCAGCGCGGCGCCGCTGGCCTCGCTGCGGTCGGGTTTCGTGCGGGCCGGGTACTACGACTGGAGCCCGGACAACTCCCGTGAGGTGGCGAAGGGCTGGATCAAGAAGGCCGACACTATCGGCGAGCTCGGGAAGCTGGCCGGGATCGCCGATGTGCCTGGCCTGGAGGAAACCGTGGAGCGGTACAACGCGGGCTGCGCGTCAGGGGACGACGAGTTCGGGCGGCCGCCGGAGACGCTGGTGCCGCTGGACTCGCCGCCGTATTACTGCGTCGCGATGTTTCCCGGCGGGCCTAACACCTGCGGGGGGCCGCGGAAGGACGAGCGGGCGCGGGTGCTCGACCCGTTCGGGGCGCCGATACCGGGGCTCTACGCGGCAGGCGAACTCGGCGAGGCGGTCGGGCTGCTGTACCCGGCCAACGGGGCCAACCTGTCGGAGTCGATCTGCTTCGGGCGGATCGCGGCGGCGGACGCGCTGGGGGTAGCCGCGCTGTTAGCCCTGTTAGCCGACCGGAGGGCGGGCGGCGTCCCAGTCTTCGAAGATGTCGCCCGCCGCCTCGTCGACCAGGTCGATGCCCTCGATGCCGTTGAG
>DATJQX010000045.1:0-3735 GCA_035505275.1 Streptosporangiaceae bacterium | reverse complement strand
GTCGAACATCGTCTTGTACAGGGCATTCCGGCTGGATCCCAGCTCCGCGACCAGCGCATCCAGCGGCACGCCGTCCACCCAGATCGCGGTGAAGACCCGCCGCTGGTGCTCGGTGAGCTCCTCCTCGACCGCCCGCCGCAGTGCCCGGGCCAGGTCGCGCCACTCGGACTCCCGGGCCGGGTCGAGACCGAACCTGTCGGGCAGCCGGTCCCAGTCCCCCGCCTCCAGCGGGACCGCGGGATGGCGCCAGAAATGCCGCCCGATCTTGCCGGACACCTCGAAGATGACGAATTTGTACGCCCAGGTGGTGAACCGGCTCTCGCCGCGGAACTGGCCGATCTTGGCGATGACCGCTAGCACCGCGTCCGCGGCGGCCTGGTACGCCAGATCGTCCAGTTCGGGCCCGGAGATCCGCAGCTGCCCGCTGCGGCGGCGCGCTTCGGCCCGCGCGACGCGCAGCAGCATCTCATGCAGCCGGGCCGTGGCTTGCTCCCGCTCGGCCCCGCCCCCGCTCAGCGCCCGAATCCACTCATCCGGCACCAGCGTCTCGTCAGCCTCCCGTTCCGGCGGCGAGCCCGAGGCCCTCATGCCCATCAAGCTACTCCACGTGTTGGCTGACGACGCCGGCTCGGCCGTTTAGCCGGAGATCGTGGCTGGGTTGCGGGTCGCGGCGATCTGGCCGGTGGTGTCACCGGTGACGAGGGCGGCGATCATTCTGGCTGGCTGGTCGGGGGAGGCCAGGAGACCCGCGTCGCGCATCGCCGCGAACCGGTCGTGCAGTCCGGCGCCGATCCGGGCGGGCGGCTGGGCTAGGATCCAGGCTGGCATCGCGGTGTCGACCGGGCCGGGCCGCACGATGTTGACGGTGACGCCGGTTCCGGCCAGCTCGGCGGCCAGGCCGAGGCTGTGCGCCTCCAGGCCGGCCTTGGAGGCCGCGTAGGCGTTCAGGCCCGGGCTCGCGCCTGGAGCCGCGGCGATGCCGCTGGAGACGTTGACGATACGGCCGTAGCCTTGCTCGATCATCGCGTCCAGGACGGCGAGGGTCAGGCGGACCGGGCCGGTCAGGTTGACCGCCACGGCCCGGGCCCAGTCCTCCGGCCCGGCGGCGGCGGTGGGCCCGGCAGGCTCGACCGTGGCGGCGTTGTTTACCAGGATGTCGACGGCACCCAGTTCGGCCAGGACTTTAGCGGCGATCAGCGACGGCGCGCCGGGCTCGCCGATGTCGGCCTCGATCTGCTGGGTACGGCGGCCGGCCGCGCGGACCAGGGCGGCGGTCTCGGCCAGTTGCGATGCAGTGCGTGCCACACAGGCCACGTCTGCCCCTTCGCGCGCGAGCGCGACCGCGGTGGCACGCCCGATGCCACGTCCCGCGCCGGTGACTACGGCTACCCTGCCGTCGAGCTGTCGCGACATGATGCTCCTAATAGGCTGGTTGCGACGAGAGGTCCGGTTCCGCGGGACGCCTGGGACGCCCGCCAGGCTCCCACGATGCATTAGCGCCCCGGCAGGCATCCGTCTTACCGTCGCGGCGTGATCATCTGGATCGGGAAAGATGGCAGGAGGCGCGCCGCCGGGGCTTCCCGGACCCCGGCCTTGCGCACGCCGGCCCGCGCTATCGGGCCATCCGGGACCTGGCCCGTCCCGGAATCTTTCCTGAAATCACGTACGTGCCTGGGGCGGCTCCGCGAGCGGCTGTCCCGGCTCCGTCAGCGGCCGGGCCATGCCGCCGTCAGCAACCCGTAAGCCCCGGACCGCCGTCAGCGAGGTAAGACACCGGGCGGTCCGGCCCGCTAACACGCTCGGAGACACAACGATCCGAGGGAGTTCCGCAGTGAACGACTATCCGGCGGCGATCACCGCCGTCAACCATGTCGAGCCGGTGCCTCGCCGCATCCGGGCCTTCCTGGCCGGGGAGAAGGTGCTCGACACCACCAGGGCGCTGTATGTGTGGGAGTGGCCGTACTACCCCCAGTACTACATCCCGGTCGCGGACGTGCGCCGTGATCTGCTCATCCCGGAAGGCCATACCCAGCAGAGCAGGCGCGGCGGGTCCGAGGCGCATACGCTACGGGCCGGGAGGGTCCAGCGGCCCGGCGCGGCCCGGCTGCTCACCGACTCGCCGGTCCCGGGGCTGGCCGGCACGGTCCGGTTCGACTGGGCGGCGCTGGATGCCTGGTTCGAGGAAGACGAGCAGGTGTTCGTGCATCCCCGCAGCCCCTACGTCCGGGTCGACGCGCTGCGCTCGACCCGCCCGATGCGCGTCGAGCTGGACGGGATCGTCCTGGCCGAGTCGCCCGCACCGGTCATGGTCTTCGAAACCGGGCTGCCCACCCGGTACTACATCAACCCGACGGAGATCAACTCCGGCCACCTGATCCCCAGCAGTACCGTCACCAGCTGCCCGTACAAGGGCACCACCAGCCGGTACTGGTCGGTCCGCGCCGGCGACACGGTGCACCCCGACCTGGCGTGGGCCTACGACTTCCCGACCCGCCAGCTCCAGCCCATCACGGGACTGGTGGCCTTCTACAACGAAAAGGTCGACCTGTTCGTTTGCGACCAGCGGCTCGAGCGGCCCACGACGCACTTCTTCGCATCGGCCGGCAGCCCGGACACCCCGTGAGCGCGGCAGCGGCACTGCACCCACAGCCGTGATGACCGAACACCCAGTAGCTACCGCCGGCCGGTACCTGGCCAGGTACGCGCTCGTTGTCGTGACCGCCTGGATCGGCCCGCTGAAGTACACCGGATACGAGGCCGCCGCCATACACCCGCTGATCGCGCACAGCCCGATCTTCAGCTGGCTTGACAGCATCCTCAGCGTGCGCGCCTTCGCCGCCACACTTGGCAGCCTGGAGATCGCCGCCGCACTGCTCATCGCCATCCGGCCGCTGGCGCCGAAGATCTCGGTCATCGGCAGCGCGATGGGGATCTTGCTGTTCCTCAGCACGCTGAGCTTCCTGTTCACCACGCCCGGAGTGACCGCCGCGTCCGGATTCCCGGTCCTGTCAGTACTGCCCGGCCAGTTCCTGCTCAAGGACCTCGTGCTGGTCAGCGCCTCCCTGTGGACACTGGGCGGCTCTCTCGGCGCCGCCCTGCCGCGGCGCAGCGCCCATGACGATGCGAAGCACAAGTGACCGCGGCAGGCACAAGCCCATCTGGCTGGTCACGGTAAGCATGCCTCAGGTGGTGCGGGCCGGCGGACAGGCGCCGTCCGGGACCGTCAGGCCGACGATGGCGCGGCCTGCCTCCGCCCCATCCAGCCGGGAAGCGCCGGCTGCACGGCATGATCCGCGTGTCGTCCGGCGGGCGCTTCACCCTTGCGGTCACGGCTACGCGATGTGGTCGGGAAAGGTAAGACGGGAGCGCGGTTCTCGCCGACCCTGAGCAGTTCCGCACCGGTCGCGGCCATTTATGCGGCTACGGGACGAGCACCAGTGCCTGGCCGTTGAGCCGGGGCAGGTGCACGACGGGACCGGCGAAGCTTCCCGTGGAGAAATCGAAGGCCACGACGTGGTCTTCACCTACGCAATACAGGCGCCCGCCCGGCCCGAACCTCAATCCCCGCGGCCTGCGGAATCCGACGGAGCGGTCGGGCAGCAGGACGCGCGCGAGCTGCCCGGTAACCGGATCGTATTCGCGCACGCTCGGCACGGCATCAGCAGCGCCGAACGGCCATTCGCTGGCCACCACGATGTTCCCGTTGGGAGCGAACTTCAGGTCCAGGGGGCTCAG
>DATJQX010000044.1:0-2297 GCA_035505275.1 Streptosporangiaceae bacterium | reverse complement strand
GTGATCTCGTTGTAGGCGGCGAACACCGTGGACGGCGGGCAGATGATGTCCATCAGGCCGACGCTGAGCAGCGACGTCGCCGTGATCCTGCGCGCGAGCAGGGCGCAGTCGATGTACCGCAGGGTGTTCAGCGCGGTGTCGATGAGCGCGACGTTCTCGGCGAGGAACTCGGGGATCTCCGTGTAGGGGGCGTGCGGCGCGAGCGTGATCGCGCGCTGGATGTCGCACAGGAACGGCACGTCGGCATGGCACACCGCCACCCTGTCGCCGTGCAGCGCGGCGCTGGCGAGCGCGAGGCCGCCGCCCTGGCTGCCGCCGCTGACCGCCACCGCGGCGCCGGGCCCGGCGAGTTCGAGCGCCACGTCCACCGCGCGGGCCGCGTCGGTGAACATCCGGGTGTAGTAGTAGTCCTCGGGCGTCGTGATCCCGCGGGTCATCACCTGCGCGTTCTCCGGCCCCGTCGAGTGGTCAGGGGTCGCGCCGAACGTCCAGCGGCCGCCCTGGCCTCGGCTGTCCATGACGAGCACCCCGTAGCCCAGCGCGGGCAGCAGCATGTGCTCGGCCGGCGCGCCGCGGCCGCCGCCGTACCCGATGAACTTGACCACGATGCTGGCGGGCTCGGCCGCCGGCCTGATGTACCACGCCCGCACGGGATCGCCGCCCGCACCGGAGAACTCCACATCCATCACCCGGAACGGCCCGTACACATCCGGTTCGTACGGCCTGAACGTGGCGGGCTGGGCCTGCGCCCGCGCCAGCTCGAGGCGCGCGGCCCACCAGGCGTCCAGCCCGGCCGGCTCTGGCGTGTCGGTACGGTACTCGCGGAGTCGCTCAAGCGGCATGTCATACCAGGGCATAGCGCTGTTTCTATCACTATCCCTGGGGCGCCTGCGGCAAGCGTGGTCGGGGTCACACAGTTGCGTTCGCTACCGGGTTCCGGATTCGGTAGACTGCATCGGCGCCAGTACGGCAGACTGAGCGCGCCCATGGGGTATGGGGTAATTGGCAGCCCGACAGGTTCTGGCCCTGTTAGTCTAGGTTCGAGTCCTGGTACCCCAGCTTTCTTCGTGGCACGGATGGCCTAATGTGGCCTCCGTGCCACGTTTGCTTTCCGCCCTTTCGCGGACGTTTCTGGCGATCCCGGGAGGCCCGATCCCGGGAGGCCCGATCCCGGGGGGCACAGCGTGCTGATTCAGGCCTGTCTCAACGGCTCCACCACCCGCGCCGAGCATCCGGCGGTCCCGCTGACCCCGGCCGAGCTCGCCGCCGAGGCCCGCGCCTCCGCCGAAGCCGGCGCGGAGTCGGTCCACCTGCACCCGCGTGATCCGTCAGGCGCGCAGACCCTGCTCGCGGACGACGTGCTCGCCGCGGTGGCTGCCGTCCGGGCGGCGAGCGGGCTGCAGGTCGGCGTGACCACCGGCATCTGGACCGTCGACGGTGACGCCGCACGCCGGCTGGCCCAGGTCGGGCAGTGGACGGGGCGAGACAGGCCGGACTTCGCGTCCGTCAACCTGAACGAGCCGGGCACCGGCGCGCTCGCCGACCTGCTCACCAGCCTGGGCATCGAGATCGAGGCGGGCGTCTGGACCGTGGAGGACGCCCGGCTGCTCGGCGCGAGCTCGTTCGGCGACCGGGTCATCAGGGTGCTGCTCGAGCCGGTCGACCGGTCACCGGAAGGGGCCGTCGCGACGGCCGCGGAAGCCTCGGCGGAACTGACCAGGCTAGGCATCGAGGCGCCGCAGCTGCACCACGGCTACGGCCTGGCCACGTGGGATGTCATGCGGGCCGCGGTGGCGATGGGCCGGGATATCCGGGTCGGCCTCGAGGACACGACCGTCCTGCCGGACGGCTCGGTGGCCGCGGGAAACGGCGACCTGGTCGCCGCGGCGGCCCGCCTGACCGCGGCCGCGTAAGACTGCCTCGTGTTGGCTGCACTCCCTCGGAGGCGGTAAGGTATTTCCGCTCGGCCCCGTCGTCTAGAGGCCTAGGACGCCGCCCTCTCAAGGCGGTAACGCCGGTTCGAATCCGGTCGGGGCTACATTTGCTGTGTTTGCCGAGCTTCGCTCGGCTTCCCGTTTGCCTTGTATCTCCCGGGGGGACGACCCCCCGTACCCCCCGATGCCGGGCTTTGCCCGGCGGGCCTAGAGGTCGGCACGGCCGTGTATCATCGACCGCGTGTCGCGGTGGTATAGGCGCTTTACGCAGGCTCCGGGTGGGGCCGAGCGTACTGGCGTGCGCTTATCATCGCCCGGAGCCAGCTGAAGGACGGGGCAGCGACGTCCCGTCGTGAATGACAG
>DATJQX010000043.1:0-23621 GCA_035505275.1 Streptosporangiaceae bacterium | reverse complement strand
GGCCCTTCGCGCCGCCATCGGTCAACTCGCCGATGCTTATCAGCAGTTCTTCGCCAGCGAGGGAAGCACCAGCGCCAAGGAGGCGGTTGCCGCGGCCAGCACGGATCTCAACTCGATCTGCCCGGGCGTGGCCTCGTGACGCGCCGCCGGGTCGCCATCGCGGCCGTCGCGCTCGCCGGCGGTTTGCTCGCGAGCTGCGCCCTGGTCGCCGGGTGCGGGTCGGCGAACTCCGGGCCCTCGATTACCCTCTACAACGGCCAGCATGAGCAGACGACCGACGGGCTGGTGTCCGCGTTCGAGCAGAAGACCGGGATCACCGTCAACGTACGCAACGACGACGAGGACACCTTGGCCAACCTGATCGCGCTGCAGGGTTCGCACTCCCCGGCGGACGTCATCTACACGGAGAACTCGCCCGCGCTGGAATTCCTGCAGGACAAGGGCCTGCTCTCACCGGTGGACGCCGGCACCCTGTCGCGCGTCCCGGCCAGGTACAGCTCACCCCAGGGGGACTGGGTGGGGGTCTCCGCGCGGGTCAGCGTGATCATCTACAACCCGTCGCTGATCGCCAGGGGCCAGCTTCCGACCAGCGTGCTCCAGCTCGCCGATCCGCGGTACCAGGGCAAGCTCGCCTTCGCCGCGGGGGAGACCGACTTCCAGCCGATCGTCACCTCGGTGATCAAGACCTACGGGCAGGCGGCGGCGCTGCGCTGGCTGGACGGTATCAAGGCCAACGCGGCGGGTCACATCGTCCCGGACAACGAGACGATCGCCGATGAGGTGAACCGCGGCCAGGTGGCCTTCGGCGTCATCAACCAGTACTACTGGTACCGGCTGAAAGCGGAGATCGGCGCGTCGGGGATGCACTCGCAGCTCGCCTACTTCGCTCCGCACGACCCTGGCTACGTGCTCGACGTCTCCGGCGCGGCGGTGCTGAAGTCGAGCAAGCACCAGGCGGCGGCCCAGGAGTTCCTCGCGTTCCTGGTCAGCGAGCAGGGCCAGGACATCATCGCGCGCGCGGCGGGCAACGAGCAGAGCTACGAGTACCCGCTCGCCGCCGGAGTGACCACCTCGGCCCCGGAGACGCCGTTTAACCAGCTCCAGCCGAACCCGATCACGATCGCCGACCTCGGCGACGGATCGACGGCCATCGACCTGCTGCGCCAGGCGGGACTGCTGTGAGCCGTCCGACGGGCGAGCGCCGCTGATGGCCTCGACCGGAACGCTGGCCGACCGCCGGAGCGCACCACCCACCCCCTCCGCGCGGCGCGCCCGCCGCCCGGTGGCCCTGCTGACGGTCAGCTACCTGGTGGCCGCGATCCTCGCACTGCCGCTGGTCTTCCTGCTGATCGAGGCCCGCGGCGCAGGAGCCTCGCCGGTGGCGCACCTGGTCTTCCGGGCGCTGACCGCCTCGCTGCTGTGGAACACCGTCCGGCTCACCGTCGTGGTCACCGCGGCGTGCGCGGTGATCGGGACCCTCGCCGCGTGGTGCGTCGAGCGGACCGACCTGCCGGGCCGCCGGGCGCTGGCGGTGCTCGTGGTAGTGCCGCTGGCGATCCCCGACTTCGTGGTCAGTTTCGGGTGGAACTCCCTGTGGACCTGGGCGCAGGGGTTCCCCGGAGCGTTCATCGTGATGACCCTGGCCGTCTACCCGCTGGTGTACCTGCCGGTGGCGGCGAGCCTGCGCAGCGCCGATCCCGGCCAGGAGGAGGTGGCCAGGGCCTTGGGCTCGGGCCGGGTCCGCACCTTCGTCCGGATCACGCTCGGCCAGGCCAAGGGCGCCATCGCGGGCGGCTGCCTGCTGGTGGCGCTCGTCCTGCTGGCCGAGTACGGGGCGTTCGAGATCCTCGGGTACCAGACCTTCACCACGGAGATCTTCAACGAGCTCAACTCCTACAGCTTTGCCGCTTCCTGCGCGCTCTCCCTGGTGCTGGTCCTGCTCAGCATGCTCGTCCTGGCCGCCGACGGCCTGGTCCGCAGCCGGGGCCGGGTCGCCAGGTCGGGCCCGCTGACCCAGCGCGTCACCCCGCCCCAGCAACTCGGGCGGGCGCGCTGGCCCGTCCTGGCCCTGTTCATCGCGCTGGTCCTGCTCGCGCTCGGCGTCCCGGTCGGGGCGGCCATCTACTGGATCGTGGACGGCCTGCCCCCCGTGCTGTCCGGCGGGGCCAACGTCTCGCTGCTGGATGCCGCCGGGCACACCGCCGCCTACAGCGGGGCCGCGGCGGCCCTGGCCACCGTCATGGCGTTCCCGGTAGCCATGCTGGCCATCCGGCACAGCGGGCGGATGCGGCGCCTCCTCGAGCGCAGCACCTACCTCGTCCTGGGCATGCCGGGAGTGGTCATCGCCTTCGCGCTGTCCTATTTCACCGAGCGTTACGCGGCCGGATTCGGGTACGGGACGTCGATGCTGCTCATCGCCTGCTACGCCATCATGTTCTTCCCGCTGGCGCTGGTCGGCGTCAAGGCGTCGCTGGCCAGGGCGCCGGTCAGCCTCGACGAGGTCGCCAGGTCGCTGGGCCAGCGCAGGCTGGCCGTGCTGGGCCGGGTCACCCTCAGGCTCGCCGGGCCGGGCCTGGTCGCCGCGTTCTGCCTGGTGTTCCTGTCCGCGGTCACCGAGCTCACGGCCACGCTGCTGCTGATCCCGACCGGCACGCAGACCCTGGCCACGCAGTTCTGGGCCTACGAAACCAACCTCTCCTACAGCCAGGCCGCCCCGTTCGCGCTGGTGATGATCATCGTCGCGGCTGTGCCTAGCATTGTCCTTGGCCGGTTTTTCAACCGCACCGCCCAGGCACCAGGATGAGGACATGCGCGACGTCGAGGTAACCGGCCTGTACAAGGCCTTCGGCGCCCATCAGGTCCTGGCCGGCGTGGACCTCGAGGTGCCCGCCGGATCCCTGACCGCGATCCTCGGCCCGTCCGGGAGCGGCAAGACCACGCTGCTGCGGCTGATGGCCGGCTTCGAGCGCGCGGACGCCGGCACGATCAGGATCGGCCACACCGTCGTCGACGGCCCCGGGGTCCACGTCGCGCCGGAACGGCGCCGCATCGGCTACGTCCCGCAGGAAGGCAGCCTGTTCCCGCACCTGACGGTGCAGGCCAACGTCGGTTTCGGCCTGCCCGCCAGGCAACGCCGGGGCGGCGGCAGGGCCGAGAGCCTGCTGGAAATGGTGGGCCTGGGCGGGCTCGGCCAGCGGTACCCCCACCAGCTGTCCGGCGGGCAGCAGCAGCGGGTCGCGCTGGCCAGGGCGCTGGCCATCGAGCCGGCGGTGGTTCTGCTCGACGAGCCGTTCGCGTCGCTGGACGCCCACCTGCGGGCCAGCGTCCGCGCGGACGTCCAGGAGATCTTCCGCCGCGCCGGGACCACCGCCATCCTGGTGACCCACGACCAGGACGAGGCCCTGTCCACCGCCGACCGGGTCGCGGCGCTGCGCGACGGGAAGATCGCGCAGTACGGCTCGCCCGAGGAGCTTTACGCCCGGCCCGCCGACGCGGACCTGGCCTCCTTCATCGGGGACGCGAACCTGCTCGAGGGGGTGCTCAGCGGGGGAGTGGTGAAGACCCGGCTCGGCCTCCTGCCGCTGGACGGCGCCGCGCTCGTCCCGGCAGGCCAGGTCATGGTCCTGATCAGGCCCGAGCAGATCGAGCTCGAGCCCGGCCAGGACGGCGTGCCCGGCCGGGTCACGGCGTACCGCTACCACGGCCACGACGCCGTCCTCAACGTCCAGCCCGACGACGACGCCGCGGGCCAGCAGGTCACCGTCCGGGTCGTCGGCGGCCCTGCCCTGCCGCCGGGATCGCCCGTCACGCTCCGGGTCCGCGGCCCGGTCCTCGCCTGGCCGCGGGGGTGCCCGTGACGGCGCGTGTCCAGCGGCGTGCGGCTCGTGCGGCCGGCATCGCCGGCGCGGCGATCGTGGTCGTCTGCGCGGCGCTAACGGTGACCGCGCCCTCGTCGGCAGCGAGCGTCGCCCGGCAGGGCGCGGGCACGACCACCACCGGCCCCAGCGACGTGCAGGCCGAGGCCGCCGCCGTCGCGGACGCGTCCAGCGGCAGGGTGCTGTGGAGCCGCAACCTGAACGCCGAACGCCCGATCGGCAGCATCACCAAGGTGATGACGGCCGTCGTGGTGCTCGACGCGGGCGACCTCGACCGCCCGATCACCGTCCCGTCGGCCGTGGTGGACTACGTAGCCGACAACGACGCGAGCACCGCGGGCCTGCACCCGGGGGACACGCTCACCGCTAATCAGCTCCTGGCGGGGCTGCTGCTGCCCTCGGGCAGCGACGCCGCCTACACGCTGGCGTCGGCCTACGGCCCTGGCATCCCGGCTTTCGTCGCCAAGATGAACGCCACCGCGCAGGCGCTGGGCCTGACCCGCACGCACTTCAGCAACTTCGACGGGCTCCCTTACCCGTCGGAGTACTCCACGTACTCGACCGCGGCCGACCTGATCATCCTCGGCCGTTTCGCCATGCAGTCGGCGGTCTTCCGCTCGATCGTGGACCAGCGCACCTACCGGGTCGCCGCCGGACCCGGGCACCACGCCTACGTGTGGCACAACACCGACCCCCTGCTCGGCGTCTACCCCGGCGCGGCCGGGATCAAGACCGGGTACACCCAGGCCGCCGGGCACTGCCTGCTGTTCGCGGCGACCCGGGACGGCCGCTCGTTCATCGGCGTCACCCTCGATAGCCCCGGCGTCGGCACCACCGTCAACGGCGTCGACCCGACCCGCATCCTGAACTGGGCCTTCAGCCTCCCCGAGAGCTGAGCCCGCACCGGTCACCGCTATGGCAGTCCAAACCCTTCGACGAGAAGCCGGCCTCGGTGCCCGGTGATCACGCCCTCGCCCTCGAGGCCATCGGTCAGCAGTTTGTGGTGCAGCAGCTTGTCCAACATGGCCGTATCGTCCCCACGGCAACCGCGGCCCGGGTCCCCGAAAACCTACAGGTCGGTAAAGACCCCTTCGCGGCGGTCGTAGTCGTAGCGGTAGATCTCGCGGCCGTCCATGAACGCCCGCTCGGCGCGGCTCATCACGTCCAGCGGGTCGCCGGACCAGATCACCAGGTCGGCGTCCTTGCCCGCCGCCAGCGACCCGATCCGGTCGGCGCAGCCGATGATCCTGGCCGGGTTGATGGTGACCGACTCGAGCGCCGTGACCGGGTCGAGGCCCTCCTTGACCGCCAGCGTGGCCTGATGGATGAGGAAGTGGATCGGCACCACCGGGTGGTCGGTGGTGATGGCGATCGTCACCCCGGCCGCGGCCAGCCGGCCAGGGTTGGCCAGCGACCGGTTCCGCAGCTCCGCCTTGGACCGGCTGGTGAACAGCGGCCCGATGATCACCGGGATCGACGCGGCCGCGATCTGGTCGGCCAGCAGGTACGCCTCGGTGCCATGATCGATCACCAGGTCATACCCGAACTCCCTGGCCATGCGCATCGCGGTGGCGATGTCGTCCGCACGGTGGCAGTGCTGCCGCCACGGGATCTCCCTGCGCAGGACCCGCCCCAAGGCTTCCAGCTTGAGGTCGCGTTCCACCACCGTTCGTTCGGCAGCCGGGCTGTTCTCCGCCGCGGTCCGTTTCGCCTGGTAGTTAAGCGCGGCCACGAACGCGCCGCGGATCACCGCCGCGGTGCCCAGCCGGGTGGAGGGCAGCTCGTTCCGCTCGCCGTAGACCCGCTTGGGGTTCTCGCCGAGCGCGGACTTCAGCCCGGCCGGCTCGCGCATGACCATGTCGTCGACCGTGCGGCCCCAGCACTTGATCGCCGCGGTCTGGCCGCCGATCGGGTTGGCGGAGCCGGGGTTGACGTTGACCGCGAGCACGCCGCCGGCGATGGCGTCGCGGAAGCCCAGGTCGGCCGGGTTGATCGCGTCGATGGCGCGGACCTGCGCGGTGACCGGCTCGGTCTTCTCGTTGGTGTCCTGGCCGGCCCAGCCCTCGGCCTCCTCGTGCACGCCGACGTGGGCGTGCGCGTCGATGAACCCGGGCAGCACCCACTTGCCCGTCGCGTCCACCACCTCCACGCCGGCCGGCAACGACAAAGAGAAGCCGGGACCCTCGACCGCGGCGATCTTCCCGTCCCGCAGCAGCACGACCCCGCCGTCCAGCGGCCCGCCCTCGACCGGGACGACCCGGCCCCCGACAATCGCGATCTCGCTCACACCGCGCCCTTTCGAAGCTCGCCCAGATCGACCCGGTTCATCAGCTCACCTCACGTCCTGAACGCGCGCAGCGCGGCTGTCCCCCTCCGCATGACGGCCCGGCCCCGGCGAATTAATCCGGCCGAACCGTCCCCGCCCTCGCCGATCGCCTCGAGCTCGTCCGGGCTCAGCTCGAGCGCCGCGGCGGCGACGTTCTCAGCAGCGTGCGCGGGGGAGCCGGTACCCGGGATCGGCAGTATCGAAGGCGAGCTGGCCAGCAGCCAGGCGAGCACGACCTGGTGCTCGGTCACGCCGTGCCTGCGGGCCGCCTCGGCCACCCCGGGATTCCGGTCGGCCTCCTGGACCGGTGCCCAGGGCAGGAACGTGAGCTGCTCCTGCTCGCACAGGTCGACCAGCGACGCGGCCCGCCGGTCGGTCGCGTTGTACCTGTTCTGCACCGACACGACCGGGACGATCTTCTGCGCCACGCGGAGCTCGGCCTCGGTGACGTTGGAGACGCCCACGTGGCGGACCTTGCCCTCGTCCTTCAGCTCGGCGATCGCGCCGATCGACTCGGCCAGCGGCACGCGCGGGTCGGGGCGGTGGAACTGGTACAGCGGGATCTGCTCGAGCCTGAGCCGGCGCAGGCTGCCCTCGCAGGCGGCCCGCAGGTGCGAGGGGCGCCCGTCGGGCTCCCACCGGTTGGGGCCGGGACGCACCAGCCCGCCCTTGGTCGCGATCACCAGGCCGTCCGGGTACGGGAACAGCGCCTCCGCGATCAGCTCCTCGCTCACCGAGGGCCCGTAGGAGTCGGCGGTGTCGATGAAGTTGACCCCGAGCTCGACCACCCGGCGCAGCGTGGCGATGGCCTGGTCGCGGCGGGGCGGATCGCCCCAGATGCCGCGCCCGGTGATCCGCATCGCGCCGAACCCCAGGCGGTTGACGGTCAGGTCGCCGCCGACGTCGATGGTCCCCGCTGCTGCCGCGGCTGGCTGCGTGCTCACGCGCTACCTCCTCCTCGTCACCGTCAGCCTCTCATGGCGCCAGCCTCTCATGATGTCCCCCCGCGCCCCCTTGCCGGGGGGACACCATGACCAAGGCCCACTGCTGCGGCCTGACGCGAAGGAGATCGGGAGCCGCTTCGTTATCCCCCGATAGATGAAGCGCCCCCGGTCACTGAGGTCCCCCGCAGCATTAGGCTGACACAGTGATTACTCTGTGTCACGGATGCTGCGCGATCTTAATTAGCGTGTCTGGCCGGTGCGACCAGCATTTTTATCCCGAACGAGCCGTGGCTCGTCCGACGACGCCCCGCAGACGTCGTCGTGCGAGGAGGCGCCGCCGCCGAGGACGATGTGCTCAGGCGGTGATTTCCACCCGGGCTTTGGCCAGTTTGACCGCTTTGGTCAGGGTTCCGATGTCGTAGGCGCCGTAATGCCTTTTGCCGTTGACGAAAAAGGTCGGCGTTCCCGACACGCCGGAAAGGTCGGCGGAATCGACGTCCTGGCTGATGTGTTCGGCTCCCGCGTGCGCTTGCAGGTCGGCGGAGAACCGCCCGGTGTCCAGGCCCAGGGAGCCGGCGTACGTGACCAGGTCGCGCGTGGTGAGCGCGCCCTGGTGGTCAAGCAGCAGGTCGTGCATGTCCCAGAACGCGCCCTGCGAGGCGGCCGCCTCGGCTGCCTCGGCCGCCATCTGCGCGTGCGGGTGGACGTCGGTCAGCGGCAGATGCCGCCACACGTACCGCAGATCACCGAAGTCCCTCAGCAGTGCCCGTACTCGACCACCGTGACCGGGGCCTTGTCCGGCCCTCGCACGTGGTCTCTCGCGTCGTCGACCGGCACCACGAGGTCGGTGATGACCTCGGCCGTGCCCAGCAGCGCGCGCAGCCGCGGCCGCTTGGGCAGCAGGTTAACCAGCCGGAAGACGACCCAGGTCAGGCCGGAGGCGGCCAGCGCCGCGGACAGGATGCCGAGCTTCGCCTCCGCCAGTTCGGTCCCCTCCAGCGCAAGCGACGCGATCAGCAGCGACACGGTGAACCCGATCCCGGCGACCGCACCGGCGCCGAGGACCGCGCCCCACCCCACCGGCGGCCGCACCCGCCCGTGGCTGAGCTTTGACACCAGCCACGCGGCGCCCGCCGTCCCGGTCGGCTTGCCGACCACGTAGCCAACCAGGATGCCGAGGGTGACCGGCGAGGTGTAGGCGCGGGCCAGGAACCCGGCGTTGAGCACGACCCCGGCGTTGGCCAGCGCGAACACCGGCACGATGACGTAGCTCGACCACGGGTGGAAGATCCGGGCGAGCCGGTCGTTCGGCGAGATCGCGGTCCGGACCACCTCCTGCGCCGAGGCGGCCAGCTCGGCCGTGGGCTGCTCGCGGAACAGCCGGAACGCCTCGGACGCCTGCTCCAGTTCCGCCCGCCTGGCGGGGTAGGCGTAGGTCAGCAGGCCCATCACCAGGCCCACTACGACCGGATCCACGCCGCAGGAGTAGAACGCCACCCAGGCCGCGATCCCGAGCAGCAGGTACGGCAGCCCGTACCGGACGCCCCGTGCCCTGATTACCAGCACCACGGCCAGGAAACCGAGTCCGGTCAGCAGCGGCGCCACCCGGATGCGCCCGCTGTATACCACCGCGATGACCGCGATCCCGGCCAGGTCGTCGACCACGGAGAAGGTGAGCAGGTAGGTGCGGACCCGGTCGGGCAGCCTGCGCCCGAACAGCGCCAGCGCGCCGAGTGCGAACGCGGTGTCCGTCGACATCGACATGCCCCATGCCGAAGCCGAAGGCCGCCCGGCGTTCGCGATCAGGTAGATGGCGATCGGCACGATCATGCCGCCGAGCCCGGCCAGCAGCGGCAGCGCGAGCCTGCTCCGCACCCGCAGTTCGCCCATGTCGAACTCGCGCCGCGCCTCCAGCCCGACCACGAGGAAGAACAGCGCCATCAGCCCCGAGTTCACGAACTCGTGCGCGTCGAGCGCCAGGCCCCACCGGCCTACCGATACCGACAGCCGGGTCGCCCACACCCTGTCATAGGACGAGACGCTGACGTTCGCCCAGATCAGCGCGGCGACCGTGGCGGCCGCCAGCACCGAAGCGCTGCCCGTCTCGGTCCGCAGGAACGCCCGGAGCGGCGTGTCCCCGCGCCGCAGCCAGGCCGACAGGCCGGAAAACGCCGACCCGGGCCCCGCGTGCTCCGGCGCCGACTCGCCCACACGCAACAGCCTGACGGGCAGATAACCCGCGGTCAATCCGGCGCGCGGCACCGGGCCGGACCCGGCGACGGCACCGGCCCGATCAGCGACGGTACGGGTGCGGCGGCGCGGTGACCGCGATCCTGGGCCTTACGCCGGACCGGGCACCGCCGGAGGCAGCGACCGGCGGGCGCGGCGCTGATGCCGGGCCTGCACCGCGCCGTACCCGAAGCAGGCAGACGACGCCGTGAACGCGTAGATCGCCAGCAGGAGGAACCCGCCGGAGCCGGTCAGGAAGGCCCCCTCGACCAGGGCGACGGTCAGGAGCAGGAAGACGCCTGCCCGCGCGAAGGCCGCCCTGGCCGCCGTCCCGGCGGGCGCGCGGGCTGGCTCCGCGGCAGCCGTCCCGGTCGCGACCAGCCCAGGAGGGATGTCGGCGATCCCGGCGGGGAGGTCGGCGGTCAGCGCGGCCAGGTCTGCGTAGGTCCGCGCGGCGAGCGCCTGGCCGACTCGCGCGTCGAGCTCGTCCTTGTCCAGTCGGCCCTGCACGAACGCGGCCTTCAGCACGGCGACCACGCGCTCGCGGTCGACATGGGCCGCCCGCAGGTGACCGCGGCCCTTCAGCGTCGGCTCGTCGTGCCGTTCTGTCGTCACCGGCACCTCCTTTGCCACGCCTCATCCACAAAAAGCGTAACCCGGCGGTTTCCCCGAAGGCCATCCGCGGCTGGGCAACGGCCGTCCCCGGCCGGGCGAAGGCGGGTTGCGGCAGATCCCCGAGGCTCTTGTCCGCGGGGCTCCCGAAGTCTAGACTGAACGTTCAGTCAAACCTTGGAGTTATCGTGGCCGTCCAGTACCGGGCAGAGCGCACGCAGTCCGGCCGCGCGCTCACCGAAGCCAAGCTCGCCCGGATCATCGCAGAGCAAGAGGAGATCTTCGTCCGCCGCCAGCCCGAATCGGCGCGGCTCGCCGCCGCCGCGAAGGGACGCCTGGCCGGAGGAGTCACGTCGAGCTGGCAGATCACCCGCCCGCAGCCGGTCTGGCTGAGTCACGGTTCCGGGTCGAAGGTGTACGACGTCGACGGCCATGAATATGTCGACTTGCACGGCGGGTACGGGGCGATGCTGGCCGGGCACGCGCACCCGGCGATCGCCAGGGCGGTAAGCGACCAGGTCACCCGGGGCACGCACTTCGCCCAGCCGACCCGCGACTCGCTCGTCGTGGCCGGCGAACTGGCCCGCCGGTGGGGCCTGCCGAGCTGGCGGTTCGCCAACTCCGGTACCGAGGCGACGATGGACGCGGTCCACCTCATGCGGTCGGTCACCGGCCGGGACCTGATCATCAAGATCGAGGGCTGCTACCACGGTCACCACGACTCGGTCCAGGTCTCCGTCATGCCCGCGCCAGAGGAGGCCGGCCCGGACCATAAGCCCGCCCAGGTGCCCTCCTCTACCGGTATCCCGCGGGCCATCACCGACCTGACGCTGGTCGCCACGTTCAACGACCTGGACAGCGTGGCCCGGCTGCTTGACGAGCACCCCGGCCAGGTCGCGGGGATGATTCTCGAGCCGATCATGATGAACGCCGGGATCATCCCGCCCCGGCCCGGCTACCTGGCCGCCCTGAAGACCCTGCTGCATTCCCGCGGCGCGCTGCTCACCTTTGACGAGGTCAAGACCGGCCTGACCGTCGGGCCGGGCGGGGTAACCGCGCTCAGCGGCGTCCAGCCCGACCTGGTCTGCCTGGCCAAGTCCCTGGGCGGGGGCGTGGCGGCCGCCGCGATCGGCGGCACGGATTCCGTCATGGAGCAGGTGGCCAGCGGCCGGTACGAGCAGGTGGGCACCTTCAACGGGAACCCGCTAGCGATGGCCGCCACCCGGGCCATGCTCACCGAGGTGGCCACGCCCGAGGCCTACCAGCGGATCGACCGGCTTCGCGCCCGCGCCGCCGACGGCATCGAAGGCGCGATCGCCGAGAACGGCCTGACCGCGCACGTGGTCACCGCCGGGGCCAAGGGCTGCGTGGTCTTCGGCGGCGAGCCGGTCACCGACTACCGCAGCTTCCTCGGCACCGACGACCGGTACAGCCACGCGCACTGGCTGTATCAGCACAACGGTGGCGTCTTCCTGCCCCCCTGGGGCAAGATCGAGCAGTGGTTGATATCGGTGCAACACGACGAGGCGGACATCGACCGGCTGGTCGAGAACTTCGGCGTGTTCGCCAGAGGAGTCGGTGAGGGCTGAGGCATGGCGCACCCGCGAGAAGGCTGGCAGGGCCACGGGGTCCCGAGGAAACTGACCCGGAGGTCGTTCCTGGGCCGGAGCGCGGGTGCGGCGCTGGCCGCGCTGGGCGGCGGCGCGCTGCTTGACGCCTGCGCGTCCGGCTTGACCGGCGGGGGCACCCTGCCGCTGCCCCGGCCGAACAACCCCGTCAAGTGGCCCGTCTTCACTGACAACGCCCCCATCGCCTCGGGCCTGGCCCCGGAACGCGGCGCCACGCTCCAGGTCTATAACTGGGTCGCGTACGTCAACCAGGCGTGCGTGAACAACTTCGCCAAGAAGTACAAGTGCAAGGTGCAGATCACCACGTTCAACACCATGGACGAGGCGATCGCGAAGCTGCGCAGCGGGCTGCAATTCGACGTCCTGATGGGCGCCACCGTCGACGTGCTCGGCCAGCTCATCGAGTCCAAGCTGGTCAAGCCGCTCAACCACTCCTATATCCCGAACATCACCCAGGCCTGGCCCGACTTCACCAACCCGTTCTACGACCAGGGCTGGCAGTACACGGTGCCGTACACGATCTACACGACGGGCATCTCCTGGCGTAAGGACCTCGTGCACGAGAACCCGTACACGATGGCCAACCCGTGGGCCATGCCGTGGCAGCCCAAGTACAAGGGCAAGGTCGCCATCCTGGACGACTACCGGGAGGGCATCAGCCTCGGCCTGATGAAGAACGGCATCTACAACCTCAACACCACGGACTACCGCCAGATCGACGCGTCGCGGGCGGCGCTGGAGGACCTGTCCCGCCTGGTGAACGTGCGCATCGACAACAACGACTACACCGAGGTCCCGGACGGCGACACCTGGATCCACCACGCCTGGTCCGGCGACATGGCGTCCGCGGCGTCGTATATGCCGAAGGGCGTGAACGTCGACGTGGTCGGCTACTGGTTCCCGACCGACGGCCGCGGGCCCGTCGCGAACGACACCAACGTCGTACTCAGCGGAACCAGCAACCCGGTGCTCGCCCACCTGTACCTGGACTACTTCCTCGACCTGCCCAACGCGATCGAGAACATCAGCTACAACGGGTACATGCAGCCGCTGAACGGCGTGACGCCGCAGATCCTGGTCAAGGAGCAGATCCTGCCGCCGTCCCTGCTGTCCACCATCGTGCTGCCGTCCTACTTCCGCCGCGGCGTGTCCGAACTGCAGCTTCCCGTCGACGTCGACGCGCTGTGGCAGCAGGCCTGGCTTGTCGTGAGCAACGGCATCTGACCAAGGGGCCGCACCATGAAACGCCAGAAGAAGAACGCGTTCTTTATCGCCCTCGCCGCGCCCGGGATGATCTGGCTGGCGGTGCTGTTCATCGTGCCGTTCTACGCGGTGCTCGCGATCGCGATGGGCAAGCTGAACCAGCTGTTCGAGTCGCCGGTCGCGGTGTGGAACCCGCTCCAGTGGAGCTCGGAGAACGTCATCGACGTCTGGCACGACCTGTTCGGCAGCGCCGCGTTCGCCGGTCCCATCGTGATCAGGACGATCGTGTACGTCGCCATCGCCAGCGCGCTCAGCCTGGCCATCGGCTACCCGGCCGCGTACTTCGTGGCCCGCTTCGCCGGCCGCCGGAAGGCGCTGTTCCTGGTGCTGCTCATCGCGCCGTTCTGGATCAGCTACATGATGCGCATGCTGGCGTGGGTCGACCTGCTGGAGACCGGCGGCTACCTGAACAAGGCGCTCGGCTGGTTCGGCATCTCCCCGGTCAACTGGCTGGGCGGCAAGCCGGCGACGGTGATCCTCGGCCTGGTCTACGGCTACATCCCGTACCTGATCCTGGTGCTGTACGCGGGCCTGGACCGGATCGACTCCGCCCTGATCGAGGCGGGCCGTGACCTGGGCCTCGGCCGGATCCGCACGTTCGTGCGGGTCACGCTCCCGCTGTCACGGCAGCCGATCCTCACCGGCCTGCTGGTCACCGTGCTGCCGATGCTCGGCGATTACTTCACCAACCAGCTGCTGTCCGGTGCCGCCTCGACCTCCATGATCGGCAACCTGATCGAGGGCCAGCTCGGCACGCCCGGGATCGAGGGGCAGGGCGCGGTGCTGTCGCTGCTGCTCCTGCTGGTCTTGCTCATCCCGATGATCTACTACGTCATCGCCACGAACCGGTCCGCCCAGGTCGCGTCATGACCGCCCCGGCCATTCCCGCCGAGACCCCGGCCGCCGAGCCCGTCGCCGCGGTCCCCGCCCAGGCCCGCCGGCGGATGTTCCGGCGCAACCCCTGGGGACACGCGTGGTTCCTTGAGGGTTTCACCTGGCTGTACCTGATCTGGTCGCTGGTGCCGATCGCACTCGCGGTGCTGTTCTCGTTCAACAAGGGCAAGTCGCAGGCCACCTTGCAGGGGCTCTCTCTGCGCTGGTACTACAAGGACCCGGTCAACTCGGTCTGGCACGACCCGGCACTGCACGCCGCCGTCATCCAGACGGTGCGGCTGTCCGTGCTGACCACGATCATCGCGGTCCCGCTCGGGGTGGCGTTCGCGCTCGGCATCAACCGCTGGCGCGGGTACACCTCCTCAACGTTCAACTTCGTGATGATCCTGTCCTTCGTCATCCCCGAGCTGATCTTCGGCGTGGCGATGTTCTTCGTGTTCACGGTGCTGTTCACCACGGTGCACCTGGGTACGGTGGCCGAGGTCGCTGGCCTGGTCACCTGGAACGTGAGCTGGCCGGCGATCATCGTCCAGGCCCGGCTGGTCACGCTCGGCCGCCAGTACGAGGAGGCCGGCGCCGACCTGGGCGCCAACCAGTTCCAGGTCATGCGCCGGGTCATGCTCCCGCTGCTCGGCCCGGCCATCTTCGCCAGCGCGGTCCTGGTCTTCTCCGGCGTGATCGACGACTTCGTCATCGTCGACCTGCTGTCCTCCAACGCCACCAACACCCCGATGTCGGTGATCATCTACTCCACCCAGCACGGCGGCAACGGAGGCCCCGCGCTGAACGCGCTCGGCACGATCAGCCTGGTCATGTCGTTCATCATCGCGATCATCGGCTACATCGGGTACCGCTGGCTCACCCGCGGCGAGCGCGGCAGCCGGCTCGACGCCCTTGCCACCATCGCAGGCAGCGAGAAATTCGAACCGTAAGGCAACCCGCCCCCCGATGAGTTACCGGCCCGCCTCGCGTCCTAAGGCCATGACCGAAGAAACCTGCCCGCCCGTCTCGGTATCACGGACGATCGGCGCACCGGCCGACAAGCTGTTCAGCATCCTGGCCCGCCCGGCCAGGCACCCGCTCATCGACGGATCGGGAATGGTGGTGAGAGCAGACTCCGATGCGGTCCTGTCCGGCGTCGGCGACGTCTTCGACATGAAGATGCACAACGACGAGATGGGCGAGTACGAGATGACCAACTGCGTCTTCCAGTACGAGCTCAACCGCCAGATCGGCTGGGAGCCGGCCCTGAAGGCGGCCTCCAGGGATGAGGACCAGGAGGGCATCGGCGACCCTGCCCTCCACCGCTGGGCCTTCGACCTGCTACCCGTCGATGCGGGCTCCACCCTGGTCACGGAGACCTACGACTGCTCGCGCTCGCCGGAATGGCTGCGCAAGGCCGTGCGGGGCGGCGAGCGCTGGAGAGACAGCATGACGCTCACCCTGGAGAAGCTGGACGTCCTCAGCCGCAACTCGTGACGCGCATCACAACCCGCGGGTGTTACCGCGCCCCCTGTCCCTCGCGAAGTCGATGCCGGCCTCGAGCAGACCGTGCCGGCGGCCCAGCCCCGGCACGGCCTGGCCACGTAGCTGCACACCACCGGCCAGATTAGGCGACCTGAGCCACGTCGACCCCGCCGACGATCGCTTACGCCACGCCGTGTGATGGTCCCTCTCCGTAGATGTCGACGCCGTGTAGTCAGATCTTTCTATTATGTAATTCCGGCCCGGCGATGCGTGCACGTGGTGCAGCCTGGTGGATTGATAGCCCTCATGGTGTCGGCGTTTCCGCACCCATGTGACCGCTGAGCGCGTTCGCCGCGCCTGACCGAAGGCGAGAGTTGTCCAGTACGCCCTCCCGGCACCGTAAGCCGTCGCGGTCCTCGCGCACCACCCCAGACGCGAGTGCCCCGCCCCGGGAGCCGCGTGAGCCGCGTGAGCCGCGGTCGCGGGACCAGGAGGAGCCGCAGCCACGGGAGCAGCTTGAGCCGCAGCGGCCCCGGCCGCAGCAGCCCCGGCCGCGAGAGCCCTTCCCCCGGGATCCGGGGGAGCCGCGGCCGCAGCCGTCTCGGCCGCCAGAGCGCAGGTCGCTGGAGCCCTGGCCACGGGAGCAGCGCCCGCGGGAGCCACGGGAGGCCCGGCCCCGGGAGGCGCACCAGCCGCACCCGGACGAGCCGAGGCGGAGGTGGTCCTGGCTGCGGGACAAGCCCGCCCTCATCGTGGGCGCCGTCGTGGCGGGCCTGCTTCTGTTCGTTTCGGCCTGGCCGGCCGCGGCCCACTACCTGGCGAGGGCGGCGAACACGGCGTGGGCGAACGAGGCCGATGCGCTCGGCTTGCAGGTGGCCGCCTCGCTGGGCGCGCAGGCCAGGGAACAGCCCGAGATCATCAGCAGCGGCGTCGCCGAGGCGCCCAGCTACCTCAACCCGCTCCGTGATATCCCCAACCTGGTTCCCGAGCGCGTCGACCAGGGCGTCGACTTCGCCGGGTCGGGCCCGGTCTACGCTCTCGGCGACGGGACCGTCACCAACGCGCAGGCGTACAACGGCGGGTGGGGCGGGGGATGGATCACCTACCTGCTTACTGACGGGCCGGCGCAGGGGCTGGAGGTCTACGTGGCGGAAGACGTCACGCCGACCGTTCAGGTCGGCCAGCAGGTGACGCCCTACACAGTGGTCGGCGACATGTACAACGGAGGCGAGGGCATCGAGACCGGCTGGGCGCAGCCTGGCGGCGTGAACGCGGAGTCGCAGCTTGCCGTGGCCGGGTCCATCGCCGGGCTTGGCCCGTTCCCGACCAACGTCGGGCTCAACTTCGAGGAACTGCTCCTGTGGCTGGGAGCACCAGCCGCACCCAACCGCTACGACACGCCCAGCGGGCTCCTCCCCGCCAACTACCCGGCGGTCTGGGGATAGCCTCAGGCCCGGCGGGCACGGCCCGCCTGCTGTGCGGCGGGCCAAGGAGGCATGATGACTGAGCTGCCGAGCTACGCTGACCTGCCGGCTGCCCCGCACGGCGGCCGATCCGCGTGGGGCCTGTTCGGCCCGGGCGACAACCTCGGCCTGGTCAACCTGATGACACCGGAGCGGATCGCCGCGGCCGCCCGCCTGGTCCGGCGCGGACAGGTCTTCTGCCTGGATATGCCGCTGGGCAGCATTTCCCCGGCCCTGGCCGCCTTCCGCGGGACGCCCCGGCACCTCGTGCTGCACCAGCCTGGCACCGTCGGCTTCGACGACGTCTACGACAACTTCTACCCGCAGGCCGGCAGCCAGTGGGATTCGCTGGGCCACGTCGGCTACATGCCGGACCAGATGTACAACGGTGCCACCGAGGCCGAGGTGCTGGCGGGCACCAGGAACACCATGGAGCACTGGGCCCGGCACGGAATTGCCGGCCGCGCGGTCCTGCTGGACGCCGAACGCGCCCTGCGCGACGCCGGGCGACCATACAACCCCGGCAGCAATACCGAGATCGGTGTCGAGGAACTGGAACTGGCCAGGCGCCAGGCCGGCGTGGAGTTCGCGGCCGGGGACATCATCCTGCTGCACACCGGCTTCGCCTCCTGGTACCTCCGGCAGCCCAGCCAGGTGAAGATCCGGCTGCACGGCAACGTCGCCTCGCCCGGCCTGGCGCACACAGAAGCGGTCTGCGAGTACCTGTGGGACAGCCACGCGGCGGCCGTCGCCTCCGATACGTACGCCGTCGAGGCATTCCCTGCCGACCGGAGCAGCCAGGCGCACCCGTTCGGCTTCCTGCACAACATGCTCATCGGCCAGCTCGGCCTGGCCCTTGGCGAGCTCTGGTGGCTGGCCGACCTGGCCAGCGACTGCGCCGCCGACGGCGTCCACGAGATGTTCCTGGTCAGCGCCCCGATGAACGCGCCAGGCGGGATCGGCTCACCGGCCAACGCCGTGGCCATCAAGTAGCCGACCGGACGCTGGCCGGGCTGGACCTCCGGCTCCCCGGCGCGTGCTGCCGCTAACAGGGTGGCTCGTCAGAAGGGTGGCTCGTCAGAAGGGTGGCTCGTCGGAGAAGCCGCCGCCGCTGTCGTCCGCCCACGGGTCGGTTTCGCTGCCAGAGCCACCCTGGCCGCCGGCCGCCCGGCCGGCGCCGTTCCCGCCGGACCGGGCGACCCGGTTGACCTTGGCCGAGGCGTTCCGCAGCGAGGGCCCGACGTCGTCGACCTCGACCTCGTAGACGGTCCGCTTCTCGCCTTCCTTGGTCTCATACGACCGCTGCCGCAGCCGCCCGGACACGATCACCCGCATCCCCCGGGTCAGTGACTCGGCCGCGTTCTCCGCCGCCTGCCGCCACACGTTGCAGGTCAGGAACAAACTGTCCCCGTCCTTCCACTCCCCGGTCGCGTTGTCGCGGAACCGCGGTGTCGAGGCCACCCGGAACCGCGCCACCGGCTGCCCGGCCGGCGTAAACCGCAATTCGGGATCATCCACAAGGTTCCCCGCCATCGTGATCGGGGTGTCACCTGCCGCCATCAGTGCATCTCCTACCTGAGTCTTCGCGCTGGATCACTGTCTGTCTCAGATAGTGTGTGCGAGACTACTGACATTTCTGCCCCGCCCCGGGGGCTGGCAGCCGCTGCGCCCTCCCTGGCCTGTCCGGGAGCCTCAGGCGGTCAGGCCTGGAGCGGCCCCCGTCACTGCGCCGTCGGTGTAGCTGACCGAGTTCGTCCGAAGCGCCGGGACGCGCGGGCCGGGCAGCACGATGCCCGCCAGGTTCAGCGGGTCCGCGGCCGACAGGGTAACCGTCTCGCCGTCCCGCGGCCGCTTCCTGGTCTCGCGCAGGAGCGCCACCGCATCGGGGTGCGCGAACTGCTCGCCGCTGAAGCCGTTGACGAACCGCCCGCCGGCCACGGTGCCCCGGGCCTCCATCCGCCGGAACGCCCACAGCACCTCGCGCCACGGCACCGCGATGTTCTCCCGGGCCAGCAGGTCCCGGAACACCACGCCCCACCGGACGGCCAGCTGCTCGGCGACGGCCTCGGCCAGCTCGTCCGGGTCGCAGTCGGAGGCCGGCTCCGGCAGCAGCGACCACCGGCCGGCGGTCCGCGAGGTGAGCTGGCTGCCGCGGCGCAGCCGGTGCCTCCCGAGCGCGGTCTGGGCCAGGGCGCGCTGCGCGAACAGCGACCGCACGGCCCGGAAACCGTCGCCGGTCAGTAGCCCGCGGGCCACGCCGTCCCACAGCGCCTCCTCGACCTCGCCTGGCAGCCGCCCGGCCCGCGTCGCCAGGTCCGTCTGGAACAGCGCACCGCGTTCGCGCAGCGCGTCGAGCACGTCGCTGGTGCACCCGGGCCCGGGCTCGGCCGGCAACCGCTCGCCCCGGGCCGCCCGCAGCAGCCAGGGCAGGTCGTCGCGGATGGCCAGCGTGATCGGGGTAGCCCGGGACGGGGTGAGCCCGCCCCGCCGGACCGGCTCGTCCGGCTCGTCGCGCACGGACAGCCGCCCCCAGACGACGCCGCCGTCCAGGCACACCTCGTCCAGCCACTCCTTGCGATAGCCGGTCACCCGCGCGGGCAGGATGGCCTTCTCCCAGGCCCCGGCGGCCAGCTCGAACCCCTGGAGCTGCTCGACGACCGCGAGCACCCCGCGGCTGCCCTCCCGCCTGCTGTCCGGCGTGACGTGCTGCCAGCGCAGCAGGAACCGCATGAAGTCCTGGGCCGTGACCGGGTCGGCTTCGCGTCGCTTCCGCTCCCGCGTGTAGGCGTGGATCCTGGTCAGCACCCGCCGCGCGCACCACTGCTCGGGCCCGTCCGGGTCGGTGAACCGTCCCCGCAGCGCGAACCCCTCGTTCTCCAGCCGGACCAGCGCGAGGGAAACCTCCGCCAACCCGGCCGCCGTGACCTGGGCCAGTTCCTCAGCGGTCCGCGGCCCCGACACGTCCAGGTGCCCG
Source organism: Streptosporangiaceae bacterium (assembly GCA_035505275.1). Lineage (GTDB taxonomy): Bacteria > Actinomycetota > Actinomycetes > Streptosporangiales > Streptosporangiaceae > Palsa-504. The sequence goes on along the minus strand of DATJQX010000043.1, from coordinate 3,946 downwards.
CGCAGCATCTCCGCCGCCACCGCCTCAGGCTCCATCACCTTCAAGCCGTCCAGGGGCGAAGCCGCGGCCGCCCAGTCAGGCAATAGCGGAGGGAGCACCACGGACCGTTCGGCAGCACACCAGAGCACCCCGTCCGGCCCGCAGATCTCCACCGCGCGCCCCGCCGCCGTCAGCTCGGCGAAGAACGATCCCCACGACGGCTCCGGCCGCACCACGAACAGCGTCATCAGCAGGTCGTGCAGCTCATCGGCGTCCCGCGGCTGCGGCCGGACCTGCTCGGTCACGCGCTCGATGGCCGCAGGGTCCAGCCGGGCCAGGTCGCGGGCCTCCACCGGCAGCCCGCGAGGGATCTTCACCTGCCTGCTGCGCCGGTTCGCGGCCTCGCCCTCGTCGTCAAGGAACGTGAACGGCATCCCGTTCAGGATCTCGTGCGCGAGCACCGAGGGCTCGGTGGTATCCCGCGTTATCACGGTGATCCGGCCCGCCTCGATCCCGGCCACGAGGTCCCGCAGCCCGTCGATGTCCATCGCCTCGTGCAGGCAGTCCTCCAGCGTCTGCCGGACCAGCGGGTGGTCGGGGATCTCGATCGGCCCGGGCGCGACGTTCTCCTGGCAGGCGGCGAGCGTCGGGAACACCGCCGCCATCAGGTCATCGGCCTCCATCCGCTGGATCGCGGGCGGGTTCTTGCGCCCGCCGCGCATCCGCAGCACGGTCAGCGAGGTGTTGAGGTTCCACCGCCAGCGCGCCTGGAACAACGGCGAGGTGAGCACCGCCTGCCGCACCACCTGCTCCACCGTGGGCGAGGCCAGGAACTTGGGCACCCGGTCGAGCGGGAAGCTGTGCTGCGGCCCGAGCGACAGCAGGATCGCGTTGTCGCTTGCCGCGGCCTGCAGCTCGAAGTCGAACGTCACGCAGAACCGCTTGCGCAGCGCCAGCCCGAACGCCCGGTTCACCCGCGCCCCGAACGGCGCGTGCCCCACGAGCTGCATCCCGCCGGCCTCATCGAAGAACCGCTCCAGGATGATCGCGTTCATCGTCGGCAGCGCCCCGAGCTCGGCCAGCCCGGTGTGCAGGTACGCCACGATCGTGTCGGCCGCGGGCCGGTCGATCCCGCATTCCTCCTCGAGCCACTGGCCCGCCGCCCCCGGTGACCGCTCGGCCACGGCCTGGCGCACCGCCGAGACCTCCTCGGACAGCTCCCTGGTCCGCCCGGGGGCCTCGCCCTGCCAGAACGGGACGGAAGGCGGCGCCCCGTGCGCGTCCACCACCCGGACCGTCCCCGGCTCCACCCGGCGGATCCGCCAGGAGTGCGTGCCGAGCAGGAAGACGTCGCCCGGCCTGCTCTCGGTCGCCCACTCCTCGTGCACCGACCCGACCTGCATCTCGTCGGGCTCGGCGATGACCCGGAAGTCACCCAGCTCGGGGATGGCCCCGCCCGAGGTCAGCGCGGCCAGCCGGGCCCCGCGGCGGCCCTTGACGGTCCCGTTCACCTGGTCGCGGTGCAGGTAATAGGCACGCCGGCCGCGCCCGGTCCTGATGCCTTCGGCGAGCAGCTCGGTGACGTCGTCGAAGTCCTCGCGGGACAGGTCGCGGAACGGCGCCGCCCGCCGGGCCAGCTCAAGCAGCGAACCCTCGGCCCACTGCTCGGCCGCGGACTCGGCCACCATCTGCTGCGCCAGGATGTCCAGCGGCCGCTGCGGCACGATGATGGCGTCCAGCCTCCCGCACCGGACCGCGCGCTGCAGCGCGGCGCACTCCACCAGCTCGTCGCGCGTCGTCGGGTACAGCCGCCCGGCCGGCGTACCGCTCCTGGTGTGATTGGACCGGCCCACCCGCTGCAGGAACGTGGCGATGCTGCGAGGCGAGCCGATCTGGCACACCAGCTCGACCGGCCCGACGTCGATGCCGAGCTCCAGCGAGGCCGTCGCCACCAATGCGCGCAGGTCCCCCGCGCGCAGCCGGGCCTCGACCCGCTGCCTGCGCCCCTTGGACAGCGACCCGTGATGCGCCGCCACGTGCGCCCCGAGTTCCTCGCCCAGCCTTTCGCCGAGCTGGTGCGCGACCCGCTCGGCCATGCTCCGGGTGTTGACGAACACCAGCGTGGTCCGGTGCTCGCCGACGTGCCCGGCGATCCGGTCCAGGATCTGCTCCATCTGCGCCGTGGTGGGCACCGCGCCGAGCTCGTCGTCGGGGATCTCCAGCGCGAGATCAAGCCGCCTGCGGTGCCCGGAATCCACGATCGCGCACCGTGGCGTCCCGTCCGGGTTGTCGCGGTCCGCGCCCGAGCCGACCAGCAGCCGGGCGATCGTCTCGATCGGCCGGACGGTCGCGGACAGGCCCACCCGCTGCACCGGCCCGTCCGCGACGTGCGCCAGCCGCTCCAGGGTGAGGGCCAGGTGTGAGCCGCGCTTGTTCGAGGCGACGGCGTGGATCTCGTCGACGATCACCGTCCGCGTGCTGCGCAGCATGGCCCTGCTCCGCTCCGCGGTCACCATCAGGTACAGCGACTCCGGCGTGGTGATCAGGATGTCCGGCGGGTTCTTGAGCATGGCGGTGCGCTCCGCGGCGGCCGTGTCACCGGTCCTGATCGCCACCCGGATGGCCGGCGCGCCGAGCCCGAGTTCACCGGCCACCGCCGCGATCTCGCGCAGCGGCGCCTCGAGGTTCTGCTGGATGTCCGCCGCCAGCGCCTTCAGCGGCGACACGTACACCACGGCCGGCCCGCCCCGCCCGTTCTCCGGGTCCTCCTCCGCCGTATACAACCGGTCGATGCAGACCAGGAACGCCGCCAGCGTCTTACCCGAGCCGGTGGGCGCCGCGATCAGCGTGTGGCCGCCCGCCGCGATCTCCCGCCAGCCCCCGGCCTGCGGCTCGGTCGGCCCGGCCGGGAACCTGCGCCCGAACCAGGCGCGCACCGCGGGATGGAACGAGTCAAGCACCCGCCCACGGTACCTCCGGGCACCGACATTAGGCCGGTCAGATGAACAGCACCTTGCCGCATAACATCCGCACCCGCGGCCTCCCATGCCCCAGGCCTTCCCGTGCCGCACCGCAGGCGTCCGCCCCGGGCCCGATCAGCTCCCGGTACGCCGCGGTGTACCGGTGCGGATCCGCCAGCTGTTCCACGAGCTCGCGAGCGCTCATATCCGCCACCGGCGGCGAGAACGTCACGCCCCAAGCCTGCAACCTGCAAGACCCGCGTCAAAGTCAATAAATCGACTCTCGGCCACGCGTTTCGTTCCCGGAAAATGTCAGCAGGGAGTAGTAAACTCGAATACGAGATCAAAAGATCTTCTTTCTGCCGAACGATCCGGCTGAACCCCCTCAAGACGCCGCGCCCGCCCAGGTGGCGCACCCGAAAACCGCCCGCGTGCATCCCGATCGGAGGTGAGCAGCCCCGGTGAGTACCGTCCCTGCGTTCGCCAGCGTCGGTGAGGCGCTGGAGGTGGCGTGCGCGGCGCTGGGGTTCGCGGCCGCCGCCGACCCGGCCGGGCTGCCTGATGCGGTCAAGGGCGAGTGCCTGCGCGGGTATGAGCGGGTGGGCGCGGTGCTCACCGCGGGGCAGGCCTGGATGCTGGCCGCGTTCACCGCCAGCCAGGGGTACTCGGCGGACGCGCAGTACGGCGCGGTGCCGTGGCTGATGTTCCGGACCGGGGTGACCAGGGGCGCGGCCCGGGGCCATGTCGGGTGGGCCCGCCGCGCCGCGGCGCACCCGGAGGTGACTGCCGCGCTGGCTGAGGGCACGGTGCTGTCGGCGTCGATGGCCCGGACCATCTGCCGGTGGACCGGCAGGCTCCCCGAGGACTGCCGGCCGTCCGCGGACGCGATCTTGGTCGCGGCGGCGCGGGCCGGGGCCCGGGAGGAGGACCTGGCCGCGCTGGCCGCGGAGATCTACGCCCGGTCGCTGCCCCCCGACGACGGCGGCCCGGACGACGGGTTCGCGGAC
>DATJQX010000042.1:0-3398 GCA_035505275.1 Streptosporangiaceae bacterium | reverse complement strand
GACGGACGCGGTGTTCACGTCCACGCCGACCGCGTTCACGCAGTCCTCGACCACCGCGTCCAGCGAGCGGGACAGCTTGGCCTCGGACAGGTCGTGCTGGTACTGGCCGACGCCGATCGACCTGGGGTCGATCTTGACCAGTTCGGCCAGCGGATCCTGCAGGCGGCGGGCGATGGACACCGCGCCGCGCAGCGATACGTCCATGCCGGGCAGTTCACGCGAGGCGTACTCGGACGCGGAGTACACCGAGGCCCCGGCCTCGGAGACCATGATCTTGGTGAGCTTCAGCTCCGGATGCTCCCGCATCAGGTCGGCGGCCAGCCGGTCGGTCTCCCGCGAGGCGGTGCCGTTGCCGATGGCGATCAGCTCGACCTGGTGGGCCGCGGCCAGCCGGGCCAGCGCGGCGATGGCCGCCGTCCAGCCCGCTCCCGGCTTCGCGCCGCCCGGGCCGCCCGCGACCGCCGGGGCACGGTGCCTCAGCTCGTGCGGGTAGATCGTGTCCGTGGCCACCGCCTTGCCGGTCCGGTCGACCACCGCGACCTTCACTCCGGTCCGGAAACCGGGATCCAGGCCCATCGTCGTCCGTGCCCCGGCCGGGGCGGCCAGCAGCAGGTCGCGCAGGTTGGCGGCGAACACGCCGACCGCTTCCTCCTCGGCCGCCTGCCACAGCCGCATCCGCAGGTCCACGCCGAGCCGGGTCAGCACGCGGGTCCGCCACGACCAGCGCACGGTGTCGGCCAGCCAGCGGTCCGCTGGCCGGCCCTGGTCGGCCACGCCGAAGTGCTCCGCGATCCGCGCCTCGTAGTCGCTGAACGAGCCGGGCGACGCCGGGCCGTCCGCGGTCAGCTCGCCCGCATCCAGCTCGAGGTCGAGGAACTCCTCCTTTTCGCCACGCAGCATGGCCAGGACCCGGTGCGACGGCAGCCGGGTGAACGGCTCGGCGAACTCGAAGTAGTCCGCGAACTTGGCGCCCGCCTCCTGCTGGCCGTCCCGCACCCGCGAGACCAGCCGACCGCGCGACCACATCCGCTCCCGGAGCACGCCGATCAGGTCGGCGTCCTCGGTGAAGCGCTCGGACAGGATCGCCCGCGCTCCGTCCAGGGCGGCCGCCACGTCGGCCACGCCCTTGGCCTCGTCCACGTAGACGGCCGCTTCGGCCTGCGGGTCGCGCGACGGGTCGGCCAGCAGGGCGTCGGCCAGCGGCTCCAGGCCCGCTTCCCGGGCAATCTGGGCCTTGGTCCGCCGCTTCGGCTTGTACGGGAGGTAGACGTCCTCCAGCCGGGCCTTGGAGTCGGCCGCCACGATCTGCGCCTCGAGCGCCTCGTCCAGCTTGCCCTGGGACCGGATGGACTCCAGGATCACGGCGCGCCGTTCCTCCAGTTCCCGCAGGTACCTCAGGCGCTCCTCCAGCTTCCGCAGCTGAGCGTCATCCAGCGCACCGGTCGCTTCTTTACGGTAACGAGCTATGAACGGGACGGTCGCCCCGCCATCGAGCAGGCCGACCGCTGCCGTCACCTGCCCCTCGCGCACGCCGAGTTCCTCGGCGATCTTGCGGCTGACTGGCGGGCTGGATGCTGCGGCGGGCGCTGTCACGACGTCATCTGCCTTCTCGAGGGCGGGGGGGGCGGGGTGGGCGGAGCAGGGCGGGGGGAAGGGGCAAGCGGGCGGGTCCCGGCTCAGGAGGCTGGGGCTTCAGGAGGCCGGAGCGCCCTGGGAGTGGAGCGGCTCGCGCCAGCGGTTGGTGATCGGCAGGCGGCGGTCCCGGCCGAAGTTCTTCGGAGTGATCTTCGGGCCCGGAGGGTACTGCCTGCGTTTGTACTCGGCCTTGTCCACCATGCGGATCACCCGCTCCACGAGCACGGGGTCGTGGCCGGCCGCCACCAGTTCGGCGGCTCCCATGTCATGCACCACGTAGTCGTCGAGCAGCGCGTCGAGCACCGCGTAGTCCGGCAGCGTGTCGCTGTCCATCTGCCCGGGGGCCAGTTCGGCGCTCGGTGGCTTGGCGATGGAGTTCTCCGGGATCGGCGGGGTCACGCCGCGGCTTTCCGCCTCGCGGTTGCGCCACCGGGCCAGCTCCCAGACCAGCGTCTTGAGCACGTCCTTGATGGGCGCGAACCCCCCGGCCGAGTCGCCGTAGAGCGTGGAGTAGCCGACGGCCAGCTCGCTTTTGTTGCCCGTGGTCAGCACCAGGTGCCCGGCGGCGTTGGACAGCGACATCAAGATCATGCCGCGGATCCGGGCCTGCAGGTTCTCCGCGGCCAGGCCGCTGAGGTCGAGTTCCGCCTCGAACGCGTCGACCATGGGGTGGATCGGCACCGTCCGGGCGTGCAGGCCCTGGCGCTTGACCAGGTCCTCGGCGTCGGTCACGGAATGATCGGAGGAGTAGCGGCTCGGCATCAGCACCACGTGGACCCGGTCCGGGCCGATCGCGTCGGCCGCGATCGTCGCGGTCAGCGCCGAGTCGATGCCGCCGGACAGCGCGACGATCACCGAGCCGAAGCCGTTCTTCCTCACGTAGTCACGGACCCCGGTGACCAGGGCGGCGTACACCTCCGCGGAGTCGGGCAGCCGGGGCCAGGTGGACCGGGCCGCCGCGACGTCCGGGGCGTGCGGGCGGGGCAGGTCGGGCAGTTCCAGCCGCCGGACCGTGATCATCGACCCGTCGTGCGCATCGACCGGCGTATCGGACGGGCACGGGGACGGGCCGGCGGCGGGGAGGTTCAGGTCGGCGACGATCAGCGCCTCCTCGAACTGGGGCCCGCGGGCCAGCAGTTCACCCTCGTCGTTCACGATGATCGAGTCGCCGTCGAACACCAGCTCGTCCTGGCCGCCGACCATGTTCGCGTAGGCCAGCACGGCGCCGGCCTCGCGGGCCCGGCGCTGGCACAGCTTCAGCCGGGTGTCGTCCTTGCCCCGCTCGTACGGCGAGGCGTTGGGCACCACGAGCAGGCCCGCGCCGGCCACGCAGGTGACGGTGACCGGCCCGCCGTCCTGCCACAGGTCCTCGCAGATCGCGATCGCGACGTCCACGGCGTCCCCGCTGGCGGTGGCGTCGCCGTCGGCGGCGTGGGTGGCCTCGCCGCCGGTGGCCCGCATCCGCAGCACCGGCAGGACGTCGCCGGGCACGAAGTACCGGTACTCGTCGAACACCCCGTAGTTCGGCAGGTGGTGCTTGGCCGAGGTCACCTGGACCTGGCCGTCGTAGAGCACAGCCGCGGCGTCGAGCGGGGACCCGGCGGGCAGCCCGACCCGCGGCTGGCTGTCGGCCTTGCGGTCCAGGTACCCGGTCACCACGGCGATCCCGCCCAGACCCTCGGCCGCCAGCCGCTCGGCGGTGGCCCGCAGCGCCGCGATCGAGGCGTCAACGAACGACCGGCGCAGGGCCAGGTCCTCGACCG
>DATJQX010000041.1:0-27364 GCA_035505275.1 Streptosporangiaceae bacterium | reverse complement strand
CGACCCGGCCCTGCTCCCCGGCACCGGCCGGGCCGCCTACCAGCACATGCTCCACGACTTCATCACCGTCGCGGACCTGCTCCAGCCCGGCGCCGGCTACGGCACCACCGCCCAGGACTACACCGCCTGGTACACCGCCCTGCGCGCCACCAACATCACCGTCGCCTGAAGACCAACCAGCGCCCGAGTGGCCGGCAACCGCCGGCCACTCGTTCATTTCGGCTGCTGGATCCGCGATCTTGCCGCCCAGGCCGCCTCACCACCATCACACGAGTCGCATCCGCACCAACCGCTACCGCCGCTGTGCAGCTGCTAACCAGTGGTTGTGGCAACCTAAGGGAAGAACTGGCAGGTTGCCACAACCATCGGTCAGGCAAGCCGCGGGCCGAGCTTGGTTCCCGGTCCAGCCTTCCAGCCATAGACACGGCCTAGCAGATGCGGGGGAGGGGGTCGCCGACGAGCAGGTCGACGATCCTGGTGCCGCCGAATGCCGTCTTCAGCTGGACAATTCCAGGCTGTTCGGCCCTGACGCGGCCGATCACCGCCGCCTGCTCGCCCAGCGGGTGGGCGCGCAGCGCGGTGACCGCGCGGTCAGCCTGCTCACCGGGTACGACGGCGACCAGGCGGCCTTCGCAGGCCACGTACATGGGGTCGATCCCCAGCAGCTCCGACGCGCCCCGGACCTCGGGCCGCACGGGGATGTCATCCTCGCTGACCAGCACGCCGACGTCGGCCGCCTTGGCGATCTCGTTCAGGATCGTCGCCACGCCGCCCCGGGTCGCGTCGCGCAGCGCCCGGACCTCGGGCACCGCGTCCAGCAGCCCCGCCACCAGGCCGTTCAGCGGCGCGGTGTCGGAAGCGATGTCCGCCTCGATGTCCAGCTCGCCGCGGGCCAGCATGATCGTGATGCCGTGGTCGCCGATCGGCCCGGACACGATGATGGCGTCACCCGGCTGCGCCCGCGCGACGCCGAGCGCGGCACCGGAGTCCCGCTCGATGACGCCGACTCCCGCCGTGTTGATGTAGCAGCCGTCCGCCTTGCCCTTCTCCACCACCTTGGTGTCGCCGGTGACGATGTACACCCCGGCCGCCGCCGCGGCGTCCCGCATGGTTTCCGCGATCCGGGCCAGGTCGGCTACGGGAAAGCCCTCCTCGAGGATGAACCCGGCCGACAGGTACTTTGGCGTGGCCCCGGCCACGGACAGGTCGTTGACCGTGCCGTTGACGGCCAGATCGCCGATGTTGCCGCCGGGGAAGAACAGCGGCTTGACGACGTAGGAGTCCGTGGTCAGCGCGATGCGGGAGGCGCCGATGCGCAGCTGCGCGGCGTCCTCGAGCGGCTCGAGCAGCGGGTTGCGGAACGCATCGAGGAAGATCGCCTCGATCAGGGTGTGGGTCGCCTTGCCGCCCGCCCCGTGCGACATCGTGATGCGCTCTTCCCTGACCCTGGGCCGGCGGCGCCTGGCCCGGTCGATCCGGTCCAGCACCTGCTGCTCGCGGTCGGCCAGCGGCAACTGGCGCCGGCCGCCAGCGTTGACGTCCAGCCGCTGGTGTTCGGCGTGCTCGCGCAGGGCCTCGCCGATCCAGCCCGGCTGATCCTGCTCGGTGCCAGCCAGACCCTCGGTGCCGGCCGTGTCCTCGGTGCCAGCCAGACCCTCGGTGCTGGCCAGATCCTCACGGCTGGAGGTCATGACCGGCTCGCCTCGGCTGCCTCGGGGACTCGCTGCCGGTTCATCCGGCCGTAGTTGTAATAGGCCGCGCAGGCGCCCTCAGGAGAGACCATGCAGGTGCCGATCGGCGTCTCAGGCGTGCAGGCCGTGCCGAACACCTTGCACTCCCAGGGCTTCAGCACGCCCTTGAGCACCTCGCCGCACTGGCAGGCCTTGGGGTCGGCGACTCGCACCCCGGGCACCTCGAACAGCAGTTCCGCGTCCATGGCGGCGTACTTCTCGCGCACCTTGAGCGCCGAGTGCGAGATGAACCCGAGCCCGCGCCACTCGAAGTAGGGCCGCAATTCCATCGTCTCGCCGATGGCCTTGAGCGCAACTATGTTGCCGTCCCACGGCACCACGCGCGAGTACTGGTTCTCGACCTCGGAGCGCCCCTGCGACAGCTGGACCATGAGCATGTAGATCGATTGCAGGATGTCCAGCGGCTCGAACCCGGCCACCACCACGGGCTTGCCGTAGTCACGCGCGATGAACTCGTAAGGCCGGCAGCCGATCACCGTCGACACGTGCCCGGGGCCGATGAAACCGTCGAGCCGCAGGTCAGGTGAGTCCAGGATCGCCTTGATGGCCGGGATGATCGTGACGTGATTGCAGAACACCGAGAAGTTCGCCAGGCCTTCCGCGGCGGCGCGCAGCATGGTCATCGCGGTGGACGGCGCGGTGGTCTCGAACCCGATCGCCATGAACACGACCCGCTTGTCGGGGTTCTGCCGCGCGATCTTCAGCGAGTCGAGCGGCGAGTACACCATGCGGATGTCGGTGCCCTGGGCCTTGGCGTCGAAGAACGACCCCTGGCTGCCAGGTACCCGCATCATGTCGCCGAACGACGTCATGATCACGTCCGGCTGTGCCGCCAGGTGCATTGCGTCATCTACCCGCCCCATCGGGATCACGCACACCGGGCACCCGGGGCCGTGCACCAGCGTGATCGACTCCGGCAGGTAGTCCTCGAGGCCGTGCTTGTAGATCGTGTGGGTGTGCCCGCCGCACACCTCCATGAGCTTGTACTGACGGCCGGGCTCACACAGTGCCGCGATCTTCGCGGCAAGGGCATGGGCCTTATCGGCGTCACGGAATTCGTCGACGAATCGCATGGCTCCGCACGCTCCTTACTCGATCAGTGAATCCCTCAGCGCCGCGATCTCATCCTCGTAGGCCTGCCCGATGCCCTCGAGGAACTCCATGGCCGCCGCGGCCTCACGTTCGTCGATCTTCGACAGCGCGAAGCCGACGTGGATCAGCACCCACTCGCCGGGCACGGGCGGGTCGTCGTTGAGCAGCCCGATGTTGATCAGCCGGCGCACGCCGCTGACGTCCACCTTGGCCAGGTCGGGTTGGTCCGGGTGAAGCTCGATGACCTCACCGGGTATGCCCAGGCACATGTGACACCTCTTCCTGAGTCGTCAGGGGCTCGACGGGGCCGGCGCAGCCTCTGCGGCGAGAGCGGCCAGGGTGAGTTCCCAGAGCACGTGGTAGATGGTGGTCTGCGCTTCCTGGATCCGGTGCACGGAGGCCGATGGCGCGACGAACAGGTAGTCGATCGTGTCGAGCTCGGCCATCTTGCCGCCCTCGTACCCGGCCAGCCCGATCGTGAGCATCCCCCGCCGGCTCGCCTCGTCGAAGGCGCGCAGCAGGTTGCCGGAATTACCGCTGGTCGACAGCCCAACCGCGATGTCGTTCTTATTGCCGAACGCCGCCAGCTGCCGAGCGAACACGACCTCGACGCCGATGTCGTTGCACAGGGCCGTCACCACGGACGTGTCATTGGCCAGCCCGAACGCCGGTAGCGGCCGGCTGTCGCCGCCCGGGTTCAGGAACAAGGTGGCAAGCTGCTGGGCATCGGTAGCGCTACCGCCGTTGCCGAAGGCGAACAACCGGCCGCCCGCGGCGAACCGGTCCGCGGCTTGCTGCGCGCATTCGGCCAGCCGGGCGCTCTCCCGAGCGGCGACCACCCGGCGCAGCTCGATGATCTCCGCGGCCTTGGCCACCGTCGAGTTGCGCACCTGCTCGAGCACGGCGGGCAGGTCGCTCGTGTCGGCATACAGGAACGGGTACAGCGCCTCCATCGCCTCGAGGCCGGCCTGGTTCTCCTGCGGCATGCCCGGCTCAGCTCCCTACCACGGCAATGGCTTCCCTGGCGTGCACCAGGATGGTATCGCCGACCCTGGCGGTCACCAGGGCGACGCTTACGGTCTCCTCGCCCGCCTCCGTGCTGACGACGGCCAGCTGATCTTCTAGCAGCCGCAGCACCCTGACCTCGACAGCAGTATCTGAGCAGGTGATGCAGACCTCGCCGTAGCACTCCGGCATTATTTGGCCGAACGCTTCGGTTGAGCCCGGTCCAGCCGCTGGCTCGCCGCTCACGCGACCACCCCCGGCGCGAGCACGCCCGGCTGCTCGAAGAACACATGGACCAGTTCCCACAGCACGTGGTAGGTGGTGACGTGCATCTCCTTGACGACGCGGGGATCATCGGAGGCCGCCAGCAGCACGTGATCGATGGCCGTGTCCGCCGCGATCCGCCCGCCGTCCCCGCCCACCAGGGCGATCGTCAGCAACCCCAGCGCGGCGGCCGCCTCGAGCCCGGCCTGGACGCTGACGCTGTTGCCGTCGGCGGAGATCCCGAGCGCGATGTCCGCCGGGTCGGCCAGAAAGCGGATCTGGTGGGCGAAGATAGCGGCCACGCCCTCCCGCTCCGCGATCCCGGTGACGGTAGCCACGTCGGTGGTCAGGGAAATGGCCGGCAGCGCGCGCTTGCCGACGATGACCGGGTGCACGAACTCCACCGCCACGTGCTGCGCGTCCGTGCTCGGCCCCCCAGTGCCGAACACCACGAGCTTGCCGCCCCGGTGAAACCGCACGGCCATGGCGTGACACGCCGCAGCGACCGCGTCGGCCTGCCCGGCTAGGGCGCGCGTCGGTTCGGTGCGGAGCTCGAAAAGGCGGTTCGCCGTCGCACCGTCCTGGCCAGGCTCCGCCTCACCCGATGCCATGACAGCACCGTAGGACACTTGTGGGGGGCAGTCCAGTCCCCCTCGGGACACTTATGGATGACGGTCCGACACTATTGACCACATCGATGTCCCAGCCCGGCCCGGAACCGTATGTCGCCATGACGACACTCTACGACGTAGGCCTATGCCGGAGCGTTCGCCGACGACTTTTCCGTCCGATTCCTGACAGAGCGCCAAAAATGTCAGAGGCACCCGCTATGGTCAGAATTAGAAAATAATGCTGGAGAAACAGGAAGGACCGTCAAACAGTAACACGCATTGCCTAAAGAGCATCTCGGGGGAGGTGAGACAACAGATGAGCACGGGGATCGTGCCAGCCAGCGCGGCGGAGGCGCTGAGCGAAATGGAACGGCTGGGGGGGAGCCGTCACGGTGAGTGATTGTCTCGCGGGTTGTGTCGTCTCACGCTTCGCACGCGCGTCTGCACGTAAACGCGCGTACTGCCCGCTGAGACAAACGCTGAGATAAGCACGCACCGTCACACGCGAACTGTGACTGGCGAGTGACCCGCCCGCCGTTCGTGGCGTCCGGCCCTACGCGACAACGAAGAAGGGGACCGGGCGGCTCAGTCCGGCAGCTGTGGCTCAGGTGCCGTAGGTGGAGGGAGGAACCCGAAGACCGACAAGCCGTGCTGAGGGCGGTACTCGGGTACCAGCCGGAAGACGTTGTCCTCGGGGATTTCTGCTGCTGTGTCTGCGGGGTTCGCCGTGCTGACCTGGCACGCGTCAACATCCGGGCCGAAACTCCCTTGGTCATCGAGCGACCGGACGAACGCTGCCAGCTGGCGGACATCATCGAAGTCGATGATCAGCCTGACCTTGCCCGGAAGTTTCTCCATCGGCTCAGCTAACGATCCTTAACGGCTGAGCATACGAACGGTAGAACACGCCATGTTATAGGACTCATCGTCCGTCCTTTTCCCGTCAATGATCAAATCCGAGCGTCATCAGCCGTGCCAAGGCTTCTCAGGGCTTCTTCTGTTAATCTCTTCTTGCGCTGTTATTTGCAAACTGACCCGGTCCTTCATCTGCCAAGCAGGACGGTACCCCGAGCCGCCGCGCATTGTAAACGCATGGATGTGACGCTTGAGACAATCTTTTGATGATGGCCGCGACCTGCCAACCGCGCCGCTGGGCGTGGCCGGTTCCGCGCTCAAGCCGCGTTAGCCGGAGCGCCGGCCGCGCTCGGAGAGGGCGACGGGCCTGCGCTCGCGGAGGACGGCCCCCGCACTCGCGCAGCCGGCCAGCAGCAGGGCCGCGAGCAGGGCCGCCAGCAACACGCGCATGTCATCTATTTCATGCGCCAGGCCGATGTACCCGATGCTCCGCGAACCGCGTCGCAGGAGTCTCAGCCGAGGTCGCCGCGCTCCCGCAGCCGCTGGATGTCGTCGGCGAGCCGGAACGTGACCACGAGGTATTCCAGGATCATGCGGCAAATCGCCATGACGATGAGGATGACCAGCGGGTCTGCGAAGACCAGCGTCACGATGCCGAACGTCGCGCTCACCTTGAATACGACGATGGTGACCGCGAGCACGCTAACCACCGCGCCGATCATTAGGAGCACATAGAGCACCTTGATGATCCTGGGCGTCATGAATGACGTGAATCCCAAGTCGAACAGCGCGCCGAGGAATCCTGTCGCGTCGGCCGTGTCGCGTGCCGCTGAAGGCCTGAGCGCGCCCGGATGGCCAGCGTCGGGGCGCACCGGCCGCGTGTCCGCCACGTCGTGCGCGTCGACGGAGGCAGCGCCGGAGGGGTCGGCCCCGTTCCGCGGCTCGATCGCGGCGTAGACACCGCCATTCCAGTCATCAGGCCAGGCTTGGCTTAATGAACGATCCTTCATCGTGTCTCCCAGGGATGAGTCACGTCGCGGCGCACCACCCGAAGATCATCTAGCGCGCCAGCCTGACGGTCAGATTACTGACCCGGAACCCGCGAAATAGGGCGCTGTCCAGAAGATCATGAATAGTGGTATTCGCGAATCCGCATAAGCCGGCCGGAGGGTCCGCTGTCAGCAGCGCCCGGCCCCCGGCGTCCGGGCGTTTCCGCGGAGACGCCGGCCCCGCCGACCGGATCACGGAATCGGCGTTCATGCACACTCACCGTGACGACAGCGGAAGCGTACGCTCACAGCCGGCACTCTTGTCCTCGCGGTGGGCCGAGATGGGATTAGATATTCCTTACTCGGTACGCACCGTGAGAGGGGCCTCATGAGCAGTCCGCAAGGTGGCAACGCGTCCCCAGATCCAACCGCCCCGTCCGGAGGCGCGCGACTCTACCGGGTCAGGCTCACGAAAGTGAGCAGCTACGTCTTGATGACGCAGCAAAGGCACACGACCTACACCGGAACGGTTGAACAACTGGAGGCCGCCGCGCGCTCCGTGCGGACGCACAACCTGCTCCTCGGCTGGTGGGGCATTCCGTTCGGGCTGATCTGGACGCCAATGGCGCTGGCGCGAAACGCCAAGGGGATGCGGCAGGTCCACGAACTCGCCGCCAAGCCTCCCGGAACCTAGCGGGATGCGCCGCGCCTCATGCATGCTGACCTGGACGCTCTCGTCGCCCTCATGCCGTTCGCCGAACACCTCGGCTTGCTCCTTGACGAGGCCACCTCCGACCGGGTGGTAGCACGGCTGCCGTGGGCACCCCACCTGTGCACGACGGGCGGCATCATGCACGGCGGGGCCCTGATGTCCCTGGCCGACACCGCGGGAGCGCTGGTGGCGTTCCTCGGGCTACCCGAAGGCGCCACGACGGCGACGATCACCTCGACCAGTCAGATGTTCCGGCCGGCCAGCGCGGGTGCTGTGCGCGCCGTCGCCGTGCCGCTGCACCGTGGCCGCACCACGGTCACCGTACAGACCAGCCTGTACGACTCCGAGCAGCGCCTCGTCGCCCAGACCACGCAGATCCAGGCCGTCAGGTAAGGCCGTGCCTGCCGTACCTGCCGCACCTGGCGCACCGGCGCGCAAGGGCACGAACGGGCGCCGCGGCTACGGGGCCGTCTCCGGGAACAGCGCGATGGACGCGGTGAAGGTGTGCAGGAAGTTCTGCCCGCCCACGGGGCCAAGTTCTCCGGCGCAGAAGAACCCGGCCACCGGGATCTCGCCCAGCATCTCGGCCACGAGCCTCGCGTCGTGGTCCGGCTCGGCGAACATCCGCGACCCGCGGCCGTTGCACGTGAACAGCAGCGCCCCGGCCGCCCGACGACCGCCGAGGGCGGTGCATTCTCGCTCCAGGGTCCGCCGTAGGTCATCGTCTGCCGAGTCGGCGTCGCGGACGTGGAACTGCACGGTCCGGCCGACCTCCACCGCCTCTCCCACCGCCAGCGCCCCCGATTCGGGGTCGGCGCCCATGATGCCGCGGATCAGGAAGTCCCCTTGGCGCGCCTCGGCCTGGTATTCGTCAATGACGATCCCCACGTGCGCGCCCCGCGCGAGTAGCTCCTGCTCTCGGTCGGGCAGTCCGGCGGCCAGCTCCCGCAGCCGCGTCAGCGGCGGGCGACCGCCGAGCTCGAAGATGAGGTTGCCGTCCGACCGCGTGGTAGTAAAGGGCTGCCCGACCGGGCGGCATCCCTGCGCCACCAGCGGATGGACCTCGGCTCCGGCCAGGTGAGCGCCGACCGCGCCGCCCGAGAGGACCCGGTCGTCAAGGAACAATCGGCTCTGCTGCGTCCCCAGCCCGCCGCTGGCCATCCCGCCCATGACCATGGTCCCGGGCACGTGGTCGTTCAGGTGGGCCAGCAGGTCACCGGCCGGGAACGTGAACGGGTCGCAGATCATCAGGTGAATCCCCGCTGCGCCCGGCCCGAACCGGTAGCCCCCGAATGCGCCGCCGCTTGGCGTCCTGACATATTGCATGGCGAAGGTCTCGACCGGGCCGAGGTCGGCCGCCAGCCACAGCGAAACCGCCGGCCCCGACTCGACCTCGCGCGCACCGCCCGCGACGCCCTCAGAAACGCAGCCGATGAGCGGGATGGGGCCGGTCTCCTCGGTCACCGCCGCGAGGAGGGCCTCGGCCGTGCCGAAGAAATCGGACGACGCGAACAACGCCGCGAACGAGGCAGACAGCCCGCCCAGCGAGGCCCGTACCTCCCGGACCGCCCGGCTCGCCGCCTCGCCGGGATCCGCGGTGAGGACCAGCGCTCCTGCCGCCTTCACCAGCTCAGGTTACTTGGAGATCCGTGACCCCGCCCCGGACGCGCGGCCGGGGCGGCCGCATCACCAATTCCCGAACGACCAGTGGTACTCCAGCCCGAGCCCACTGACCCGCTCCCAGCCGCTCAGCCAGCACGCAGCCGCAGGCCTCTGGGCGTCGGGCGGAAGCCAGCCGCCTCCAGGGCCTCGGCCAGCGGCGAGTCGTGGCTGACGGTCAGCCCGTCGGCTCGTTCCACGGTCAGCCGGCCGAGCGCGCCATCGCGGACGGCCTCGGCCAGCGCCGCCGCGCCGGGGCGGAGCAGTTCCGGGTCGTCGGTCCAGGACAGCAAGGTCCGCCCGCCGCGCTCGACGTACAGCACGAGCGATCCGTCCGCCAGCACTACCAGCGCGCCAGCCTTCCGGCCCGGCCGGTGGGAAGAAGGCGTCTCGCCGGGCCGCTCCGGCCACGGCAGCGCCGCCCCGTACGGCTGAGCCGGGTCGGCCGCGGCGAGCAGTGCGAGTGCTCGCCCGGCCTTGGCGTCCGGGGGAGCAGCAAGAGCCCGCATCCGGTCTACCGCGCCGGGTAGCGCGAACTGAGCCGCGCCGAGGCCTTCGACGAAGTAGCCGCGGCGGCACTGCCCGGCCTCTTCCATCGCGCGCAGCACCGGGTACACCGCGGCGAAACCGCCGGGTATCCGCTCGGCGGCGACCGCGCCCCTGGTCAGCACGCCGTGCCGCTCCAGCAGCGTCAGGGCGAGCGCATGCGCCCGCACCGTCTGCCGTCCGTCGCGACCGGCCCGGGCGTCGCTGGCGCTCCCGGCCCCGGGTTCCCGGCCTGGCAGCAGGGACCACCGGCCGCTGACGGTCGGCGGCCCGGTGCGCGTGGGCATCGGCGGCCGGCCGAACCCGTACCGCCGCCCGGCCGCGCCGGGCCGGGGGCGCCGCGGCGCGGGTGCCGGGGCCGCCCGCCGCTGCTGGCCGCTCAGCGCGACCCGGAGCGGGGCCAGCGTGTCGTTGGTCAGCAGCCCGGCCCAGACCAGGTCCCAGAGCGCGGCCGCCACCTCCCCGTCATCAGGCGGCGGGCCGGCCGCCTGAACCCCGGAACCGCCGCGCAGCGCGGCGGTGCGGTCGCTGAGCATCCGGAAGAACAGCGCGCCGCCTCCGCCGAGCACCTCGAGCACCGCCTCGTGCACCGGGGTCATGCTCACCTCGCCCGGCTCGGGCAGCATGAACGGGGCGCTGTCGGCGGGCGCGAGCACCACCCACCCGTCGCCGCCGGGCAGCGCTCCGGCCCCGGACCAGACCACCTCGCCCGCCGAGGTCAGCTCGTCGAGCAGGGCGGGGGAGTAGCCGGGTATCCGAGCCGGAAGCACCAGGGTCTCCAGCGCGGACGCGGGGACCGGGGCCCCGGCCAGCCGCTCCACGACTTCGAGGACCGCCCCCGCATCGGCCCGCCGCCGCACCCAGCGGCCGCCGTTTCTCACGCCAGACCCGGGGTCTGCGCCGGCGGACTCGCCAATCCCGTGCCAGGCGGGCAGGAACCTGCCGAGCACCTCCCGCGATACCGGCTCGGCCTCCTTGCGCAGCCTGGCCAGACAGCGACGCCGGAGCAGCCGCAGCACCTCGGCGTCGCACCACTCGGTGCCGACCACCCCGGCCCTGTCCACGTGCACCTGCCCGGGCGGCAGGAATTCGCCCTCCACCACCCGGCCTGCCGCGGACAGCCGGCGCAGCGCCATCGTCACCACCGCGGCACCGAGCCCGTACCGGCCCGCCACCGCGGCCGCGGTGAACGGGCCGTGCGTCCGCGCGTACCTGGCCACCAGGTCGCCGAGCGGGTCGGCGACCGGCTCGGTGAACGCCTCGGGCACCCCGAGCGGCAGCGGTACCCCGAGCGCGTCCCTGAGCCGGCCCGCATCCTCGATCGCGGCCCACACCGGCTGCCCCGCGACCCGCACGCCGATGGCCCGGCGGGCCGCCGACAGTTCCGCCAGCCAGCCGTCCGCGGCGGCGGGATCGGCGCTACGCCGTGCGACCTCCTCGGCCGACAGCGGCCCGGCGGTGCGCAGCAGGTCGGCCACCGCCTCCACGTCGCGGGCGCGGCGGGTCTCGGACAGGTGCTGCAGGTCGCGCTCGACCTCCGCGATGACGACCGGATCGAGCAATTCGCGCAGCCCGTCCTGCCCGAGCAGTTCGGCCAGCAGGGCGGTGTCGAGGGACAGGGCCTGCGCGCGGCGTTCGGCCAGCGGCGCATCGCCCTCGTACATGAACGCCCCGACGTAGCGGAACAGCAGGGATTTGCCGAACGGACTCGGCGTCGCCGTTTCCACCTCGACGATGCGGATCCGGCGGGCCTCGATGTCGCGGAGCAGCCCGGTCAGTGCCGGGACGTCGAACACGTCCTGCAGGACCTCCCTGACCGTCTCGAGCACGATCGGGAACGCCGGGTACCTGCTCGCGATCTCGAGCAGCTGGGCGGAGCGCTGCCGCTGCTGCCACAGCGGGGTGCGGCGCCCCGGCTGCCGCCTGGGCAGCAGCAGGGCCCGGCCGGCGCACTCGCGGAACCGGGACGCGAACAGCGCGCTCGCGCCGACCTCCGCGGTGACCAGATCGCCGATCTCCTCCGGATCGAGCAGCACGATCCCGGTCGGCGGGGGCTCGTCGGAGTCGGGTACGCGGATGAGGATCCCGTCGTCGGTGTGCAGCGCCTGCACGTCCATCCCGCTGTACCGCTCGCGCAGCCTGGCCGCGATGGCCAGCGCCCACGGCGCATGCACCCGGTCCCCGTACGGGCTGTGCAAGACGACCCGCCAGTCGCCCAGTTCGTCGCGGAACCGCTCGACCACCAGGGTCCGGTCGTCGGGCACGTAACCGGTGGCCGCGCGCTGGTCGGCGAGGTACCTGAGCAGGTTGCGCGCCGCCAGCTCGTCCAGGCCCGCCGCCTCGAGCTTCCGCGCCGCGTCCGGCTCGGCCGCCGCCGCCAGCTCGCGGCAGGCCGCCCCGATCGCCCGGCCGAGCTCGGCGGGCCGGCCCGGGGTGTCGCCGTGCCAGAACGGCAGCCTGCCCGGCTGGCCGGGGGCGGGCGTGACGAGCACGCGGTCCGGCGTGATGTCCTCGATCCGCCACGAGCTCGCGCCGAGCACGAACACGTCGCCGACCCGGGACTCGTACACCATTTCCTCGTCGAGTTCCCCGACGCGCCGCGGCTGGCGGGAGTTATCGGAGGCCAGGAACACGCCGAACAGGCCGCGGTCGGGAATCGTGCCGCCGCTGGTGACGGCGAGTTTCTGCGCGCCCGGCCTGGCCCGGATGATCCCGGCGACC
Source organism: Streptosporangiaceae bacterium (assembly GCA_035505275.1). Classification (GTDB taxonomy): domain Bacteria; phylum Actinomycetota; class Actinomycetes; order Streptosporangiales; family Streptosporangiaceae; genus Palsa-504. Next base: position 15,159 of record DATJQX010000041.1, on the reverse strand, counting down.
CGGTCCCAGACGATGCGCGGCCGCAGTCCGGCGAACTCCTCGCCGGGGTAGCGCCCGGCCAGCATGTCGAGCACCGCCTCGAGCACCGGCCTGGTCAGCCCGCCGAACGGCGCGGCCTTGCGCACCATCCGTTCCAGCTCGTCCACCGGCCAGTCGTCAACCGCGGTCATCGCCACGATCTGCTGGGCCAGCACGTCCAGCGGGTTCCGCGGGATCCGCAGCTCCTCGATCTGGCCGTCGCGCATCCGCTCGGCCACCACCGCGGACTGGACCAGGTCGCCCTGGTACTTGGGGAAGATGATGCCGCGCGACACGTCGCCCACGTTGTGCCCGGCCCGGCCGACCCGCTGCAGCCCGCTGGCCACCGAGGGCGGCGCCTCCACCTGCACCACCAGGTCCACCGCGCCCATGTCGATGCCGAGCTCCAGGCTGGAGGTCGCAACCACCGCGGGCAGCCGGCCGGCCTTGAGCGCCTCCTCGATCTCGGCGCGTTCCTGCCGGGACACCGACCCGTGGTGGGCCCGGGCCACCTCCGCCGGCGCGCCCGAAGCCGCGCCGGACTGCGCCATGATCTCGGCCGGTGTGCGCGCTCCGCGCCCAGCCGGGTCGGACGCGCCGGCCGCGAGGGCTTGCCCGGCCGCCTCAGCCCGCTCAGCCGCCAGTTCGTTCAGCCGCCCGCACAAGCGCTCGGCGAGCCGGCGCGAGTTCGCGAACACGATCGTGGACCTGTGCTGCTCGATCAGGTCCAGCACCCGCTCCTCGACGTGCGGCCAGATCGAGCGCGATGGGGCCGGGGTGTCACCGGACCTGTCGTCCCCCGGGCCGGGAGCGGCCTCCAGATCCGTCATGTCCTCGACGGGGACGACCACCGTCAGCTCGATCCGCTTGGGGCTCGGCGGCTGGACCACGGTCACCGTCCTGGTCCCGCCCAGGAACCCGGCGACCTCCTCCACCGGCCGCACCGTCGCCGACAGGCCGACCCGCTGTGCTGGCCCGGGGGGCCGACCCCCCGTAACCCCCCCGGCGTGATCAGCCGTTCCGCGCAGCGCATCGAGCCGCTCCAGCGAAAGCGCGAGGTGGGCGCCGCGCTTGTTCCCTGCGACGGCGTGCACCTCGTCCACGATGACCGTCTCCACGCCGCGCAGGGTCTCCCTCGCCTGGGAGGTGAGCAGCAGGAACAGCGACTCGGGCGTGGTGATGAGGATGTCGGGCGGCCGGGACACGAGCTTCCTGCGGTCCTCGGCCGCGGTGTCCCCGGTACGGACCCCGACCCGGATGTCCGGCTCTGGCAGGCCGAGGCGGTGCGCGGCGTGCCCGATCCCGGTCAGCGGGGCCCGCAGGTTCCGCTCGATGTCGACCGCCAGCGCCTTGAGCGGGGAGACGTACAGCACCCGGCAGCGGAGCTTCGGGTCCTCGGGCGGCGGCACCGCCGCGAGCCGGTCGATCGCCCACAAGAACGCGGCCAGCGTCTTGCCAGACCCGGTGGGCGCGACCACCAGCGTGTCCTCGCCCTTGCCGATCGCCCGCCAGGCCCCCGCCTGCGCGCGCGTCGGCTCGGCGAACGCCCCCTCGAACCAGGCGCGCGTCGCCGGCGAGAACCCCTCCAGGGCCTCGGCGCCGGTCAGCGGAGACTCTTCTCCCATGCTCCCAATACTGCCTTGCCCCGCCGACATTCTGGCCAGCCCGGCGAGCAGCCTGTGCCGGCACCTTTGAATTCAATCCTGGCCCACCACCCGGCGCCTGCGGATTAGTGCCCGCAAATCGGTCGGAGCGGGCCGTCCTGACGGGGGGAGAAATGCCACTACTCCGGTCGGCCGCCAGCCACCCTCCGGCATCGAGTTCAGTCCTCGCCGGAGAACCGCTCCCATGCCGCCTGCTTGGACACGCCGAGCGCCTGCCCGATCCGGGTCCAGCTGATGCCGCGGCTGCGCAAGATGTCCACGTAGTCGTGCAGGGCGGCGTCGGCCTGCGACACCACGCCCTGAACCTTGGCCAGGCTCGTGAGCAGTTCGTCGTCCGGCCGTTCGGTCCAGGCGCCGAACTCGGGGGCCGGCTCCTCGGCGATGATCAGGTTGCACAGGCCGACGCATTCGTTGCAGATGTACACGCCGGGACCGGCGACCAACTTCGCGACGGCGTCCTTGTCCTTGCTGCAGAACGAGCAGCACAACATCTCCAGCCGCGTGGCGCCTGGCGCGGGATTCCGGGAATTTGCCATGCCGTCAGGGTAACCTTGACGACCCGCTGCGTCAAGACTAGCTTGACGACCATTCGCGCCTGCGTCAGAACGGATCTTCCCGCCTCAGAACGGATCTTGACGCGAGGCGCGCAAACCGGGTCGAATGGGTAACAGAATCACTTTCTAGTATTCCGTTACGGCGGCGAGGGACACCGATGGCCGAACGCAGCAGCCCCACGGCGGTCTTGCGGGAAGGTCCCCGCGCGCTCAGCGACGACCAGGTACGCGAGATCGAGGCTTCCGCCCTCGCCGAGGTGCTCAACGTCGATATCGACGACGTCATCGAGTACGTCCACAAGGACCTGAAGTCACTACCGGACTTCACCACCCTGTACCGCAAGTACCTCAAGCAGCGGTGGGACGTCTACGACCTGGACTTCAGCCAGGACAAGGTGGACTGGCGGGAGAAGATGACCGAGGCGGAACGGCAGTCGTTCATCGCCGTGGCCTCCGGCTTCCACCACGGCGAGCGGCAGGTGGAGATCGAGCTGCCCGTGTTCATGATCGGCGCCGGCGAGGAGGAGAAGCTCCACATCGCCGCGCAGATCGAGGACGAGGCGCGGCACACCGTCTTCTTCGACCGGTTCTACCGTGAGGTCGTCGGGCTGGAGGGCGACGACATCATGGCCATCCTGGACGCGTCGTTCCCCTGGGTGTCCGAGACGTTCGTCGCGCCGTTCGGATTGCTGGCCTACCAGGCGGACGAGCTTCGGCTCCACCCGCACGACGAGCGGGCGCGGGTGCGCTACGGCACCACCTACTTCCTGTGGATCGAGGGCGTGCTGGCGCTGTCGGTGATGAAGGTGACGCTGTCCTACGCCCGCTGGCGGGGGTTCCTGCCCGCCTATTACACCGGTTTCACCGCGACCTGCCGGGACGAGTCGAGGCACGTACAGGGCGGCATGCGCTTCCTGCGGGACGCGGTGCGCAACGACCCGACAATGATCGGCGAGATCCACGACACGCTGCGGACGATCTTGTCGGTGTCCGGCGTGGTCAGTCGGCGCGTCTACTACGAGCCGCTGGGCTGGACCGACGACGAGGTGCGGGCGCTGTTCTTCATACAGCTGCGGCGCAAGCTGAACGACGTGGGCATCGCGCTCTCGCCCGACCTGGAGGACCTGCTGGAGAAGGTGCAGCCCGTGCTGGCGGGAGGGTGAGCCGATGCCTGACTTCTTCAGCCCGTCCTGGGCCGGGTCGGTAGGGGCAGCGCTGACCGCCGGGCCTTCGGAGCAGGCGCGAGCGGGCAAGCTGCAGGAGTACTGGGACTTCGTCGAGTGGATCAAGAGCGTGTACCCGGCGTCCTGGGCGCTCGGCTGCCGGGACCTGGCCTCGTACCTGTTCGTGCAGTGGGGCGGCGGCACGGTGACCGACTGCCGGATCATCGGCCCGGACGAGCCGCTCAAGGCGACCTACGTGCTCGGCATGGACTACAGGGACTGGAAGGCGCTGCACGAGGGGTACGATGCGCAGCGCACGGTCATGTACCGCAAGATCATGCTCGAGGAGGGTGACCTGCTCGAATTCTTCAAGGCGATCTACTTCTTCGTGGAGTCCCTGGCTGTCGTCGGCTCCGTGCCTGGTGTCTACCCCGACACGCTCCCCTCGGGTGCCCAGGCGCGCTGAGGCGTCACGCCGCCAACAGCCGCCGGTCAGGCCGCTTCGTGCAACATCGCGCATCTGCGCGCAAGTAGACTGCGCGAAGAGAGCGCCGAACGCCCCGTCACGGCGCCGGATGTACCGGGAAGGGTCCGCCACGTGTCCAGGTACGAGCGGTGGAACGCGCTGCTCGACCTGCTGCCCGGCGACGGGCAGCTCACCGTGGCGCAGGCCGCGAGCTCGCTCGGGGTGTCGCAGGCCACCATCCGCCGTGACCTGGATCAGCTGGCGCGCCAGCAGCTGCTGACGCGGACCCGCGGCGGCGCGGTCGCCGGGAATGTCTCCTACGACCTGCCGCTGCGGTACAAGACCGCCCGCCACGCGACGGAAAAACAGCGCATCGGCCGGGCGGCGGCCGCCCTGGTCGCGCCGGGCGCGGCGGTGGCGCTGAACGGCGGGACGACCACCAGCGAGGTCGCGCGCGCCCTGGCCACCCGGCCCGATCTGCAGGACGGCACCGGCATCACCGTGGTGACGAACGCGATGAACATCGCCAGCGAGCTCGCGGTCCGCCAGCACGTCAAGATCGTGGTGACGGGCGGGGTCACCCGCGGCCAGTCCTACGAGCTGATCGGGCCGTACGCCACGCTGGTGCTCGCCGAGCTGACGCTGGACTGGGCCGTCCTCGGCGTCGACGCGCTGGACCCGCGTTCCGGCGCGAGCGCCCACCACGAGGGCGAGGCCAGTATCAATCACCTCATGGCCACCCGCGCCGAGCAGGTGATGATCGTCGCCGACCACTCCAAGCTGGGCCAGCGCGCCTTCGCCCGGGTGTGCGCCGTGGACGAGATCGACGTCATCGTCACCGACGCCTCCGCCGACCCCGCCATGCTCGCCGCCTTCGGCGAGCGCGGCATCCGCGTCGTCACCGCCTGAGGGCTCGCTCGCGCCCCTGTACGGTCACCAGCACTGATCTATAATGCTCGTATAAGGCAAGATTCGTGCAAGATCTTGCATCAAGCTTGATCACTTAGGAGCGCGCGGTGAGTTTCCTGCTGGAGGAGGTCGCCAGCCAGCCGGAGTGCTGGTCGAAGGCGATCGAGATGGCGGCGGCGGCCGGCCCCGCGCTGCCCGCCAAGGGGGAGCGGGTCGCGGTGATCGGCTGCGGCTCATCGCTCAACGTCGCCCGCGCTTACGCGGTCCTGCGGGAGGCCGCGGGCCACGGCGAAACCGACGCCTACCCGGCCTCGGAGGTGCGCTTCCGGCGCTACGACCGCATGGTGTTCGTGTCCCGCACCGGCACCACCACCGAGGTGCTCGACGCCCTCCGCCAGGTTCCCCCGGGGATCACGACGACGGCGGTCGCCGCCGACCCCTGCTCGCCGCTCCCGCAGGAGGCCGACACGGCGGTCGTCCTCGACTTCGCCGACGAGCGCTCGGTGGTCTCGACCAGGTTCATCACCAGCTCCATCGTGCTGCTCCGCGCGCACCTGGGGGCGGACGTCCGCGCCCTGCCCGGCCAGGCCGCGCACGAGCTAGCCCAGCCGCTGCCGCCCAATCTGGCCGAACGCACCGAGTTCACCTTCCTGGGCTGCGGCTGGGCGGCAGCGGTCGCTGACGAGGCGGCGCTGAAACTGCGCGAGGCCTCCCGGACCTGGGCCGAGTCGTACCCGGCGATGGAGTACCGGCACGGCCCGATCAGCGTCAGCGACTCCCGCACCGTGGTCTGCGCCCTCGGCGAGGTGCCGCCCGACCTGCTGGCCGACGCCCGCCGCACCGGCGCCCTGGTCATCACCTCGCCCGCCGACCCGCTCGCCGGGCTGATCGGCGCCCAGCGCCTCGCCGCCCTCCTGGCCGGACGCAAGGGCATCGACCCGGACCAGCCGCGAGCCCTGTCGCGTTCTGTCATCCTGGCCTGATGCGACAGGCCGCCGCTCCCGGCCAGGCTGAGGACGGCTCCTTGCTGCTGGCCGGCGGCCGGGTAGTTCTGCCGAACGGACTGCTCGACCCCGCCTGGATCCACGTGACCGGTGGCCTGATCGCCGCGCTAGGTCCCGGCGACGCACGAGACCAGATGGCGCAGGGGCGGCCCGTCACCGAACTGCGCGGCCGGTGGGTCCTCCCCGGATTCGTCGACCTGCACGTCCACGGCGGCGGTGGCACCTCCTTCACCGAGGGTTCTGTCGCCGAGGATTGGGCCGACGACGCGAGGAACGCCGCCGCGTTCCACCGCCGGCACGGCAGCACGACCCTGCTGGCCAGCCTGGTCACCGCCCCGCTGGCCGAGCTCGAAGCCCGGGCCGCCCTGCTGGCCGACCTGGCCGATGAGGGCGTGATCGCCGGCCTGCACCTGGAGGGGCCCTTCCTGTCCCCGGCCCGGTGCGGCGCCCAGGATCCCCGGTACATGCTCCCTCCCGACGCAGCCGTCTTCGAGCGCCTGCGCGCTGCGGCCCGCGGGCACCTGCGGATTATCACCCTGGCCCCCGAACTGCCCGGGGCAGCCGGGGTGATCCGCGCGGCGGTGCGCGCCGGCGTGACGGTCGCGGTCGGGCACACCGACGCGACCGCCGAGGTCACGTCCGCGGCCGTCGACGCCGGCGCCACCCACGCGACCCACCTGTTCAACGGCATGCGGCCGTGGCATCACCGCGAGCCGGGCGCCGCCGGCGCCCTGCTCGACCGGGACGAGGTGACCTGCGAGATCATCGCCGATGGCGTGCACCTGGCCGACATGACCGTCCGCCTGGCGGCCCGCGCCGCTGGCCCGGGCCGGCTGGTCCTGATCACGGACGCGATGGCCGCGGCCGGGATGCCCGATGGCCGCTACCGGCTCGGCTCACAGCGGGTGGAGGTGGCCGGGGGAGTGGCGCGCCTGGCCGGCGAGGCCGGGGAACCCGGCGCCATCGCCGGCTCGACCGCGACCATGGCCGGCGTCGTCCGGTATGCGGTGGCGGCGGGGCTTTCCGTGACCGAGGCGTCCGCCGCGGCGAGCACCACCCCCGCTCGCGTGCTGGGCCTGGGTGACCGCACCGGCGCGCTGCGCCCAGGCCTGGCCGCCGACCTGGTCGTGTGCGACGATGAGTTCCGCGTCACCGGGGTGATGCGGAACGGACGGTGGCTGCCCGGGTTCCCGGCGGACGATAGCGCGGCCACCGGCGAACGCCGCACGACAGGATCAGGAGGGCCAGCGCAGCCATGAAGACCGTGTCGGCCACGATCGAGATCGGCGCCCCGCCCGAGCAGGTGTGGGCCGTGCTGGCCGACTTGGCCGCCTACCCGCAGTGGAACCCGATCTTTCCGGACGCCAGCGGGCAGATCGCCGTCGGCAAGCGCCTGACGCTGGCCTACCGGCCGCCGGCGGGACGCGGGATGACCATCCGTCCCAAGGTGCTGGCCGTGCAGCCGGGCGCCGAGCTGCGCTGGGCCCTGAGCCTGCCCGGGATCATAGGCGGCGAGCACTCCTTTATCTTGACCGCCGTCGGCGATGGCACTCGCGTGGTGCAGAGCGAGACGTTCCGCGGCCTGCTCGTCCCGTTGTCAGGCAAGGCCATAGCCGCTGCGCAAGCCAGCTACGCCACGCTCAACCAGGCCCTCAAGAAGCGCGTCGAGCGACGCTGAGGCCGGGTTCAGCCGGACGCGCGGACAGAACCGGTGAGCTGGCCGGTCGTCGCGCTGACCTCGCAGACGACGGTCCGGACGCCGGCCTGCCACGCCGACTTATCCGGGTAGTAGTACTCCTGGGCAAGCCCCGCGTCGGCGAACTGCGGGCTCACGTAACCCGCGAACCTGGTCAGGCAGCCGTTGCTCGCCTGGCTCTGGACCGCCGCGGTGCCGGGCCAGGACGCCGCCGTCAGCGAGAACGTCGCGAACACTTCGGCATCATGCGGCGCCGCGCACGATAGGACCGTAACACCCAGACCGTTCGGCGATGAATTAAGGCACTCGCCCGGCCGCAGGCTGAATACGGCGGCCAGGCGGTACTGGATAACGGTCTTCGGCCGGAAGCCGTGGGTCGCCACCGCCAGGACACCCACGGCGACGCCGGCCAGCACAATGAGGCCGACAATAACGGCGGCGACGGCGAGCGGGCTCGTGCGACGGGCCGGTTCGGCCCCGGGGTCGGCCACCGCAGGGTCGGCCACCGCAGGGTCGGCCAGTGCGGGGTCGGCCAGTGCGGGGTCGGCCACCGCAGGGTCGGGCTCGGGGTCGGCCAGTGCGGGGTCGGGCTCGGGATCAGCGACCGCGAGCGCGTTCGCGTCCCCGGTTGCTTCGCCGTCCCCAGCCGGATCGGGTGGATCCGGTTCGGCTGGTTCCGGAACTGATCCGTCTGTCAGCCCCGCAGGCGCGGCCATCCGCCCTCCATCGTGCGCCAGAGATAGCAGTAGTTCCCCTGGAACGTATACCCGCACATGGGCATAAACAGCCCCCGGGGGTACCGTCACGTTGTGGCGCCGCCAGCGGGGATGAGCGCGCGCCCGCAGTACCCTTGCGGCGTGCGGATGACGGAGTTCTGGAACCGGATGAAAGCGCAGTTCGGCGAGGTGTACGCGCAGAGCCTGGCCAAGGACTACGTGTTCGCCAGCCTGGGCGACCGCACGGTCGATCGGGCCCTCGCCGACGGGGTCGACGTCAAGATCATCTGGCGCGCGGTCTGCGAAGTGTTCGACGTGCCGGAAAGCCGCCGCTGAGCGGGTGCGCTAGCTCAGCCGCGGCCGAGGAGCTTCGGGGTGTTGACCTTGTCCGCGGCGATCTTGAGGATGATCCGGCCCTGCGGGCCGATGGGGTTGCGGTAGTCCGTGCCCACGTACTTCCTGGACAGCTCGTCGATGTGCGTGCGGGCCTCGTCGCCGCCGACGGTCTCGACCACGTGCCCGCGGATCTCGGCCCAGTCCCACGGGTTGTCGCCGGCAATCAGTACGGTAATGCGCGGTTCACGGGCGACGTTCCTGGCCTTCTGCCGCTGCGGCTCGGTGTTGACCAGGACGTGCTCGCCGTCGGTGTCGATCCAGGTGAGCAGCGCCTGCGGCTGCCCGCTCGGCATCAGGGTCACCACCGTGGCCAGGTTCGGGCCCTTGGCCAGCCGGATCACGTCCTCGTCAAGCGGCATCGCAAAGTCTCCTTGCGCGGTTTGGCCCTGATCGTGGCGGGCGCGGCTCTTTGCCGATGGTAGCGGTGGCACCAGGCGCGCGCGGCGGCGGTCCCGCGGATGCTCTCGGTGAAGGCCAGGTACCAGTGCCGTCCTGATCGTGTCACGGGGGCGGGACCGGGGTTTTCGCGGAAATTTCCGGCCGTCTTCGGCGTGTCGCACATGGTCGAATACACGTTCGCCCTATAGTGGGCACGTGAGTGAGGTTCCCGGCACCGCGGCCGAAAGGTCACGGTTACAGAATTCCCGCGGACCGGCCGCGCGGCGCCCGGCAGAAATGTCAGAGGGGGCCCGTAGCGTGTCCACGATGAACCGCCGGGGATGACCGGCGGGATCACAACTCAGACGACCTGGGCGGTGCGGGAGGTGCCCGCAGGCCCCTAACCCCGGCAGGGAGTCCTCAATGGCAGCAAACGGCAGGCCGAGTCCTGAGCGTGCAGGCGACAGGGAAAAGGCCCTGGAGACTGCTCTCCTCCAGATCGAGCGGCAGTTCGGCAAGGGCTCGGTCATGCGCCTCGGCGAGGAGACGCGGGAGCCGGTGGAGGTGATCCCGACCGGCTCGATCGCGCTGGACGTGGCGCTGGGCCTCGGCGGCCTCCCGCGCGGCCGCATCGTCGAGATATACGGGCCTGAAAGCAGCGGAAAGACGACAGTGGCGCTGCACGTCGTGGCGAACGCGCAGAGGGCCGGCGGCATCGCCGCGTTCATCGACGCCGAGCACGCGCTCGACCCCGACTACGCCCAGAAGCTCGGTGTGGACACCGACGCGCTGCTCGTGTCCCAGCCGGACACCGGCGAGCAGGCGCTGGAGATCGCCGACATGCTCATCCGTTCCGGGGCCATCGATATCGTCGTCATCGACTCGGTCGCCGCGCTCGTCCCGAAGGCGGAGATCGAGGGCGAGATGGGAGATAGCCACGTCGGCCTCCAGGCGCGCCTGATGTCCCAGGCCCTCCGCAAGATCACCGGCGCGCTGAGCCAGACCAAGACCACCGCAATTTTCATCAACCAATTGCGCGAAAAGGTCGGCGTCATGTTCGGCTCACCTGAGACCACCACAGGCGGGAAAGCGCTTAAATTCTACGCCTCTATCCGCCTCGACGTCCGGCGGATCGAAACCCTGAAAGACGGCACCGACGCGGTCGGCAACCGGACCAAGGTAAAGGTCGTAAAGAACAAGATGGCGCCGCCTTTCAAGAGCGCCGAGTTCGACATTCTTTACGGCATCGGGATCAGCCGGGAGGGCAGCCTGATCGACCTCGGCGTGGAGCAGGGCATCGTGCGCAAGTCCGGTGCCTGGTACACCTACGAGGGCGACCAGCTCGGCCAGGGCAAGGAGAACGCCCGCAACTTCCTGCGCGAAAACCCGGACCTGTCCGACGAGATCGAGAAGCGGATCAAGGAGAAGCTCGGCGTGGGCCCGCGGCTCGACGCGGACGTCACGGCCAGTAAGCCTGTTCCCGTCGGCAACGGGGCGGGCACGCCGCGGACCCTTACCGTTCCCCCGGCGCCGCGGCCCAGCTAGTAACCGGAAATGTCCCCTGGCAAGCGGGCCTCAGGGTCGCCACCCCAACCCACGAGCGGCGACCCTGAAGTCCGCGCCAGGCAGATCTGCCTGCGGTTGCTGACGATCGAGCCCCGGACCCGGGCCGAGCTGGCCAAGGCGCTGCGTCGTGACGGCATCCCGTCCGAGGCGGCCGAAACCGTCCTGGGCCGGTTTACCGACGTCGGCCTGATCGACGACGCGGCGTTCGCCCGGGCATGGGTCGAGTCCCGCCACTACAGCCGCGGGCTGTCCCGGCGGACGCTCTCCGCCGAACTGCGCCGGCACGGAGTCGATACCGAGGAAATCCGCGAGGCGGTCGACACCCTCGACCCCGAGCAGGAGGTCGCCACCGCCAGGCGCCTGGTCGAGCAGAAGCTGGCGAGCACCCGCGGGCAGCCGCCCGAGGCACGGGCCAGGCGGGCGGCCGGGCTGCTCGCCAGGAAGGGCTACCCGCCCGGCCTGGCCTTCAGGCTGATCAGGGAAACCCTGGAACGAGAGGGCGCTGGTGCGGCCGCCGGGCTAGACCTGGACACCGAGCCGTACATCGACCCGGACCCGGACGACGCCGAGACCGGACCCGGCCTAATGTGAGGCAAGCCGGGGATCCGGCGATCGCTTCGGCTGACGTTGCGAGAGCAGGTAAACAAGGCCGCCGAGCGGGCTGACGCACACGATGGCCACGGCCCACACCAGCTTGGGCAGGAAACGGACGCGATCGGTCGCCGCGACCTTAACCAGGCAGTACACGTCGAAGGCCACCACGACCAGGACGCCGAGCAAGATCGCCATCAGTACGACCGCGGCCGCAAGTCCCTGCACACCTGAAACGTTACTGAGCCTGACGACACCTGGCTAGGCACGCCGAGCTAGGCACGCCGATCGCCGGCCGGAACTCTCCAGCCGTACCAGGTACCTGCATCTGCGCAGCCCCGGGGCCTGCGCGCCTTTCGTCGGGATCGCGCCCGGTTTGTGGCGGCCCGTGTGGGTCTTTGCTTGATAAAAAGGTTATCAAGCCTTAACCTCACGGCAGCGAGGTGTTGTCCAGCGCGGCACGGAATGTTAGCGGAGGTGAAGCGAGCAGACACGACAGGTAACCAAGGCAGCCGGGCGACCGGCGTGGTGTGTGGCGGTCCGCCTCAGGGCATCAACCTGAGATCGGACATCACGGCACAATCACAATAGAGTCACAGCACAGGGGTGCCCCGAGGGCTATGGACGGAAAGGGGTGGCCGTGAGCAGCGGATTGTCGCTTGCGTTCATGGTGATCGGGTTGCTCGCAGTGGTGTTGGCGCTGGTGGTCGTGTGGCGGAGGACCCCGAATGCGCCGGTCGTGGCGCCCGGCCAGACGGTCGGCAACCAAGCCCAGCTCGAGCAGGTCAGCCAGGAAGCCGAGCACATCCGCGCCCGGGCCGAGACCGAGGCCACCGGGATCCTCGAACGGGCCAGGCAGGAGGCCGAGCAGGCCGCCCAGGGCCGCAGGGAAGTCGAAGAGGAAATCCGTTCCGTCAAGAACGAGGTGCGCGAACTGCGCGGCGATCTGGAGCGCCGCGAGGTGCGGCTGGCCGACCGCGAGCAGCGGCTGGACGAGGAGTTCAAGCGGATCGAGGACCGCTCGCTGACCCTCGACCAGCGCAAGCAGCATCTGGACCGCCGTGCCTCCGAACTGGACCGTCAGGACGCCGAGCGCGCCAGGGAACTGGAGCGCGTCGCCGGGCTCACCGCGGAGGCGGCCAAGTCCGAGCTCGTCGGCCTGATCGAGAACCAGGCCAAGCGGGAAGCGGCGCTCATCGTCAGGGACATCGAGCAAGAGGCGAGATCCGAAGGCGACAAGCGCGCCCGCAAGATCGTCACGCTCGCCATCCAGCGCGTGGCCACCGAGCAGACCAGCGAGTCGGTCGTCTCCGTGCTGCACCTGCCCGGGGACGAGATGAAGGGGCGCATTATCGGCCGCGAGGGCCGCAACATCAGGGCCTTCGAGTCCGTGACCGGCGTCAACCTGATCATCGACGACACCCCCGAAGCGGTCCTGCTGTCCTGCTTCGACCCGGTCCGGCGCGAGATCGCCCGGCTCACCCTGGAGCGGCTGATCGCCGACGGCCGTATTCATCCCCAGCGGATCGAGGACGCTTACGAGCGCGGCAAGACGGAAATCGAGCAGCTCTGCAAGCGGGCCGGCGAGGACGCCCTGGTCGAGCTCGGCATCACCGAGATGCACCCGGAACTGGTCAATCTCCTCGGTCGCCTGCGGTACCGCACGTCGTACGGGCAGAACGTGCTCAAGCACCTGGTCGAGGCGGCGCACATCGCCGGGATGATGGCCAGCGAACTGCGCCTCGACCCGGTCCTGCTCAAGCGGTGCACGGTGCTGCACGACATCGGCAAGGCGCTGACCCACGAGGTGGAAGGCAGCCACGCGCTGATCGGCGCGGAGATCGCCCGCAGGTACGGCGAGGCGGACGACGTGGTGCACGCCATCGAGGCGCATCACAACGAGGTCGAGGTGCGCACGGTCGAGGCCGTGCTCACCCAGGCCGCGGACGGGATCAGCGGCGGCAGGCCAGGAGCCCGCCGCGAGTCGCTGGAGATGTACGTCAAGCGCCTGGAGCGCCTGGAGCAGATCGCGGCCAGCCACGAGGGCGTGGAGAAGGTCTTCGCCATGCAGGCGGGTCGCGAGATCCGGGTCATGGTAAAGCCCGACCGGATCGACGACATCCAGAGCCAGGTCATCGCCCGCGACATCGCCAAGCAGGTCGAGGAGGAGCTGACCTACCCGGGCCAGATCCGAATCACGGTGGTCCGTGAGTCCCGCGCCACGGAATTCGCCCGCTGATTCCCGTCACTGGTTTAGCCAGGTCATGCTCCAGACGTAAGTGTTGCCTGCGTTGTCGGAGGTCGCGAGCGCGTCGCCGCTCGGGCTGAACGAGACGCCAACCAGGTTGTTGCCGGAAGTGCCCGATAGCCGGGCGACGAGCGTGCCGGTGGCCACGTCCCAGACGTTGAGGTTGCCGTCGGTGCTGGCGGCCGCCAGGTACTTGCCGTTCGGGCTGAAGGCAATGTCGGCGTAGTCGCCGTTGTCGAAGGACTGCAGGCTCCTGACGAGCTGCCCAGTGGCCACGTTCCACAGGTAGACGATGCCGTCGCCCGTGGCCTTGGAGGTGTCGGAGACAGCCAGCAGCGTTCCGTCCGGGCTGAACTTGACGTCATACAGGCCATCGGTGCTCGGGTCGTGGAATTCGTGGGTGAGCGCGCCCGTGGCCACGCTGTAAAGGTACGTGGTGCCGTTGGTGTCGCCTGCGGCGATGTCGCTTCCGTTCGGGCTGAACGCGACGCCGTACACGCTCTTGCCGTACGGGTCGTGCCGAACGAACGTCGGTCCGGCGCCGGGCTGGCCGGCGGCCACGGACCACACGGAGATGCTGCCGTTGTTGTTGCCGACCGCGACGAAGCCGCCGTCCTCGCTGACCGCCACGCAGTCGTCGCCCTTGCCCTTCACGTTCTGGAGGCTGTCGGCGATCTTGCCGGTGGCCGCGTTCCACAGGTAGACGTAACCGCTCGCGTCGGCGGCGACGAACTCGTTGCTGTTCGGGCTGTACGCCACGTCGTTGATGCCCTGGCTGTTCGGGTCGGCCAGGGTGGCCTTGAGCGTGCCCGACGGCAGACTCCACAGGTACAGGCTGCCGTTCTCGTCGCCGGTCGCGAGGAGCTCGCCGGTGCCGAACGCGACGCCGAACACGACCTTGCCGTGCGGATCACGCAGGGAAGCTTCGGGCGCCGTGGGTGGCGTGGGCAGCGCGGGTCCGGGCGATGTGGTCGCGCGGGTGGTCTTGTGCCCCGCTGCCTGGTTGTTGCTTACCGGCTTCGGGCCTTTGGTCAGCAGGATGCCCAGGACCGCGCCGACCACCACCACGGCGGCCACGCTGGCCGCGATGACCACCGGGCGGCGCGGGCGCCGGAGGTCACGGCGCTGCTCGAGCACTTCCGGCTCGGTCCGCCCGTCCGAGACCGGCGTCGGTACGTTCTTCCGGGTCACGCCCTCAACGGAACCGCCGGAGCCCGCACCGCCCGCACCACCGGAGCCGCCAGTACCCCCGGTACCGCCTGTGCCGCTATAGCCGCCCAAGCCGCCGTTCCCGCCTGGGCCGCCGTCCCTGGTCAAGCCGCCCGCCCTGCCAGCGCCGCCTGACGCACCAGCCCAGCCAGCGCCGCCCGACGCACCAGCCCAGCCAGCTGCGCCGGGTCCGCCCGGCCCGCCCGGCCCGCCAGGGGCGCCCGAGGCAGCGCCACCGCTGAGGCCGGAGCCGGCGCCAAGGCCGCTGCCGGAGCGGTCGAGCCCGGCGTTTTGGTCTTGGGCCTCGCCTTGGCCGCGGCGCATGGTGTGGGTAGGGGCGTACAGGTCGGCGGGCGGGGCGGTCACGTCGGCGGCGGCGGCCCGCGGGTCGGTGCCCGGCGCGGCCCCGCCACCACGGCCCGGCCCGCCACCACGGCCCAGCCCGCCTGACGGCACCTGGCCCGGCCCGCCGGCGGGCCCCTGGCCCGGGACCGGCTGGGGGCCTGGCGTGTACGCCGGCCCGGGCTGGGGGCCTGGCGTGTACGCCGGCCCGGGCTGGGGGTTCGGCGTGTATCCGGGGA
>DATJQX010000040.1:0-6499 GCA_035505275.1 Streptosporangiaceae bacterium | reverse complement strand
GATTCGCTGGAAGATCTTCACCGCCTGCCGCAGGCCGGCTTCGGCCTCCGTGGTCCGGCCGCCGTCCAGCTCGCATCGGGCCAGCCCGGCCAGCGCGTGCGCCTCGTCCAGCGGGCTCCCGATCTGGCGGGCCAGGTCCAGCGCCTGCTGGTGGTATGACCTGGCCTGGCCGAGGTCGCCGCGCGCCCTGCTCAGTGTCCCGGTCTCGTTCAGTGCGATGACTTCACCACCCCGGCTGTGGATGTCGCGGTGGATCCGCAGCGCCTCCCGCAGGTCCTCGTCCGCGGCCGGGTAGTCTCCGGTCAGCCGCCGCACCCGTCCGAGGTACGTGAGAGCGATCGCCCGGCCACGCGGGTCGCCTATATCGCGATAGATGCGGAGGGCTGCGCCCAGGTCCCGGCCCGCGGCCGAATGATCCCCGGTCGCCCGCCGCACGTCTCCGAGATAGGTGAGAGCGTAGGCCTGGCCCCCTCGGTAGCCGAGATCGCGGTAGATGCCCAGCGCCTCTTCCAGGTCCTGGGTCGCGCCTGGCCAGTCGCCGGTCAGCTGGCGCACTTCCCCCCGCTTGTAGAGGGCGATGGCGTAGCCGCGCGGGTCGCCGAGGTCGCGGTGGATGCCGAGCGCCTCTTCCAGTGCCTGGGCCGCGCCCGGATAATCCCCGGCGTCCCGCCGCGTGCTTCCCAGGTGGGTGAGATCGTCAGCCTGGCCGAGCCGGTCGCCGAGGTCGCGGTGGATGCCCAGCGCCTCTTCCAGAGCCTGGGCCGCGCCCGGGTAGTTCCCGCTCCATTGCCGCACGCGCCCCAGGAAGCTCAAGGCTCCGGCGTGGCCGGAGCGGTTGCCGAGGTCGCGGTGGATGCCCAGCGCCTCTTCCAGGGCCCGGGCCGCGCCCGGATAGTCCCCGGTCCACAGCCGCACGCGCCCCAGGAAAGTCAGGGCTCTGGCCTGGCCGGGCCGGTCGCCGAGGTCGCGGTAAATGCCGAGCGCTTCCGTCAGGTCCCGGGCGGCGCCCGGGTAGTCCCCGGTCAGCCACTGCAGGTCCCCCAGGTTGGTGAGGGCATCGGTCTGGCCGGGCCGGTCGCCGAGGCGCCGGGCAGCGTGCAGGGCGGTGGTCTGGCGGGTGATGGCCTCGTCCCACGGGCCGTCGTGGCGCAGCAGGCCGGCGAGACCCGCGGTCAGGGCCATGACGCGGGCGTGCTGGCCGGCCGCGGTGGCGTGGTCCAGGCAGCCCAGCAGGCTCGTCCGCTCGGCGCGGGCCCAGGTCAGTGCCTGCGCCCAGTCGGTCAGGGCGGGCACCGCGGCAAGCCTGGCGGTCGGCGCGGGGCCGGTGCGGGCCTGGCGGGCGATGAGGAGGTTGGCGCGGGCGGCGGCGTGCTCGTAGTAATCCAATAGCCGTCCCATGGCCTGGTCCCGGTCATCGTCCGGGTCCAGCCGCCCGGTCAGGGCGCGGGCGTGCTCACGGATCAGGTCGTGCATCCGGTACCGGCCCACGGCCGGCTCGGTCAGCAGGTACTGGTCATACAGTGCCTCCAGGCCGCGCCGGGCGGTGGCGACGTCGATGCCGTCCAGGGCGGCGGCGGCATAGGCGTCGACCTCGGCGCCGGGGTGCAGCCCGAGTCGGCGGAACAGCCGCTGCTGCTCGGGTGTGAGGTCCGCGTACGACAGGTCGAACGCGGCCGTCACCGATGCGCTCTCGGCGGCCAGCAGCTCCAGCCGGTCCACCGCCGCGGCCAGCTCGGCGGCCCGGCCGGCCGTGGTCCAGGCCGGGTGATGGTGCAGCTGGCGGGCCAGCATCCCGACCGCGAGCGGCAAGAACCCGCACAGCCGGGCAATCTCGGCTACCGCTGGATCGGCCGGGCTCAGCGCGGGCCGGGCCGCCAGCCGGACCAGCAGCCCGGCCGCCTCGCCCGGCGGCAGGATGTCCAGGCTGATGGTCCGCGCATCCTCCAGCGCCGACAGCCGCCGGCGGCTCGTGACCAGCACCAGGCTGCCGCCCGCGCCGGGCAGCAGCGGCCGGACCTGCTCGCTGCCGCCCGCGTCATCCAGGATCAGCAGCAGCTGCCATTCGGCCACCCGATCCCGCCACAGCGCCGTCCGCGCCTCCAGCCCCGGCGGGATCTGCCCGGCCGGGACCCCGATGGTCAGCAGCAGGCTGGCCAGCGCGTCCGACGGGCCCACCGGCTGCTGTCCGGCAGAGTGCCCGTGCAGCGGCAGGAAGATCTGCCCGCCAGGGAACCGGTCGGCCAGCCGGTGCGCGGCGTGCACGGCGAACGCGGTCTTGCCGATGCCCGCCATGCCGCCGATCGCGTGAATGCCCACCACCCCGTCCGCATCCGCCGCCGCATTCACCAGCTCGGCCAGCTCCTGCCGCCGCCCCGTGAACGACGCGATATCGCGAGGCAGCGTCCGCGTAGCCGCGGCCACCCCGTTGGGGGCGGTAGGGCGTGCCAGGGCGCGACCTCCCCGCGCGACAGCCTCGAACTCGGCCCGCGCCGGACCGTCCAGGTGCAGCGCGTCGGCCAGCAGCCGCACCGTGTCCTTATGCGGGGTGGCGACCACGCCCCGCTCCAGGTAGCTGATCGCCCGCGGGCTCAGCCCCGCCGCCTCGGCCAGCTCCTCCTGCGTCAGCCCGGCCCCGGCGCGCAGCCCCCGCAGGACACCGGCGAACCGGACCGGCGCCTCGGCCACAGCGTCCCCTTTACCCCGCAGACGGCACAATTCAGGCTGATCATACGCCGTCGCAGCGGTGGCCTGGGGTGGCGAGCTTCGCGTCCTGGTCCTAGACGGCCGCCGTCGTTCCTGGCCGCAGCCGGATGTGCTTGAACTCGACGAAGTCGTCCATCACCGCGAAGCCGCGCATCCGGCCGAGGCCGCTGCCCTTGAAGCCGCCCTCCTCGAACTGGTCGTGCAGCCTGGCCCAGTCGTTGACCCAGACCGAGCCCGATTCGAGCGCGAGCGCGACGCGCAGCGGCACGTCGACGTCGTGCGAGAACACGCTCGCGCTGAGCCCGTACTGCGAGTCGTTGGCCATCGCGATGGCCTCGGCTTCGGTGGTGAACGTCTGCATCGTCAGGACCGGGCCGAACACCTCGTCCTGGACGATCGGCATCGAGTTGTCATGGACCTCGAGCAGGGTCGGGCGGTAGAAGGCGCCCGCGGCCAAGGGCCCGTCGGTGACCGGGCCGCCGCGGACGATCACCGTCGCGCCCTGGCTGATGGCGTCCTCGACGATCTTGTCGATGCGCTCGACGTTGGGCTTGTCGATGATGGGGCCCATCTCGCTCGCGGGATCCGCCGCGGGACCGACGTTCACGGCGCGGAGCCGCGCTCCGAGCCCGGTACGGACCCGGTCGGCGATGCGCTCGTGCACCAGAAGCCGGCTGCCGGTCATGCAGAACTGCCCGGAGAAGACGATCAGCGCGCTGACCACGATCGGGAGTGCCTGCTCGAGGTCCGCGTCCTCGAACAGGATCAGCGGCGTCTTCCCGCCGAGCTCCAGTCCGACGCGCTTGAGGTTCGCCGCGGCCGCGGCGCTGATCTGCTTGCCGGTGGCGGTGCTGCCGGTGAAGCTGATCGTCGGCACGTCGGGGGAGCGGACGAGCACGTCGCCACTGACGTGCCCCCCGGTGATCGTGTTCGCCACCCCGGGCGGGAGCCCGGGGGTCTCGCCGACGAGCTCGGCGATGAGGGAATTCGTCTGCGCGGTCTGCCACGGCAGGTTCATCACCGCCGTGCAGCCGGCCGCGAGCGCTGGCCCCAGTGAGCGGATGCCCAGTGCCACCGGCGAGTTCCAGGGGGCGATGATCCCCGCCACGCCGACGGGCTGGCGGACCACCATGCTCAGCTCGCCGTCGGTCACCTGGCTGTTGGTGCCCGTGTCCGTGAGCGCGAGCGCGGCGTTGAACCGCAGCGTCTCCGGCGCGAACGCCACTTCCAGCCTGCCCTGGTCGTGCGTCTTGCCATTCTCGCGCCCGAGCAGTTCGACGAGGTCCCCGGCCCGCTCCTCGAACCGGTCCGCCATCCGGTTCAGCACCCGCGCGCGCAGCAGCCGGTCCGTGCGCCACGCGGGATCGGCGAACGCCCGCCTGGCGGCCTCGATCGCGGCGTTCGCCTCCTTGGGGCCGGCCATCGCGTACGAGCCGATGATCTCTCCGGTGGCGGGGTTCACTGAATCGCGGTGCTCGCCGGAATCGGCCCACTGGCCGTCGATCCAGTGCTTCGCGACTGACGTCTCCGTTGTACTCACGAGCTCTCCCGGGGTAGCGCTGCGCCCAACAGAGATATGTATAGCACGTAATTAGCTTCTATGGAATATATATGCTGTCAGGCGCCCGGGAAGGTGAGCACGTGGCGGCCGCGTCCGGTCCGGCTGGCGAAAGCCTCGTAGGCGGCGCGGGCATCATCGACGCTGGAGGCGCGGGCCACCGGGGTGTGCAGGCGGGCCGTGCTTGCCATGTCGGCCAGGGTGCGTAGCGCCTCGTCGTCCATCCGGCCGCCGGCGCGGAACACGTCGATCCCGCGCTCAGCGGCGGGAAGCGCGGTGACGGTGACGTACTTCCCGTCGTCCCTGATGGCGGCCAGCGCCGGGCCGGCGACGGACGCCGTGTCGAGGAGGGCGTCGGCGCCGCCCGGGACGATCGCGCGGACAGCCGCGCCCAGGTCCGCGTCGCCGGCGCTCACCACCGCGGTGGCGCCAAGGTCGAGGGCGTCCTGCTTCTGGTCGTCGCGGACCACGCCGATGACCGTGAAGCCGCGCGCGGCGGCGAGTTCGACGGCGAACCCGCCGACGCTGCCGGCCGCGCCGGTGACGACCAGGGTCTCGCCGGCGGCCAGCTTGAGGTCGGCGAGACCGCGCCAGGCGGTCAGCCCGTTCAGGCCGACGGTCGTGAGCTGGGCGGACGGCAGCCCGTCGGGGGCGGGGACGACGTTGCCGACGGGCAGGGCGACCAGGGCGGCCTGGGTGCCCCGGAGGCTTTCGAACCACAGGCTGAACCCGAGGACCCGCGACCCGACGACCGCGGGGCCGACGCCTTCTCCGGCCGCGACGACGCGCCCCACGAGATCCCACCCGGGCGTATAGGGCGGAGCGGACCCCCACGGCAGTCGCGCCGCGGAAGCCCCGGTGACCACGGCGAAGTCGGCCGGGTTGATGGTGGCCGCTTCGGTAGCGATCAGGACTTCCCCCTGCCCCGGGCTGGGATCCGCCACCTCGGCGACCGTCACCCGCTCGACGCCGAACTCTCTTACCTGTACCGCTTTCATCGCAGCCACTCCTTCCTCGACAACAGCTAAGGCCCCTCGGGGCGGGGTGAGCGCAGTCCGGCGCTGGTGACGCCGTAGAACAAGGGCAGCACGCACGCGATGGCCAGCCCGGCCACGGGATGCCAGATGGCGTACAGCCCGGATACCGCGTACACGGCGACGCCGGCCACGGCCCGGTGCCGTTCCCTGGCGAAGAAGGCAGTGTGAGCTTCGTCTTCGAGCAGCCGGGGAGCGCGGGACAGGAAGTGGAACAGCAGCAGCCACGTCGCCGCGGTCGTCGCTCCGACGGCGGCGTAGAAGGCCAGCGCGGCGCTCTCGTCGGCGCGGTCTCCGAGCTGGAATGCCGAGCCGACGACCGCGGTCGGGAACGGCAGCACCGACGTGGTGAGCAGCAGGGCAAGGTTGCGCCACAGCAGGCCCGCGTTGACCCGGGCGATCCGGGTGAACATCTGGTGGTGGTTGACCCAGATGACGCCCACGTAGGCGAACGACGCCAGGTAGGCCACGTAGGCAGGCCACTGGGCGAGCAGGTCGCGCAGCACCGTTCCGTGGTGCGCCGGGGCCTTCAGATCGAGAACCAGCAGCGTGATGACGATGGCGAAGACGCCATCGCTGAAAGCCTCGACGCGGCTGCTCTCGGCGAACAGGCCGCGGGATGCGCCCGGTCCTGATGGCCCGCCCGGCGATGCCCGCCTGGGGTCTGCCGTGAGATCTGCCACTGACCGTCCTTCCGCAGGAGCATGATCCATGCTGATTTTATGTTCTGCGGAACATACTTCTCCAGATTATAATTCCCCACCTCGACCGGGCGAGGCGCGGATCAAGGCCGCTCTCGGCCGTCATCACCCGGGCCGTTGCGATAACAGCAAGAAGCGGGGACCGCCCGCAGTCACCACGGGGACGTTCGGGATAAATTCTCTAGCCCTCGGCGGCGGAGACGGTCAGCTTCGTGCTGTGGTAGGCCGCACGGCAGGCCAGGTTCGGGCTGTAGCGGGCGATGATCTGCTTCACCCGGCGGGCCGCGAGCGGGCCGAGCAGGTCGTAGCTGGCGATGAACAACTCCCGGGCCGCGGTCCGCGGCCAGGCGGGCGGCAGCAGCTCGTCGGGCAGGTCGGGGTCCATCGCGGGGAACGCGCGCCACTCGTTCATCACCCGGGTGCGGGCGACGAGGGCGTCCATCGGGGTGATCTCGCCGGCCGCGGTCTGGTCCCGCAGCAGGCCGGCGAACGCGATGAACTCC
>DATJQX010000039.1:0-61172 GCA_035505275.1 Streptosporangiaceae bacterium | reverse complement strand
GGTGAACAGCGGCGCGAAAACGGCCAGCAGCGTCATCATCGACGCCGGCGCCGTGGCATCCGGGAGCATCGGCGGGAAGCCCGTTTCCTCAAGGGGAATGGCACACAGCACGGCCGGCCACCGCCGGCCATCATGGAAAGCATGCCGCAGACGCCCGGCGAGCAGGCCCGGAATGCCGTCACCGCCCGCATCACCGCTCATATCGCCGGCGGATGGCCCCGCCTCGGCCCGCCGGAAGTCCGCTTCCGCGGCCGGTACTGCTACGTCGCCGTCGCCCTCCCCGGACACCGCCAGCCCACGCCCTTCCTGCGCCTGCGCTGGCAGGGCTCCCCGGACGAATGGGCCATCGGCATCTATAAAGCCACCACCGAGCAGTACAGCGAAAACGAGTTCCCCTGGTCCTACGGGCCGGTCACCGGCACGCCCGAGCAGGGAATCGACCAGACCCTCGCTCTCTACGCAGGGCCGCCGACCGGGAAGTAATCACGCCGTCCCGCCAACCGCAAAACTGCGAAAGTCGAGTATCCCGGCTAATCGATTAATCTACATCTCGCTAAATAAATAAATCTACAGCCAGGAATAATCCCATACTAGAGCGATGAAATGCTATATCATGGCAAAGCCCGCGCTGCTCAGCTTCCGGCCCAGGCCTGGCCTGCCGGCACTGGTGGCCATGCGGCCGGGGAGTGCCGCGGGCCGCGAGCCAGCCGGGCCTACCGCCGCCCGAGGTAACCGGGGTTCGACTGGGGCGAATCCAATTCCGCCACGGCGCTGGTTACTCGACCAGGCGGAGGAGCCTGTCCGGGTACGCCTGCTATCCGCCAAGCTGGCCGAGCAGGTCATGCACCGAACCGGCGACCAATGCCGGCTCTGTCATCAGCCCGAGGTGGTGGCTCCCCAGCTCGGCCACGGGCCAGCCCAGCCCTCGCGCTGTAATCGCCTGGTCTTCGTACGCCTCGCTGAGCTGCAGGTAGGCGGCGGCGGCGTGAGGCCACTGCGGCATCGGCGGGTGGACTTCCTCGAACATGGCCAGCGGCAGCCGCGGGCACCCCTCGGTGAAGCGCCGCCGCATCTCCGGATCCGGGAGGAGCCCGGCCATCACCTCATCGCCCCACCATTGAGGCCAGGGCGGCAGCCAGCCCTCGGCGTCGGCCATCTCCCGCACCTGGACGGCCAGATCGTCCGGCGCAGTCTCCATCCAGCTCTGCCCGGGTATCGGAAGCAGGGCGTCGACGAAGACGTAACCGAGGACCTGGCCGGCGATGGCGCCCGCCGCGGCCAGCAGCGTCCCCGCACCGCTGTGCCCGATCAGGATCACGGGCGGCCCGGCTGCGCTGCGGGCGATCACCTCGGCCTGCCGCACGCAGTACGGCGGTCCCGCCCCGATCGTGCCGGTGAGGTCGACCGCGCCCACCTCGTAACCGCGCTCGCCAAAGTCAGCCGCGACCTGATCCCATGTCCCGGATCCGACCAGCGGGCTGTGGACGAACAGCAACCTCGCAGCCATGCCCCATTGGTATCAGCCGCACCGGCTCCCTGCTCAAACCCTGATGCCCACCCGGTACGAGGACCCGGTTCGAGCCGCGGCTGGCAGAATGCTGAAGTGACCGGCCCGGACCTGCAGTCCGGGCACCGCGCGAGGCGTAACGGGGGCGGGATGGGCCTGAGCGGCCCGGTCGGCTTCGACCTGGACATGACGCTGATCGACTCCCGGCCGGCGATCATGGCCTCGTTTGCCGAACTCGCGAGGGAAACCGCCACCGCCATCGACCTGGCCGCGGTGGACAGCCGGCTGGGCATCAAGCTCGAAGACGAGGTGGTGTTCTGGTTCCCGGCCGAGCAGCAGGCTGCGGCCGTCGCGTGCTACCGGCGGCACTACGTACGGCTGGCACCGCGGCTGACGACCATCCTGCCCGGCGCGCGCGAGGCGGTGGAAGCCGTCCGGGCGGCCGGGGAGCGCGTGGTGATCATCACGGCCAAGCATCCCGTTTCGGTGGAGCCGAGCCTGCGCGCCGTCGGGCTGGCGGCCGACGAGTTGTTCACGCACGTGCACGGGCCGGAGAAGGCGGCCGTGCTGCGGAACCTGGACGCCGCCGCCTACGTTGGCGACAGCCCGCCGGACATGGCCGCCGCCGCGCAGGCCGGGACGCGGGCCGTCGGCGTGACGACCGGCTCGTTCTCCCGCCATGAGCTGACCGGAGCCGGGGCCGACGTGGTGCTCGACTCGCTGGCGGAATTCCCCGCTTGGTACCAGGACGCTTAACCGGCGCCGTCGGCGATCGCCGCCGCCACCCGGTAGGGCAGGTGCTGCGGGTAGACGAGCAGGGCCCGCGCCACGTCGCGGATGGGCAGCCGCAACGGGATCAGCACCTGCTCGCAGTAACGCCAGGCCGCGAGTTCGTCGTCGCCGAACCGCATGCGCATGTCACGCCGGAACCGCAGCGCGTCCCCGCCGTCGCCGCGCCAAGTCGGCAGCCACGCGCGCAGCGCACCGTCGTCGGTCAGCATGGACCAGTCGCGCAGGCGCTCGGCGATCTGGCCCGCCGCGTCGATGACGAACGCCCGGTCGCCGCCGCCCTGGATCGCGTGGACCCGGCCCTGGCTGGCGCTCCCGTGGCGGATGCTCGCGGAGCTGAACCGCGCCCCGACCGCCAGCGCGCCGACGACGTGCCCGGCTTCGTGCCAGGCCGTCCGCACCGCCGCCGTCCTCGCGGGCGCGAAGCTCGGCGCCGCGCCGAGGTCGTACCGCTGCCTGATCCACTGGTCGTGCACGATCGACTCGTCATCGTAGCGGACGAGCCGGTTCAGCTCGGCCCTGATCTCGGCCAGGTGCCGGGACTCGGCGGGCGTCATCGTCAGATGGTCCGCCTCAGGGCGCCGCGATCTCGTACGGCCGGGGCTGCCTGGTCAGCCACTGCCAGAACGTCCGGTGCGGCGGGCGCGCCATGAGATGCCCGCTGCCCACCCGGCCCGCCACGTCGATCCGCAGCCGTTCGGGCACGTCCGAACCCCACGGGGCGCGTACCTTGACGTGGCCGTTGCGGACCGCCACCTCGTCGGTGTCCACCGCGATGCCCGGCCTGGTCACCAGGGTGAGGTGCCCGCTCTGCACCTCCGCGTCGATCTTCAGCGTGGGGTGCGTGATGACCGCATCCCTGAAGTCCAGGACCACGTGGCCGCTGGTCACCTTCACCTCGATCCGCTGCGGTACCACCCAGCGGCCCTCCCGCTTCGCATGGCCGCTGCGGCAGTCGATGCGCACGAGGTCCTTGGCCCGTGCCGCCGGCGCGGCGGCCACCGGCCCGGCGGCCGGCAGGTCGGCGACCAGCCTCGCCAGCTCGCCGTAGGTCCGCGCCGTCATGGCCAGCTCCAGCCGCTGGTCCAGTTCCTCTGCGGTCAGCCGCCCGTCTCCCGCGGACACCCGCAGCAGCTCGACCACCCGGTCCCGGTCGTCGTGCGAGGCGCGCAATTCGCTCCGGGCTACCTCGCCGCCGGGTTCCGGATCCGCCATAGAGGAACTCTAAAGCCCGCGCCCCGTCCTGCACCACGCGCGCCGCCGTAGCTGGCTCGCGCGGACATTCATCCCGAACGGCCGTGGTGCCACCCCCACACCAGCGTGTCAGCCTTGACGCCGATGACGGACCGCCGTGGGCGCGGACCGCGGATGCCGTGTCGGAGGGCGCCGCATGCTTCCGTTCGGCTGTGCCGCGGACCGGTTCGCCGGGGCCAGGGCCCCTGGCTCCCGTCTGGGGCGGCCTTTGCCCGCCGCAGTGCTGAACTGGCGGCGCGTCTACGGGCTGAGCCGGCCGGCGCCCTAGCCGGCGGGCTGGGTGAAGTGATACGCCTGCGTGAAGCTGTACCAGTTGCCCGAGTCATCGCGCATGATCGCCTCGACGCCGTAGGGGCGCTCCGCGGGGTCCTGGGTGAACTCGACGCCGCGCTCGGCGAGAACCGCGTGGTCGCCCTTGCAGTCGGAGGTCCCCATCACCCCGGGCGATAGCGCGCCCTTGGCGACCAGGGCGCGGACCTGCTGCGCGGATTCCTCGTCGAGCATGGAATTCAGCGGGTCCATCAGCAGGAGCTCCTGGCCTTGGCTGCCGGGCGGCCGCACGGTCAGCCAGCGCATGCCGCCCTCCATGGTCAGGTCGTTGGTGACGGTAAAGCCCAGCTTGCTCTCGTAGAACTCCTTGGCCGAGTCCTGGTCGAGGACCCACACCGACACGATGTTGATTCCTGTGATCACGCCGCCTCACCTGCTTGGGCTCGTCGCCAGTGGAAATGTGCCATGCGGTGACTGTACGGGCGGGCGCGGCGCGGGTGCTTCTCCGGAAGTGACGCGTTCGCCGGCCTCGCGTCCGGCGGCAGCCGGAAGGCCGGTGCGCCACATGAGCACGAAGCAGCCGGGGATGGGCGCGGGGCCGCCGCGCCTGGCCGCCTCGCGCCGGTACCCGGTGGGGGATGTGCCGACCAGTTCGGTGAAGCGGGCGCTGAACGTGCCCAGGCTGCTGAAGCCGACCAGGTAGCAGATCTCGGTCACGGTCAGGTTGGCCGAGCGGAGCAGCTCGCAGGCGCGCTCCACGCGCCGTCTGGTCCGGTACCTTCCCGGCGTTTCGCCGTACGAGGCCCGGAAGGCGCGGATGAAGTGCTCGCGCGAGAAACCCGCCCCGGCGGCCAGCGCCGGTATGCCGATCTGCTCGGCGTAGTCACGGTCGATCCGGTCCCTGGCGCGGCGCAACATCCGCAGCGAGGTCACGTCGGCTTGCTTCATCGTCTCTCGTCCCGCCTGATGGGAACCTCTGGCTGATCTGGATCGTGGCCTTAGTGAAACGCTGCCCGCTTCATATAATCCTGGTGATGACTGACACATGTGTCACATATGAGCGGCCGCCTGCGGTGACCGAGAGCCCCGCGGTACAGGTTCGCGGCCTGCAGATGAGCTACGGCGCCGT
This sequence comes from Streptosporangiaceae bacterium, assembly GCA_035505275.1. Classification (GTDB taxonomy): domain Bacteria; phylum Actinomycetota; class Actinomycetes; order Streptosporangiales; family Streptosporangiaceae; genus Palsa-504. The sequence continues at coordinate 56,223 of DATJQX010000039.1, read as the reverse complement.
CCGGGTGCTGCGGGGCGTCGACTTCGACGTCCGGTACGGCGAGGTCTTCTGCCTGCTCGGCCCGAACGGGGCGGGCAAGACCACCACCCTGGAGATCCTCGAGGGCTTCCGGCCGCCGACCGCAGGCACAGTCAGGGTCCTCGGGCTCGACCCGGCGGCGCAGTCGGCCAGGCTCCGCGAGCGCGCCGGGATGGTCCTGCAGGAATGCGGCTTCCCCAGGCAGGCACGCGTGGGGGAGCTCATCGAGATCTGGCGCACGTACTACCCGAACCCCCGCCCGCTCGCCGACCTGCTCGAAGTCGTGGAACTCACCACAGTACGGAACACCCAGATCCGCCGGCTGTCCGGGGGGCAGCGACGCCGGCTCGATTTCGCGCTCGCGCTGGCCGGGGATCCCGACATTGTCTTCCTCGACGAGCCGACCACCGGCTTCGATCCCGAGGCCCGCCTGCGCTGCTGGGCGGCGATCGAGAACCTCCGCGGTCTGGGCAAGACGATCTTGCTCACCACCCACTACCTGGATGAGGCGGAGCGGCTGGCGGACCGGATCGCCATCCTGCGGGCAGGCCGGATCGAACTGTGCGGGACGACGCGCGAGGTGGCCGCCCAGGCCGGCCTGGCCACCAGGATCTCCTTCATCACGCCGGCTGCCGTCCGCGGCGGGCAGGTTGCCACGCCGGACGGGATCGAGATGGCGGTACACGGGCCCCGGTCGGTGTGCCACACAGGCAACGCGGCAGTGACACTGCGCGAACTGCTCGGCTGGGCGCTGGAGAACCGCCTCGGCGACCTGGACGGCCTCACGGTGACTGCACCCAGCCTCGAAGACACCTACCTGCAGCTCACCGGGGACGCACCGGCTGCGACGAGCGCCGACGGAGATCCCAGTTGACCAGATCGGTTCGCCTGGCGGCCCGGCAGGCGCTGCTCGAGCAGCGCAGCTTCTGGCGCAGCGCGGAGTACGCGCTGTTCACCTTCGTCTTCCCGCTGATGATCCTGCTGCTGATCGGGGCCGCCAACGTGGGCTCGCACCTGCCGGGCACGGACATCAAGAACACCACGGTCTTCGTGCCGGGCATCCTGGCCTTCGGGGTGATCGTCGCCGCCTACGTGAACCTCGGGTCCAAGGTCGCGGTGCTGCGCCACGACGGCGTGCTGAAGCGGATCAGGACGACGCCGCTGCCGTCCGCGGCGTACCTCGGCGGCCTGCTGGCCAGCACCGTCGCGACCGCGCTCCTCATTACCGCGTGCACCGGGGTGATCGGGTGGCTTGCCTTCCGCGCCGGACCGCGCCTGGCCGGGCTGCCGACCCTGGCCGGCGGGCTGGCCCTGGGGATCGTGTGCTTCGCCGTCCTCGGCCTGGCCATCAGCTCGGTGATCACCAGCGCGGAATCCGCCGGGCCGGTCGCGTACGCCACCTTCCTGCCGATCGCGATCATCTCGGGCGTGTTCGACCCCACGTTCAGCGGACTGCCCGCCTGGCTCTCGCACGCGGTGGCGGCGTTCCCGGTCAAGGCGCTGGCCCAGGTGCTACAAAACGCCTATGCGGTGCGCCCCTTCCCGGCGTGGGACCTGGCGAACCTCGCCCTGTGGACCGCCGCCGGGGCCGCCTTCACCGCCTGGCGCTTCCGCTGGCACACCTAGCCCGCCGTGCGCCTCACTCGATCCGGTGCGCCACCGGGGTGCCGAGTTCGACGGTCCGGCTTACGGTGCACAGGCGGTCGTGGGACTTCTGCACCGCGTCCGGCAGCAGGGCCCTGGCCCGGTCGCCCGCTTCGCCAGCGGGGAACGAGATCCGGAAGCTCACCAGCAGGCCGGTGAGGTGATTGCCGCGCTCGTCGCGGACCTTCTCCGCGTCTACGAGGACCTCGAACGCTTGGGGCTCGGCCCGGCGTGACGTCAGGGCGTCCACGTCCGCCCCTGTGCAGCCGCCGATCGCGGCGAGCAGCAACTCGACCGGCGTGAAATCGGTCCCGTCCCCGGTACCCATGCTGATCCGACCGCCCCGGGTGTTGATCGCCGTGTACCGGCCGTTCTGGATGCGTTCTAGCCGCACGCTGCGATGCGCGGTATCAGTCGTCATGCGGCCCACACTGCCATACTCCGCCACCGGAGCCGCGGGCCGCCGCATGGCAGAATGGCCCGGTGACGGAGGGAATCGGCGGGGGCTGAGCCAGTATGGATATGAGCTGACGTGGACGAGAGCGGCCCGTCGTGGACGGCCCGCCGGGTGGCGGCGCACCGGCTCGACTTCACCAGGATCCCGGCCCCGTACGGTGACGCCGGAGGCGACGAGGCGCTGGCCCGTGACGTGGCAGGCGAACTCGAGGTAACGCAGGGCCGCATGCACCGGTACCTGGGCGCGCGCACGGCGTTCTTCGACCGGATCGTGGTCGGCTCTCTCGACCGGGGCGTACGGCAGGTCATCGTCGGCGGCGCCGGGTACGACGGCCGGGCCCTGCGGTACGCCAAGCCGGGCGTCAGCTGGTTCGAGGTGGATCATCCCGCGACCCAGGCCGATAAGCGGGAACGGCTGGACCGGCTGGGCCTCGCGGCTGCTCACGTACGATTCGTGCCGGCCGACTTCGCCCGCGACCCGGTGGCAGACCTGCTGCTCAAGGCGGGTCTCGACGCGGACGCGCCCGCTCTGTTCCTGCTCGAGGGCGTCGCTGTCTACCTGGAGCCAGCGGTCGTGGAGCAGGTTCTTGACCAGTTCCGCCAGGTGGCAGGCGCGGGCAGCGTCCTGGCGATCAGCACGTCCCTGTCAGGTGCGTATGACCGGGACAGCCAGGCCCGCTTCCAGGCCACCGTCGCGGCCATGGGGGAGCCGGTCAGGTCCGCGTTCGCAGCCGATGAGGCCGAGATCCTGCTCGCCCGCGCGGGCTGGCACGTCATGGCCGGCCCCAGCGGCCCCGACAGCTCGGCCGGCCCCGCTGGCCCCGACGGCGCTGCTGGCCCCGACGGTGCTGGCGGCCCCGACGGCCCGCGGACGACCGGCAGGCACGAACGGCTGCGCCCAGCCGGCCTGCTCGCGGCCAACGCCGGTCCGAGAACGCCAGCGCCCGCGGCGCTGGCAGAACCCCGCAAGTCCCGCAAACCCCAATCGCCCCAATTGCCCCAATCACCGCCCCAATCACCGCCCCAATCACCTCATCAACCTCGCCAGCCTCACCGGCCCCGGCGAGCTCCCGAGCCCGACTCCGCCGCTCCGGCCAGCGCCCTCCCGCTGTCGGCCCTGCTGTCGCAGGCCCTCGTCGCGTTCACGATCGAATGCGACAACGAAGCCGAACACCAGATGCCCAACCGCACGACCGCCTTCGGGGCGTCCGGCCATGGCGACGGCGCGTGGCTGGTGTCGATGGCCATGTGGGAGAACTGCCTGCGGTTCGTCGGCGAGGAGCCGATCACCGTCGGTGAACTCGAACGCCACGCCCGCACCGGAACCAACCTGGACGGCATGCGCCGCTGGGGCTACATCACCATCGACGGCACGGCCAGGAGGATCCACAAGACGCGACCTGGCGCGGGCGCCGTCCTGCGCGCCACGCCCTGGGGCCTGCTGGCCGGGCAGGTATGGGCGCCGATACCGGGGCTGACAGAGCAGCGATGGCGGGAGCGTTACGGCAGCAGCCAGCTGGACCGCCTGCGAGACGCGCTCCTCGCGGTGGTCGGCCGGCTCGACCCGGGTCTGCCCGACTGCCTCCCCATCCTCGGCCAGAACCTGGCCAGCCGCGGTCCGGACCCGGCGCTCCCGCCGAGGCCAGGGCCCGTCGACCTGGCAGGGCTGCCGCTGTCGGCCCTGCTCGCCCGGGTGCTGCTGTCGTTCGCCCTTGACTACGAGCGCGAATCGGCGCTCTCGCTGGCGGTCGGCACGAACCTGCTGCGCGTCCTGGCTCCCGAAGGCACGCGGCTCCGCGACCTGCCCGCCCTGACCGGTATCTCGAAGGAGGCCGTGAGCTGGGCGATGGGCATCCTGGTCAGGGCGCGCCTGGCGGCAGAGGAGCCCGACCCGGCCGCGAACCGCGGAAAGGCCGCGCGCCTGACCCCCAGGGGGACCGACGCGCAGCGCGCCTGCCAGGACCGGCTCGGCACGATCGAGGAACGCTGGCGGGAGCACTTCGGCGCGGAGTCAATCGGGGCTCTCAGGCCGCCCCTGGAAACACTGGCCACCGGCTCGCAGGGCCACCCGCCGCCGCTGTTCGCGGCGCTCGAGCCCTACCCCGACGGGTGGCGGGCCCGGGTCCGGCCGCCGGCCGTCCTGCCCTATTACCCGATGGTTCTGCACCGCGGCGGCTACCCCGACGGCAGCTGACCGAATAGCCTTTATGCCCGGTACGCAATTGCGCAAGCGGGATGAACCCGATCGCGGCGGGCGACGTCTACTGGTATGGGGCAGTAGGCAAAGGCGGTGGGGCACACGAGGCCGAGGGCGGCGGGAAGACATCGCCGGCGCAGGCCAGTCAGCTGGCAAGAACTGCGGCTGCGGGTCGCTGGAGCGGCGCTTCTCGCCGCCTCCGCGAGCATCCACCTGTACCTGTACCTGACCGGCTACCGGTCGATCCCCACCATCGGCTGGCTGTTCCTCATGCAGTTCATCGTGGGGTACACCCTCACGGCCGCCGTCCTGGTGACCCACAGCAGGATCGCCGCGGCCGCCAGCGCGCTGTTCGCGCTGTCCACGATCAGCGCCTACCTGCTGGCGGTCTGGGGCGGGCTGTTCGGGTTCAGGGAAATCCGCACCAGGGCGGGGATCGCCGCCGGGCTGATCGAGGTCGCCGCCTTCGGAGTCCTGATTATGGCCGCGATCGCCGCCGATCCGGCGCCGGAGGCCGACGGGTCGGTCAGCGGGACAGCCCGCATGCTGGCGCGGGTGCAGGCCGCCGTGTCAATGGTGATCGGCGGGGTCGGCGTTGTCTCAGTGCTCGCCCTGGCGTTTCTCGGCATCGGGCTGGCCAACGCGGGCGGGCCCGCCGTGGCCGCCGTCGGCAACACGGGCAAGGTCACCCTGAGAACCGCGGACGTCGGCGGGGTCACCGTGCTCACCAACGCCCAGGGACTGACGCTGTACTGGTTCGCACCTGACACCCCGACGACCTCCAGGTGCACGGGGTCCTGCGCCGATTACTGGCCGCCGGTCTACGGCACCCCGGAAGCGGGGCCAGGCGTGACGGGCAGACTCGGCACCATCAGGCGGCCTGACGGCTCCCGGCAGGCGACCTACGAGGGCCACCCCCTGTACACCTACATCGGCGACGGCGGTCCCGGACAGGCGACCGGCAACAAGCTCGACCTCAACGGCGGCTACTGGTACGAGACCCGTGTCTCAGGTTAGGCAGCCCCGGCCGAGGCTGGGTGAGGGCATCGAAGTCCCCTGGCTGGCCGGGCGTGATACCACATAGTCCATGAGGATGACGCTGGTGGTGCTGGCGGCCCTGGCCGCGGTAGCGGGCTGCGCGACCTCGGCCCCCGCCGCCCCGGCCCCCGCCCGCTGGCATGCGGAGGGCAGCGGCACCACCAGCACCCTGTACGACGTCGGGTGCCTGAGCGCGTCACGCTGCTTCGCGGTCGGCGCCGCCGGAGCCCTGCTGGCCACCACCGACGGCGGCGGCACCTGGTCCCGCGAGGCCAGCCCGGCCGGGGCGGCGCCGCTGTACCGGATCGCCTGCGCACCCCCGTCCTCCTGCTACGTGATCGCCCAGCCGGGCACCATCGTGGTAACGCACGACGCCGGGGCGCACTGGGCCGCCCGCGCGCTCCCCGTTGACGTGCCCGGGCTCGTGCTGCCGGGATGCGTGGTCGGCGACGCCTCGAACCCGCAGGGGGAGGTGCCGTGCCGCCTCGGGCTGCTGGACATCTCCTGCCCCAGCGCCCTGACCTGTTACGCGGTCGCCACCGCACCCGGCGGATGGGACACTGACCCCATGTCCCGCGGCGCCGGGCCCGCCAGTTCCCTGTGGCTTACCCGGGACGGCGGGGCCACCTGGACCAGCCAGCCGATCCCACGCGGCGTGGCCTGCAACGGAGACTGCAGCAGCACACCGTACGGCTACCCCCTGGAATGGGTCTCCTGCGCTCCATCCGGGCCGTGCTGGGCCGGCGGCAACCAGCTCATCGGCAGCCACGAGGGGTTCGCCGCCGCCTGGCTGGTGGCGTCCGCCCCCGGCGGCCCTGGCGGCTGGAGCCGGACTGTGCCCCCGGCACCTGCTCCGAGCCGGTCACCGACGTGGGCGCCTGCCCCACCAGCACCGGCTGCTACGCGGTCAACAATTCCAGCCCCTTCGGCGACGGCAGCAGCGTGAGCAGGTACGCCGTCACCGGGCAGAACGGCCCCGGCGTCACGGTACCGAACGGCCTGGTCATCGACGACATCACCTGCCCGGCCGCACGCACCTGCTACACCGCGGGCGCCGGCGGCGTCATCCTCCTCACCACGAACGGCACCAGGTTCACGCCGGTCAAGACCCCCTCCCGTGAGAGCCTGAACGGCATCACCTGCGTCACCACCTATGACTGCTACGCCGTCGGCGCGGCCGGCACCATCGAGGCCCTCCACTAGGGGTCACGCGCGGACCGGTACGCCGGCCGGGAGGCGCTTGCTCACCACCAGCACCAGCCTCCTCATCCGCCACAGCGCCGAACCGATGGTTGTCACTCTCAACCAGAAGAACCAAATGGATGTCACAACCATGGGTTGGAAACGGGATGCGGGCCAGCGCAAACCGGGCCGGGCTGGATGAGAGCCCGGCCCGGGCCGGACGGGGGACCCTGGCCACAGCTTCGACTGAAGCACGGGGGAGATCGGCTGCCGACCCCTGCAGGCCCGAGGCGCCGGAGCCGGCCGGGCGGAAGCGGCGGCTCTTGCGGGGGGTCGGTGGCGGCCCGACAATAAGGGGCACCCGTGGGGGGATTCTCATGGGTCACCGGTAAGGAGGGCCCGTGATCTATGACAGCCCGCTGCCCGACGTGGAGATCCCGGATCTCCCGCTGACCGAGTACGTCCTGGCGGGCAGCGCGGGCCAGCCGGGCAAGCCCGCGCTGATCGACGGGGCCTCCGGGCGGGTGATGACCTACGGCGAGCTGGAGCACGCGATCCGGTCGCTGGCCGGCGGGCTGGCGGCGGGCGGTTTCGGCCGGGGGGACGTGCTCGCCCTCATGGCTCCGAACGCCCCGGAGTACGCCGTGGTGTTCCACGGGGCCGCGATGGCCGGCGGGACCGTCACGACGATCAACCCGGCCTACACCCAGGCCGAGATGCATCACCAGCTCGCCGACTCCGGCGCCCGGATCCTGGTGACGATCGCGCCGCTAGTCGGCGTGGCCGCCCGGGCCTGCGAGGGGACAGCGGTCACCGGCATTTACCTGCTCGGCGCGGCCGGCGAGGCCGACGCGGCCGGCGAGGCTGACGGGGCCATGCCGGTCAGGCCGCTGAGCGCGCTGGCGGGGGAGCCGCTGGCCGCACACGTGCCGGTCGCCCCCGACGACGTGGTGGCCCTGCCGTACTCCTCAGGGACCACCGGGCTGTCCAAGGGCGTCATGCTCACCCACAAGAACCTGGTGGCCAACGTGGCCCAGACGCTGGCGTCGGTCCCGTCGGCGTCCGACGAGCGGCTCATGGCCGTCCTGCCGTTCTTCCACATCTACGGGATGCAGTGCATGATGAACTGCGGGCTGCGGGCCGGCGCGACGGTGGTCACGCTGCCGCGGTTCGACCTGGAGCAGTTCGTGCGGGCCCACCAGGACTACCGGATTACCCGGTCCTTCGTGGCGCCGCCCATTGTGCTGGCGCTGGCCAGGCACCCGCTGGTGGATTCCTTCGACCTCAGCCAGCTGCGGCTGGTGAGCTCCGGCGCTGCCCCGCTGAAGGCGGAGCTGGCCGCCGAAGCCAGCAAGCGGCTGGGCTGCGAGGTGGTTCAAGGTTACGGGATGACCGAGTTGTCACCGGTGTCGCACCTGACTCCGCCCGGCTGGTTCAAGCCCGGATCGGTGGGGGTCACCGCGCCGGCCACGCAGACCCGGATCGTCGACCCGGTAACGCAGGCGGACCTCGGGATCGGCGCGGAAGGGGAGATCTGGGTACGCGGGCCGCAGGTGATGAAGGGCTACCTGAACAATCCCCAGGCCACGGCGGCCACGGTCGACGCGGACGGGTGGCTGCACACCGGCGACCTCGGCTACATGGACGCGGACGGACACCTGTACGTGGTGGACCGGCTGAAGGAGCTCATCAAGTACAAGGGGTTCCAGGTGCCCCCGGCCGAGCTGGAGGCAGTCCTGCTCCGCCACCCCGACGTGGCCGACGCCGCGGTGATCGGCCTGCCGGATGACGAGGCCGGCGAGATCCCGGCCGGGTACGTCGTCCTGCGGCCCGGCGCCGCCGCCTCCCCGGCAGAGATCATGCGGTTCGTCGCGGGCGAGGTGGCGCACTACAAGCAGATCCGACGGCTCGAGGTGATCGACGCGATCCCCAAGTCGGCGGCAGGCAAGATCCTGCGCCGGGTGCTCCGCGACTCCGCCATGACCTGAAGCCGTCGCGCGAATCCGGGCACCTGTGCCAAGCCGGGAATCAGCCCGGGATTTACGATCGCCTCAGATTCCGCAGCAGGAAAATGGTTTGCCGCCTGACGTGGGGTGCGGGGGATAGTGGGCCCCATGATCTCCAGCCCCGGGTTCCGGTTCCGGTTCTTCGACGATGAGGTGAGCCAGCAGCAGGTGCGGCCGGGGACGGCACGGCGGGTCTGGCCGTATCTGCGGCGGTATCGCGGGGCGATGGCGCTGCTGGTGGTCATCACCGCGGTGGATTCGGCCATCGTGGTGGTGAGCCCGCTGATCTTGCGGCTGATCATTGACGACGGCATCCTGCGGCACCGGGAGAGCGTGGTCGTCGCGCTGGCGCTGACCGTCGCGGGTCTGGCGGTGGTGGACGCGGGCGCGACCTACGTGAAGTCCTGGTATTCGGGGTGGATCGGCGAGAGCCTGGTGCTGGAGCTGCGGGCGAGCGTGTTCCGGCATGTCCTGCGGCAGCCGATGGCGTTCTTCACCCGGGCCCAGACCGGGTTGCTGGCGTCCCGTATGGACGACATCAGCGAGACGCAGCAGGCGGTCGGGGTGCTGATGTCCGAGGCGCTGTCGGTGCTGCTGAACCTGGTCCTGGCGCTGGCGGCCATGTTCTGGCTGTCGTGGCAGCTCAGCCTCGTCGCGCTGGCGGTGATCCCGCTGTTCGTGCTGCCCGGCAAGGTGGCAGGGAAGCGGTCGCAACGGCTGCTCAGGCAGGAGATGCAGCTGCACGGTGAGCTGGCCGCGATGATGGCCGAGCGGTCGGATGTGTCCGGGGCGCTGCTGGCCATGCTGTACGGGCGGCCGGAGGAGGAAGCCGGGCTGTTCACCCGCAAGGCCAGCCGGGTCCGTGAGCTGGCCGTCGCCAACCTGGCCGGTATGGAGCTGCTCTTCACATTCGTCGCGCTGCTCGCGGCCCTGGTCACGGCGCTGGTGTACGGGCTGGGCGGGACGCTGGTCATTCACGGCGTGTTCCAGGTCGGCACGCTGGTGGCTTTCATCGCGCTGGTGTCGCAGCTGTACGGACCGCTGGACGAGGTGTCTCGCATGCCGCTTGACATCCTCACCGCACTGGTCGGCTTTGACCGCGTCTTCGAGATCCTCGACCTGGAGCCGCTGATCACCGAACGGCCCGCCGCGCATCCGCTGACCGCGAGGCGGGAAGCGCCGGGAGTGGAGGTGGCGGGAGTGTGGTTCAGGTACCCGGAGGCGGGCCAGGTGTCGCTGCCTTCGCTGGAGCCGGTCGCGCTGCCGGTGCCGGAACGTCCCAATGATGCGTGGGTGCTGCGGGACGTGACCTTCCAGGCACCGGCCGGGAAGCTGACCGCGCTGGTCGGGCCGTCGGGGGCGGGGAAGACGACGATCACGCACCTCGTGCCCCGGCTGTACGACCCGGCGCGCGGTGCGGTGCGGATCGGCGGGCACGACGTCCGCGACCTGACGCTGGAGTCGCTGCGTTCGCTGGTTGGTGTCGTGCCGCAGGACCCGTATCTGTTCCACGACACGATCCGGGCCAACCTCGCGTACGCGCGGCCGTCGGCGACAGAAAAGGAGCTGATCGAGGCCTGCCAGGCGGCGCGGATCTGGGAGCTGATCTCGTCGCTGCCGGACGGGTTCGACACGATCGCGGGGGACCGCGGGCACCGGTTCTCCGGCGGGGAGAAACAGCGTCTCGCCCTGGCCCGGCTGCTGCTCAAAGCCCCGTCGGTGGTCGTGCTCGACGAGGCGACCGCGCACCTGGACTCCGAATCAGAAGCGGCGATCCAGCGGGCACTGGCGACCGCGCTGGCCGGGCGGACGTCGCTGGTCATCGCCCACCGGCTGTCCACCGTCCGGGCGGCGGACCAGATCCTGGTCGTCGACGGCGGGCAGATCGTCGAACGCGGCACCCATGACGACCTGCTCGCCGCGGGCGGGGTCTACACGGGGCTGTACCGGACACAGTTCGCCCAGCAGGCCGCGTTACAGCCGGTCCCGGGGGAGGCAATATCCCCGCCCGAACGCCGCGGCCTAGGTCGCCTCGGCGAGGACCGACATGATCTGCTCGCCGTACCTGGCCAGCTTGGTCTCGCCGACGCCGTTCACCCGGGCCAATCCGGCCAGGGTCGCGGGCGGCGCTGCCGCGATCGCCGCCAGCGTCGCGTCGTGGAAGACCACGTAAGGAGGCACGCCCTGTTCCTTCGCGGCGCCCGTCCGCCACGCGCGCAGCCGCTCGAACAGGGGCTCGGCCTCCGCGGGCAGATCCTCGCGCGTCATCCGGCCCGCCGACCGCGTCTTCCCGCGCGTCCCCTCGCCGGACTCGGCCCGGCCCGCGGCGCCGCCCGCCCGAGCCGCGCGGCCGCCCCGACCCGAAGACCCCGAAGACCCCGAAGAAGCCACCGGCCCCGGCGCCTCGCGCCGGAACATGACCTGCCGGTCGCCGCGCAGGACCTCCGCGCTCTCGTCGGTCAGCGCCAGCGTCCCGTGGTCGCCCTTGACCGCGAGCAGCCCGGCCGCCAGCAGCTGCCGGACCACGGCCCGCCATTCACCCTCGCTCAGCTCGCCGCCGACGCCGAACACCGGCAGCTGGTCGTGCCCGTAGGACAGCACCTTCGGCGTCTTCTTCCCGATCAGGATGTCGATCGGCTGCCCGGCGCCGAACGATGGTCCGCCCAGCCGCCCCAGCCGCACCACGGTCGAGAGCAGCTTCTGTGCCGCCACCGTCCCGTCCCAGACCGAAGGCGGCGACAGGCACGTGTCGCAGTTCCCGCACGCGGCGGTACCGGTCTCGCCGAAGTACGACAGCATCTGCGCCCGCCGGCAGCCGGCCGTCTCGCACAGCGCGAGCATCGCGTCCAGGTGCGCGACCAGCCGCCGGCGGTGCGCGAAGTCGCCTTCCGATTCGTCGATCATCCGCCGCTGCTGCACCACGTCGGTGAGCCCGTACGCGAGCCACGCGGTGGCCGGCGCGCCGTCCCTCCCGGCCCGCCCGGTCTCCTGGTAGTACCCCTCGACCGAGCGCGGCAGGTCGAGGTGTGCGACAAACCGCACGTCCGGCTTGTCGATGCCCATCCCGAACGCGATCGTGGCCACCATGATCAGCCCGTCCTCGCGCAGGAACCGCGACTGGTTCCCGCTCCGGGTCCGCGCGTCCAGCCCGGCGTGGTACGGCAGCGCGACAAACCCCTCCGAGCACAGGAACTCGGCGGTCTTCTCCACCGAAGCCCGGGACAGGCAGTACACGATGCCCGCTTCGCCCGGGTGTTCGTTCCGGAGCAGCCGTACCAGCTGCCGGCGCGGCTCGTTCTTCGGCTCGATGCGGTAGCTGATGTTGGGCCGGTCGAAGCTCGCCACGAAGTGCCTGGCTCGCCCGAGCCCCAGCCGCGCCACGATCTCCGCGAGCGTCTGCCTGGTCGCGGTGGCGGTCAGCGCGATCCGGGGCACCGCGGGCCAGCGCTCGTGCAGCACGGACAGGCCCAGGTAGTCGGGCCGGAAGTCGTGCCCCCACTGGGCGACGCAGTGCGCCTCGTCGATCGCGAACAGGCCCACGGTGCCCCGGTCGAGCAGCCGCAGCGCGCCCTCGGTCCGCAGCCGTTCCGGAGCCAGGTAGAGCAGGTCGAGCTTGCCGTCCATGAAGGCGTACTCGACGCCGCGGCGCTCGTCGGGATCCTGGGTCGAGTTCAGGAACCCGGCCCGCACGCCGAGCAGCCGCAGCGCGTCGACCTGGTCCTGCATGAGCGCGATCAGCGGGGAGATGACCACCCCGGCGCCCTCCCGCACCAGCGCGGGGATCTGGTAGCACAGCGACTTGCCGCTGCCGGTGGGCATCAGCGCGACGGCGTCCCCGCCGGCGCAGACGTGCTCGATGATCTCCTGCTGCTGCCCGCGGAACGAGTCATAGCCGAACACCCGGCGCAGGACCTCGAACGCCGCCCCGCTCACGTCGGCAGTTCCGTCGCCGGGCTCGCTCACGCGGCGATTCTACGTCCCCGCACCGTCAGGACGGGCCGCGCCGGCCGTGCGCCGCAGCCCCGCTTCCCGGCGCGCTCCGCCAGCAGGTCAATTTGGCCGAACGACCGGTGGTGCCCGCCCTGGGCCATGCACTACGGTGCCCAGGTGGACGCTTCGCTTGCCGACCGCCTGGCCATCAGGGATGTCGTCGAGACCTGGGCCAACGCCAGGGACTCCGGGGACTGGGAAGCCTTCCGTGCCTGCTGGCACGAGGACGGCTACATGATGGCGACCTGGTTCCAGGGCCCGAAGGAGGACTTCATCAGGGTCAGCCAGGAAGGCCAGGCCCGGGGGGTCAACATCCTGCACTTCACCGGCGGCTGCCGGATCACCCTGGCCGGGACGCGGGCCATCGCGCAGACCAGGATGACGATCATGCAGCGCGGCGACGTCGACGGCGTGCTGTGCGACGTGGCGTGCACCGGCCGCTTCTACGACTTCTTCGAAAAGCGGGGGGTCCAGGGGGGTCATCCCCCCGGGCCAGCAGAGCAGCGCGAGGGCCAATGGGGGATCGTGCTGCGCCAGCCCATCTACGAGAAGGACCGGCTGGATCCCGTCGACCCGGCCGCCTCGCTCGCCCTGGATCCCGAACTCCTCGAGCGGTTCCCCGACGGGTACAGGTACCTGGCGTACCTGCAGGTCCGGGCCGGTTACCCGGTCAAGCCCGACATGCCGGGCCTGCGCGGCGCCGAGGTGGAGCGGCTGTACCGGCGCGGCGCGGCCTGGCTGGCCGGCGAGCCCGTCAGCCCGTGATCCGGTCCGCGGCCGCCGCCCAGGCCGCGGTGCTGCCCGTCGGCGAATACGGCCGCAGCGGCTGGGTGGACCTCAGCAGCGCCCGCATCCCGGCCAGGTCGGCGGGCGCCGCGCCCAGCGTGCGCGCCTGCACGAGCACGTTGCCCAGGGCGGTCGCTTCGGCGGGCCCGGCGAGCACGGGCAGGCCCGTCGCGTCCGCGGTCAGCTGGCAGAGCAGCGAGTTGCGGGACCCGCCGCCGACGATGTGCACCACGTCCGCGTGCCGCCCGGACAGCGACTGCGCGGACATGATCGCGCGCCGGTAGGCCAGCGCGAGGCTGTCCAGGATGCACCGCACCGTCTGTTCTGGCTCGTCCGGCGCGAGCTCGCCGCGGTCGGTCAGCCAGGACGAGATCCGGGCCGGCATGTCGCCCGGCGGGAGGAACGCCCGGTCGTCCGGGTCGATCACGAACCTCAGCGCCGGCAGCCGCGCCGCCGCGGCGAGCAGCGCGCTCAGCGAGGGTTGCGGCCAGCGGCGCAGGCTCTCCTGGAGCAGCCAGAGCCCCATCACGTTCTGCAGGTACCGGATCGTGCCGTCGACCCCGGTCTCGTTGGTGAACCGCGCGGCGCGGCTCGCCTCGGTCAGCACCGGCGCGGTCAGCTCCATCCCGACCAGGGACCAGGTGCCCGAGGAGATGTACGCGAAGTCCGTCCCGGCCGCGGGCACGGCCACGACCGCCGATGCGGTGTCGTGCGAGCCGACGGCGATGAGGGGAAGGGATGACCACTGTCCGTTCGGGATATCAAAAGAGCCGATGACGTCGCCGGGCCGGCGCAGCGGCGGGAAGATGCGCGGCGGCAGGCCGGCCCGCGCTATCACCTCGTCCGCCCAGGTCCGGGACTTGATATCGAGCAGCGACGTGGTGGACGCGTTGGTGACCTCGGCGCCGGCGGCGCCGGTCAGCCAGTACGCGAGCAGGTCCGGGATGAGCAGCATCAGCGAGGCGTGCCGGGGCACCGGCGTGGCGGCGAGCTGGTAGATCGTGTTGAACGGCAGCTGGGCGATCCCGGTGACCGCGTAAAGCTCGTCCGCGGGGAGCGCGGCCTGGAGGCGGTCCGGGACCCCGTCGGTGCGCGCGTCGCGGTAGTGCACCGGGTTGCCGAGCAGCGCCCCGGCCGGGTCGATCAGGCCGTAGTCCACGCCCCAGGAGTCAATCCCGGCGCTGACCAGCGGGAACTCCTGCGCCGCCGTCCGCAGGCCGTGCTGGACGTCGGCGTAGAGCCGCAGGATGTCCCAGTACAGCGTGCCGCCCGCGGTCACCGGCACGTTCGGGAACCGGTGGGCCTCGTGCAGCGAGATCCCCGAGTCGCTGACCCGCCCGGCGATCACCCGCCCGCCCGACGCGCCCAGGTCGACGGCCGCGACCGCCACCGGGCCCGGGTGGCCAGCCCTCGGGGCAGTGGTCACCGCAGGAACGCGGCCGGGACCCCCGCGTCGACCGGGACGAGCAGGCCGGTGGTCAGCGCCAGGTCGCCGGCGCACAGCGCGACCACCGCGGCCGCCACGTGCTCGGGCAGGACCTCGCGCTTGAGCAGCGTCCGCTGCGCGTAGAACGCGCCGAGTTCTTCCTCGGGCACACCGTAGACGGCGGCGCGCTCCGCGCCCCAGCCGGAGGCGAAGATCCCCGAGCCGCGCACCACCCCGTCCGGGTTGATCCCGTTCACCCGGACGCCGATGCCGCCAAGCTCGGCGGCCAGCAGCCGGACCTGGTGGGCCTGGTCCGCCTTGGCGGCGCCGTAGGCCACGTTGGACGGGCCGGCCACCACCGCGTTCTTGCTGCAGATGTAGATGATGTCGCCGCCCAGGTGCTGGGCGGTCATGACCGCCGCGGCCTGCCTGGACACCAGGAACGAGCCGCGGGCCATGACGTCATGCTGGATATCCCAGTCTTCGACGGTGGTCTCGAGCAGCGGCTTGGAGATCGACAGGCCCGCGTTGTTGACCACGAGGTCCGCCCCGCCGAACGCTAGTGCCGCCGCCGTGAACGCATCCGCCACTCCTGCCTCGTCCGTCACGTCCGAGGTCACGTCCACCGCGACGTCGCGGGAGCCGAGCCCGGCCGCGACCTCGTGCGCCGCCTGGCCGTCGCGGTCCGCCACGACCACGCAGGCGCCCTCCGCGGCCAGGCGCCGGGCGGTGGCACGGCCGATGCCTGACCCGCCCCCGGTGACCAGGGCGACCCGGCCGGCCAGCGGCTTGGGCGCGGGACGCCGGCGCAGCTTGGCCTCCTCCAGCGCCCAGTACTCGATGCGGAACTTCTCGCTCTCAGGTATCGGCTCGTAGACCGACACCGCCTCGGCCCCGCGCATCACGTTGATCGCGTTGAGGTAGAACTCGCCCGCGACCCGCGCGGTCTGCGCGTCCGTGCCGAAGCTGAACATGCCGACGCCTGGCACCAGCACGATCGCCGGGTCCGCGCCCCGCATGGGCGGCGACGACGCGTCCGCGTACCGCTCGTAGTAGGCGCGGTAATCCTCCCGGTACGCCGCGTGCAGCTCGCGCAGCCGGTCCGCGGCCGCCTCGTACGGCGCGTCGGGCGCCAGGTCGAGCAGCAGCGGCCGCACCTTGGTGCGCAGGAAGTGGTCGGGGCAGGAGGTGCCGAGCGCGGCCAGGGCCGGGTGCTTGGCGCGGGCCAGGAAGTCCAGCACGGCGGGGGAGTCGCTGAAGTGCCCGATCTGCCTGCGGTCGGTCGAGGCGAGCCCCCTGATCAGCGGGGCCAGCTCCGCCGCCCGGGTCCGCCGCAGGCGCTCAGGCAGCGGCTCCGTAACCTTTGGCCCGAACGGTTCGGTGTGCCCGTGCTCGTCCAGGTATCTCTGTGCGGTGGCGATCATCTCCAGCGAGCGCGCTTCGCACTCGTCGCTGGTGTCGCCCCAGGCGGTGATGCCGTGCCCGCCGAGGATGACCCCGATCGCGCCCGGGCGCTCGCGCCTGACCCGGGCGATGTCCAGCCCGAGCTGGAAACCGGGGCGCCGCCACGGCACCCAGGCCACCCGGTCGCCGAAGCAGGCTTTGGTCAGCGCCTCGCCGCCGGCGGCCGCGGCCAGGGCGATGCCGGCGTCGGGGTGCAGGTGGTCGACGTGCGCGGCGTCGACCAGGCCGTGCATGGCCGTGTCGATCGACGGTGCCGCGCCGCCCTTGCCCCACAGGCAGTAGTCGAATGCGGCCGCCATCTCGTCTTCGCGTTCCGGACCCGGGTAGACACCGGCCAGGGCGCGGAGCCGGTCCAGCCGGAGCACGGCCAGGCCCGCGGCGGTCAGCGTGCCGAGATCGCCGCCTGAGCCCTTGACCCACAGCAGTTCGGCCTGGTCCCCGGTCACCGGGTCGGTGGCGTAGCCCTTGGCCGACGCGTTGCCGCCCGCGTAGTTGGTGTTGCGCGGGTCGGACCCGAGCCGGTTGCTCCGCGCGATCAGCGCGTCGACTTCTGTCGCGGTCATGGCCTCAGGATCCCCAGCTCGCGGGGGTCCCGCCCACGCGGTCGGCCACGATCTTGTCCTGGTAGCCGGACCGGTGGTAGGCGGCGACCGGGTCGGGGTCCAGGCCGGCCTGCTCGCGCATCCCGGCCAGCAGCGGCCGCACGTCGGTGTTGTACGCGTCCATCATCGCGGCGTTCGCGCCCAGCACGTCGCCGGCCTGCTGGGCGGCGGCGAGCGCCTCCGCGTCGATCAGCAGGGCCTTGGCCGTAGCCTCCTGGACGTTCATCACCGAGCGGATCTGGGCGGGGATCTTCGGCTCGATGTTGTGGCACTGATCGAGCATGAACGCGACCCCCCCGGCCGGCCGCAGCGCGTCGGCCTTGACGACCTCGTGCAGGATGCGGAAGAGCTGGAACGGGTCGGCGGCGCCGACCATCAGGTCGTCGTCGGCGTAGAACCGGCTGTTGAAGTCGAAGCCGCCCAGGCGGCCGGCGCGCAGCAGCATGGCCACGATGAACTCGATGTTCGTGCCGGGGGCGTGGTGGCCGGTGTCCACGACCACCTGGGCCTGCGGGCCGAGCGCCTGGCAGTGCAGCAGGCTGGTCCCCCAGTCGGGGACGTCGGTGGTGTAGAAGGACGGCTCGAACAGCTTGTATTCGAGCAGCATCCGCTGGTGCGGGCCCAGCCTGGCGTAGACGGCGGCCAGCGCCTCGGCCAGGCGGTCCTGCCGCGCCCGGATGTCGTCCTGGCCCGGGTAGTTGGTGCCGTCGGCGAACCAGAGCTTGAGGTCGCGCGAGCCGGTGGCGTCCATGACGTCGACGCACTCAAGCAGGTGGGCCACGGCCTTGGCGCGGATCCTCGGGTCGGGGTGGCAGACGCTGCCCAGCTTGTAGTCGTCGTCCTGGAAGACGTTGGCGTTGACGGTGCCGATCCTGATCCCGAGGCCGGCGGCGGAAGCGGCTAGCTCCTGGTAGTCGTCCACCTTGTCCCAGGGGATATGCACCGCCATGCTGGGGGCAACGCCGGTGAACCGGTGGACCTGCGCGGCGTCCTCCGCCTTTTCCCACGGGGTACGGGGCACACCGGGCTGGCTGAATACCTTGAACCGCGTTCCGGTATTCCCGAACGCCCAGGAGGGCAGCTCGATTTCCTGCTCTGCGAGCGCCGCCTTGACGGCGGTCAGGTCGCGCATTTCCGGATTCATCTCCACTTCTCGTTACTTCCGCACCCTCGTAGTTGATGCCTGGGCCGTTAGAGCCAGTCAGTCCAGGTGGAAAATCTCGGCGATCCGCCGGAATCCCTCATCGGGCCGACCGCCGTTCAGCTCGGCGAAGTAGGGGGCCATATCCGCCTGCCACCGCTGGTTGACATCGGTTCCGGCCATGCCGGCGAGCGCCGCCTGGTAGTCGTCCGTTTCCAGGTAGCCCACCAGGAGCCCGTCGTCGGCGAGGAAGAGGCTGTAGTTTCCCCAGCCGGCCCGGCGCAGCTCGGCCAGCAGGTCGGGCCATACGTCCTTATGCCTCTCGCGGTATTCATCCAGCCGTTCCGGCCGGATCCGGCCGAGGAAACAAACGCGTTCCATTTACCCCTCCCCTCCCCTCTCCCCGAAGCCGGGACCGTGGACCCTACCCCTCGCTAGCCGGGTGCCGGTGCCCCCGACGCCCGTTATATGAGGCTTGTGGCTCACAGGCCCCGATAGATGGGGCTTGTGGCCCACAAGGCCCGATAGGCGGGCGCAGGGGCACCCAACACCCGGTAGCGAGGGGTAAGGGATCCACGATGACCCGGGCGCGTGTGTCAGAAGTTGAAGTTGTTGATGTTGGAGGAGTTGAAGACGTAGGGCGGGCCGAGCAGGACCGTGTTGTCCGGGCCGACCGTGAACGAGCCGAGCTTGCCGGCGGTGAAGGTCTGCCCGGCGGCTCCGGTGATCTTCCCGGACGCCAGCTCGACCGCCGCGTACGCCGCGAGGTAGCCCAGGTTCGCCGGGTCCCACAGCGCGAAGGAGACGACAGTGCCGTCGGCGACGTACTTCTTCATCTCATCGGGCGTGGCCAGCCCGGTGAGCGCGACCTTGCCGCGGTACTTGGGCGTGTCGAGCACCGCCGCCGCAGCCGCGATCCCCACGGTCGTGGGGGAGATGATGCCCTTCAGGTTCGGGTACTGCTCAAGCAGGCCCTGGGTGACCTGGGTGGACGTCGCCGTGTCGTCGTTGCCGTAGACGGTGGAGACCAGCTTCATGTTCGGGTACTTCGTCAGCTCCTGCTTCATGTACCCGATCCATGCGTTCTGGTTCGTGTCGTCCGCGGAGGCCGAGACGATCGCGATCTCCCCGGTGTCGTGGAGCTGCTTGGCGAGCAGGTCCACCTCGATGTCCCCGATCGCCTGCGACGACGCCTGGTTGATGAACAGGCTCCGGCAGGTCGGCGCGTCCGAGTCGTAGGTGACGACCACGATCCCCTTCTTCATCGCCGCCTCGAGCGTCGGGCAGAGCGCCGTCGGGTCGGTTGCCGAGATGATGAGCGCCTTCGCGCCCTTGCTGATGTCCGCCTGGATGACGGGGAGCTGGGACGATGGGGTATCCGTCGTCCCGCTGGTCTCCGCCCCGATCTCGCCGAGCGCCTGGAGCGCGGCGAGCGCGCCGCCGGATTTCACGCTGTCCGCGGTGGTGAAGTACGAGTTCCCGAGGTTCTTCGGGATGACGAAGATCTTGAGGCCCGTCTTCAGGCCGCCTGACGAGGAGGCCGACGCCGACGACGCCGGGGGAGCCGAGCTTGACGAGCTCGAGGATGAAGACGAGCAGGCGGCGGCGAGCAGGACCGATGCCACGACCGGCAGGGCTAGCCACGCCCTCTGTCTCAGTTTCATGTCCTGAATCCTTTCAATATCGGGTGTAAAGAAAACAGGTGGGTTCCGCCGCGACGCGCGGAGGCGTCATGGCTGGCTCCCTGCTGCGGCCTGGCCTGCAGCCGGGCCTTCTGTTCGCCGGCGGAGCGCGGGCACCCGGGCCCGCAGCCGGCTGGCGTAGGACGCCGCGTTCCGGCCGAAGACGGACAGCAGCAGCAGCCCGCCCGCTACGACGCCGGACGCTTCCTGGTTGAAGTTGGTGAGCAGCAGCGCATTCTGGATCCCGGCGAACGCCAGGACGCCGAGCACCACGCCGGGGATGGACCCCTGGCCGCCGAAGATGGAGATCCCGCCGACCAGCACGATCGCCACGACGTCCAGTTCCAGCCCCACCCCGTTGTTCGCCACGGCGGTGGACAGCCTGAAGGTGTACAGGACGCCTGCGAACGAGCAGACCAGGCCGGACACCATGAACAGGAGGGTCTTGATCCGCTTGACCCGGATGCCGGCGTACAAGGCGGCCTCGGGGCTGGCGCCCATGGCGAAGATCGACCGGCCGACCGGGGTGGCGTGCAGGACCACCCCGAAGATCACCGCCAGCACCGCGAAGATGAGCGTGGAGTACGTTATGGCGCCGCCGGTGCCCGGGACCGCGTTGACGCCGAGGTTCGTGTAGGCGGCCGGGAAGTTCGACACGGTGTTCGGGCCGAGGAGGATCTCTGCGACGCCCGCGTACAGGGTGAGCGTGCCGATGGTGACCGCGAGCGACGGCAGCCCGACCCGGGTGACGAGCAGGCCGTTGAGGGCCCCGGCGGCGAGGCCGACCAGCGCGATGACGACGAAGATGGCGATCATCGGCCATCCCCTGGCCCACAGGAAGCCGAGCAGGCAGCTCGCCATGCCGAGGGTCGAGGAGACGGACAGATCGATCTCCCCGCTGATGATGATCAGCGTCATGGGCAGCGCCATGATCGCGATCTCGCCGTTGGAAAGACCGAGGTTGAACAGGTTATTGCTGGTCAGGAACTCTGGCGAGGCGGCCGTGCCGATGATTCCGATGATCACGACGATCAGCGCGAGGCCCGCCTCCCAGCGGAAGGCCCACGGCGCCCGCGCGCGCAGCGCCTCCAGGCCGGACGGTCCCGGACCGGGTGGCACCGCGGCAAGGTCGACGTCAGGTGCCACCGTGGTTACTCCTTAGCCGCAGGGCCTCGGTGAGCTTGACCGAGATGATCCGGTCGATGGTGATGGCGAGCAGCAGCATGAACCCGAAGATCGCCTGAATCCAGAAATCGGAGATGCCGAGCACGTACAGGGCGGAGTTGATGGTGGACAGCAGCAGCGCGCCAAGCGCGGCCCCCACTACGCTGCCGCTCCCGCCGAAGATCGCCACACCGCCGACGACGACTGCGGTGATCACCGTCAGCTCGTAGCTCGTACCGGCCGTGGAGTCGACCGTGCCGTACTGCGCGGCCCACAGCACGCCGGCGACGCCGGCGATCGCCCCGCTGACCGCGAACGCGAACAGGACGCGCTTGCCGATGGGGATTCCGGCCAGGCGAGCCGCCTCCGGGTTCGACCCGATCGCGTAGAGCTCCCGGCCGGACCGGTACGAGCGCAGGTAGTACGCCCCCGCCGCGATCACGACCGCGACCGCGATGGCCAGATCGGGGATTCCGGCCACGGTCGCCTTCGGTATGCCGGTGAAGCCGCCCGGCAGCGTGTTGGCGGTGACCATCCCGCCGCCCACGATCAGGATGTCGACCCCGCGGATGATGTACAGGCTGGCCAGGGTCACGACGAGGCTCGGCACCCGTCCGCCCGCCACCACCAGGCCGTTCACGATCCCCCAGCCCGCCCCGATGCCGAGGCCGACCAGGAAGACCAGGGGAATGGGGATGCCGGGGTGCTCGCCGAACAGGTTGGCCGACAGGTAGGCCGACATGCCCAGCACCGACCCGACGGATAGGTCGACGTTCCTGCTGATGACCACCATCGTCTCGCCGAGGGCGAGCAGGGCGTAGATGGTGGTGTTGACCAGCACGAACTGGATGTTCGAATCGCTGAGGAACCGGTGCTGGACGCCCGCCGTGACGGCGACGAACAGTGCGAGCACCACCACGATGCCGGTTTCCCTGATGCGGAACACGCGCTCGGTGAGCCTGCGCGAGCTGGCCTCGGCGGGCGTCTCGGGCGGTTCGCGCCGCAGCAGCGTGGGCGTCATCCGCCTACCCACCCAGCTGCCCGGTGGCCGCCGACATGATGTCCTCCTCCGAAGCGTCCGCCCGGGAGTATTCGGCCGCCAGCCGCCCCTCCCGCATGACCAGGATCCGGTCGCTGACCCGCAGCACCTCCGGGAGTTCCGAGGAGATCATCAGGATGCCCACCCCGTCGCGCGCGAGCTGGGCGAGCAGGTGGTGGACTTCGGCCTTGGTGGCGATGTCGATGCCGCGGGTGGGCTCGTCCACGATCAGCAGCGTGGGCTTGCGGGCCAGCCATTTCGCCAGGACGACCTTCTGCTGATTGCCGCCGGACAGCATCGAGACCGGGTCGGTGAGCCGTCCGTACTTGATTTTCAGCCGGATCGCCCAGTCGGCCGCGAGCGTACGCTCGGCGGCGGCCCGGATCAGGCCGGCGTGGCTCAGCCGGTGCATCGAGGCCAGCGCCACGTTCTGCTGTACCGACATGTCCATGACCAGGCCCTGCTGGCGGCGGTCCTCGGGGACGAAGCCCACTCCCGCCGCCATCGCCTCGGTCGGCGACCCCCGGCGCAGCGCATTTCCCCGCAGGGTCACCGAGCCGGCGTCGTAGCGGTCGATGCCGAAGACGGCCCGCGCCACCTCACTGCGCCCGGATCCGACCAGCCCGGCCAGGGTCACGATCTCGCCGGCGCGGACGGTAAAGGAGATGTCGGTGAACACGCCCTCGCGGGTCAGCCGCTCGACGTTCAGCAGCGTTTCCCCGGCTGCGCCGGGTGCGCCTGCGGGCCGTTCGGCGAGGTCCCGGCCGACCATGGCGCGGACCAGGTCGCCCGCGGTGAGCCCGTCCAGCGGCTGGGTGAGCACCTGCCGGCCGTCTCGCATCACCGTGACCCGCTGGCAGATCGCGAAGATCTCCTCGAGCCGGTGCGAGATGAACAGCACCGCGGCGCCCGCCGTGCGCAGCGTCCGCACCACGTCGAACAGCCGGTCCACCTCGGCCGCCGAAAGCGCGGCCGTCGGCTCGTCCATCACGATGACCCGCGCCTCAAGCGAGATCGCCTTGCCGATCTCGACGACCTGCTGGTCCGCGATGGACAGCCCGCGCGCGATCCGCGCCGGATCTAGCTGGACCCCGAGCCGGCCGAATATCGCCGCCGCCTCCGCCCGCATCGCCCGCCGGTCGATGCGCCGGCCGCTGGCCAGCGGCTGGCGCCCGATGAACATGTTCTCCGCGACGCTGAGGTCAGGGAACAGCGCCGGCTCCTGGTAGATGACCGCGAGCCCGGCCGCGCGCGCTGCGGCCGGGCCGTGCAGCGTGACCTCCTGGCCATCCACCTCCAAGTTGCCTGCGTCCGGCTGGTACACACCCGCCAGGATCTTCACCAGCGTCGACTTGCCCGCGCCGTTCTCCCCGACGAGCGCGTGCGCCTCTCCGGGATAAAGCTCGATTGACCCGTCCACCAGCGCCTGCACGGCGCCGAACGCCTTAGCGGCATGGCGCAGCACCAGGACCGGCCCAGGCCCACCAGACCCCGACGCCCCGGCACTACCCAGGGACCCGCTGGACCCCTGAGCCCCGGTACTGTCCGGGAATCCGCTGGCGCCTGAGGGCCCGGTACGGCCTGAGGGCCCGGTACGGCCTGAGGACCCGGTACGGCCTGAGGGCCCGGCGACGCCTGGAGGCCCGGCGACGCCTGGAGGCCCAGCGACGCCTGGAGGCCCAGCGAAGCCCGGGGGACCGGCAGGACCTGGAGACGCTGCCGAGCTCGCGGGGGAGGCCGGCTCCGGGGACCAGGCGGCGGGGTCGGCATTCTCGCCGGACCGGCGGCCACCGACTCCCGGGGATGCCTTTTCCACGCTTCGCTCCGAATCCTCTTTTGCCGGGCTGTCCAGGGACCGCCCGATCTCAGTGAATGGAACGTTTCAATTGGGTTGTAGTCTGATCGCGGTCGGCACACCTGTCAATGACCCCGCCGCCGCTCGCCGCCGAATCGTTATCGGCGTCTACGATGGAACGCCGGGGCGTCTTGCGGCGGGACGCGATGGCTGAGGGGCCGAACGGCTGATGGCTTCGGGCATGAAAGACGTGGCGAGCCTGGCCGGGGTGGCGGTCGGCACGGTTTCCAACGTGCTGAATCATCCCGACCTGGTGCGCCCGCTGACCCGCGCCCGCGTCGAGGCCGCCATGGAGGAACTCGGGTTCATCCCGAACGGCTCAGCGCGCCAGCTCCGGGCAGGCCGGAGCCGCTGCCTGGGGCTGGTCGTCCTCGACGTGACCAACCCGTTCTTCACCGAGGTGGCGCGCGGCGTGGAGGACTACGCGCAGGCCGCGGGCTACGCCGTGATCTTGTGCAACTCCGACGAGGCGGGCGACAAAGAACGCAGGTACCTGCGAGTCCTCGAGGAGCAGCGGGTCCGCGGCATCCTGATTACCCCCGTGCACGGCCGGGCGCCCGAACTGCGGCGGATCCGCGACCGCGGTACGCCGGTGGTCCTGCTCGACCGGCCGGGTTCGGCCGGGCAGTGCTCGGTGGCCGTCGACGACCG
This sequence comes from Streptosporangiaceae bacterium, assembly GCA_035505275.1. Taxonomy (GTDB): domain Bacteria; phylum Actinomycetota; class Actinomycetes; order Streptosporangiales; family Streptosporangiaceae; genus Palsa-504. Next base: position 31,882 of record DATJQX010000039.1, on the reverse strand, counting down.
GCTGGGCGGCGAGATCGCGGTCACGCACCTGCTGAGTCTCGGGCACCGGCGCATCACCCTGGTCAACGGCCCGGGCACGATCCGGCAATGCGCGGACCGCCGACGTGGCGCCTTCCGCGCGGTGGAGCGGGCCGGGCTGGACCCGGCCGAGGTCATCGGCGAGGTGATCGTCCCGGCGATGAACGCGCGGGCCGGGGCCGCCGCGGCCGACGAACTGATCGGTCACCAACCGGCGACCACCGCCGTGTTCTGCGCCAACGACATGCTCGCCCTCGGCCTGCTGCGCCGGCTGGGCCAGGCTGGGGTGATGGTTCCCGGCGATCTGGCGGTGGTGGGCTATGACGATATCGAGTTCGCCGCCGACGCCGCGGTGCCGCTCACGTCGGTGCGCCAGCCCAAGTACCAGCTCGGGCGCGCGGCGGCCGAGCTCCTGCTCGATGAGGCCGACCGGCCGGCCGATCATGAGCATCGCCGCTCGGTCTTCACGCCGGAGCTTGTCGTGCGGGCTAGCAGCGGCCCTTGCCCGGACCGGGCTCAGGATGTTTCCGGCCCGGTCCAGGACGCTGCGGCCTCACCCGGTCCGTCCAGGGATCTCGTCCCCGGCTGAGCGCGGCCGCGGGTCTTTGAGCATGAAGGTCAGGCCGCAGGCGAGCGCGGGGAAGGCGGCGATCGCGCCGAGCGCCGTGACCAGCCCGTAGGAGTCGGCCAGCAGCCCGAACAGCGGGGCGGCCAGCCCGCCCGCCGAGACCGCGAGGCCCAGGGTGACGCCGCTGGCGGTGCCGATCCTGTTCGGGAGGAAGTCCTGGCCCAGCGTCACCTGGACGGCGAACGGGGCGAACAGGACGATGCCGAGGAAGAACGCCGCGGCGAAGAGGACCGCCAGGCCCGGTGCGGCGGTCACCAGCAGCACCGCGACCGCGGTCAAGCCGTAACCGAGCCGCAGCGTGCCGATGCGCTGCCAGTGGTCCGCCAGCCAGCCGCCGCCGAGCGTGCCGATCACGCCTGACCCGATGAACACCGTCAGCACCGCCGAGCCGACCGCGGCGCTGGCGTGGAAGTGGCGGATCGCGAACAGCGCGAGGAGCGACGCGACGCCGAAGTAGGCGATCGACCTGAGCACCACGACCACGGTGAGCCTGGCGAAACCGCGCCAGTCATCGGCCCGGTCCGCGCCCGGCTGGCGGTGCCGGGGCTCCTGCCCGGAGGCCTGCGCCCGCCGCCACGGGCGCCGGACGGCGAGCACTCCGGCCATCGCCACGGCGGGCAGCGCCAGCAGCGGCGTCCCGTCCAGCCTGGTGGCCAGCAGGACCGGCGTGACGATGACCGGGCCGAGGGCGATCCCGGCGTTGCCGCCGACCGAGAACCAGCTCATGGCCTGGGTGGAATCGCCGGCCAGGCCGCGCGCGGTCCTGGTCGCCTCAGGGTGATACGCGGCCACCCCGACACCGGAGGCGGCGACGGCGCAGCAGGTGATGAGGTAGTTGTCGCCCAGCCCGGAGAGGCCAATGCCGAGCCCGGCCACGAGCAGGCCGGCCGCGACCAGCCAGCCGAGGTGCCGGTACCTGTCGGCCAGCGCGCCGAACCCGGGCTGCACCACGCTGGCCAGGAACGTCGCCGCCAGCGTGATACCGGTCAGCCCGGTGTAGCTGTAGTGCCGCTCGATGGCCAGGAAGGGCAGCAGCGCGGGGACAGCGCCCTGGTACAGGTCGTCGACCGTGTGCGTCGAGGTGAGGAAGGCGAGCCTGATCCGTTCCGCGCGCGTCATTACCTGCGCACGGCTCGCACGCCGACCGTGACCATCGGCATGACGAACTCGCCCGCGGACGTCTCGGGCCGGTTATGGAGGAAATCCCGGACCTGGGCGAGCTGCCGAGTTCGCTCGGCCTCGTCCATCACGAGGAAGTTGGAGTGAGTCGCGATCATGGCCACGAGCGAGTCGGCGGTCCGCAGGTGGCCGTGCTCGAACTCGCCGATCTGGCCCGGACCGAAAGACTCCGAGCCGTCCGTGAGCAGGCGCTCCCGCCGGGAATCCGGGCTGCCTTCCCGCCACCGCAGCAGCGTGACGCTTGAGGCGCGCTTGCTGAGCTGCGCCAGATCCGCGACCCAGCCCGCCCGGTCGTCGTCGACGTTCCACAGCCCGGCCATGACTCCGCCGGGGCAGAGCACCCGGGCGATCTCAGGCAGCGCGCGGTCCAGGTCGAACCAGTGCATGGCCTGCCCGGCCAGGACGGCGTCGGCGCTGCCGTCAGGCAGCGGGATGTCCTCCGCGCTGCCCGGCAGCGACCGCGCCGCTGGCAGGTCGCGGCGCAGCTCGGCGAGCATTTTCGGGTCGGGCTCCACGGCGGTGACGTCGGCGCCGATCCGGACCAGGGTGGCGGTCAGCTTGCCGGTTCCCGCGCCCAGGTCAATCACCCGGAGTGGCCGGCGCGCCCAGACCGGCTCCAGGGCCCAGCGGACGGCGGCCTCGGCATAGGCGGGACGGTGCTCCGCGTAGGCGCTCGCGGCGGCGCCGAACGACGAACCGCGCAGCAGCCTGTCGTCCGCCTCGTTCGGATCCCCCACCCGACCAGCCTACTGGGGCGCGTGTTTCGCGTCGTAGGCGGCCCTGGCGGCCTCGATCTCGGTCACGTGACTGTCCGCCCAGGAGACGAGCTGACCGATGGTGTCGAGCAGGGTCCGGCCCAGGGGAGTCAGCGCGTAGTCGACGCGGGGCGGGATGACCGGATGGATGGTCCGGGTGACGATGCCGTCGCGTTCGAGCCCGCGCAACGTCACCGTGAGCATCCTCGCGGTGATGCCGTCGATCGAGCGGTGCAGCTCGGTGAACCGCTTGGTGTCCTGGCCGAGAAGGTCGATTACGTACGCCGACCACTTGTCGCCGACGCGCTGGAGAATCCCCCGCGCCCGGCAGGCCGAAGGCTCGCCCGTCCCGGCGGTCAGGCAGGGCTCGACGGCAAGCTCGGAGAGTTCCGCCGGGCAAGCCCCATCCGCCGCGTCCGCTGCCTCTTCGGCCAGGCAGGCATCTTCGGCCAGGCAGGCCTCGTCGGCCAGCTCAGGGAGCTCCGCCAGGCTCGACGGTACCCTGTCCGGCCGCGGCTCGCCCGCGGACCTCATGGGCCCGCCCGCCACCCCTGTCGGCCACGGAACCGAGCCGACTTGCCCGGAATCCACCACGATAGCCTCCTCGGTTCCTCCACCAGGCTACTTCGCCAGCGCCCCGGTGTCGCGTACTGCTTGACGCTTCAACCATTCTATGGTTACTATTAAGAAGTTAGATACGCAAGCGAAGTTGCGTACGAGTGAGAATCGTCAACCTGGAGGAATGATGACCGAGACCGCCGTGGAGATTCCTGGCTACGTCGCGGGGACCTGGACCATAGACCCGGTGCATTCGGAAGTGTCGTTCACCGTCCGGCACATGATGGTAAGCAAGGTGCGCGGCCGTTTCGACAAGTTCGAGGGGAGCATCACCACCGCTCCGGACCCGCTGGCCTCCAGCGTCACCGCCACCGTCGACCTCAGTTCGGTGAACACCAACAACGAGACCCGGGACAACCATATCCGCAGCGAAGACTTCTTCCACGTGGAGAAGCACCCGGAGATGACGTTCCGCTCCACCGGCGTCCGGGAACACGGCGACGGCCGCTACCTGCTCGACGGCGAGCTGAGCCTGCACGGCGTCACCCGGCCGGTCACGTTCTCACTCGAGGTGAACGGCTTCAGCCCCGACCCTTACGGCGGCACGCGAGCCGGCTTCTCCGCCACCGCCGAGATCGACAGGACCGACTGGAACGTCAGCTACAACGGCGCGATCCCGGGCGCCAGCTCCGGCATGATCCTCAGCGACAAGGTCACGCTCAATCTGGAGATCGAGGCCGTTCTCGCCAGCCAGAAGTAACCCATGCACCCAGCGCGCCTGCTCCTGCTCCCCGGTCAGGAGCAGGCGCTGCCAGGTGCCGGCAGGCTTTCGCCGCGATCAGGCAGGCGCTGGCGGCGCGGGCCGATCAGCCGCATCCCGACCAGGCGGTGCCGTGGGGAGGAGGCAGCGGGATCTATCGCCTGCACCAGCCCGGCAGCCGGATCCGCTACGGGGTGGGTGGGGGTGCGGCAGCCGTCTACGTCATCAACGTCGCGACGACGGCCTGACCGTCAGCGCTTGATCTCGACCAGCAGGACCCAGCTGTTGACGATCCCTGACGCGGCGGCGACGGCCATCGCGCCGGCCAGCCAGTACAGGCCGCCCAAGCTGGCGGAGATCGTGACCACGGCGCCCACGATGGCGAGGACCGTGGTCACGACGGGTGGCAGGATGTGGCTGAGGCGCCAGCTGAGCGGATCCGTCCGCTGCTGCCTCCAGCGCCGTACGCCGAGGGCGACGAGCCCGGCTAGGCCTGCGGCCAGGACGGCCTGACCGACGCCGAGGGCCGTATCCGATAGGCCGGGAACCTGGATGAGCAGACCTCCCGCCAGCGGATAGGCGAAGAGCGCCAGGGTCTCGACGGCCCGGCCGGGCAGCGTCTTGAACCGGAGGATCGCGTCGAGGTTGAGGGAGATCGCGACGAACGCGAGGCCCAGCAGGGCGCCCGCGGCGCCAGCGAACGTAGCGGCGAAGTCGTGCCACCGCGCAGGGTCATACGGCACCGGGGATCCTCCTGTCGCTGGCGTACCCGGACACTGGCGGCGCTGACGCTACTGTGCCCGCGGAGCAGGCGGCGAAGCGGGCCGCTGAGGCTGTGACGGGAGCCCCGGCCGCAGCTGACTGTCAAGCCATCCGAATGATCGTGCGTGGTAGAGGGTTCTGGCTCCCGCTTCGCAGTGATCGCCCGCGCCTTCTGCCGCAGTGAACTGGATGTGGTGCTTCTCGCACGTCAGCGCCTCGACCAGCTGCGGGGCGGACGCGCTGATGTCGTCTCCCTCGGCGTCACAGACCAGGACCGGACAGGTGATCTTGGCGGCATGATCTTTCAGCGAGTACTCGCGCAGGGCAAGCAGGTAGTCGATCGGGCTGGCGACCCCGTGCACGAGCTGCCCCCGCCGCAGCGCCCATCCAGCCGTCGGTTTGCTGGCCAGCGCCCGCAGAACCCGGCGCAGCACCGCGGCTGCGAGCGGCTGACCATCGGAAATACCTTTGATCAAGGGACCGGGGATCCGCCGCAGCGCGTCGGCGAAAAGGTCATAAGAGCCGCCGTCCGCGATGCACGCGGCCAGCCGATGTTCCGCGCTGGCCGCGCGGGGAGCGAGATAGCCACCCAGGCTCAGGCCGATCAAGGCAATCCTCGCCGGGTCCACGTCCGGCCGCGCCAGCACGTAGTCCACGACGGGCGTGATCACCGCCTCCCAGTCCGGGCGCATCACCAGGCCCTGCCGAAGCAGCGCTGCTCCCTGTCCCGGCCCGTCAAAGGCCAGCACGTGGTAACCGCGGGCCAGTGCAGCGGCTCCGTTAAGGAAGTAAAGCTCCTCGGCCGTGCCGTCATAGCCACCGGTCAGGATCACCGTGGCCCGCGGTGCCTCGTCCGGGCCAGCCCGGAAGAAGTAGCCAGGCAGCGTGGTGCGCTCGTACGGGATCTCCACGATCTCCGGCGGCCCAGCGAGCAGCGCCGCGCCGGACCGGAACGCGCTAGCCTGCCTCGCGTAACTCTCGACCAGGCGCGCGTCAGGCGGCGCTCCCAGCAGCATGACTCCCGCCGTCCGGAAGTAACTCGACGCACGGAAGAAGGCCAGCCGGGCGCTTTCCAGCCGCCCCGCCGTCTGCTCGCTCTCGGCGAGCGCCAGCACTCGAGCTGCCGTCGATGTCCAGGCCGAATGCCAGCTCGTCAGATCGCTCCCGCGCACCGCGGCCGCCGTCACCAGGCACTCGCGGATATCCGCTCCGCCATAGGGCGCCACCCCGACGGCGCGCAGCGTCTGCGCGTCAAGCAACTCGTCCTTCAGCGCAAGACGCGACATGGCCGCGATCCTAGCGTGTCCCGCCAGAGGGCCAGCGTTTCGCCGACGGCTGCGTCGCCTCGGCTCTCTTGATGGACTCCACCTGGGTGCGCCTCGGCCGCGTCACAGCCTGAGCCGCCAGATGCGCAGGATGTTGTCGGGCAGGCGGACCGAGAACCGCCCAGAAGCAGAGGCCTGCGCCAGGATCTCCCGCATGTCGTTCTCGAAGTCCTCGCGGCGGTCGCCGAATAGGTGCGGCGCGGTGGAAGAGGATGAGAACACCCGGGCCACGACGTCATCGCTGGTTCTCTCGATGGTTCGCTGGTCGGGCACGGTCACCGTCTGCGCAGGCAGGAAGCCGGCCGCCCGGAACACCTGGTCCTCGCCGCCTGGGGAGGTGTTGCGAATGCCCTGCCCGGCTCGCTTATCGCGGCCCAGGTACCGGCACCGGAGCCGGTCGAGGGCGTCGTCCGGCGGAGGCGGGAACGGAAGCAGGCCCTGGCTGGCGGCCGCGCCCAGTTCGTCGAGGCGGTAGCCGGGTGCGTCTACCTGGACTACCGCTCCGCCCGGGTCGAGCATCGTCGCGACCGCCGACGCCACCCGGGGGCGGTCCATCCAGTGAAACGAGGCGGCGAAGGTCACGGCCCGGAAGCTGCCGAGCCCGGCGGGCAGGGCCTCAGCCCGCTGGCGTACCCACGTGACGGTGCCGATGCCCAGGTCGGCCGCCGCCCGGGACGCACAGGCCAGCATCTCCGGATCAGGATCGAGACCGACGGCCGCATCGAACAGGGGCGCCAGCCGCAAGGTGACCGTCCCCGGCCCGCAGCCGACATCGAGCAGCCTTCCCTGCCCGTCAAGGGCGAGGCTGCGGGCGAAGACGCCGGCCAGGTCGGGAGCGTAGGGCAGCCGGCCTTGCGCGTAGTATCCGGCCGCTCCGGCGAAAAGAGACTCGTCCCAGCTCCAGGTCTCCCAGCCGCCGCGGGCCGTCGTCACCGCCGCTCAGGGGCGACGTTGTGCTTGACCAGATAGTCGAGGTAGAGGGGCCGGAGGGCATCGGCGAGGTCGCCCTTCCCTGAGTCGACCGCGTCCGAGATCAGCGAGGAAACCTTGGAGATGTCGTACCCGGCGTGCGCGGCGTGTCCCTCGACGGCCTCGGCCGCGGGCAGGGCGCGCAGCACCTCCCAGAGAAACTCCACATCACCGTGGTGCACCGCGCGCCGCACGGCCAGGTCGTGCAGTTCACGCGAGGAGAGCTTGTCCAGTTCGTCGCGGGTGGTCACGGGTTGGACTCTACCGCCTGGGCCGGCGGTTCCCGGACGCCGCGTCCGGTTCACGGCGGCGTGTCACGTTCGGTATCTCACACGGGTCCCGCTGCCGCTGTTAGGCTGCCGTCGCGGTTTAGGCGCCGGGCGCTCACGGGTGAGATTTCCGGCCGGAACTTATGGGCGTTTATGGAGCGGAATCTCACCGGTCAAACTCCAGGAAGCATTAATAACAATTCAAGCGCCGGACCGTGTCCTGAGGCTGGTAGCTGGGCGTTTGTGCGAGGTTAGATTCCGTCGGAAGGCGTCTCGTAACCCGGGACGCTAACAGTTGCGTGACCGCTGGCCCCGGCCCGCTTCCGGGACCAGGGGGCACGCGCGAGCGATAAGGATTGGACATGCGCATTCCCTGGCCTGCACGGGGGAGCACGGCCACGTTCGGGCGCCGGAGATCGCGGACCAGCTCGCGACGGTGGCGGCTGCTTCTGGTCCCCGCGATAGGGATCGCCTTCGTCTGCCAGCTCAGCCTGACGGGATCGGCCGGGGCGTCCACCGACGCGGCCATCGGCGCCTATGAGGCTGCCCACGCGGGCATCGCGCCGAATCCGACCAACGAGCTCGACTGCAACGGCTGGAGCGCGAAGTACCGCTCGGTCCGGCCCCTGGCCGGCATGGACTGCGTGGACCCGGTCAAGATCGTGGACGGCAAGGCCCGGCCCTTCGTCGACAACGGCTGGTACGTGGGCCACGACGAGCCGAGCGTCAAGTTCATCTCCAGCAAGCCGGGTTCCGGCAACACGATGACGTACTACGCGAAGCTGCCGGTGGACCCGAAGACGGCCCCGACCGCGAGCGGCAGCGTCACCGACTACGGCGAGCTATCGGTCGCGCCCTGGTTCGGGCTGCCGATGTGCGACCCGGACTCTTACCCGCAGAACCCGTGCACCCCGGACAGCGACAGCAACGTCGGCATGAACGTGCCGAACGCCGCGGGCTCCGCGTTCATGGAACTGCAGCTGTACCCGCCGGGCTACACCCCGTTCCCCGACGCCCCGAGCTGCAGCATCGCCAAGTGGTGCGCGGCGCTGACCATCGACAGCGCGGAGTGCAACTTCAACTTCTTCTACTGCAACCCCGACTGCGAGGAGCCGACCAACTTCGCATTCCTGCAGACCAATGGCGTGCCCACCGGGCCGCCGGGCCCGCAGCTGGCGAACGTGGAGACGTTCCTGCCGAACTCCCACACCCTGCTGTTCAACCAGGGTGACGTGCTCCAGATCTCGATCACCGACCCGAGCAAGGGGTTCACGACCACCATCCACGACCTGACAACAGGTCAGACCGGGTGGATGACGGCCAGTGCCAATAACGGGTTCATGGACACCAACTTCAGCACCTGCAACGGCACTCCGCATACCTTCCACGCGGAGTACAGCACCGCGTCGATCAACAATCGCGTCCCCTGGGCCGCGCTCGAAGGCGGCGTGCTGATGGAGCAGGAAATCGGTCACTCCGAGGTCTGCGGCTCGCTCACCAACCAGGACCCGGTCGCCATCGGTTACCCGGACGGCTCTTCCTTCATCGACTCGGACAGCTACGACACCTGCATGGGCGGGGAAGAAGGCGACCAGGTGGGTGAGGGCCCGTGTGCCTTCACCGCCTCCGGGCAGATCGCCTGCCAGAACGCGCTGACCCAGGGCCCGTACGGCACCCCCGTCGGCTGCCAGTCCGAATACGCGGACACGGGGTTGCACTGCGAGTTCGCCGATGGCTACTGCTTCCCGCAGGGATCCAGGACCTACTTCGTCAACGGAAACCCGGAAACGGGGTGGTCGGACGCCAACGAGTGCTTCGCCAACCGGTACCAGAACGGTGACCTGGACTTCGACGGCGTGGACTACCAGCCCGATACGTGGCCGAACGGCGGCCCGGACCATCCGACACCGTTCGAGTACGTCGGCCCGTTCACGAACGGGCAGTCGTACCCGCAGATCCAGTTCGAGACCGACATCAGCGGGTCGGCGAACCTGTGTGCCGCCAACGGCCAGGGCTGCACGGTCCCGCCGGTCGGCGCGAAGTTCTACCCGTTCTGGTCGCTGAGCCCGCAGTCCTCTGCGCTCGGGTCGAAGCAGACCTCGTGCGTGTGGAACTTCGGTAACAACCTGCCGACCACGACCGAGAACTTCGGCGGTGACAAGGAGTACGGCAACCCCGACCTGAGCTGGTACTACGGCACCAACGTCAGCAAGGTGCAGGCTAACCCTCAGTTCAGCGGCGCGTGTACCGGGGCGTCGTACGCCTAGCGGACCTTAGGGTTCCCGGGCCGCGCTGGACAGGCCGCCCGACACGGCCCGCGCGACCGCACGGAGGCCCTGGTGCCCCGGGAGGTCCTCCAGGAGGACGGGCTCGCCGTCCTGGCCGGTGAGCGGGATCCGCCAGTTGGGGTACTCATCGACCGTGCCCGGCATGTTCTGCGGGCGGCGTTCGCCTGCGGCGTCGGCCAGCGAGACGCCGATCAGCACCGCCGGGGTCCTGGTCAGGTAGGCGTACAGCGCGGCGGTGAACGCCTCGCCGGTGGGCGCGGGCCCGGCCAGCAGCCCCTCACGGGCCAGCGTCCTGAGCCACCGGGCCGCGTCAGTACGGGCCGCGGCCCGCTCTTCCGCCTCAGGCCGGGTGAGCAGGCCCAGCTCGGCCCTGATGGTGACCTGCTCGCCGGTGAGGAACGCGGCGGCCGGCGGCATGTCGTGCGTGCCCACGGTGGCCAGGCAGCCGCGGCGCCACCCGCCGGGACGGCGCGGAGTGCCGTCCGCCCGGCGCTCGAACCACAGCATGGACGTGCCGAGCACCCGGCGCGCGGCCAGGAACTCGCGCAGCCAGGGCTCCACCGTGCCGAGGTCCTCGCCGATGGCCACCGCGCCCGCGCGGGACGCCTCGGCGGCCAGCACGCCGCCGACCAGCTCATGGTCGTACCGCACGTACGTGCCCATGCCCGGCGTCATCCCCGCGGGGATCCACCACAGCCGGGACAACCCCATGACGTGGTCGATGCGCAGGCCGCCGCAGTGGCGGGTTACCGCGGCGACCAGGTCGCCCAGCGGCCGGCCTTCCTGGGCGGCGAGCCACCCGGGATGCCACGGTGGCAGCGTCCAGTCCTGACCGCGCTGGTTGAACTCGTCCGGCGGCGCGCCCACGCTGACCCCCGGTACGATCACGTCCTGCCTGGCCCAGGCGTCGGCTCCGCCGGGATGGCTGCCCACGGCGAGGTCGGCGATGACGCCGATGCTCATCCCGGCCCGCCGGGCCGCGGCCTGCGCGCCCGCGGCCTGTTCCGCCGCGAGCCACTGGAGCCAGGCGTGGAACTCGACCCGGTCCGCAAGCGTCCGGCGCAGCGCCGCCACCGCCGCGGAGCGGGGATCGGCGAGCGCCGCCGGCCATGACCGCCAGTCCGCGCCGCGCACCTCGGCAATCGCGCACCAGGCGGCCCAGTCATCGACCGCGTCGCGGTCCCGCGCGCAGAACGCGTCGAAGTCCGCGCGGCGGGACGGGCTGAGCGGGGCCGCCCGGATGATCTCGAGCGCCGCGTGCTTGGCGGTCCACACCGCGTCCCTGTCGATCAGCGCCGCCGTCGTGCTCGCGGCGCGCAGCGGCGCGGCGAGAGCGTCGATCCTGGCGCGGTCGGCCGCACCGAGCCCGGCGTATTCGGGGATGTCCTCGATGCGCAGGTACAGGGGGCTGATGTGACGCCTGGTCATTGGCAGGTAGGGGGAGGGGCTGACCGGCGGCAGCGGTTCGGCCGCGTGCAGCGGGTTGACGAGCACGAAGTCGGCGCCGAGCTCGCGGCCGCTCCAGGCGGCCAGATCAGCGAGGTCGCGCAGGTCACCGTGACCCCACGAGGCGCGCGAGCGCAGCGAGTACAACTGCACGGCGAATCCCCACGACCGGCCGGCGGGGTATGGCGCGACAGCTTGGTCGGCCCCGGGGGCGGGGGGGTACGGAGGGGTTCCCGGGGGGCTCATCCCCCCGGGGGCAAGCAACACCTCAAGAACTGCGGCCAGCGTCTCGGACGCCACCTCTACCGGACGGCCTAGCCAGTCGTGGTACGAGACCGCTACGCCATGTGCGTGCGCCCTGCGCACGAGTTCCGCCCGCCCTGTCACCGCACCAGTGTCCCCGAACGGCCCGGCCGGGCCGTAGGGCATCCCCCCGTTGCGGATCGCGTGGCGCATAGCTTCCACCACCGCCCGTTCGGTATAAATGAGATCTTTAACCGGCCGCGGGTGAACTCCGTCTTAACCACGAAAAGACTCTGCAAGCAGCGGGTCTGCGCACTCATAGGACAACGGACATGAATTACCTCTCCACCACCGCCCGCAGGCTGGCCGCGGTAGCCGCCGCCGTCGCCGCCGCCGGGCTCATCGCGGCCACCGCCGCCTTCGCGACGACCTTCCCGGGAACCACGGGCGACGCGGGAGCCTCCGTTCCCGGATGCACCGCGTTCGGCCTGGGCGTCTGGGTGGCGATCAACCAGGGCAACGGGGCGGCCGGGACCATCTATTACCCGCTGGAGTTCACCAACCTGAGCGGGCATACCTGCTCCCTGTTCGGCTTCCCCGGCGTCTCCGCGCTCAACGCCCAGGGCCGGCAGCTCGGCAGTCCCGCGGGCTGGGACCGCACGACGACCCCGCACACCGTGATCCTCAAGCCCGGCGCGACCGCGCACACGATCCTGGCGTACCACGACGCGGCCGTGACCACGGAACCGGGCTGCGACCCCGTGAACACCGCCGTGCTGCTGCGCGTGTACCCGCCGGGCCGGCACAGCGCGACGGACGCCGCCTACGATTTCCAGTCGTGCTCGCACACCGGGCCGGTCTACCTGAGCATCTCCGGGCCCATCGTCCCCGGCGTGGGCACGATCAACGGGTAGCGATCCGGGTCGCGGCGGCGCGTCACCCGCCGGCGGCCGGCTCCAGCACGAACACCGGTATCTCGCGCGCGGTCTTCTGCTGGTACTCCGCGTACGGCGGGTACGCGGCGACCGCCCGCTGCCACCATTGCGCGCGTTCGGCGCCGCTGAGCTCCCGCGCGACCATGTCCTGCTTGCGCGGGCCGTCCTGGAGCTCCACCAGCGGGTTCTCGCGGACGTTGTAGTACCACAGCGGGTTCTCCGGGGCGCCGCCCTTCGACGCCACCATGGCGTACCGGCCGTCGTGCTCCACCCGCATCACCGGCGTCTTGTGGACCTTGCCGCTCCTGGCGCCGCGGTTGGTGACGATCACCACCGGCAGGCCGGTCTCGCGCAGCGTCGTGCCCTGCGTCCCGCCCGACCCCTCGTACAGTTCCACCTGGTCGCGCACCCAGCCCGCCGGGCTCGGCTCGTACTCTCCTTCAACAGGCATAGCCCTAGTCAACACCAGGCGCCGCCGCCGGCGCGCTCAGGGGCCAAAACGTTGCATTGGTCGGGACGCCGGGATTTGAACCCGGGGCCTTCGGTCCCCCAGACCGACACGCTAACCAAACTGCGCCACGTCCCGTCGCGCCGCGGCGTCGCTTCCGTCGGCGCACGCCTGCCAGGTTCGGCAAGCTCCGCTAGCTTAGCGCAACCTCGGCGCGGCCAGGAACGAAGCGCCGCCCCGGCCGCGGGTCATCACCCGGCCGCCCGGGCCAGCTCGGGGACGAACAGGTCGGCGTTTACGGTACCGACCCCCGAGACCAGGTCGTAGCCGGGGCCTGCGTAGTAGCCCTTCACGGTGTACATGGTGTTGTTCTGGGTGAACGACACCGTGTTGTTCCCCTGGGTGATGTCGACAATGCCCGGCGCGTGCTCGGCGGACAGGGCGTACAGCGCCGGGTTGATCAGGCCGAGGGAATGCCCGGCCGCCTGGTCGGCCAGCGCCACGATCCCGGCGAACAGCGGAGTCGCCTCGCTGGTGCCGCAGGCGGCGTACCAGCCGGCTTGCTCGCCGGCGAAGCTGTTGTACGTAAGGACCAGCCCGGAGCAGGCGGCGCTCATCGAGATGTCCGGGATACCCCGGTGGTCGCCGACGACGCGGGACACGCCGTCCTGGTACGACGGCCGGCCGAAGACCGACGACTTGCCGCCGCCGGTGGCGATGCCGGTCGGGTCGGGGCTGCCCGTGAGGGCATTGAGCAGGCCGTAGTTGTTCCCGTCGTTCCACGCCACGTCCGCCGTGGTCCGGTCGCCGTTGGTGTCGAGCGCCAGCTGCGTGCCCCCGACCGCCGTGACCAGCGGATCGGTGGCCGGCCACAGGACGGCCTTGTGGGTGTAGAACAGCGTCCCCGCGCTATTGGACTGGTCGGTCGCCCCGTCGTCGCCGGCCGCGGCCAGGACGGTCACGCCTTCCTGCTCGGCGTTGATGTACGCGCTGCGCTGGTTCTGCAGGGACGAGGCGCTCGGGAACGTGGCCTCGGCCGCGCCGAAGCTCTGGCTGATCACCTGGCCGAGGTGGTGGTCGATGACGTAGTTCTCGGCCTCGACGATCTGCGGGATGCCGTCAAGCCCGGTGGTCTCCGGGACCGGCGTCTCGACCAGCAGGATGTTCGCGCGGGGGGCCACGGTGTGCGCCCAGTCCACGTCGAGGGTGGCCTCCCCGGCCCAGCCGAGTTCGGTGCTGTTGTTCCCGTTGTAGGAGGGCACCCGCCCGGCCGGCTGGATGATCTTGAAGGACGGCGGGGCCGGCAGGCCGAACGCGCTGTCGAACGTCCGCAGGTCCGAACGGATCGTCGGGGACCCGAATGAGTCGACGATGACGATGGTCTGGCCCTTGCCGTTAATCCCGCGGTTGAACAGGGGCTGCTCGTCGTAGGCGGTCTGGAGCTGGGCCGGCTGGTAGCAGGGCTCGGTGAACTGCAGCACGCAATCCTGGTTGCTCGGCGCCTGGGCGGCCGACACGAACCTGGTGATCAGCATCGGCCTGAGCGTGATGCTGGCCGCCGCCACGACGGGCGCGCCGACCGCGTACAGGGACCCGCTGACCAGCGCCAGCGCCCCGGCGGCGCGCAGATACCGAGAGGCTCGATGTAGCAACGCGGTCTCCTCAGATCGTCGGTGAGGCACCCAGCGGCCCCCCGGCAAGAGTATCGGCCCATGTCATCGCCGCGGCGCGCGGACACGTGAAATGCCGATGCGTGCCTGGGCAGCACCGTAGGATAACGGGCGCGATCAGGCGGCCGAAGCGCCATTCCGGCAAATAAATGATGCGACCAATCGATAGGCCGGGCATCGCGCGGATACCGCGCTCGTTGTAGCTTGCAGAACCGCATGTCGGATACGGAGGGGCCGGGCCGTTGAGAGCACTTCGCGCTCGCCGCTCAGCTTCCGGTGACCAGGGCAGCGGCGGGGACGGGCGGCGGCAGCCGAGCAGGCGGGTCAGGCTGGCCTTCTGGACCATCAAGGTGGTCTTCGTCGTGGTGGTCGTCCTCGTGGTGGGGTTCGGCCTGCTGTACCTGCTGACTCCGCCGGCGGGCCGGGCCACGGCCCTGGCCCGGGCCCAGGCGAAGGAGCACCACGTCGCCTACCCCGGGCCGCCGGTGCCGCGGTACTTCGCGCAGGCCCTGGTGGCGACCGAAGACCACCGGTTCTACAGCGACCCGGGGGTGGATCCGCTCGCGCTGGTCCGGGTGGCGGCGTCGTGGCTCACCGGGCATACCGACGGGGGCGGCAGCACGATCGACCAGCAGCTCGCGAAGAACCTGTACACCGGGGGGAACAGCAGCTGGGCGCAGATCCTGGAGCAGGTGGTGCTGGCGGTCAAGCTCAACCACGCCTACAGCCGGGGGGAGATACTGCGCCTGTACGCGGAGATCGCGTACTACGGTCACGGGTACTACGGACTGGACGCCGCCAGCTGCGGCTACTTCGGGCGGCCTCCGGCCCAGCTGACGCTGGTGCAGGCGGCCATGCTGGCCGGCATCGTGAACGCGCCGACCTACGACGACCCGCTGGTCTACCCGGCGCAGGCCAGGGCGCGACTGGTGCACGTCATCGGGCGGATGGCCGACGTGGGGTACCTGACCAGGGCGCAGGAGGCCGCCGCGCTCAAGGCCCCCCTTGACCTGTCCGCCGCCCGCGGCTGCCCGTAATCGCCCGCCGCGGCCAGGTGTCAGCCTCCAGCGGCCCGGGCCAGCTCGGGGACGAACAGGGCGGCGTTGACGGTACCGACCCCGGAGGCCAGGTCGTAGCCGGGGCGCGCACTGTAGCCCTGCACCGTATACGAGATGTTGTTCTGGATGAACGTCACCGTGTTGTTCCCCTGGGTGATGTCGACAATGCCCGGCGCGTGCTCGGCGGACAGGGCGTACAGCGCCGGGTTGATCAGGCCGAGGGAATGCCCGGCCGCCTGGTCGGCCAGCGCCACGATCCCGGCGAACAAGGGGGTCGCCTCGCTGGTGCCGCAGTTCTCGTACCAGCCGGCCGGCTCGCCGGCGAAGCTGTCGTAGGTAAGGACCAGCCCGGAGCAGGCGGCGCTCATGGAGATGTCCGGCACGCCCCGGTGATCGCCGGTTACGTTGGCCACGCCGTTCTGGTACCACGGCCGGGCGAAGACCGTCGACTTGCCGCCGTTGCCGGCGTCGGCCACGGGTTCGCCGGTGCCGAAGTAGGCATTGTTCAGGGCGTAGTTGTCGGTGTCGTTCCACACCACGTCCGCCTGGGTCCGCTGGCCATTGGCATCGAGCGCCAGCTGCGTGCCCCCCACCGCGGTGACCAGCGGATCGCTGGCGGGCCAGTCGACCGCCCGGTGCGTGTACAGCAGCGTCCCCGCGACGTTGGAGTAGTCGGTTGCCCCGTCGTCCCCGGTCGCGGCCAGGACCGTCACGCCGTGCTTGTGGGCGTTGAGGTAGGCGCTGCGCAGGGCGTAGATCGATGCGGCGTTCGGGAACGTAGGCTCGGTCGCGCCGAAGCTCTGGCTGATCACCTGGCCGAGGTGATGGTTGATGACGTAGTTCTCGGCCCTGACGATCTGCGGGAAGCCGGCCGTTCCCTCCGTCTCGTTCACCGGGGTCTCGACCAGCAGGATATTGGCGCCGGGAGCCATGGTGTGCGCCCACTCCACGTCGAGGGTGGCTTCCCCGGCCCAGCCGACGTCGCCGTTGGCGTCAGTCGCGTCATAGGCGGGAATCCGTCCGGCCGGTGAGATGATCCGGAAGGACGGCGGGGCCGGAAGGCCGAACGCGGCGTCGAAGGTGGCCAGGTCCGACTTGATCGTCGGGGACCCGAACGAGTCGACGAGCACGATGGTCTGGCCCGCGCCGGTGATCCCTCTGTGGAACAGGGGCTGCTCGTCGTACGCGGTCTGCAGCTGCGCCGGCTGGTAGCAGGGCTCGGTGAACATCGCCACGCACTCGGCCTGGGTGGGAGGCTGGGTGGCCGAGACGAACTTAGTGATCAACATCGGTCCGATGGCGATGTTGGCCGCTGCCGCCACGGGTGCGCCACCGGCGCATAGCAATCCGCTGACCAGCATCAGCGCCCCGGCCGTGCGCAGATACCGACGGGTTCGATGCTGCAACGCCGCCTCCTCAGATCGTTGACCGAGGCACGTGGCGGCCCCGATGTAGGGTAACCGGAGATGCCACTGCCACCGCGGTCTGGGGCAGGTGTGACGATGACGCACCCGCCTGACTCCTCGTTACTCGGCACCGTAGGACAACGGGCGCGATCGGGCGGCTGAAATGGTGTTACCGACACGTAACGTTTTTAAACGATGACGACCTGCAACCCCTGAACTGCCATGTCGTCCGCGGCTGCCCGTAACCCCTAACCTCCACGGCCGCCGGCGGCCCGCCTCAGGTGCCTGAGGTCTCCGGCTCGAGTTGTTCTGCGGCGGGCGCATCCCCGTCGGCGTACAGGAAGACCCAGCGCCGGTAGCAGTACAGCCGGAACAGCGTGGCCAGGCCGATGCCGACGACGTTGGCCACGTTGTAGGACACGTTGCCGGTGAGCCCGAGTCCGTTGTGCGCCGCGGCGATGACCCCGTCGGTGATCCCGATCCCGACGCCGTTGAAGAAGAAGAACAGCACGGTCTCGCGGCCCCAGTGGCTGCCCTTGCGGTGCCGGAACGCCCAGAACTTGTTGCCCACGAAGGCGAACACCGTGGCCAGGGCGTTGGCGATCGTCGCGGAGGTGATCTCGCCCAGGCCCGCACCGGAGTGGAACGCGTTGACCAGGATGACGGTGAGCACGAACGCGAGGCCACCCACGACGCCGAACTTGGCGGTCTCGTGTATCAACACCCTGAACCGGGTGTAAAGGTCGCGGAGGAGACCCATCCTCGCCTCGTCCTGCCTCGGTCGATTGCGGATACCCCGACATTACCGTGCGCTCTGGGAGCGGTATCCGGTGGCCGGGAAATCCGTTCGGAGAATGTCACACCCTCCGGGTAGCCTGCATCAGGTGCCTGGAAGTTCCGCAAGCGAAGTGCTCGTCCGCGCCCACGGCCTGACCAAGCGGTTCGGGAACTTCACGGCGGTGGACGGGATCGACTTCGACCTGTACCGGGGAGAGGCGTTCGGCTTCCTCGGGCCGAACGGCGCGGGCAAGTCCTCCACGATGCGGATGATCGGCTGTGTCTCGCCGCCGACCAGCGGAGAACTCACCATCCTGGGCCTCGACCCGGTCCGGGACGGGTCCGCGATCAGGGCCCGGCTCGGCGTCGTGCCGCAGGAGGACACCCTCGACGTCGAGCTGACCGTGCGGGAGAACCTGCTCGTCTACGGCAGGTACTTCGGGCTGTCGCGGCGCGTCATCCGGGAGAGAACCGAGGCGCTGCTGGATTTCGTGCAGCTCACGGACCGGGCGAAGGACAAGGTGGACCCGCTGTCCGGCGGCCTGAAGCGCCGCCTGACGATCGCCCGCTCGCTGATCAACGAGCCGGAGATCCTGCTCCTCGACGAGCCCACCACCGGCCTGGATCCGCAGGCCAGGCACGTGGTCTGGGACCGGCTGTTCCGGCTCAAGCAGCGCGGCGTCACGCTGATCCTGACCACGCATTACATGGACGAGGCCGAGCAGCTCTGCGACCGGCTGGCGGTGATGGACCACGGCACGTTCGCCGCCGCGGGCTCGCCCCGGGAGCTCATCAGGGAGTACTGCTCGCCGGAAGTCCTCGAGCTGCGCTTCGACCCTGAGCTGCATGACACGGCCGCAGACAAGCTCGAGGACTTTCCCGCCGAACGAATGGAAGTGCTTGCTGACCGGATACTGCTCTACGTCACCGACGGCGACGAGGCCCTGGCCTTGGTCCGCGCCATCGGGCTCGACCCGCTCACCTCGCTGGTCCGCCGCGGCACGCTGGAGGACGTCTTCCTGCGCCTGACCGGGCGGAGGCTGGAGGATTGACGTGGGCTGCGTTCCGGTGCTGGCTGACGGTGTACCGGCGGATCTGGCGCTCCAGCGTCTGGTCCAGCGTGCTAGGGCCGGTGTTCTACCTGGGCGCGATGGGCCTCGGGCTCGGCTCGCTGGTCGACAAGCACGGCACGGCGAGCCTTGGCGGCGTCAGCTACCTCGCGTTCGTGGCCCCGGCCATCCTGGCCTCCGGTGCCATGAACACCGGGATGAGCGAGGCGAGCTGGCCGGTATTCGGCTCGCTGAAGTGGAACAAGATCTATATCGGCGCGCAGGCCTCGCCGCTGCGCCCCGAGGACATCTTCCGCGGGCACCTGATGTTCATGGCCATGCGGCTCGCGATGAACGCCGCGGTCACCATCGCGTTCATGTGGGCGTTCGGCGCGGTGAGGTCCGCCTGGGTGGTCCTGGCCTGGCCGGTCGCGGTGCTGACCGGGCTCGCGTTCGCCGCCCCGATCGCGGCCTACGCGGTGCTGATGAGGAACGAGATGTCGTTCGTCTACATCTTCAGGTTCGGCCTCATGCCGCTGATGCTCTTCTCCGGCACGTTCTTCCCGCTGTCCCAGCTGCCGGGCTGGCTGCGCCCGGTGGCCTACGCCACGCCCCTGTGGCACGGCGTCGTGCTCTGCCGCGCGCTGAGCCTGGGTGAAAGCCTCGGCCTGTTCGGGACGCTGGGTCATGTCGCCTACCTGGCCGTGCTCGCCTCGATCGGGATCTGGGCCGGCGGGCGCGCCTACCGTCGGCGCCTATATGTCTAGGGAGAGACAGCGTGGCTAGCGTGCCGCTCCGGATGCTCCCGCCCGCCGGGCGGCTGGCCCGGCTGCGGCGGTCCGGTCCTTCGGCCGGCGACCACGGCAGCCTGCACCTGATCGAGCGTCATGCGCGCGCCTACGGGCACGCCTGGCTGGTGTTCGCGTCCGGCGTCTTCGAGCCGCTGTTCTACCTGCTGTCGGTGGGTCTCGGGCTCGGCACGCTGATCGGGAAGGTGCCAGGTCCCGGCGGGCACCTCATCCCGTACCGGGACTTTGTCGCGCCTGGCCTGCTGGCGGTGTCCTCGATGAACGGCGCGATGTTCGACTCGACGTTCAACATCTTCTTCCGGCTGAAGTACGCCAAGCTGTACGACGCCGTCCTTTCCACCCCGATGCGGCCGGCCCAGGTGGCGCTGGGCGAGATCGGCTGGGCCCTGCTGCGCGGCACCATCTACGCCATCGCGTTCACCCTCGTCATGCTGGTGCTTGGGCTGGTGCACTCCCCGTGGGCCGTGCTGGCGGTGCCGGTGGCGGTGCTGATCGGCTTCGCCTTCGCCGCGATCGGCATGACCGGGACCACGTACATGAAGAGCTGGCAGGACTTCGACTACGTCCTGCTGATCAGCGTGCCGATCTTCCTGTTCTCGGCGACGTTCTACCCGATCAGCATCTACCCCCGCGCGGTCCAGGTGCTGATCGAGTGGACGCCGCTCTACCAGGGCGTCGTCCTGCTGCGCGACCTCACCGTGGGGGTGGTCGGCCCCAGCCTGCTGTGGCGGGCCGCCTACCTGGCCGTTCTCGGGCTGGTCGGCCTGTACGCGGCGGGCCGCCGGATCGGCAAACTGCTCCTCGTCTGACCACCCGCGGGCCGCGCGAAACGCCCGTTCGTCACCCATTTCCCCTCGCCTTGCCGTAAGCGGTAGGCTGCGCGCGATGCTGGAGGAGCACCGGGCACCGTCTGGCGATGAGGCGGGCCACGTTGAGGCGCCGCTATCCGCGACACCGCAGGGTGCGACGCCGCAGTCGGCGGCGCTGGCCCGGCTGGCGCTGGTGCCGCCTGCCGCGCTCCGGAAGGCGCGGACTCTGCCCGGCGTGTACCGCGACCCGTTCGTCTGGGCGACCGTCGCCGTCGTGTTCTGCGCCTACGCGGCCATCTCGCTGTTCCGCCTGCTGCAGCTCCACCCGACGTCGTGGGACCTGGGCATCTTCACCGAGGTCGTGAAGCAGTACGCCAACCTGCGCGCGCCCATCGTGAACATCAGGGGGACCGGGTTCAACCTGCTCGGCGACCACTTCTCGCCGGCGGTCGCGGTCCTGGCCCCCTTCTTCCGCGTCTTCCCCTCTCCCGCGACGCTGCTTGTGGCGCAGGCCCTGATGGCCGCGGCGTCGGTATTCGCGGTCAGCCGGGCCGCTCGCGAGAAGCTGGGCGTCGGCCCCAGCCGGGTGATCGCGGTGGCCTACGGCTTCTCGTGGGGCCTGCAGCAGCTGATCGAGTTCGACTTCCACGAGCTAGCGCTCGCCGTCCCGCTGCTGGCCTTCTCGCTGTCCGCGCTGGTCCGCGGGCGGATCAAGGCGGCGGTCTGGTGGGCCCTTCCCCTGGTCTTCGTCAAGGAAGACCAGGGCTTCACCGTGGCCGCCATCGGCGCCTACCTGATCTACTGCGGCCTGCGCGCCAAGGGCCCGGCGCCGGCCGCCGGCCCCGGCGTCCGCGGCGTCTCGGGCGTCTCCGGCGGCTCGAAGGGTCTCGCGGGCCGCTGGGCCTCCTCCGGCGTGCTCCGTGACGCCGACGGGGGACGCAGGAGCGCCGCCGGGCAATTCCTCCTGGTCTGGGGCTTTGTCTGGGTGTACCTGGCCATCGGGGTGATCATCCCGCACTTCAACCCGGCCCATCACTACCAGTACTGGAGCGACGGGGGGGTCCTGGCCCCCGGCGGGCACCTGTCCGTCACCGGCGCGCTGGACCAGTTCTTCCACGCCTGGCCGAACAAGCTGGATACCGTCGTCATGCTGCTCCTGCCGACCGCGTTCATCGCCGTCGGCTCGCCGATCGCCCTGATCGCCGTGCCGAGCCTGCTGCTGCGCTTCGAGTCCACCAACAGTGCCTTCTGGGGCACGTACTGGCACTACAACGCGACCCTGATGCCGATCCTGTTCATCGCGGCCATCGACGCGCTGGCCAGGATCCAGGCCGCGGCGCACGCCCGGGACGGCTCGGACGGCGCTGACGGCCTCGCGGAGTGGGCGAGCGGGCGGGACGGCCCGTGGCGCGCAGTCCTGGCCGGGGCCCGGCGCTACGGCGCCGCCATGATGCTCGCGATCACGGTCCCGCTCGCCTTCCAGTTCCCGCTCAGCAACCTCTGGAACGCCGGGACCTACCGGATCAGCCCGATCGTCGCGTCGGCCAACGCGGCCATGGCCAAGGTGCCCGACGGCGCCACGGTGCTGACCACGCTGGACCTGCTGGCCCCGCTCGCGGCGCGCTGCGACACGTACTGGATCGGCAACGCCGGCAACCCGCAGACCGAGTACATCGTGTTCGACGGCGACGACAGCGACTACATCCCGGCGATCAGCAACGTCCCCGCCTTCGTCGACGGCTTCTACCCGCCGCACACCTACACCGTGATCTTCCATTCGGGCAACGTCTACGTCTTCCGCCGCACGTCCGTGCTCTCGACAGGGCCCTAGTGGTAGGCGTACTGGCGAGTAGATAGGCTGGTGCGCGACTCACGGGAGGTTGTGCGCCATGGACTTCGGCTACGACGGCAGGACGCGTGAGCTCCGCGAGCGGGTGCTGGCGTTCATGAACGAGCACGTCTACCCGGCCGAGGCGACCTACAAGGAGCAGGCCGCGGCCGCCGAGGCGGCCGGCCGCGGGTGGGAGCGGGTATCGGTCACCGCCGAGCTCAAGGCGCAGGCGCGCCGCCGCGGCCTGTGGAACCTGTTCCTGACCGGCAAGTCGGCCGAAGCCGTCCGCAAGTGGGAAGCGGCCACCGGGGCGACCCAGTCCCGCCTGCCCGACCCGCCGCTGACGAACCTCCAGTACGCGCCCCTGGCCGAGATCACCGGGTGGAGTCCCGCGCTGGCGCCCGAGGCGCTGAACTGCGCGGCGCCCGACACGGGCAACATGGAGGTGCTGGCCGAGTTCGGCTCGCCCGAACAGCAGGAACGCTGGCTCGCCCCGCTGCTCGACGGGGCGATCAGGTCGGCGTTCTGCATGACCGAGCCGGCCGTCGCCTCGAGCGACGCGTCCAACATCGCGACCACGATCACGCGGGACGGCGGCGAGTACGTGATCAACGGGCGCAAGTGGTGGTCGTCGGGCGCGATGAGCTCGGACTGCAAGATCTTCATCGTGATGGGCGTGACCGGCGAGGCCCCCGGCGGGCACGGCCGCCACTCCATGATCCTGGTGCCGCCCGACACGCCCGGGATCACGGTCAAGCGCGGGATGACGGTCTTCGGCTACACCGACGGAACGCACGGCGGGCACGCCGAGATCGAGTTCGACCAGGTCAGCGTCCCCAAGGAGAACCTGGTCGCGGGCGAGGGCGACGGGTTCGCGATCGCGCAGGCCCGGCTCGGCCCCGGCCGCATCCACCATTGCATGCGGCTGATCGGCGCCGCCGAGCGCGCCCTCGAGCTGATGTGCGCCCGGGCCGCCAGCCGCACGGCCTGGGGCAAGACCCTGGCCGAGCAGGGGGTCGTCCAGGACTGGATCGCCGAGTCCAGGGTCCGGATCGAGCAGGCCAGGCTCCTGGTGCTCAAGACCGCCTGGCTGATGGACACGGCGGGCAACAAGGGCGCGCACTCCGAGATCCAGGCGATCAAGATCGTGACCCCGGCGATGGCCGAGTGGGTGATAGACAAGGCGATCCAGGTGCACGGCGGCGGCGGGGTCAGCCAGGACTTCCCGCTCGCCCAGATGTGGGCGAGCACCCGCTCGCTCAGGTTCGCCGACGGCCCCGACGAGGTGCACAAGAGGTCCATGGCCCGGCGCGAGCTGAGGAAGTACACCGCGAGCTGAGGAAGCAGTCCCCGGCCGAGCACCACCGCCCGTTCGGCATAAGAAAAAAGGAAGAGGAGAAACCCTAGTGACAGACAGAGTCGCGATCGTGACCGGCTCGGCCCGCGGCATCGGCGCCGCGACGGCACGCAAGCTGGCCGCGGACGGGATGGCCGTGGCCGTCCTCGACCTGGACGAGGCCGCGTGCGCCGGGACGGTGAAGGAGATCGCGGACGCGGGCGGGCTCGCGCTCGCGGTGGGCGCGGACGTGAGCAACACCGACCAGGTCAACGCCGCGGTCGAGCGGGTCGCCACCGAACTCGGCGAGCCGACGGTGCTGGTCAACAATGCGGGCGTGATCCGCGACAACCTGCTGTTCAAGATGACCGACGACGACTGGGACACGGTGCTCGCGGTGCACCTGCGCGGCGCGTTCCTGATGACCCGGGCGGTGCAGAAGTACATGGTCGAGCAGCGGTACGGCCGGATCGTCAACCTGTCCTCCTCGTCGGCGCAGGGCAACCGCGGGCAGGTCAACTACTCCGCGGCCAAGGCCGGCATGCAGGGTTTCACCAAGACGCTGGCCATCGAGCTCGGGCCGTTCGGGGTCACCGCGAACGCCGTCGCGCCGGGGTTCATCGCCACCGACATGACCGCGTCCACGGCCGCGCGCCTCGGGATCCCGTTCGAGGATTTCCAGAAGTTCGCGCTCTCGCGCATCCCCGTGGGCCGCGTGGGGCAGCCGGCGGACGTGGCCAACGTCATCGCCTTCCTGGTCAGCGAGGGCGCGGGCTTCGTCTCCGGCCAGGTCATCTACGTGGCCGGCGGCCCGCTCGACTAAGGACGGCACCGTGCTGACACCCGAAGAACTCCGCGAGCGGGTCCGCGCGTTCCTGGCCGAGCACGGCCCGCGGCAAATGCCCGAGGAAGATTTCCTGAACGCGCGGTTTGACGCCGGCCTAGCCTGGGTCCACTATCCCGAGGGGCTCGGCGGGCTCGGCCTGTCCCGGTCGCTGCAGCACATCGTCGACGCCGAGTTCGCCGCGGCGGGCTCACCGGACAACAACTCCGGGCGCAACGCGATCGGCCTGGGCATGGCCGCGCCGACGATCCTCGCCTACGGCACGGACGAGCAGCAGCAGCGCTGGCTGCGTGAGCTGTGGACGGGCCGCGAGGTCTGGTGCCAGCTGTTCAGCGAGCCTGGCGCGGGCAGCGACCTGGCCGCGCTGGCGACCCGGGCGATCCGGGACGACGGGGGCTGGCTGGTCACCGGGCAGAAGGTGTGGACCTCCCAGGCGCACGTGGCCCGGCGCGCGCTGCTGGTCACGCGGACCGATCCCGACGTGGAAAAGCACGCAGGTCTCACCTACTTCTCCGTCGACATGACGGCGCCCGGTGTCGAGGTCCGGCCGCTGCGGCAGATGACCGGCGAGGCCGAGTTCAACGAGGTGTTCCTGACCGACGTGCGGATCCCCGACGAGGACAGGATCGGCCCGGTCGGCGGGGGCTGGAAGGTGGCCACCGCGACGCTGATGAGCGAGCGGGTCAGCATCGGCGCCGCCCGCGCGGCCCCCAGGGAGGGCGGGATGATCGGCCCGGTCGTCGCCACCTGGCGCGCGCACCGCGAGCTGCGCACGCCGGGCCTGCACGACCGGCTGCTGCGGCTGTGGACCGAAGCCGAGGTGGCCAGGCTCGCGGCCGAGCGGATGCGCCAGCAGCTCGCCGCGGGGCAGCCAGGGCCAGAGGGTTCGGCCGCCAAGCTGGTCTACGCCCGCCTGAACCAGGACATCTCCGGGTTCGACGTCGAGCTCAACGGGGCCGCGGGCCTGCGCTACGACGACTGGACCATGCGCCGGCCTGAGCACGCGACCTTCTTCGGCCGCGGCCCGGGTTACCGTTACCTGCGCGCCAAGGGGAACTCCATCGAGGGCGGCACCTCGGAGATCCTGCGGAACATCATCGCCGAACGCGTGCTCGGCCTGCCGCCGGAGCCCCGCTTCGACAAGGACCGGCCATGGAAGGACCTGCCCCGGTGAGCAGCGGCGAAGAGGATCTACCGGATCTGACGTACTCGGAGACGGAACGAGCACTGACCGACAGCCTGACCTCGCTGCTCGCCGACCGTTTCAACCTCGACAAGACGCTGGCCAGGACCGAGTCCATCGAGACGTACGACGACGGCCTGTGGCAGGCGGTCGCGGTCGAACTGGGCTGCGCAGGCCTGCTCATCCCCGAACGCGACGGCGGGGCCGGCGCCTCCTACCGCGAGGCGGCCTCGGCCGCCGAGGCGCTGGGCGCGGCTGTCGCCCCGGTTCCCTTCCTCGGCAGCGCCGTCGTCGCCACCGCCGCCCTGCTGAGCGTCGAGCCCTCCCCGGCCGTGACCGACCTGCTCCGCCGGATGGCGGCCGGCAGCGTGACCGCAGCGCTGGCGGTGGGGTTCCCGACTGCGCCGCGGCGCGCCTTCCCGGACGCGGTCCGCGTGGCAGGCTCCCGTTCTGGCGACGGCCAGGCCGGGGCCGCGCGGCTGCGCGGGAAGGTCAGCGGCGCCGCCGACGTGCTGCCTGCCCAGGTGCTGCTGGTGCCGGCCGACGGCGTGCCGAGGGCCCTCTACCTGGTCGACGTGTCGGCCGGCGGGGTGGCCAAGGCGCCGGCCGTGTCGCTGGACATGACCAGGCAGGTGTGCGACGTGTCGTTCGGCGACGCCCCGGGGACGCTGATCGCGTCCGGCGCGGCGGCGGAGCGGGCGGTCCGCGCGGCGCTGACCGCGGGCGCGGCGATCCTCGCCGCCGAGCAGGTCGGGCTCGCGCAGCGCTGCCTGGACATGACAGTCGCCTACGTCAAGCAGCGTCACCAGTTCGCCCGGCCGGTCGGGTCTTTCCAGGCGCTCAAGCACCGGCTGGCGGACGTGTGGGTCGGGGTCAGCCAGGGCCGGGCGGCGTCCAGGTACGCGGCGGCTTGCCTCGCCGCAGGCCACCCGGACGCCGAGGTCGCGGTCGCGCTGGCCAAGGCGTACTGCTCGGACGTGGCCGTGCACGCCGCGCAGGAATGCGTGCAGATGCACGGCGGCATCGGGTTCACCTGGGAGCACCCGGCGCACCTGTACCTGAAGCGCGCCAAGGCGGATTCGCTCGGCTTCGGGACCGCAGACGCGCACCGCGCGGCGCTGGCGTCGCTGGTGAACCTGCCCGCCCCCTGACCGGTGGCCACCGTGATCGGCGAAGAGGAACTCAGGCGCCGGGTCGCCCGCCTTTCGGTTGAGCAGAAGGTCCGGTTGCTCACGGGAGCGGGGTTCTGGGCGCTGTACGACGAGCCGGACGCCGGGCTGCGCGCGATGGTGGTCTCCGACGGCCCGGCCGGGGTCCGCGGCCAGTCCTGGGACGAGCGGGACAGCTCGGCGAACGTGCCGTCGGCGACGGCGCTCGCCGCCACCTGGGACCCCGGGCGGATCGAGGCGATCGGCGCCCTGCTCGCGCGCGAGGCGCGCCGCAAGGGCGTCGACGTCCTGCTCGCGCCCACCGTCAACCTGCACAGGACGCCCTACGCCGGCCGCAGTTTCGAGTGCTTCTCCGAGGATCCGCTGCTGACCGCGCGGATCGGCGCCGCGTACGTGCGGGGGCTCCAGCGCAGCGGGGTCGGCGCGTGCGTCAAGCACTTCGTCGGCAACGACTCCGAGACGCAGCGGATGACGGTCGACGTCCGCATCGACGAGCGGCCGCTGCGGGAGCTGTACCTGGCGCCGTTCGAGGCAATCTGCCGCGAGGCGGGTGCCTGGTCGGTGATGGCCGCCTACAACGGGGTCAACGGGTCCACCATGACCGAGAGCCCGCTGCTACGCGACATCCTGCACGGCGAGTGGGGGTGGGACGGCCTGGTGGTGTCGGACTGGACCGCCGCCCGCTCCACCGAGGCCACCGGACAGACCGCGCTCGACCTGGTCATGCCCGGGCCGGCGGACCGGTTCGGTCCGTGGGGCGATGCCCTGGCCGGGGCGGTCAGGGACGGCAAGGTCGACGAGGCGCTCATCGACGACAAGGTGCTGCGGATCCTGCGGCTGGCCGCCCGCGTCGGTGCCCTCGCCGAGACCCAGGACCCGCCGGGCCGGCCGGCGCCCGCGCCCGCCGGTCCCGCCGGCCACGATGCTCCGGACTCGCTGGCCGTCGCGCAGGAACTGCGGACCGCCGCGGCGGCCGGATTCGTGCTCGCCCGCAACGACGGCATCCTCCCGCTGGCACGCTCCGTGCGCTCCGCGGGCACCGGCCTGTCCAGGCCCGTGCGCATCGCCCTCATCGGGCCGAACGCCGAGGTTGCCACCACCATGGGCGGCGGCAGCGCCACCGTCCACCCGCCGTACACCGTCTCGCCGCTCGAAGGCCTGCGAGCGGCCGGGCTGCACGTAACCCACGCCGCGGGCGTGTACTCGTACACCCGGGTCCCCGCCGCCCGCGCTCCGTGGCTGCTGCGGCCGGACCGCTCCGGCGCCGGCGCCGAGGTCCGGTTCTTCGGCGAATCCGGCGAGCTGATCGGCTCTGAACTGCGCGATGGCGCGACGTTCCTGTGGCTGGGCGGGTTCGGCCCGGCGTCCGGCGCGGAGCCGGTGGCCCGGCTGGAGATCCACTGCGTGATCCGCGCCACCGAGGCCGGCACCTACCGGCTCGGCGTCTCCGGGCTCGGCCGCTCCCGCCTGCTGGCGGACGGCGTGAAGCTCTTGGACGCGACCCTGGCGGCGGAGGAGGGGGCAGACGCCGCCCAGTCGCTGACGACTCCGCCGCAGGCGCTGGCCCCGGTCCCGCTGGCGCAGGGCCAGTCGGTCACCGTCGTGATCGAGCACGATGTGCCTTCTGGCCTGAGCTTCGCCACGTTCCTTCAGGTCAACCTAGAGCCGCCGCACAGCACCGACGACGTGGAGATCGCGGCGGCCGCCACCCTGGCGGCCTCGAGCGACGTGGCGGTGGTCGTGGTCGGGACCACCGCCGAGGTCGAGAGCGAGGGCTTCGACCGGGCGTCGCTCTCGCTGCCCGGCCGGCAGGACGAGCTCGTCCGCCGGGTCGCGGCCGCCAACCCGCGGACCGTGGTGGTGGTCAACTCCGGGGCCCCCGTCCTGCTGCCCTGGGCCGAGGACGCGGCGGCGGTGCTGCTGTCCTGGTTCGGCGGCCAGGAACTCGGTAACGCGCTCGCCGACGTGCTGCTCGGCGAGGCCGAGCCGGGCGGGCGGCTGCCCGTGACGTGGCCCGCGACCGAGGAAGGCCTGCCGCGCGTCCAGCCGGACGATGGCGCGCTGGCCTACACCGAGGGCCTGTTCATCGGCTACCGCGGCTGCGACCGTGACGGGCGCGAGCCGAGATTCGCCTTCGGACACGGCACCGGCTACACGACCTGGTCGTACGAGTCGATCACGGTGGATCGTGACGTTCCTGGGGCTGGCGGGCCTGGCGGCGTGTCGGTCAGCGTCGCGGTGCGGAACACCGGCGCGCGCCGCGGCCGGGAAGTCGTCCAGGTCTACGCCTCGAGGCCAGGCTCGGCGGTCGAGCGCCCGGCCAAGTGGCTGGCCGGGTTCGCCGCCGTCGACGCGGACCCCGGCGAGAGCGTCACGGTCGGGATCCTGATCCCGGAGCGCGCCTTCCAGCACTGGAGCGGCCGGGCCTGGGCCACCGAGCCCGGCACGTTCACGCTTGCCGCGGGCCCGTCGTCCGCGGCCCTCCCGCTGACCGCCGGGATCGAGCGCGCGTAAACAAGCGTAAAGGCAAGGCTCGCGACGGATCAGGACTCCGGCGGACGGCCCCGGCGCGACCACCGGTAGGCGGCCTGCCAGCCCAGGACGGCGGCCGCGGCCGAGCAGTCGAGGAGGGCGGCCTGGGGATCGGCACGGTAGCGACCCGGGTCGGTGACCGGTACCTGCGGGGTGAGCCGGGCGGCGAGTTCGAGACTGGGCCCGGTCGCGGCGATATCGGCGGCGCACAGCAGCGTCCGGTGGTGCCCGGCCAGCGGTACCGTCAGCGCCAGGTCCACGGCCGCGGCGACGTCGCGGACGTCGACGAACGCGCCGAACTCCCAGAACGGATCCCACTCCGAGCGCGGCTGCGCGCGCCACCGCTCCTCGACCATGGCGTACTGGCCCTCATCCCAGACCGCCACCGGCCGCAGGCAGATCGTGGCGATCCCGGTCCGCGCGGTGAAGCCCTGGCACAGGTCCTCGGCCAGGACCTTGGACAGGCCGTACGGGCGCATCGCCCGGCGGGGATGGCCGTCGTCGACGGGGAAGTAGTCGGGCGGCCGTTCCCCCTCCGCGATCCCGAGCGCCTGCGCGCTTGAAGCGCAGATCACCCTGGTCACGCCGGCCGCCTCGGCCGCGAGCAGCACATGCCAGGTGCCCAGGACGTTCACCGCCATGATCTGCTCGGGGGGGCCCGCGCTGTCGTGGGGCAGCGCCGCCAGGTGCACGATCGCCGCGTGGCCCCGGGCCGCGCTCGTGACCGCGGCCAGGTCCAGCACGTCCGGCCCGTCCACCCGGTCGAAGCCGGTCACCTCGTACCCGCGGCGCCGCAGGTAGCCCGCTACCGGGACGCCGACCTTGCCGCGATCCCCGGTGACCAGGACGCGCATCGCGCCGTCGCGGTGCGGGCCCGGGACGGCGGCGTCGGGTTCGGCGCCCAAGTCAGCGGACCGGGAAGGATTGCCCGCGATCGGCTTCGACCCGCGGGCCGAAGATGCGCCGGTCGTCTTCGGCGATGGGGACGTCGTTGATGCTGGCTTCCCGCCGCCTCATGTACCCGTCCTCGTCGAACTCCCACAACTCGTTGCCGTAGCTGCGGAACCACTGGCCGGCGGCGTCGCGGGATTCGTACTGGAACCGGACGGCGATCCGGTTGCCTTCGAACGACCACAGGTCCTTGCGGAGGGAGTAGTCGAGTTCGCGCGCCCACTTCCGGCGCAGGAACTCGACGATCTCGGCCCGGCCGCTGATGAACTCGTCCCGGTTGCGCCAGACGGAATCCTCGCTGTACGCACCGGCGACCCGCTCCGGGTCGCGCGTGTTCCAGGCATCCTCGGCCGCCTGAACCTTCTGCCTGGCGGTCTCCTCGGTGAACGGCGGCAGCGGCGGGCGCGGGGCCATCAGATCAATCCTCCTTGAGCCGGACGTGCGCCGGACGTGGGCCGGGCTTCGGCCGGACGTGGGCCGGGCTTCGGCCAGGCTCGGGCCGGGCTTGTGCCGCGAACGGTCGTAAGCATAGTGCTGGCCCGCTGACCGGCTAAGGGACGCTGGGGACGCTGACCGCTTCGAGTTGTTCTGACAGGTAGTTCGAGACCAGCGGCAGCCGCGGCCGCGACATCTTTCAGTAACGTCGGCCGCCGTCGTTACCGGCCGCGTAACAATCGAGAAATGCGGTCGAAACGCGGCCGTGGGACACATGCCTTGCAGGAATACGGAACGGCCAGGGTAGAGCCACCACTGATGTTGGCCCCCAGAAGGCCCGGTAGCCCCCTGGAGGCATAGTGGTTCCCTATCCAAGCTGGCTCAACGCCGGGGATAACGCCTGGCAGCTGACCGCCGGCACGCTGGTCGGACTGATGTCCATCCCGGCCATAGCCGTGCTGTACGGCGGCCTGGTGCAGAAGAAGTGGGCGATAAACACCATGATGATGGTGTTCTGCACGTTCTGCCTCACCCTCATCGTGTGGGTTCTCTGGGCCTTCAAGATGGGCTTCGGCACACCCCTGGTGCACACCTTCCTCGGCGATCCCCGGTCCATACTCGGGCATGCCGGCGAGGAGGGCCAGGGGAATATCCCGCTGCTGGACGGGCTGATGCCCAACTTCAGGTTCCCGCAATCGTCGCTGGCCTACTTCCAGTTCGTGTTCGCGGCGATCACCCCGATCCTGTTCATCGGCAGCGTGATCGGCCGGATCAGCTTCAAGGTCTGGCTGATCTTCGTGCCGCTGTGGATCACGTTCGCTTACGCGGTCAACGCGTTCCTGCTCTGGGGCGGCGGCTACTGGGCGGGCAAGGGTGCCCTGGACTTCTCCGGCGGTTACGTCATCCACCTGGCCGCGGGCGTGTCCGGCTTCACCGCCGCCGCGGTGATCGGGCCGCGGCTCAAGCGCGACCGCGAGCGGGCCATCCCGAACAACATGCTCTTCGTCGCGGTCGGCGCCGGCATCCTGTGGCTCGGCTGGAACGGCTTCAACGGCGGTGACCCGTACTTCGCAGGCGCGGACGCGTCGGCGGCGGTACTGAACACCAACCTGGCCACCGCGATCGCCATGATGACCTGGATCTTCATGGACATGCTCTTCAGCGCCGAGAAGAAGCCCACCTTCCTCGGCGGCGTCTACGGCATGATCTGCGGCCTGGTCGGCATCACGCCGGCCGCGGGCTACGTGAACGGCTTCGGCGCGATCGTGATCGGCCTGGTCTGTTCCTCGATCGTCTGGGTCGCCTGGTACACCCTGCCCAAGTATGTCTGGCCGTTCAACAAGGTCGACGACGCGCTCGGGGTGGTCTACACCCATGGCATAGCCGGGCTCTGCGGCGGATTGCTCGTGGGTTTGCTCGCTGACCCGAACATGATCGAGT
>DATJQX010000038.1:0-34902 GCA_035505275.1 Streptosporangiaceae bacterium | reverse complement strand
CGTCGTGAAGGTTGTGTGGTAACTCCTTTCTATCGGCTGGAGAAGCTGTTGCTTGTTATTCAATGCGGCGTGTCGCCATCATTTGAAACATTTCAGACGAGAGGCAGATAGTCAGGGACAACGGGGTTTCGCATAAGCCTCCCAGTGGCTGCGACGATTCAAGACAGGCAGCGATAGGGCCGGGCCGAGTGGATCGGGTGATGATCATGGCTGCCTGTCACACCGATCCGGCCTAGCGGCAGCGTACCCGCCGCACACTGCAGTGCCCGGTCGCACGGGCGCTATGCGCCGCGATTCCGGCCTGATCCCCCTCCTGACCTGGGTAAACGCGCCCGGGCCGTTCCGCCTCCGTGATCCTGACCTCACCCCCACTTCTTGGCGCCGAGGTCAGGATCACTACGGCTCCACTCCGTGAGAGAATGAAGGAGGTGTAATCGGAAATCGCACATGCGCCGCGTTGCACATGCGGGCATGCGCCGACTGCCGCGGAAGGTGCAAGCACGACAACCTCTGTCGCGTGACCTGATGACGTGACTCGCGATTGTCATGTTATAGGCGGAATTAAGACTGTGACGCTGTGCCTTGTCGATAGCCACTCGCGGATTTGTATATTAATCCGGTTACGAGGGCCTGATCGCCGTGGCGTAGTGTGGCCTGAGTGACGCTGCGTCCCGATTCTCTACGGCTTTGCGCAGACTGCATATATGGTTTCAGGATCGGCGGAATTGTTGTTTACCGTAACGGACCATCCGTTGAATCCGCTTGTGATGTCGCCGCTAGTTCCGCTGACTGAAGGACCTGTCGGCTGACTGTCTTGAACCCAACCTGGAGCCGCCTGCGAGACCCCGCCTCCCAGCACAATATCTCCTGACGGGCAGCTCACGGTAGCAGGTACTCTTGACGCAACGGACGGGAACGTTTGCCAGACAAGCTCGGTCTTCGACTTGTGCGCCGCCGCTGTTTGCACGACCTGCGCGTCGGCGGGGGGCTGACCACCAGTTAGGGCTAGAGTCAGCAAGCCGCCTATGATGCCCGCCAAGACTACACCGGCCAGGCTCTTGACGCTCTTCTTTGTCACGCTTATGCCACCCCTCTGGTGGGAGTCGGCAACTTACGGGTTTAATGCCCGCGTAGATGAGGTCTCTCGACGTGCGGACAGTAATGGTGCGCGCAGCCGCTCGCATAATCTGCGGAACTAACTCCCGGCTTGCCGGCCCGAATCGGGCTTGTTCATTAGATACCATGAAATCATGCGTAATCTACGATCGCAAGGTTCTGCAGCAGGATTATGTATGCGGCACAAGCTCGACTGTGTAATATGTGTTTATTGTCCCGGATCGGGCAGATGGAGAGGGATCAACCAATTGCGAACTTATTACTAGTGTGTGCCCTAATCTCCAGCCGCCGCCCGGCCAGGCCTGAACAGGTCGGGTTACCTTCTGAGCCGAGCTGCCCGAGATAAGTAGCCCTTTCTGATTGGCATCTCGGATGCCGCGCGTCCGTCTGTCAGCCGTAGCTGCACTCAGGACGACCGGACGCCAAGTACATCCATCTTGACTTGGCCGGCCAGTCGCACCCAGTCTTGGGCGCCGAATTTCAGCACGGGTCCGTGCGGGTCTTTGCTGTCGCGGACGGCGACGGTGCCCGCCATCACGGCGACTTCGATGCAGTTGCCGCCGTTGCTGCCGCTGTAGCTGGATTTGCGCCAGGCGCGGCGGTCTAGGTGGTCCATCGTTCGTCGGTCACTTTCTCGATCAGGCTCAGGGAGGCGGTCCCGGTCAGGGCTTCGGTGCGCAGCGCGTCAAATCGTACGGACATCGCCGCGCCGACGTCGGGGTCCTCTATGGTCTGCCCGTCGTGCGCCGTTTCCAGGTACACGATAGCGGGCATACCGGTCATCTCAGCCACGACAAAGGCACCCAGCAGCCCCGGATGCGCGCCCAGTCCGGGGATCACCTGCACCGTGATGTTCGGCCGCCGGGCCATCTCGGCCAGGTGCACGAGCTGGTCGTGCATGACCTTCGGGCCGCCGATCTCGCGAGTCAGCACGGCCTCATCCAGCAGCACCCACAGCAGCGGCGGCGGGTCATCCCGGTCCAGGATCACCTGCCGGGCCATCCGCGCCGCCACCCGCTCCTCGACCACCTCCCGGGCGGTGTTCGGGTGGGTCTCCAGCACGGCCCGGGCGTACGCCTCGGTCTGCAGCAGCCCGGGGATCAGCGAGTGCTCGAATAGCCGCAGCGCGGTCGCCTGGCTCTCGTACGGCTGGAACGGCCGGAACCCGGAGCTGAACGGCACCTCCCGCAGCCGCTGCTCCAGCCGGGCGAACGTGCCCGGAGTGCCGAACGCCTCATCACACCGGCCCGCGAAGTCCCGCGACGGGGACCGGTGCCCGGACTCGATCATCGAGATCAGCGACGCGCTGTAGTTCACCCGCCCGGCCAGCTCGTCGCGGCTCAGCCCGGCCCGTTCCCGCTGGGCGCGCAGCTCGTCGGCGAAGGCGGTCAGCGCGGACCGGTCCGGATCACGCCGTGCTGCCATCTGCCACACCTCGCCACGAACTGAGCGGGCCTGCCACACTTGCCGCCGCTGCCCGTACAGCGGCGGGTGCTCCCTGTCCACGGTACGCCGCCGCGCACACCATGGGCAGCAGGCAACCCCGTACCGCCTGCCGCCCGTGAGGAGCAGCCCAGATGACCGCCGGACCCGCCCCCGTCGCCCCGCCTCCGCATCCGCTGTACGCGCTGACGACCTACGAGCTGTCGCGGTACCGCCGCGAGCTGGAGCACGCCCTCACGGCCCTGCCGGGCCACGCCCCGGTGCGCGGGCAGCTGCAGCAGCGGCTCGCCGAGGTCCAGGCCGAGCAGCACTCCCGCGCCCAGCTCAGCACCGGCGGCCGGGCGTGACCCCTGCCGCCACCCGCTCGGCGGTCTGCCCGGCACCTGCAGCCGAGCCCGGGGATATGATCAGGCCTCCGGAGCCTGGCGGGGCCGCCGCGCTGGCGGGTTTCATGGCCGAGTACCCGTGCTGGTCGGTGTTCTGGGACAAGGCTTATGGCGTGTGGCGCGCCGCCGAAGACGACCCGGACTCGGCCCTGTACATCGAGAGCCGGGACCTGGACACCGTGCTCGGCTACATCACCGCCCAGGCCTGACCTGCCCTCCTGCGCCGCGATACCCGCAGCCCGCGCTGTGTGCCGGCCCGCAGCCGGATCGCGCCGTCGTGGGTGGCCGTCCCGTTCCCTGCTGCCCGTCGCGGGCCGGAATGCTCGATAGGCCGAACGGGCGGTGGTGCCCGGCTCGCAGACCGTCCCACGCCACCCGGGCCAGCCCTCCGGCCGGTGGCGCCTCCAGGCGTGCTTCCGGCTCGCCGCGGCTCCGTCTCGTCTTACGGAGTGTAGTCATGACGATGCGCTTACGGATATCTCGGAGTCCTTTCCGGGGGCGGTCCGGGCGGAACAATCGTCACGTCTCGCACATATGCGAGCACGAAGGGGATCCGAGGTTGCTGCTACCGCGGAAAGGCTGGAGATCGCCATGACGGCACAGGCCCACGACACCATCACCGCCGAGATCCCGGCCCGCCCGGCGCGCCGGGCCGATGCCGGGACGGTCCGGCTGTCCCAGCGCGACATCGACGGGCTCCTGCTGTGCGGGGAGCATTACGGCGCGCCGCTCGATCTGCTCGCGGCGGCGCTGCGGGTGCAGGAGCCCCGGCTGGCCGCGGTGACGGCGCGGTGGCGGCGGGCCGGGTACGCGGCCACCGGCCGGCTGGGGCCGGGGCCGGGGTGGTGCTGGCTGACCCGGGACGGGATGACCGCCACCGGTCTGGGGTTCCCCGCGCTGCGCCCGTCGCTGGGCCGCCTGGCGCACATCCGGGCGGTGCTGGCGGCGCGGCTGTGGCTGGCGGCCGGGTCGGTCTGGCAGGACGGCCGGGCCTGGTGGCATTCGGAGCGGCGGCTGCGCGCCGACCAGTCCGCAGCCGGCCGCCGCGGGCACGTGCCCGATGCGGAGATCCACTGGCCCAGCATCAGCGGCAGCCCCTACGCGGGCCAGGTCTGGGCGGTCGAGGTCGAACTGACGCCCAAGCCGCTGGAACGCACGGTGCGGATCATGGGCGGCCTGCTGGCCCCGATGCGGTACGCCCAGGTGATCTACCTGACCGCTCCGGCCGCCGGGCCCGTGGTCACCCGTGCCGCCGCCTCGCTGCCCCCGGGAGACCAGGTCCGGGTGGCGGTCCGGGAACTGCCCCCATCCGCGCTGGGCCCGGAGCTGTCCCGGTGAGCATCTGGTCGTTCGTCAAGCTGGCCGCGGGCCTGTGGCTGCTCCGCACGGCGGCCCGGCTCGCCGGGTGGCTGCTGCTGTTCGCGGTGCTGCTCGCGGCGTGGCCGCTGACCCTGGTCACCATCGCCGGGTACGTGGCCGGGTGGTGGCGCGGCTGGCCGCCCGCCAAGCTGCTCCGCGCGGCCACGGTGTCCCTGGTGATGCTCGCGGCGTGGCTGGCCGCCGCCGTGCTCCGGGTGCACCAACTGCGGGCGGCGGCGCTGGCCCCCGTCGCGGCGTGGGAGCACGGCTGGCCGTACCCGGCCGCCCTGGCCGCGGTGAGGGAGTTCCTGCTGTTCGCCCCGGCCGTCGTCCCGGCCGGGCTCGCGCTGGCCGCGCTGGTATGGAAATGGCGGAACTACGCGCTTACCACCGGCCTGGCCGGCATCACCGCCTCGGCGCCGATCACCTTCGACCGCAGACAATGGAAACGGCAGGTCCGCACTGCCAAGGCCCTGACCGAGGCGCCCGGCGCCGTGCCGCTGCTCGGCCGGGGCGGGAAGATCCCGGTCGGCGGCACCATCCGCGCCGTCGGGCACCGCTGGCATCCCGTCTTCACCCTCCCGGCGGCGGCGTGCGCCCGGCACATGGTGATCGTCGGCGCCACGGGCAGCGGGAAGACGAACCTGATGATCCGGCTATGGGCGGGCTGGTTCACCGCCGCCCTCGACGCCGCCATGGCCGGGCGGGGGAACCGGCCGCTGCTGCTGGTGCTGGACTGCAAGGGCGGCCGGGACGCCCGCCGCAAGGCCGACCGGACCCGCCGCCTGCTCTACGGCGCAGGCGCCCGCCGCGTCGCCATCTGGCCCGATGAGGCCCGCCTGTCTATCTGGGACCTGCCGGCCCGGGACCTGGCCGTGCTGCTGTACCAGATGATCGACACCGGCGACGGCAACGCCGCCTACTACGCCGACATCCTCCAAGCCACCCTCACCCTCGCGGTCACCGCGCCCGGCGGCCCGCCGGTGAACGCGGCCGGATTCTTGGACCGGCTGGACGCCAGATGGCTGGCCCACGCGTGGAACGACGGGCACCACCCGGCCGAGCTGGCCCGGGCCCGCGCCGCCGCCCGGCACCTGCCCGACATCCAGCTCCGCATGGCCACCCTGCTCGACCGGCTCGGCCCCGCCCTGGACGGCCCCGGCACCCTGGCCGACGCCGACGCCTGGTACTTCATCGTGGAAGGCACCAGCGAACCGTCGGTCGCCGAAGCCCAGGCCATGGCGATCACCGAACTGGCCGCCCACGCTGCCACCAGCCAATGGGGCGAGCCGCGGGCCATGCTGCTGGCCGCCGACGACTACTCCGCGGTATCTGGCCGGGTGCCGCTATCCAACCTGTACGAACGCGGCCGGTCCCTCGGCATCGGGGTCCAGGTCAGCGCACAGTCCTGGCAGGGCCTCGGGGCGACCGAGGATGAGCGGTACCGGATCGCGGCCACCGCCGACGGCGGCATCTTCGTCTTGCACACCCCCTACCCCGAGCCGCTGACCCAGCTCGGCGGGACACGCCGGGTGCTGGAGACCGCGCACAAGCTGATCGGGAACAGCTGGGGGGATGAGGGCACCACCCGCGAACAGCGGGCCTGGGTCGCCGACCCGGACCTGATCCGCCGCCTGGACGTCGGGCAGGCGTGCTACATCCACCGCGGCGGGGCCACCTTCGTCCAGGTCGCCCGGCCCAAAGCCTCCCCGCTCACCCTGCTCCCACCGCCCGCCCCCGAGCCTCCTCCCGTCCAGCTCCCCGCGCCCCGGTACGAAACCGCCCCCGCTTCCTGGCCGCCCCCGGACGGCCCGGACCTGTCCGACATCTTCCGCCCTGGAGCCGCCCGATGACCCCCAACCCGTTCGCCGTGCTAGGCCTGCCCGAATGGCCCGAGCTGGAAGACGAGACCGTCCGCGCCGCCTGGCGCGCGATCGCCGCCGAAACCCACCCCGACCGGGAAGACGGCGGAGACCTGGCCCGCTACACCCAGGCGACCGCGGCGTTCGCCGTGCTGAACACCCCGTGGGGCCGCTCGGAGGCCTACGCCGACCTGGTCGAGGCGGCCTGGGCCAACGGCCGGTTCGATGACTACCCCGACACCTGCCCTGCCGCCGAGGAGCCGCTGCCCGTGGTCTTCGTTCCGGTCGTGTTCGTGCCCCGGCCGGTCCCGCTGCGCGAGGTGCTGGCCATGGTGGCCCAGGTCCCGTCGCGGATCCACCGCGGCCACCCGCTGCGCCTGCTCCTCCGCGCCGCCGTCATCGCCGGGCTGTGCGCGGCCGTGCTGACGGTGTTCCCGGCCGTGCCGCACCTGCCCGCGGCCATTGTCGCGGGCCTGTGGTGCGCCATGCTCGCCCGGGCAGACCTGGCGCCGCCACCCGGGTGCTGAGCGGACGAGCACCAGTGCCTCCGGCGGGGCCTCGGGCTCCAGGATGGGCAGGGCCCGCGCCCGGCTGTCCGGCCGTAGCTGGCTGGGGTCAGGGCCTGTCCATCCCTTACCCCGCCGGCCCAGGGAGTGTGGCATGCCGCCCGGCGGAACTCAAGGTCGTTCTTCCGCGGGGAGCTCCACCTTGACTTCCGCCGCGCGGCATGCCCTGAAATGGGGCGGCCGACGGTGACGGGATGGACAGGCAGCCGCCCCCGTGCGCATTATGCGCACCCAGGAAATTCGTCGTGGTGCATGAATGAAAGGAGTGGAGAATGACCGGGAGCAGTCCGCTTGGAAACCACGAGAATCGTATCGTTAATGGTGCTGGAATAGGTGAGAATGTCCGTGTGATCAGCTACAATGTACCTGTAGGGGACCGGCCGGCCGGGATCAAGGTCCGGTTCAAGATCCGCATCGCCGCCGGGAAACGCGCCCGGGAAATCGACGCCCGGCAGGCGAAAGCAATCATGGAGGTACTGCAATGGCAACGCCAGCAGCAAACACGCCAGTAACCCCTCCGATGGGCCTGGGCGGGCCGGGTGATCCGGTCCCGGTCGCGTTCGTCGGCCGGACCTCCACCCTGGAACTGCAAGACCCGGTCGCCTCCCTGCGCCGCCAGATCCGCTCCTCGGCGGCCGCGCTGCCGGCCGGCTGGTTCATCGCCGCCTGGTACTGGGACATCGAATCCGGCGGCCTGGACCTCGAAGCCCGCTCCCAAGGCGCCGCCTACCAGCGGTTCGCCGCCGCCGGGATCCCCCGCGACGGCGGGATGGCCGACCTGCTCGCCGAAGCCGCCAGCCCGCTGCCCCGGTTCGCCGCGGTGATCTGCGAGGACATCGAACGGTCCGGCCGGGACACCTTCAACGCCCTCAAACTGGAAAAGAAGCTATCCCGCAACGGGATCCCGGTGTTCGCCACCGACGAGCCGATCGTCATCGACGGCGTCAACGCCACCACCGTCCTGGTCCGCCGGGTCAAGCAGGGCGTGGCCGAATGGTTCCGGCTGCAGCTGAAGGAGAAAACCTGGAAGGGCCTGGCCGAGCACGCCCTGGACGGCTGGAACATCGGACCCGCCCCCTACGGATACGTCGCGGCACGGGTGCCGCACCCCGTCCCGGTCAAAGCCAGCCAAGGCCGCAGCAAGACCCGCCTCGCTCTGGACCCGGACCGGGCGCCCGTAGTCGAGCAGATGTTCACCTGGCGGGTCGTGCACAAGCTCGGCATGCCCACCATCGCCGCCCGGCTGAACGCCGACCCCGGCCGGTACCCGCCCCCGACCCCCGGCAAGGGCTGGACCACCCAGACCGTGTACGCGATCCTGGCCAACCCCAAGTACACCGGGCACATGGTCTACGGCCGGGTCCGCACCCGCAACGGCCGCCGCGTCACCGTCCCAGCCGACCAGTGGCTGTGGTCACCGCAGCCGGCCCACCCGGCGATCATCGACCGGGCTACCTGGCAGCAAGCCCAGCACATCGGCGCCGAGCACGCCACCAGCCGCGACCTGCCCGCCCCGGACGCGCTGGCCGCCGCCGCCATGGCGGTGTACCCGTACCGGGGCCGGGTCGTGTGCCGGGACTGCCGCCGCCGGATGGCCCGCGGCGCCTACGGCCCGCCCGGCAAGACCCCGCACGTGTACTACCAGTGCCCGCACCACCCGGCCAACCCCCGGCACGCCGCCGCCCACCCAGGCCACCCCCGCACCGTCAAAGCCCCCGAACCCCGCCTGGACCAGATCACCGGCCTGTTCTTCGCCGAGCACGTCTTCGGCCCCCGCCGCGCGCAGCTGCTCGCCGCCCAGCTCCCCGCCACCGACGCCGCCGCCACCGCCGACCGCGACCGGCAGGCTGCTGCGCTGGGCGCCCGGCTGCGGCACATCGAGACCGGCCTGAACTCCTGCATCCTCGAAATCGAACAGCTCCCCGCCGACCCCGCCGACCCGGCCGCAACCGCGATGCGGGCCCGGATCCGCGCCCGGTTCGCCGAGCTCCACCACGAACAGGCCGACAAGCAGACCCAGCTCACCGCCCTCGCCGCCACCGCCCCCAAAGCAGCTGACATCACCCTGCTCGACCAGCTCCCCCTGGCCGGGAACGTCCTGCCCGGGCTGGCCCCCGACCTCAAAGCCCGCCTGTTCGCCGCCTTCGACCTGCAGATCCTGTGGAACAAGCCCGGCCGCCAGGCCACCGTGCACGCCGAGATCACCGACGCCACCCTGCACGCTCTCCCCGCCCTTCTCAACCCCGGCCAGGACGGATACGATGACACTGCCGACAACCCATCAGTGGATACGGCCGACGTGGAGGATTTGTTCGAAGCCCCGATAGCCCCCCGGATCCTCCACGAAGCGCGAAACTTCCACGCAAATCCGGGCTACCGCCGGATCCTCGTCTCGATGGTCAGGCGGCGGCGGCTGACCGCCATCCGCGAGTTCAACGTCGGCACCCGGGGACGAGATCCAGGACGACCTCGATCTTGCCCTCGCTGTGCGGCACGGGACAATTCGGCTAGCGTCGTCGGCGGCGGCGAGGGCCGCCATCTCGGGCCATGCCGCGAGTCCGCAGGACTCGCCGCCGTCGAACGGTCCGGCTGCCCCTCGGAAATCGCGAACTGCCTGCCTTTCTGAGATAGCGTTTCATCGCCCGATCGACTGGCTGAGATGGACCGGATTGACGGTGGTGGACGGTGGAACCTGATGGAACGGCGCAGGTGGCCGTGTTCGTGGACTTCGAGAACCTGGTCCTCGGCGCGGTCAAGGAACTGCCCGACGAGGCGAACCCGGCCCCCTACGAGGCGCTGACCAGGCTCTGCCGCGGATACGGCAATGCCTCGGTACGCCGCGCCTACGCGGACTGGGCTAATCCACGGTTCGGGAGCCACCAGGAAGACCTGGCCATGAACGGCGTGGACCTCATCCAGGTCGCGCGGGTCGGCATCCAGAACAAGAACGCCGCCGACATCAGGATGGCCGTCGACGCCATGGAGACGCTGATCGTCCACCCGGAGATCAGCGTGTTCATCCTGGTCAGCGGAGACGGCGACTACTCGCCGCTGGTGCAGCGGCTGCGGGAGTTCGGCAAGTGGGTGGTGGGCGTCGGCACCGAGGCCAACGCCAGCCGCAAGCTGATATCGGTCTGCTCGGAGTACAAGTACTGGGGCACGCTGGTCGCCGAGGTCGAGCCCGCCGCGCAGCCGATCGGGGCGTTCGACATCAGGGATGCCGAACAGTTGCTGGTCCGGGCCTTCGAGGAGTCAGGCGCCGAGACGATGACCGCCGGCGGGCTGAAGAGCAAGATGCTCGCGCTCGACCCGTCATTCGACGAGCACAACTACGGCTGCCGGAGCTTCCGCGCCTTCCTGTCCCTGCTGCCCAAGCGGGTCCAGATCGTCGA
Source organism: Streptosporangiaceae bacterium (assembly GCA_035505275.1). Taxonomy (GTDB): domain Bacteria; phylum Actinomycetota; class Actinomycetes; order Streptosporangiales; family Streptosporangiaceae; genus Palsa-504. Next base: position 24,778 of record DATJQX010000038.1, on the reverse strand, counting down.
GGCCGGCGGCCCCGATATCACCGTCAAGCTAGTCGACCCGCCGGCCGCGAGACCGGCCCGGACACGGAGCCGGAAGTCATAGCGGGACCGGTACGCCTGTGGCGCGTATTCCGCCGGGCCGACGCTAGGTAATCAGATCGTTCGTTTTGCGCGGCCCTTCGCCAACGGCATGTTACGTATGATGACGCTTTGATCACATTAAGTCTTAGCATGCGGAGCGCCGTGAGGTCCCTGGACCTGCCGGACCAGCCGGACGAACCCAGGCAGGTGGAGCGTGTCGAAACTGGCGGGGCGGACCGTCCGGCGCCTGAGCCCCGCGAGCTGCCGGACCCGGGTGAACGCGGCCGGGTCTACGAGGCGATGCAGGCGCGTGTTTCCGCGGAAACGCCCGACAGCGCATCGCCCGACAGCGCATCGCCCCACAGCGCATCGCCCGAACGACGGCCCGACGCGACAGATCACCGAAGTTACCGGGACGAGGTACCACGATTCCGGGAGATGTGGGCCAAGCACGAAAATGACTGGCCAGCCAAAGAGCGGGCCGCACCAGACGGTTCGGCCGATCCGCCCGGCTTTGCCGACGCGGTCGTCCGGGTACGGAAGGCCGAGCAAGGGCTGTCCGCTGACGCGCAGGCGATCGAGCAGGAGAATAAGAACGGCGGCTGGCTTGAGGGCTTCCAGTTCCGCCTGAAGGGCGAGGACCGCCTCAGGGAGAAGACCGCCGAGGGCCTGTCCACGGCTAGCCCGGATGCCACCCCTAATCAGGTGCTTCGGCTGATTCCCGACGCGATCCGCTATACGTTCTGCTTTCAGCCGGAGAATTACACGAGGGGCTACTACGACGTTAAGGAACGGTACGAAAGCCGCGGCCACGAGATGTTCTACGCGCAGAACTGGTGGACCCATCCTGAGTACAAGGGGATCAATACGCGCTGGGTAACCCCCGAAGGGCAGAGGTTCGAGGTCCAGTTCCACACAGCGGAAAGCTTCCATGCCAAGCACTACGTGACCCATCTCGCATACGAGCGGATCCGCGACACGGCAAGGACTAGCAGGGCCGAACTCCGCGAACTGCATGCGTTCCAGCGCGAAGTATCCTCGCGGATCCAGGTGCCGGACGGTGCCACCGATATTCCCGACGTCAGGAAGGAAGGGTTCCAGGGTGCCGGTCAAGATCACTTACTACGCGGTTGTGGCCGATGAAAGGACGATCGACAATCCCTATGGACTGGTGCGGCGGCTCGAGCACGACGACGGGCCTTCTGATGAGGGCCTACGCAAGGACCTCAGCTGGGCTCCCACGCCGGCGATAGTCGAATGGGAGCGCGGCGACTTCGGGCCGGAACTAGTCGAAGTCAGCCATGAGCAGGCGAGCAAGATCGTGGAGTACTTCCACCATAGGTGGGGATCGTCAGGCGACCACTAGGATTCGCGCTATGTCGTCAGGGATCATTGCGGCTTGCTTATCCCGCGAACGGCTGGCGGCTGGTCTCCCCGGACCCGGCCACTGACGGCCGTGCCCGGCGGCGGCCTGTTCGAGTGCCTGGAGCGGATGGCCTCAGCCTGCGGCGAGGACTACGACGTCTTCGAGATCCATCCAGAAGATCCGCGCCGTCGATCGCCCGGACGCTCAGCGCGATGTTCGACGCCGCATGGTGCGACGAACCGCCGAACCCGTTCCGATGCCCGCCCAGGCCTGGCTGTCGGCCATCGGTTTGCTCACCGCGCGGTCGCGGGCGGGCAGCGCGACGGGTTGTTCCTGGCCGCCAAGGCGGCCCACAACGGTGAAGGCCACAACCACAACGACGTCGGCCCCTTCATCGTCGCCCTGGACGGCCGCCCGGTGCTGATCGACGTCGGCGTCGGCCTGTATACCCGGCAGACCTTCGGGCCGGACCGCTACGAGATCTGGACCATGCAGAGCTCCTGGCACGACGTGCCAGAAGTCGACGGCGCGGCGCAGGAGTCCGGCCGCGAGCACGCCGCCCGCCGCGTCCAGGGCCTGCTCGCCGCGGTCTGGGGCACCTGCGTCTTCCGGATCGCGCTCGGGGCTTCCCGCCCCGCCGCCCAGGGCGCGGCGCACCTGGAGATCAGCCCGGCCTTATGACTGATCTCCGGGCCGGTCCTGCCGGGAGGCGGAGTGGGGCGGGAACCCACGGTTCGTTCGGCTGCTTTCCCCGGGCTGCTAGTATATATACGACAATAGTCGACCAATCTCGCTAGGTCGGGGCGGGGAGGTGCCTTCAGGTGACGGAGCCGACGAGATTTGGGCAGCGGGTCGGGGAGGCCGCGGCCAGCTTCAGGTGCTCAATATGCGGCGAGGTGGCCGCCGTCGTCAGGGCCGTGCCGGCAGGGGTCCCAGCCGACATGGGACCGCCGCTGGGCCCGCAGTCCCACCAGCGGGACGGGATTGTCGTTGACTACTTCGGCGGCACCGCGTGGAAGCTGGCCGAACCCGGCACATGCGCGGCCGTGCAGGCCATCCTCGCCGCCGAAGAGCCGGACGCGGCCGAGCTGCGCAGGATCGACTGGGAGCTTGCGCCCTTCTTCTGCCCCGAGTGCGAACGAACCTACTGCCGCGCCGACTGGCATACCTACGTCGTGTTCGACGACGGCTTCTACGACTGCACCGTCGGCACCTGCCCGGCCGGGCACCGGCACATGGTCGACGACTGACCTCCCGCGCAGCGGCTCCCGTCAGCCGATCCGCGTGGCGTAGCCGCCATCGCCCGAGCCCGCGAACTCGCGCTGACCATGCGGGTTGCCTTCGGCCAGGTCGGGCAGGGCGATCGCGACGGGCTGCTCGTCCCGGGCGGCGATAACGGCCTGACCTGCGGTCAGGTCCGCGATGAACGTGCACAGCGTGGTGGCTGCTCCGCCGTGCGCCGGATCGGCGCGAACGCCCTCGGGCAGGGGCGCGCCGGCCAGGACGTCCAGGAACCAGGTCGGTTCCGGATCCTCGTCGGGTACGGCGAGGGCCTCTAGGATCTCGCCGCGTACCGCGCTCGTCCCGGTGGGTGACGCTTCGCACCCAGGAATGTACCGTCCGTGGTTGGTGTGCCACATCAGCGGGCATGACCCCGGGCCGGCCTCTACGGCGGCGTGATGACCGGCGGCGGCCTCCACGTTGACGATCCGGCCGGACCGGTCGCCGACCGTGTAGGCGAATCCGCCCGCCGAAGGGTGCGCCCGCAGGTGGTCAACGACCTGATCAACCGTGGTTGCCGATCGCTGCACCCCGCGACCCACGAAGTGACGGCCGGCTCCCGCGCCGGGCTCGGCGACCGGGAGGTGATCGATGGTCCACACCAGCCCGTCGGCGGTCACGGTGAACGCGTTGGCGGGCAGGAAGCCCGGATACCAGAAGGCGGTGACGGTCGGCAGGCCGTCGAGGGCCAGCGTGAGCAGGGCGCACTGCCCGACGTTTTCCGCGGCGCCGTCCTCGTTGTGAGCGATGACGGATCGCCCCCGCCGCCACGCCAGGTCGCTGCACCCGATGCCGCCGGTTATCGGGCCGAGGTCACCACGGAAGTTCAGCAGCACCAGATCGTCGAACGGCACCGCGGCGCCCTCGGCGAGCGCGGCGAGTTCCGCCCAGGCCTGCGGGAAATGCAGCACGCTGGCCTGCCGCGCGGCCTGGAAGCGATCGCTTCCCGGCGGTCCGGAAACGTGCCCGTGAAGCCGGGCTGGCAACGGCCAGGCCGCGGTGAGTTCGGCCATCTCGGCACGCATGTGCTCCCCGAGCGCACGGAACGCATCGAGGTCTGGGCCGCGCAGGACGATCCAGCGCAGGCCGCCCAGTTGGTGCTCATCTAGCGAGACGCTCATGACCTAACGCATACCCGGAGAACGGGCCGCGGCACCCTAGCTGGCGAACGGGTAGGCCAGGTCGGCCAGCTGCGGCCTAGGCCCTTCGCCAAACGACCCAGCCGGCGGGCTGGTTCTCGGCCACGATCCGCCATCCGGCAGGCGCCTGCGGCCAGCTGGCCAGCGCGGGCTGGCCAGCCGGCCAGCCCGTCTCGACGACGGTCGTCCCGGCGGGCAGTGGCTGGCCGGGTTTGAAGAACTCCAGCTCCGTCCACCAAACCTGGAACGCCTGCGGCACCCACACCCAGTAGCTGACGTTCGAGGCCACGGCGATCCGATCGCCCGGCCTGAGCTTGCCGGCCGCCACGAACCCGGTCGCTCTCGGCGCGCGGGTCGGCTCGGTGGCCTGCGAGACATGGCTCGTCATCTGGGCCAGGGCCACGAGGCTCACCGCCGCGATCCCGAGCGCCCACACCTGCCGCATAAGCACGGGCACCCGCACCTTCCCGGCCAGGTCCGCGTCATGCCAGTGCCGGGCGGCGAGCGCCGTCAGCACCCACGCCGCGAGCAGGGCCAGCGCCACCGCCGTCGCCATCCAGACCCCGGCCTTGTACCAGTCCTGGGTCAGCACGGCCACCTCGCCGAAGTCGAACCCGGCCGGCCACCCCCACGTACGCAGGGACGAGCCCGCGTAGATGACCACGATGACGCCGGTCAGGATGGTCAGCCCCGCGGTACCGGCCGCGCAGAGCAGGATCGTCCGGGTGTGCGCCCGCAGCAATACCACCGCGCCGACGACGAAGAACGTCACGATCAGGCCGTCGAGATAGCGTCCGGAAGCCCACGCCTGGCCCTGGCCAGCGGGCAGCGCGGCGGGCGCGATACCGGCGATGGCCAGCGTGACCGCGACCCCGAGCGCGCTCATGATCCGCAGGTCGGCCCGGGCGCCGCGGCGCACGATCACGGCGGCCGCGGCGATCAGGCCGACTCCGGCCAGGCCCCAGCTGTCGAGGACGAGCCGCCACATCTGGCCCGACGCCATCTCGAATACGTGGATCATGCCGTGCACGCTGCGCAGCCGGGTCTCCGCTACGCCGGACATGCTCCGCGTCCCGTAGGGATAGAGCGCCGAGGACAGGTAGCGGTCCAGCAGCCAGCCGCCGCTGACCGACGCGGTCAGGGCCAGCGCCGCGGCCGCGACGGTGCCGCGCGGCGCCAGACGGCGCCAGGCGACCAGCGCGCCCACGGCCACGTAGCCCGCCACGATCACGTCGCCCCTGGAGTGAACCGCGTAGGCGTACCCGGCGAGCAGCGCGGACGCGACCGCGGCCGCGTACCGTCCCCGCGGGGACGAGGCGGTCAGCCAGCTGTGGGTGGCCAGCAGCCAGGCCAGCACCACGGCCGGGAAGATCGCGTCCGACATCGCGTACTCGGCGTAGAAGAACCCGGCCGGGAGCAGGGCGGTGACCGCTGCCACGCCGTAGGCCGCCGGGCGGCCCAGCCCGAGCCGTCGCCCGGCCGCGTAAGCCAGCGGCATCAACGTGGCGCTGACCGCGGCGTTGATGATCAGTACCGTGCGGTACACGGTCACCGGGTTGTGGGTGAACCAGAACACCGGCGTGATCAGCAGCGGATAGCCGCCCTGGTACAACGTCGTCGACCCAGAAAAACCGGTGGCCGGGCCGCCCGCCAGGACCCGCGCCGCGATCAGGTACGCGGTCTCGTCGGGCTCGACCAGCGGGATGGTCTGCATCCGGCTGAACCACACCCGCAGCCCGGCCTGGCACAGCCAGCCCGCGACGAGCAGCAGCACCCACCGCCGCCTCGACCGGCGCCGGGCCATGGCCGCGTCGACGGGCCGCGCGTGGGCGCCGCGCGCGGCCATGCGTACCGTGGAATCGACGGGCCGCGCGTGGGCGCCGCGCGTGGCCATGCGTACCAAGGAAGCTGCCTCCGGGGTCGAAAAGCGGTACCCGGCCGTAGGCCCCGGGCGTCGCGTTGCTGTCCGCTATGACGCACATGCGGGATAGGCGCCGTGGATGTGAGCAACCAGCGTGGCGGTACAGAATGATAGCTGGTTCTGCGAAGCATGTGGCGAGGTTGAGAACTCCTTCAGCGGCGGCGGACGGCGAGGATCGCGCCGGTGAGGTAGCAGGCCAGCGCCAGTGCCCACAGGCCGGCCATGATCATCGAGCTGAAGGCACGCCCGTAGTTCACGAAGCTCGCCCCGTTGAAACCGGCTCCGATAATCGCGAGGGCGCCGAGGACCGAGGCCGTCTTGCCTGCTGTAGTGCCTGTTCGCCAAGCGAGCACGATAGCGGCGAGGGCGGCCGCGGCGAGTGCCATCCCGAAGGCGGCGTGCGCCGCCGCCCAGGCGGGACCGTCGGTGATCACCCAGGCCAGCCCGGCGCTCGCACCGGAGAGGTAGTTACCGGCACCGGCTCCGGGGTGCCGGTCGGGCAGGACGACGTACACGTTGACGACCATGCCGAGCAGGTACTGAACCAGCAGCAGTGCGCAGGCGCCGACATCGACCGCGAGTTGCCGGGTCATTGGTCCGCACCTAGCGCGAGCTCGCATGGCATCGTCGTCTATTCAGCCGACGAATATGCAGAACGGGTGCCCCGCGGGGTCAGCGTAGACCCGCAGCGGCTCCTCCGGGTCATCCGAGCGGTCCTCGAGCAGCCGGGCACCGAGGGCGAGCGCCCGCTCATGCTGGACGTCCAGGTCAGCCACGGTGGGCACCGTGGTGTCCACGTGCAGCTGCTGCGGGACCGGGCCGTCCGGCCACGTGGCCTCGGGCAGCTCGCTGACCTTCTGGAAGGCCAGCGCCGCGCCGCCGGCCGGGCTCCGGAGCGCCAGCCAGTCCTGCCCCTTCGGGTCTGGCTGGCCGGGTGCGGGCGGCTCGTCGCCCGGGCGGTACCGCAGGCCGAACAGCAGCCGGTAGAACTCGGCCAGGCGCCGCGGGTCGGTGGTGTCCAGGACCGTCTGCCGGATAACCGGGAACGCTTGCTCATTGCCCATGCCGCCACAGTAGAGGCAGTCAGAACTGGCACGGGAGGCGCTTGACGCCGTTGATGAAGCTTGATAGCAGGCGGTCGGGCTCTCCGGCGGTGATGTCGGGGACCCGCGTGAGCAGTTCGCGGAGCATGACGGTGAGCTCGCGGCGGGCCAGGTGGGAACCCAGGCAGAAGTGCGGGCCTGCGCCGCCGAAGCCGACGTGCGGGTTCGGCGAGCGGGTGATGTCGAAGCGCTCGGCGTCGGCGAATACCGCTTCGTCGCGGTTGGCCGCGTAGTAGAACAGCACCGCCTTGTCGCCCTCGTGGTAGTCCTGGCCGTTCATGGCGTAGTCGCGCGTGAGGGTCCGGCGCATGAAGATGACCGGCGAGGCGTAACGCACGATCTCCTCGACGGCTCCGCCGATCCGGTTCTCCAGGTCGGCGAGCAGCATGGCGCGCTGTTCGGGGCACGCCGTGAGCAGCATCAGCCCGTGCGAGAGCGCGTTCCTGGTGGTCTCGTTGCCGGCTACGACCAGCAAGATGAAGAACGAGGCGAGCTCGGCGCTGGTCAGCTGCTCGCCATCGATGTTCGCGGTCACCAGCGCGGACACCACGTCGTCGGCCGGCGCCTGGGCGCGGGCGGCGGCCAGGTTGGTGACCAGATCGGCGAGCGCCTGCCCGGCGGTGAGCAGCTGGGTGACCGCCTCGTTGAGGTCCTCGCTCATGAATTCCGGGTCCGCGCCGGACAAGATGATGTTGGTGTTGGCCAGGACCATCTCGTACTGGTCGTCCGGGATACCCATCATGTCGCAGATGATCTTCAGCGGCAGCCGGGCCGCGACGTGAGACACGAAGTCGCAAGGCCCGGCGGCCAGCAGGTCGTCGACGACCGTCGCGGCGGCGCTCTGCACGTCGATCTCGAACTTCGCCACCATGCGCGGGCTGAAGGCGCGGGAGACGATCCGGCGCAGCCGGGCGTGCCTGGGGGCATCCATGTTGATCATCGAGCCGAAGTACTCGTTGAACTCGACGGGGAGATCCGGGATGCTCGTCGCGCCCTTCGCCGAGGAGAAGACTTCGGGGTGACGGCTCGCCTCGACGATGTCGGCGTGACGGACCAAGGCGTAGTAGCCGGGGCCCACCTCGCTGAACGGTGTTTCGGGCTCGGCGAAGAACTGCGGCCGGTCCTGGGCCCGCAGCAGCGCGAAGGCGGCGGCCCGGTCGGCCAGCGGCAGGCTCCAGAAGGCGTTATCCGACAGGTCTATCCCGGCAACAGTCATGGCCTGCCCCAATGTCAGTCGGCTCTGGGTCGAGCTTAATCGGCGATAGTTCCGGTTTGTAGGGGGCGGCTGCGGGACGGCTATGCTGCCGCCGTGAGCGTGCCCTCCATGCCTATGGCGCCCCTCGGCCGCAGCGGTATCCCGGTCAGCCGGCTGGCGCTCGGATCCTGGCGCACCTACGACCGGATCAGCCGCGATCAGGGCGTCCGCGTCATGCGGGCCGCCCGCGACGCTGGCATCAACTTCCTCGACGACGCCCGGTATAACGACGAGACCGGGCGGGCGCCGATCCCGACCGGGTATTCCGAGGTGCTGTTCGGCGAGTTGTTCCGGGCGGCGGGCTGGCACCGTGACGACGCGGTCGTCTCCAACAAGCTGTGGTGGGAGTTCTGGCCCGGTGAATCGCCGGCCCAGGAGCTGGCCGGGTCGCTGGCGCGGATGCGGTTCGACTACGTCGACCTCGTCTACTCCGAGGTCCCGCCGGAAGGCGTGACGCTGCCGGACGCGATCGACATGATCACCGGGCTGATCCGGGCCGGAGTGGCCCGGGCGTGGGGGACGCTGAACTGGACCCCGGAGCAGATGGAGCGCGCCTGGGAGATCGCCGACCGTGAGGGAGTGCCAGGCCCGGCGGCGACGCAGCCGCCGTACAGCCTGGTGCGCCGGGAGATCGTCGAGGATCCGGCCATGCGGCTCCTGGCGGCCGCAGGCAAGGTCGCGATCGTGGCGTCGTACACGCTGGCCGGAGGCATCCTTACCGGGAAGTACGACCAGGATCCCGGGGCCGGGCGCGCGGCGGGAACGCTCGGGCAGCCGCGCGTGGCGCCGGCGGTGGAGGCAGGCCGCGAACTCGCAGTGCTGGCCCGGGATACCGGGCGGGATCCGGCTCACCTCGCGATGGCGTTCGCACTGCTCAACCCGTCGGTGACCACCGTCTTGTTCGGGGCGACGCGGCCGGAACAGGTGACCGCGAATCTCGGCGCCCTGGACGTAGCGAACCAGCTAACCCCGGACGAGCGCGACCGCCTCGCCGGCGTCGGCCTGCGGCGCTGAGCCGTGGCCGACTCCAGGGAGCTCAGGCGGCGACGGGCCGGGCGGGTGATCGTGCTCGACTCGGACGACCGCGTCCTGTTGTTCCGGTACGACGAGGAGCCGCCCAACGGGCGGCACTGGTGCACGCCGGGCGGCGGGCTGGACGACGGAGAGGATTACGCGGCGGGGGCGCGGCGGGAACTGGCCGAGGAGACCGGCTGGGCCGACGTCCTGGTGGGCCGGGAGGTGTACGAGGGAACGCGCTCGTTGGAGTACGCGGACCGGCTCGTGCTGCAGCACGAGCGGTTCTTCCTGGCCCGGGTCGAGGTGGCCTGCCGCGGGCTCGGCGAGGTGGCCGCCATGCACGCCAGCGACGGGATAGCCGCGTGGCACTGGTGGACGCTGGCGGAGCTCGATTCCACCGACGAGGTGATCTGGCCCGCCGGGTTCGCGGACCTGCTCAGAGGGCTGATCCGGGCTGGGCGCTGAGGACCCGCGAGACGTCGGTCAGTAACGCGTCCCGGGCTAGTTGTCCGGCCAGCTCGAGACCGCACCCCTTGAGCGGGCCGGAGGCAGGCCCATACGCTGAGCTCGTGGGCCAACCGGAAGCATGCCTCGTTGACCTCTACGAAACCCTTTTGAGCTGCGACTTCTCGCCCAACAGGCGGGAGTTGCCGAAGCTGGCCGGCGTGGCGGCGGACGCCTGGAACGAGGCCTACGCGCAGCTGTGGGCCGCGGTGCAGGTCGGCCAGGTCGGAAAGGCCGAGGCGTTCGAGCAGACGCTACGGGCCTGCGGCGCGGCGCCGAGCGGCGATCTTGTCGGCGCGCTCGTGGACCGGGACCGGGAGTTGCACTCCGCCTCGGCGGTGCTGTACGACGATGCCATCCCGTTCCTCGGCAGGCTACGGTCCGCAGGCATCAAGACCGCGATCGTGAGCAACTGCAGCGAGCACACGCGCAGGCTGCTGACCGAACTCGGCGTGATCGGGCTGGTCGACGCCGTCATCTTGTCCTGCGAGGTGGGTGCGGCGAAGCCGTCGGCCGAGATCTTCCTGCGGGCTCTGGACCAGCTCGGGGTGCCCGCTTCGGCGGCCCTGTTCGTGGACGATCAGGCGGCGTTCTGCGCGGGCGGAGCGGCGCTGGGTATCAGGGCGGTGCAGATCGTCCGGGGTGAGCTGGACGGGAACCGGCCGGCCGCGGGTATCACGGTGGTCCGGTCACTGGGAGAAGTCGCGGCCATGCTCTGGCGCTCGGAGGTTTCAAATCCCGGCTCAGGGGCGAAGACGGGCTCAGGAGAGGGTTAAGCAGGAAGGTCCGCAGGGTGCCTGGCGCGATAACGTACTACGCGGTCATTGCCGATAACCGGACGATTGATAACCCCTACGGGCTGGTCAGGCGACTCGAGCACGACGACGGCCCGGCCGACGAGGGCATGCGGAGGGACTTCAGCTGGGCGTTCAGCCCGGCGATCGCCGAGTGGGAGCAGGGCGGGCGTAAGCAGGAGCTGGTTGAGGTCAGTCACGCGCAGGCGACCAAGATCATCGAGTTTTTCCGCACCCAGTGGGGGTCGTACTGGGAGCCGCTCGATCCCTAGCGGGACGGCTTGACCGCGGGTGGCGATATCCGGGCAGGTAGCGTGAGGTGACGTTGGCAGCCGGCCCGGTTGTGCGCGACAGGATCATTGCTCTGGGCCACAATCGCGAGACTAGACCCTCAGCTCCTGGGGCAGGCCGAAGGCCGGGAACAGGTCCGCGCTGAAGACGGTGATCTCGGCGATCGTGCCCGCCTCGATCCGCATCACGTCGAGCTTGAACGCGCGGAACACCGTGTCCCCCGGCCTGCGCAGGTAGCCCGCGGCGGCCGGCATCCGGTTGGCGGCGGCCGGGAGCACGCGCCATTGCCCCATCGCGGCCGCGTCGGCCATGAGCGGCCTGATCGCCTCCGGCCCGTCGAAGATCCCCGGCCAGGGCGGCATCGTGATCCGGAGGTCGCGGGCCGCAAGCGCCATGGCGGCCTCGGTGTCGAGGCGTTCGTGCGCGGCGATGAACTGCTCGAGCAGGTCGCGTTCGGCGGCGCTTGGCTGGCCTGCGGACCAGTCCGCCCGGCGGGCGGGCAGGTGTGAGTGCAACGTCGTCCGGGCGCGCTGTAGCGCGCTGTTGGCGGCGGCGACGGTGGTGCCGAGCGCCGCGGCGGTCTCGCTGGCAGGCCAGCCGAGTACGTCCCGGGCGATCAGCGCCGCGCGCTGCCTGGGCGGCAGGACCTGAAGGGCGGCGAGGAACGCCAGGCAGATCGTCTCCCGCTCGATGGCGACGGCCTCCGGCTGCTCGTCGCTGGGTGCGGCCTGGTCAAGCAGCACGTCCGGGTAGGGCTGGAGCCACGCTACCTCCGCCATCGAAGCCATCCCCGCCGTCCGCCGCGAATTGCGGCGCAGCATGTCGAGGCAGACGTTGGTCGCGATGCGGTACAGCCAGGCGCGGAACTGGGCTCCGCCCTGGAAGCCCGACCGGCCGCGCCACGCGTTCAGGAACGTCTCCTGCACCGCGTCCTCGGCCTCGTCGAAGGAGGCGAGCATCCGGTAGCAATGCACGTGAAGCTCGCGCCGGTGCCGTTCGGCCAGGGCGGCGAAGGCCGGCTCGTCGCCCGCGATCGCCGCGCTCACCGTCTCGTCGATGCTCACCGCTCCTGCCTCCCGCGTCCGGCGTCGGCCCGCTGCCGATTCTCCACGATGAAACGGTGCCGCCCGGCCGAACTCATCGGTGCCGCGACCTAGAGCCCGAACCGCTGGCGCCGGTCTTCCGGGCGGCTAGCTGCCCGAGCCGCGGGAGATGGGACTGACGGACAAGATCTGGATCGGCTTGGCGCAGGCCGTCGTGCTGTAGGCCAGCTTGACGAACCCGATATCGTCCGGCACGGCGATCACCAGGTAGCTCGCGTGAACGGGGTCGCACGTGGCCCTGGCGTAGTTACTCGCGTTGCTGATCTGGAGCAGCGAGTTGCCCTCCCCTCCCGGGTTGACCGAGAAGGCGCGCGGCGTGAAGCCGCCCACGGACACCGGGGCCGCCAGGCCGATCTGGGCCAGCGGCGTCCCGCCCGCCAGGGAGACGCCGGGCAGGCCGCCGAAGCTGCACAGCCTCGGGCCGTGGTTGGTGAAGTCGATCACCTGGTAGGTGATGGCCTTGGTGACCTGGGAGGCCCCCAGCGTGACCGTGACCCACGACGCGGGGCACGGGTAGGCGCCGTTCGTCGCGCCGTAGGCCGGCGGAGCGGTCAGGGTCCTGACGGGCGCTGGCGTGGACACGCCCGCTGGCGAGCTGGATGACGCGGCCGGCGCGGCAGGGTCCGCGGAGCCGGACGGGGACACCGTGGGAGCGGAGCCAGCCGAGGAGGCAGACGGAGCGGCCGTACCGCAACCCCCGGCGAGCACCGTCAGGCACGCCAGTGCCGTACCCGCTACCACCAGGCGGGCTCCGGCAGCCCGCGCGCCGAGTGTCATTAGTGTTTCCTTCCGCCTCAGCCGGCTCATCGAATTACACCGACCCTATGACGCGCGCCGCCCCGGCGCGGTTGCCGACGAAAACTGAAGCAGGTGGCTCGGCGGGGGAACCACGGACCGTTCGGCATGAATGAAGAAGGGCGGCCGGGCACGGCGGGAAAGCCGGCCTGCGGTCTCAGTGCACCGCGACGGCGTAGACGACGATGTTGCTGAGGTAGTGGCCGGTGGCGTAGTCGAAGGCGCCGCCGCAGGTGATGAGGCGGAGCTCCGCGTCGGGGGTGGGGCCGTAAACCTTCTCGGTCGGGAAGTGGTCCTTCAGGTACACCTGGACCGCGGTGACGCGGAACTCGACGAGCGTCCCGTCCGCCCGCCTGACGTAGATCCGGTCCCCGCGGCGCAGCGTATCCAGCCGGAAGAAGATCCCGGGACCCTTGTATGAGTCGATGTGACCCACGATGATGGCCGAGCCGATGGCGCCGGGACGGGGGCTGCCCGTGTACCAGCCCGCGACCGCGGTGGTGGACGGGACCTGGAGCGCGCCGCTGGAGGTCAGGCCGAGGTAGACGAGCTTGCTCTGGACGCCGATCAGCGGGATGGTCAGGGCGACCGGGCGCGCGACCGGCTTCGACGGCCCCGGCACCGGCGGTGCGACGATCCGGCCGGCGGGCGCGGGCAGCGCGTCCACGCCGAGCGCGACCGGGCGCTGGGCCGGGGTCCCGTGCCGCGTGAGCAGCAGGCCGGCTGTTCCGCCCGCGATCACGAGCAGGCCGGCCGCAAGGATCACGGCCGGCCTGCGTGAGCGCATCCTCAGGCCCTAGCGGCGTGCATACCGCGGCTACGGCGCATGCTGAGCGCCCCGGTCAGGGCGAGCAGCAAGCCGGAGACGATCAGCCCGAGCCACGGCAGCGGTGAGCCGGGACCGTGCGCGGCGGTGCCGCCGAAGCCCGTGTTCGCGGCGCCCGCGGGCATCTGCCCGCTACCCGCGGCGTCGGTCAGGTTGTCGATCTCCAGGCCGTTGGCCCCGTCGAGGACCACGAGGGTGTGGACGGTTCCGGCGGCGAGCGTGACGCTGGTGTTCGCGTCCCCGCCTGCGGCGGTCACGGCCACGGTCTGCGTGCCGGGAGTGACGGCCTCGTACGAGGTCACGCTCGCGAACGACAGGCTGGCGGCCAGGACGGTAGACCCGTAGGTCACCTTGACGGTTTGGTCCTTCAAAGACGCCTGGATCACCCGGACCAGGGCTTGCCCGGGCGGCGTGGTCAGGTCGTCGTCGAGGACCTGGAGCCTGAGGCCCGACTCGGGGCCCATGCCCGCCACGGTGTAGGCGTGACCGGCCTGGATGTCGACTCCGGTGGACAGGACGGCCGGGCTCGTCGGGGAGGCCCCGGCGAGCCGCATGGCGACGCTGTAGTCGCCCGCGGTTACCGATTCATACGGCGACACATCGCCGTATGCGACGTGGTGCAGCACGATCTGCGCGTCAGAATTGCCGAACGAGTACAGGTATACGTCGACGGCGGGGGTGTTCGGGGACAGGTGGGCCAGCCTGATCCAGCCCGTCCCGGTGGTGGCCGACGACGCGAACGCCGTCGCGGCAGATGGAATGCCCAGCAGCAAAGCCGACGCGGCCAGCAGCATGAGCAGTCGCCTGGTTATTCTCGGAAACTTCATTTCGACCCCTCCCAATACCTAGCTGACGAGCTGCTAGGTGCCGTTCAGACCCAGCGGGCCCGGGGCGTCGAACTGAACGGCGATAGCGGACTGACCGCCTGAAATCGTGACTCTCCGGAAGTCTGAAGGTAGGAAGTCGGACCGCTGAGCAGCTAGGAACCCCATGACCGCCGACAGGCCCGCGGCCGTGGAGGCACCGATTTCGGCACCGCGTAGCGGTACCTCCGGACTTGCACCTGGCGACGAGTCATCGAACAGTATCAGCTGTACTGGCACTTTGGCGGCAAGTGCCGAAACCGTTACAAGAAGTCGGGGATCGACCATTCCGTCGAGCAGGGCGGTCCGGGCCTGCGGCGATGCGCGGAGGTTCTTGTTAGTCAGCAGTTGCTCGCCCGCGGCGATGCGGGCCGCCAGATCTGACTTCAGCGTGGCGTCGAAGGCCGCTGTCCCGTCCGCCTCGACGATGCGGACGTCGACGCGCTCGGCACCGGTGCCGAAGCTGGCCTGCAGCAGCGGCGCGTAGACGGAGGCCAGGCGGGGGCCGAACAGGTTCCGGACGGCCAGCGTCGCAACGACCACGGTGGCGTTCAGCGGGTCGGTGGTGGTCGGCTGGAACTGGTACAGCCTGGCCGCCGGCACGCCCGCCGCCAGGAGCGCGTTGCACATCGTCGGGTCGCAGCCGATGATCGCGGCGGGCGAGATCTGCTTCGCGATCCACGCCGCCGCCTGGCCGCGATTGATCGCGGCGACCTGGAGCTGCGTCGGGGTGCTGTGGGCCGCGAAGCTCGGCTGCGGCGTCGCGGACCTCTGCGCTGGCTGGGAAAAGGCCAGGGTCACCAGCGCGCCGAGGGCCATGGCGGCGACCGCGCCCAGCGCGAACACCAGGCGGCGTCCCCGAGCCGACTGCTGTTCGGCCTTCTTGCCGAGGCCGTGGCGTTCGAACCACAGGCGCGCGGTCGTGGCCGCGACCTGTGACCACGATGGGTTCAGCTGCCTGTCGCGCGATGCCGATGTCAGAGCGCGGTTCTCCTCGCCCATCTCGCTCCCCCGCAACCCCGTGACCAGCGGGGTTGCCCACCAAAAGCGGTTCGATCCTGTGCTGTGCTCCGATTTCCTCCAATATAACCATTTTTTACCCTCTAGCGTCTCTAAGTTCGCGATCCTCATCATGCATGACCACGGTGCGCTTTATATCCCATAAGCTGAGGAGCCGCAGATCAGGGCCGAGCGGCGCGAGTCAAGACGTGATCGCGCGCGGGCCTGCTGTGACGGTAGGCGGGTCGTTACCCGGCGGGATGGCAAAGCTGCTGGGTCAGAGCGTGCACCTTCTGGGTGAGATCGTGAATCTGCCGCGTTAGGTCGGTATTGGCCCGGAGCAGTTCGTCGATCTTCTGGGTTTCCTCGTAATGATGCTGCGCGAGGATCTCGTCGCGGGCCGCGGACCGGTTCTGGCTCATCATGATGATCGGGGCCTGGAGGCCCGCCAGCGCCGAGAGCACGAGGTTGAGCGCGATGTACGGGTACGGGTCGAACGCCTTGCCGTGCAGGAGATGCCCGATGAACAGGGTGTTCACGAGCATCCAGATAAGGATGAGCCCGAGGAAGATGAAGATGAACGGCCAGGAGCCGCCGAAGCTGGCGATGTCATCCGCGATGCGCTCACCGAAGGTTCGCGTGTCATGCTCGTCCTTGAGGGCCGGATGCCCGTGCTTGGGCCGTGCGTGCCGCCACGGAAACCAGCTGCTCCTGGGGGCCAGCGGCTGAAGCTGCGAAATGTCCATGGCGAGGTTCCCTTCCGCCGTCCGGATGGGTAACCAGGGTATTCCTCGGGGCAGGCGGCTAACCGGGCGCCAGGCCGAGGATCTCGACGGAACGCTCGCGCATCTCGACCTTGCGCACCTTGCCGGTCACGGTCATCGGGAACTCATCGACGATGTGCACGTACCTGGGGATCTTGTAGTCCGCCAGTTGCCCGGCGCAGAACTCCCGCAGCGATTCGGCCGTCAGCTCGGCGGCACCGGGACGCAGCCGGACCCAGGCCATGAGCTCCTCGCCGTACTTGGCGTCCGGAACGCCGATGACCTGGGCGTCGAGGATGTCCGGATGGGTGTAGAGGAACTCCTCGATTTCGCGCGGGTAGACGTTCTCCCCGCCGCGGATCACCATGTCCTTGATCCGCCCGGTGATGGCCAGGTAACCGTCTTCGTCCATGACGGCCAGGTCACCGGTGTGCATCCAGCGGGCGCCGTCCACGGCTTCGGCGGTCTTGTCCGCTTGCCCCCAGTAGCCGAGCATCACCGAATATCCCCGGGTGCACAGCTCGCCGGGGGTGCCCCGCGGCGTGGTCGCGCCCGTCGCCGGGTCGACGACCTTCACCTCCAGGTGCGGCCCGACGCGGCCGACGGTGGACACCCGGCGGTCCAGTGAGTCATCGGGCCGGGTCTGGGTGGACACCGGCGAGGTTTCCGTCATGCCGTAGCAGATCGACACCTCGCGCATCGACATCCGGGACATGACCTGCTTCATCACCTCGGCCGGGCACGGCGAGCCCGCCATGATGCCGGTGCGCAGGCTGGACAGGTCGTAGTCGGCGAAGCCGGGCGCGGACAACTCCGCGATGAACATCGTCGGCACCCCGTACAGCGAGGTGCATCGCTCGGCCTGCACGGCGTCCAGCGTCGCGACCGGGTCGAAGCTGGGGGCGGGGATGACCATGCACGCGCCGTGGCTGGTCGCGGCGAGATTACCCATAACCATTCCAAAACAATGATAGAACGGCACGGGAATGCAGATCCGGTCCGCTTCCGTGTAGTTACAGAGCTCACCCGTGAAGAACCCGTTGTTGAGGATGTTGTGGTGTGAAAGCGTCGCGCCTTTGGGGAAGCCGGTCGTGCCCGAGGTGTATTGGATGTTGATGGGGTCGTCGGTATCAAGCTCGATGCGCTCGAGCGCGGAACGGTCCAACTCGCCGCCCCGCCGCATAAGCGACTGCCACTCCGGGCGGCCAATTATCACTACGTGCGAAAGGCCCGCGCACCGCGGCCGCACCTCGGCGATCATCGCGGCGTAATCGGAGGCCTTCAGCCGCTCGGCGGCGACGAGCAGCCTGGTACCCGACTGGTTGAGCACGAACTCGAGCTCGCGGGTGCGGTAGGCCGGATTGATGTTCACCAGGATGGCGCCGATCTTGGCCGTGGCGTACTGCGTCAGCGTCCACTCCGGGCAATTCGGGGCCCAGATGCCTACCCTGTCGCCCTTGGCGATGCCCATCTCGTCCAGGCCCAGCGCGAGCGCGTCGACGTCGGCCGCAAGTTCGGCGTAGGTCCACCGCCGCCCGGTCGGCCGGTCGACGAGCGCCTCGCGGTCCCCGAACCGCCGGACCGTTGCGTCGAGGTTGGCGCCGATCGTGTCGCCAAGCAGCGGCGTTGCGGATTCTCCTGACGAGTAACTCAGCGCTGCCGACATGGCCCGCTCACCTCCAAGCCTGGTTTTACCTGGCATTCCACCAGTCCAGCATGACACGGTTTTAGCAGTGACGGTTTCGTGTCCTGCTTGTCACCCTTGCCATCAAGCCAGCGGCTGATAATAAGGGTGATATATGGCGGTCCTGGTCTTAGCAGGCACCGCGGGGAGGATCATTATGCAACTCCGGCTTCTTGACGTTCCCGTGGACGGCGGGAACCTTCACGTACTGCTCTGGGGAACCGGCAAACACGTCGCGGTCGCCCTGCATGGAATCACGGCCTCGGCCATGTCGTGGCAGGCGGTCGGGCGCCATATGCCGCCCGGCTGGACGCTTGCCGCCCCTGACCTGCGCGGGCGCGGCCGTAGCCGTGACCTGCCCGGCCCGTACGGCCTGGACCGGCACGTCGAGGACGTGACCGCGGTCCTGCGGCATTTCAGCGTCAAGGGGGGTGCCGGGTTCCGGCCCGTGCTCGCCGGGCATTCGATGGGAGCGTACGTCGCGCTGCTGACCCGCGACGCGCACCCGTCGCTGATCCGGCGCCTCGTCCTGGTGGACGGCGGCCTGCCGAGGCCCGTCGTCGATGGTGTTGACCCAGAAGCGTCACTCGAGGCCACCATCGGCCCGGCGATGGAAAGGCTGCGGCAGACCTACCCCGATGTCGATGCTTACCTGGACTTCTGGCGGGCCCATCCGGCGCTGGCCGATCACTGGACCCCCGACATCGAGGCGTTCGCCCGTTACGACCTGATCAGGGAGAACGGCCACCTCAGGTCGGGGGTCATCCAGGACGCCGTCCGCGCTGACAGCCGCGGGCTGCTGGTGGAACGGCCGTTCGCGGACGCGCTCGGCCGCCTGAGCAGGCCGACACCGCTGCTGACCGCGCCGGCGGGATTCCTGGGCGCGCCACCTGGATTCCAGCCGCCCGATCTCGTCGCCGCGTGGCAGGAGCGTGCTCCGCAGCTTCGGCCACTGCTGGTGCCCGGCGCGAACCACTACACGATCGTGTACCACGGGACGGGTGCGGGCGCCGTCGCGAAGGCGATTACGGCCAGATCGGTTTAGCGCCCAGGACCGCCATCCGGGACCGCCATCTGGACCCCCATCTGGGATCGACTGCCACGCTTCGTAGGGCACCATGGAGTGGTGACCCAACTGGCCGAGGCGACGGCAGCCGGCGCATTCGGCGTGCTCGTCGACGTCGTCGCGCCCGGCGGCGTGCTCGTGCTGAGCGGAGCCGGGCTGTCGACCGAGTCCGGCATCCCCGACTACCGCGGGCCGACCGGCCTCGCCCTGCGCGCCACGCCCATGACCTACCAGGCCTTTACCGGCAGTGCCGCCGCCCGGCGCAGGTACTGGGCGCGCAGCCACGTGGGCTGGCGGCGCATCGCCGGGGCGGTCCCGAACCGCGGTCACTACGCCGTCGCCGAACTCGGCCGGCGCGGCCTGCTGGCCGGGATCATCACCCAGAACGTGGATGGCCTGCATCAGGCCGCTGGCTCGCCCGAGGTCACCGAACTCCACGGCAGCCTGCACCGGGTCACCTGCCTGTCGTGCGGGCAGCGCACGTCGCGCGCGGTCCTGGAACGGCGGCTCGAGGCCGCCAACCCCGGCTGGGCCCCGGCTTCGACGGCGAGGATCAGCCCCGACGGCGACGCCGTCCTCGACGCCGAGGCGGCGGAGTCCTTCCGGGTGGTCGACTGTTCCGCATGCCAGGGCGTGCTCAAGCCGGACGTCGTGTTCTTCGGTGAGAACGTGCCGCCGCAGCGGGCCCAGGCCTGCTACGCGATGGTCGAGAGCGCCCGCGCGCTGGTGGTCCTCGGTTCCTCGCTGGCCGTGATGTCGGGCCTGCGTTACGTCCGGCACGCGGCCAAGCTGGGACGGCCCATCGTGATCGTCAACCAGGGGTCCACCCGCGGCGACCAGCACGCCGCGGCGATCCTCGACGGCCCGCTCGGCGGCACCCTGACCACGCTGATCACCAGGCTCGGAGAGCGACGATGACCACCGATCCCGCGGGGGACTTCGACGTGGTCACCGGGGCGTTCAGCTACTCGGGCGCGGCCATCGCCAGCGAACTGCAGGCGGCGGGGCGGAGCGTGCGGACGCTCACCGGCCACCCGGACCGGGCCCCGGCCGGCACCGCCATCGAGGCCAGGCCGCTGGACTTCACCGACCCCGACGGGCTGGCGGAGTCGATGCGCGGCGCCCGGGCGCTGTTCAACACCTACTGGGTCCGTTTCGCCCGCGGGCCCGTCAGCCACGAGGCGGCGGTGGCGCAGTCGCGCGTGCTCTTCCGGGCGGCCGCCGAGGCCGGCGTGCGCCGGATCGTGCACGTGTCGATCACCCACCCCAGCGCCGACTCGCCCTACCCGTACTTCCGCGGCAAGGCCGCGGTCGAACTGGCGCTGGCCGATCTCGGCCTACCCCACGCCGTGCTGCGGCCCTCGATCCTGTTCGGCGGGAGCGGCGTCCTGATCAACAACATCGCGTGGCTGCTGCGCCGCCTGCCGGTCTTCGCGGTGGGCGGTACCGGTTCCTACCGCGTCCGTCCCATCCACGTCGACGACCTGGCCCGGCTCTGCGTCCGGGCCGGAGATTCCGCCGAGACCGAGGTCATCGACGCCGTGGGCCCCGACCGGCCGACCTTCGCCGAACTCGTCGCTCACATCAGGGACGCGGTGGGCAGCCGCAGCCACCTGATCCGGGTGCCGGGATCGCTCATCGCGCCCGCCGCCCGCCTGCTCGGCCTGGCGCTGCGCGACACCCTGCTCACCGCGGAGGAGTACGAGGCGATGGCGGACGGGCTGGCCGACACCGACGGCCCCGCGACCGGCGAGATCTCCCTGGCGCAGTGGATCAGCGACCATAAGGGGACCCTCGGCCTCAGCTACGCCAACGAGCTTGAGCGCCACTTCCGGTAATCATGCCGAACGGGCGGCGGTGGCACCTCCCGCGCGCGCCCGGGCGTCTATCCGGCGGTCACCGTTCGAGGGGTGTCGAAGTCTCTAGGCCAGGGCACGGGGGTGAGCGGAGGCGTAGACCTCGCGGAGCCGGTCCACGGTGATGAGCGTGTAGATCTGGGTGGTCGCGACCGACGCGTGGCCGAGCAGTTCCTGGACGACCCGGATATCGGCACCGCCGTCCAGCAGGTGGGTGGCGAACGAGTGCCGCAGCGTGTGCGGCGACACCTCGGGCAGGCCGGCGCGCCCGGCGGCGGCGTTGAGCACGCCCCAGGCGCCCTGCCGGGTCAGGCGGCCGCCGCGGGCGTTCAGGAAGACCGCCGGGCCTACCGACACGCGCCGCGATCCCGCGGCCAGGGCAGGCCTGGCGCGCACCAGGTACGCCTCGATGGCCCGGACCGCGTAGCGGCCCACCGGCACCACCCGGTGCTTGCCCCCCTTGCCCGCCAGCCGCACCACCGGGTCGGCGCCGAGCTGAAGTTCGTCGACGTCGAGTCCGGTCGCCTCGGAGATCCTGGCCCCGGTGGCGTAGAGGAACTCAAGCAGCGCCCGGTCCCGTAGGCGCCGCGGCTCGACGCCGCCCGCCGCGGCCTGGGCATCCGGGCCCGGGCCCGCCGCGTCGAGGAGGCGTTCCACCTCGTCCAGCGTGATCGCCTTCGGCAGGCGCCCGGGCGGCGTCGGCGGCGTCACCTCGCGCGCCGGGTCCGTCGCGGCGAGCCCCTGCGCGAACGCGAACGCGTGCAGTCCGCGTACCGCGATGACCGCCCGCGCCGCCGAGCTGACCGCCAGCGCCCCGTGCTCGGCGTCCCCCTCGCGCAAACAGGCGAGGAACTCCGCCACGTCGGCCTGGGTAACGTCGCCGAGCGTGACCTTGCCGCGCCCGGCCAGCATCGAGTCGTACCTGGCCAGGTCACGACGGTACGACTCGACGGTGTTTGCTGCCAGCCCCCGCTCCACCGCCAGGTAGCCCAGATATCCCCGGATAGCCTCCGCAGGCGATCCCCCATCGTTGCGGCAACGTCTCTGCTCTTTCGGGTAGGTTGCCACAACCATGGCCTGAGTGCGTGGGCTCGACTGAGTCGGGGGGTTAGCCGATGACCTCGGCGATCGGCGTGTACACCAGGCCGTGGGCCTCGGCGACCGGCTCGCACGTCACGGCGCCCCCGTGCGTATTCAGGCCGAGGGCCAGCGACTTGTCGGCGCGGAGGGCGGCCTGCCAGCCCCGGTTGGCGATCTCGACCGCGTACGGCAGCGTCACGTTGGTCAGCGCGTAGGTGGAAGTGTGCGGCACCGCGCCCGGCATGTTCGCCACGCAGTAGAACAGCGTGTCGTGCACCTTGTAGGTGGGGTCCGCGTGCGTGGTGGGCCGGGAGCCCTCGAAGCAGCCGCCCTGGTCGATGGAGATGTCCACCAGGACCGCACCGGGCTTCATCCGCTTGACCAGGTCGTCGGTGATCAGGCGCGGCGCCTTGGCGCCCGGCACGAGGACCGCGCCGATGACCAGGTCGGCGTCGATGACCGCGCGCTCGATCTCGTACGTGTTGGACGCGACCGTCTGGCAGTGTCCCTGGTAGATGGCGTCGGCCTGGCGGAGCCTGCCGATGTTCTTGTCGACGAGCAGCACCTCGGCCTGCATGCCGAGGGCGATCGCGGCGGCGTTCATGCCGGAGACGCCCGCGCCGAGCACCACGACCTTGGCCGCGTACACACCGGACACCCCGCCCATCAGGACGCCGCGGCCGCCGCCGTCGCGCTGCAGGTGGTGCGCGCCGACCTGCGGGGCCATCCGGCCCGCGACTTCGGACATGGGGGCGAGCAGCGGCAGCGACCCGTCGGGCAGCTGGACGGTCTCGTACGCGATCGCGGTGACGCCCTGGCCGAGCAGCGCGTCGGTGCAGGCCTTGGACGCGGCCAGGTGCAGGTAGGTGAAGAGCACCTGCCCGGCGCGCATGCGGTGGTACTCCTCCTCGATCGGCTCCTTGACCTTGAGGATCAGCTCCCCCTCGGCCCAGACGTCGTCCGCGGTCGGGAGGATCTGCGCGCCGGCCGCGACGAAGTCCTCGTCGGGGATGGACGAGCCAACGCCCGCTCCAGCCTGGATCACCACCAGATGGCCGCCCCGGACCAGTTCATGGACGCCGGACGGCGTGATCGCCACCCGGTATTCGTGGTTCTTGACTTCGGTGGGGATTCCGACCTTCATGGTGGTCCTTCCAGACTGTGGAGCGCCGTTGCAAGCACAGTTCACGACTGCGGCGAGTCCGCCGGGCGAAGCCGGGCAAACCCGTCTGACCTGGCGGCGTACCCTGCCAGTATGCCCAGGGCGGTGACCCCGTTATGCAGCTCCCCGGCGAAGACCTTGCCGACCGCCACCTCCAGCGGCAGCCAGCCGGTCAACAGGAATGCTTCCTCATGCTCGGGGACGAAATCGCGCTCGGCTTCGGGGACGGGTTCCAGGTCGCGGGCCAGGTAGAGGCGGATGCGCTCGGTGCTGTAGCCGGGTGAGGGGAAGTAGTCGGCGAGCACGTGCCACTCCCGCGCCCGGTAGCCGGCTTCCTCCATGAGCTCGCGCTGCGCGGTGAGGAAGGGGTCTTCGCCGGCGACGTCGCGCAGGCCCGCCGGGATCTCCCACAGCAAGCGCCCCACCGGGTGGCGGTACTGCCTGATCAGCAGGATCCGGTCGGTATCGTCCAGAGCCAACACGGCTACCGCGCCCGGGTGGAGGACCACTTCTCGTTCGGCCAATGTGTTATCTGGCATGCGGACCTTGTCGGTCCTTACGGCGATCAGCCGGCTACGGAGCAGTTCGGCCGAGGAGACGACGGGCCACCGCTCGGTGACATCGGCCATGTTCATGCGCTGGCCGCGGCGCGCGCGCCGGACGCCAGGCTCGCGGACTTGCTTCGCGCGAGCGCGGCCGCGATCAGGCCGCTGAACAGGGGATGCGGCCGGGTCGGGCGGGACAGGAACTCCGGATGCGCCTGCGTGCCGACGAAGAACGGGTGCGCGGGCAGTTCGGCGAACTCGACCAGGTGGCCGTCCGGGGAGAGGCCGGAGAAGACCAGGCCGGCCTGCTCGAGCGCCGCGCGGTAGGAGTTGTTGACCTCGTACCTGTGCCGGTGGCGCTCCTCGACCATGGTGCGGCCGTACAACTCCTCGACCTGCGTACCCGGCTGGAGCGCGGCCGGGTACAGGCCCAGGCGCATGGTGCCGCCCATGTCGCGCTGGCCCGCCACCACGTCCTCCTGGTCCGCCATCGTGGCGATCACCGGATGCGGGGTGGCCGGGTTGAACTCGGCGCTGTCCGCCTCGGCCAGCCCGGCCAGGTCCCTGGCCACCTCGATGACCATGCACTGCAGGCCGAGGCACAGGCCGAGGATGGGGATGCCGTTCTCGCGCGCGTACCGGATGGCGCCGATCTTCCCCTCGATGCCGCGGACCCCGAACCCGCCGGGGATCAGCACGCCGTCGACGCCGTCGAGTTCCCTGGCCGCGTCTTCGGGGTCCTCGCAGGCGTCGCTGGTCACCCAGCGGATGTTCACCTGCGCGTCGTTGGCGAAGCCGCCGGCCTTGAGCGCCTCGGCCGGGGACAGGTACGCGTCGGGCAGGTCCACGTACTTGCCGACCAGGGCGATGGTGATGCTGTGGGCGGGGCGGTGCACGCGGCGGAGCAGGTCATCCCACTCGCTCCAGTCCACGTCGCGGAACGGCAAGCCCAGGCGTCTTACCACGTAGGCGTCGAGGCCCTCGGCGTGCAGGACCTTCGGGATGTCGTAGATGGACGGCGCGTCGGGCGCGGAGACCACGGCCTCCTCGTCGACGTCGCACATCAGGCTGATCTTGCGCTTCAGCCCGGTGGTGATGGGCCGGTCGGAGCGGGCGACGATCGCGTCCGGCTGGATGCCGATGCTCCGCAGCGCGGCCACGCTGTGCTGGGTCGGCTTGGTCTTCAGCTCGCCGGACGGGCCGATATACGGCAGCAGGCTGACGTGCAGGAAGAAGCAGCGGTCCCGGCCGATCTCGTGCCTGATCTGGCGGATGGCCTCCAGGAACGGCTGCGACTCGATGTC
>DATJQX010000037.1:0-3511 GCA_035505275.1 Streptosporangiaceae bacterium | reverse complement strand
GGGGGCGGCGAGCTGGCGGGCGAGGCGGACGGCGGCGCGGCCCGCGAGGCGTGCCCTGGTCTCGCGGACGTCGCGGGCGATCCGCATCCCGGCGGCGTAGCGGTCCTCGATCGGCGTGGTGATCCACGGCTCGGGTTCGGTCACTGGCACCAGCCTGTCTGCTCGAAGTGTCCGCCAGGCGGACAAGTGTCCGGAGGATTTCCTCCACCCCCCCACACCCCCCTAGGAGGTACCTATCTCTCCCCCTCAGTGGGAGCGCCCGGAGACACCCTCAGTACCCGCCGACTGGTTACGGCTACCGGGGCTACTCTGCAGCGCCCCGACCACGTCCTCGCCCTCGCCATGCAGGCAGGCCAAAGAGGGGGTCACGGCAAAGCTGGCCGCGCCCTCTAGCTCCTGGTAACCTGGGATCTGCATGACAGCGGCGATTATGCCGGGCTCAGCCCGCGATCGTCAAGAGCCCCGGCCCCCCGATCCCGGCCGGGGCTCTTTCATGTATCCTCACGGCCGGGGGGTACGGCCGGCCCGGCCCGCGCTGACGCCTGCACCTCGCGCAGGCCGGGCCGGCTCACTCCCAGTCCCGGTCATCCGGCAGCGACTGCCGGAACGTCGGCCGGCCCGTCACCGGGTCAATCCACGGATCACGCGCCCGCCGCCCCGCCGCCGCCGTCGCCCCGCCGCGCCCGTGAATCCTGATCCGCACGGCCCACGCCCCGAAATGCGGCGAGTCCTCGTCGCGGACGATCGTGCCGGTCTCCCACTGCACCCGCACCGGCGCGCCCCAGTGCGACTCCTTCCCGCCCGACGCCGCATTCGGCGTGCCCCGGAGCCCGTCGAGGCCGCCGTACCACTTGACCGTCCAGAACACCGCCCGCTTGTAGCTCCTGATGAAGCGGAGCTCCCCCCACCGGTCCCGCTCATACGGGTTGATCCCCTGCGCCGACATCCACGCGCGTGCCTTCGGTCCCGGCGGCGGCAGGAAGCCGTAGACCCACTCGCCCTTGCGCTCGTACGCGGCCTCGACCAGGCGGCGGGCAGGCAGGTCGAAGCGCACCGACAGCGGATCTCTCCTGTACACCATGCCGCCATTCTCGCCCAGCGCGGATGTATGCTGGCGGCATGCCCAACCGGCGCACCTTCCTGCTGATCGTCATCACCGGCACCCTGCTCTTCCCGGCACGGGCCACGGTGCGCGCCTGGGGGCGCCGTCAGCTCATCGCGGCGCAGCCGGGTTCCGTCCTCCATGCTGCTGGCGAGGTAGTGGTGACCGTCCTATGAGTCAGGCAACAGTGGCCCCCGGCGGAACCGTCGCGGGCCGCCCCCAGCCCCAGACCACGACAGAGACCGCGGGCGGCCCGTTCATCCGCCACGCACCCGACGGCAGGCGTGCCCAGTACGTCACCACGGTCGGCTTCTCCGGCCTCATCAGCCAGCCGACCGTGTCCATGCCCGGGTACGCCAAGGGCTACAAGCTCCAGTGGCAGATCAACGCGACGAACGGGGCGACCAACGCGCCGACGATCGCCGCCGACTTCCCCGACTCCGTGGCGTCCCTGATCCAGATGAAGGACGCGTTCGGCACCCAATTGCTGACCGGGCCGGGCTACCCGATCATGCGCGAGGTCAACACCTACTCGGGCCAGTTCGGCCTGGACGGCATGCGGGACCCGCAGAACTCCCCGGTGCAGACCGTCTACAACACCTCGACCTCGACCGCCGCCTCCGTCACCTTCAGCCGCTACCTGGCGTTCGAGTTCGCCAAGGCCTACGGCGTCATCTCCGGCGCCAACGCGGCGCTGCTGCCCGTCCTGCAGATCAACACCGCCGCGACGTCCGCGCTGTGGACCGCCCACACCCCCACCGCGGGCCTGTCCATGCAGCAGACCCTCGACTCCGACTTCTACTGGCTCCCCAGCGCGCCGACCGACCCGCCGGGCCTCGGCACGACATGCCAGTGGATCTACCAGCAGGCCAACACCAACCCCGTCGCGTCCGTCTCCTCGCTGGTGCAGCTCCCCCGCCTCGGCGGCTACCTCACCATGCTCATCCTCGAGATGCGCGACGCGCTCGGCGCCCGCATCGACTCGATGTGGCCGGGCCGCCCGAAGATCCTCGTGGACGGGGTGCCGCTGATCGACACGCTGATGACGACCTGGTATGAGGACGTGGCGATCTCGACGGGCATCGGCGCCGGTGCGGCGTACGTGTCGACGAACACGTCCAAGACGCAGACCGGCACCATCCCGGTGCCCCGTCCGGTCGGCACGATCGGGATCAACCGCAAGACGTCCCTGTCCCAGCGGGACTTCGGCCTGCTCGATACGGGCGAGATCTTCCTGAACACGAACCCGGGGACGCAGCTGGAGATCGCCGGGTACCCGTGGGGCTCCGGCGACTCCGAGGCGCCCTACACGCTGAACGCGCTGGTCGGCCAGGTCGTGCCGTCCGGCACTCTCATCCAGGGCCTCCCCGAAGTCTAGAACGCCCGTTCGAATCGGAGGATTGAGCATGGGGATTGACTGGCGGCTCGCCGGTTCGATCGCGGCGGGCCTCGTCATCGGCGGACTCGTCGCGGGCCTGCTCGCCGGGCTGATCGGCCGGGGCTGACATGGCGGGCCTGTCGCTGTACATGGGCGGTCTCGGCGGCGTCGGCAACAGCCCGCCGTCCGGGTTCCCCGCCGCGAGCGTGCCCGCCGCCGCGGGCGCGTCGCCGCAGGGGCCGACGACGATCGGGCAGAAGGCGTTCGGGATCGTGTCCGGCGGATCGGCCGGGTACAGCGCGGCGCACGTCGGGCTGCTGTCGGCCGGGTTCCTGTCCCTGGCGGGCCTGGTATTTATTTACTGGAGCCTCCCAAGATGACCGCGCGGCTGAAGGCAAACGCAACGGTACGGGACCGGCTGTTCAACCGGCTTGAGATCCAGCCGTCCGGCTGCGTCGAATGGACCGGCTACAAGCTCAAGGGCTACGGCCGGATCACTGTCGACGGCAAGCAGGTCTACACGCACAGGCTCATGTACGAGATCTGCGAAGGCCCGATTCCAGACGGCGCGGAACTCGATCACCTCTGCCGCAATCCCGCCTGCGCCAACGTGGCCCACCTCGAGCCGGTGCCGCACAAGGTCAACATGGAGCGGGGCGCATGGAGCCTCAAGACGCACTGCCACAAGGGTCACCCGCTTGACGGCCGTAATAACCGCGAGCGCTACTGCAAGACATGCAACCGCGAACGCGCGGCTGGAGGGAGAACAGCATGAGTTTCCACATCGGGAGCTTCCTGCTCGGTGTCGCCGCTTATTGGGCGTTCCAACACTTCACGGGGCTGGGCAACACCGGCAAGGCTTCGGCGGCCGGCTGATGCGCGGGGCGAGTATCGCGGGCATCGCCCTCGTCGTCGTCCTGTGCGTGGCGCTGGCCGATCTCGTGGCGCACCCGTCCGGGACGAAGACGCTTACGTCCGCCGGGGTGACCGCTGAGCAGTCGGCGCTGAACGCCGAGCTCGGCAAGTCCAGC
>DATJQX010000036.1:0-11305 GCA_035505275.1 Streptosporangiaceae bacterium | reverse complement strand
CGCTGCTGGCCGCGATCGCCGAGTACGCCGCCCGGCATGCCGGATCCCGGCCCGCCGATGAGTTTGCCCCCGTCGAACTCGGCTATGAGCTGCACCTGACCCCGCAGTCCGCCGCCGAGCAGATGCGCTACTCCGCTGCGGTCACCACCCGGCTGCCGGTGACGTTCGCGGCGCTGGCCGCGGGCCGGATCCACCCGGTGCACCTGCGGATCATCGACGACGAGACCGCGCTGCTGTCCCCGGCGGACGCTGCGGCAGCCGACGCGGAGCTGGCCGAGGTGGCGCCGTCGCTGACGTTCGGGCGGCTGCGGGCCGTCGCGCACCGGCTGGTCCTCAAGCTCGACCCGGACTCCGCGCTGCGCCGTAAGGAGCACGCGAAGCAGGACGCCCACGTCCGCCGGTTCCGGGAGGACTCCGGGAACGCCGGGATGGCCGCGCGGGAGCTGCCGCCCGATGAGGTGCTGGCGTCGTGGCAGCACGTGGAGCAGCGGGCGCTGGACCTGCGCGCGGCCGGGATCGGCGGCAGCCTGCGCGAGCTGCGCGTCCGGGCCTACCTCGACCTCCTCCAGGAACGAGACAGCCGCCTGGTCCCGGCCGATCCCGGTACCGGCCAGACCGACCGCCCGGTAGAAGCAGACAACGACGATGACTCGTGGGACCAGGACGACGCGCCCAGCCAGCGTGGCGACCACGGGTCCGGGTCCCCAGGCGGCGCGTTCGATTCCGGACCCGGGCCCAGCGTCGCGGCCCTGGTGAACATCACCGTGTCGGTGGGGACGGCTCTCGGCCACTCCGAGGCGCCCGGGGAGGTCGGCGGTTACGGGCTGCTAGACGCCCAGGACGCGCGGGACCTGCTCGCCGCTGCGGCCCGGCACCCGCACACCCGGTGGTGCGTGACAGCATTGCACCCCGACGGCACCGCGGCCGCCCACGGCTGCGCGCGGGGCCGGCACCCGCCGCCCGGCACCACTGGCCGCGGACAACCCCCAGGCCAAGGCCCCGACCCGCCACCCGGCACCACACTGCAGGATTACCTGGCTAGCCTAAGGATCCGGATCGTTCGCATCGCCCGCGGCGGCTGTGACCATAACCGTGCGGAGGCCGGGTACCGGCCCAGCCGCAAACTGGCCCACCTGGTCAAGGTCCGCAACACCCGATGCACCGCGCCCGGCTGCGGGCGGCCGGCCGCCCAGTGTGACCTAGACCATACGCTGGCCTGGGACCAGGGCGGGATCACCTGCGAATGCGATCTGGCTCCGCTCTGCCGGCATCATCATCGGTGTAAACAGGCCGAAGGGTGGCGGCTGGAGCAGCCGGAACCGGGCGTCCTGAAGTGGCGGACTCCGGGCGGACGCAGGTACACTACCACGCCGACCGCCTATCCGGTGTAACCCGGGCTCAGCCCGGACGGCGGTCACTCCCGAATCCGGGTCCATCATTTGTTCACCGCGACGTCATCACGATGCGTGAGTCACGGTGACACTCCAGCCGGGTCAGTGCGTACCATGATCATGATGAGCGATACCCGGACTTGCGAACATTGCGGTGCTGTCTTCGCGCCGCGCCGCGAGCATGCCCGGTTCTGCTCGACCTCCTGCCGGGTCACCTGGAATCGCGAACGGAAGGGCGGTGACCCCGGGATCGAGGTGACGGCGCTCGACTGGACCATCGGCGCGATGTGCGATGTGCTCGAATGGCTCTGCGGGGCGGGGCCGAGGGACCGGTCGCAGGTCTTCGCCATGATCAGCGAGGCGGTCTGGTGGGTCACCATCGTGGACGCCACGCTCATCCGCTATCACCTCGAGGCCTACGAAGCCGTCATGGCCGAGCGCACCCCTGCCGATCGCCTGCTCATCGAGGGGACCTTCGGCGGCTTGCGCTTTGTCCGGAACCAGATGGGTTACTACGTCGATCAGGCTGACTTCATCGATCCGGGACCGGGCCCGTCCGGATCCGGTGATGGCGCTGGTGATGGCGGCAGCATGGCCTGGTCATGGCGGCCGATGTCCGAGCCCGCCCTTACCCTGCTACCGCCGCGCGGCCAGGCCTGGGAGATGGAGCGGTACCAGGCGTACCAGGCCCACCTGGCCGGTCGCACCATGGAAGAGGTGTTCGGCCTGGCCGCGGCGTTCCTCAGGCAGGTGTCCGCGAAGGCCGCCTTCCTCACCTCAGCCACCCCGCCGGACATCCGGGCGGTCTGATCGCCACCAGCCCGTCGGGCGAGGGAGCGCAGCCCGCGCGGTGCTAGATTCGCTTAGCGTGACCCAGGCCCACGGGGTCCGCGTCCCCGCTTCGTACCGGAAGCTGTTCGCCGAACCGGTGCTACGCAGGCTCGCGCTGGCGGATGTATGCGCCCGGCTGCCGCAGGGCATGGTCAGCCTCACCCTGCTCCTGGTAGCGGCCCAGCACGCCTCGATGACGGTGGCGGGCCTGGTGGTGGCCGGGTACACGCTCGGGCAGGCCGCGACGGCCCCGCTGCGGGGCAGGCTGGCCGACCGGCGCGGGCTGGTCCCGGTGGCCGCCGTCTGCGGCGTCTGCTACGCCCTCGCCCTGCTCGCTCTGCTGGCGGGCTCGCTGGCCAGCGCGCCCGCCGGGCTGCTCGTCGGCACCGCGGCGGTGGCGGGCCTGTTCAACCCGCCGCTCAGCCCGGGCCTGCGCAGCCTCTGGTCCACCCACGCGGGCGCCGGGCTCAAGCAAGCCGCCTTCGCGCTGGACGCCGCGGTCTTCGACCTGGCCTACATCACCGGCCCGGTCCTGGCCAGCGCCCTGGCCACCGGCGTCGCCCCCGCGGCCGCCGTGATCGCAACGCTCGCGCTGACCGGCGCGGCCACGGTCGCTATCGGGACGAACTCCCGGCGCCCGGAGCACCCGCCGGACCGGCGCTCCCTGCTCGGCCCGCTCCGCTCGGCCGCGCTGCGCGAACTGCTGGTCACCGCCGCGCTCACCAACGCCGCGCTGAGCGCGACCGAGGTGGCGCTCACCGCCTACGTCCGTCATCATCACGCCCTGTGGGCGTCCGGCCCGCTGCTGGCAGAGGTCTCCCTCGGCAGCATCCTCGGCAGCCTCCTGCTCGGTGTCCGGAGCTCGACCGCGAGCCCCCGGGACCGCAGGCCGCCCCGCCTGCCCAGACCGGCCCGCCTGCCCACACTGGCCCGGCTGCCCAGACCGGCCCGGCTGCCCACACTGGCCCGGCTGCCCACACTGGCCCGGCTGCCCAGACCGGCCCGCCTGCCCACACTGGCCCGGCTGCCCAGACTGGCCCGGCTGCTCACCGGCTACGCCCTCGGGCTGGCGATCCTGGCCGCCGCCGGGCTCTACGCGCCGCTGCTGGCCGTCGCCGCGCCGCTGGCCGGCCTCTGCCTGGGCCCCACCCTGGCCACGCTGTTCGGCGCGGCCGCCGCCACGGCGCCGCGCGGAGGCGGTACGGAAACCCAGGCCTGGATCAACTCGATCATGAACGGCGGCGCCGCCGCCGGGGCCGCCGTGGCTGGCTTCGCCGCCGGCCGGCCGCTGCTCCCCCTGACCCTCGCCGCCGCAATGGCCGCCGCGGCCGTGGTCAGCGCCTCCGTGGCCGCCATGCGCAAAACCAGCAAACCCGTGCCGGCGCCCGCCCTCAATACCGCGGGCGATGAGGAGACGCGCACCACCGCCCGTTCGGCTTAAATAAGGAAGGTGAGCGTCCCCGCACCGGCCTGGGTCGTGGCCGGCCCGCCCGGAGCCGGAAAGACTACCGTTGCCAGCCTCATGCTCGCCAGGCTGATGCCGACCCCGGCGCTGCTCGACAAGGACACGATGTACTCCTCGTTTGTCGCGGCGGTCCTCAAAACGGCGGGCCGCCCCGACGGCGAGCGCGAAGGCCCCTGGTACGACGGGCACATCAAGGTGCACGAGTACACCGGGATGACCGCCACCGCCCGGCAGATCCGCGAGTACGGCTGTCCGGTCATGCTGTCCGGTCCCTTCACCACGCAGATCCACGACAATGACCGATGGCGGTCCTGGGTCGCCGAACTCGGCGGCGAGCCCGTCCACCTCATCTGGGTCAGGTCCGACCCGGAAACCGTGAAAGGCCGGCTGACCGCCCGCGGCCTTGCGCGTGACGCGGCCAAGCTGGCCGAGTTCGGGGAGTTCACCAAGCGGATAAGACTCGGCGTCGGGCCGGCCGCCCCGCACGTCACCGTCGACAACCGCCTGACCGCGGCCGCGCCGCTCGAGGATCAGGTCGCCGACCTGGCGGCCCGGTGGGGTGCACCGCCGCCGGCCGGGCTAGCGTAAGGCTCACAGCTGACCCACCCACCAACCCAGGAGAGCCAGACATGCCCCTGAGCGCGCGGAACCAGATCCCGGCCCGTGTCACCAGCATCAACAGCGGAGAGGCCATCGCGAACGTCGAACTGGACGCGAACGGCGTCCGCCTGGTGGCCTCGATCACCACCGAAGCCGTCAAGCAGCTCGGCCTGGCCGAAGGAAGCCAGGTCACCGCCGTGATCAAGGCCTCCGACGTCATCCTCGCGACCGACAGCTACTGACCAGTCCGGTGGGAGAGACCATCCAGCGCACCGCGAAGACGCCGGACGGCCGGACCCTGGCCATCGAGGAGGCCGGGGACCCGCACGGCCGCCCGGTCCTCGTCCACGCCGGCACCCCGAACTCCAGGCACCTGTACGGCCCGACCGCCGCCGACGCCGCCGAACGCGGCCTGCGGCTCATCGGCTACGACCGCCCGGGTTACGGCGGCTCGACCCCGCACCCCGGTCGCAACGTCGCCGCTTGCGCGGAAGACGCGCGCGCCATCTGCGCCGAGCTCGGCATCGACCGGCTGGCCATGTGGGGCATCTCCGGCGGCGGGCCGCACGTCCTGGCCTGCGCGGCCCTGCTGCCCGACCTCGTCGTGGGTGCCGCGTCGCTCGCGTCACTGGCCCCGATGGACGCCGAGGGGCTCGACTGGCTCGCCGGCATGGGCCAGCTCAACGTCGACGACTTCCTGCTCTACCAGCGTGACCCGGTAGCGTCGCGCGCCAAGATGGAGGCCGACCGGGAGAAGATCCTTGCCGGTTCCCAGGACGAGAACGAGGAGGAGATCGAGTCCCTGCTGTCGCCGACGGACAAGGCGATCCTCGAGGGCGGGCTGGGGGAGTACCTCGACTACACCGAGCGCGAGGGCCTGGGCCCCGGCCCCGAGGGCTGGTGGGAGGATGGCGTGGCGCACTCAGGCCCGTGGGGGTTCGAGCTGTCCGCCATCTCCGTCCCGGTCCTGCTGATGCACGGGCGCCAGGATCAGTTCGTCCCGTTCGGCCACGGGGAGTGGCTCGCCGCGCACATCCCCGGCGTGGAGGCCAGGCTGTTCGACGACGACGGTCACCTGACCCTGTTCGCGAACCGCGTCGGCGAGGTCCACGCCTGGCTGGCGGACAGGCTGTAGCCGCCGTAGGTGGCGCGGCCCCGTTCCTTTATCCCGAACGGCGGTGGTGTCCCCCCCGCATAACCTGCGCGCGGACCAGGCCAGGAAGGGCCGACGGCCCGGTGACCGGGCGGAACTGGTCCGACGCCGCGTTAAGCGCACCGAACTGGTCGTCGGTGAGCTCGATGTCCGCCGCCGCGACGTTGCTCTCGAGCTGCTCGACGCTCGACGCCCCCGGGATCGCGACCACGGCCGGGTGGCGGATGACCCAGGCCAGGGCGATCTGCGCGGGCGTGGCGCCGTGCGCGTCGGCCACGTCGCGCAGCGCGCCGATCAGGCCGGCGGCCCGCTCTAGGTTCTCCGGCAGGAACAGCGGGTTGGCGGTCCGCACCCGGTTCACCGGCCGGCTGCCCCGGTGGTACCGCCCCGAGAGCAGCCCCTGGCCCAGCGGGCTGTAGGCGATCACGAGCCGGCCGGCCGATTCGGCGTAGGGGATCAGGTCGCGCTCGGGCGCCCGGGCGACCAGGCTGTACAGGACCTGGTTACTCAGCACCCGGCTGCCCAGCGCCCGCTCGGCGGCGCGCCAGCGGTCCAGCGAGTAGTTGCTCACGCCGACCTCGGCGACCAGCCCCACCTGCTGGAGCGCCCGCATGCCGCGCATGGTCGTCCCGTCGTGGACCACCGGATTCGGCTGGTGCACCTGGTACAGGTCGAGCCGGCGCGTCCGGAGGCGGTTAGCGCTGGCCACGGCGCGCTGCTCGACGACCGGCGCGACGGGAACTATGGGGAGGATCTTCGTCGCGAGGAAGGCGGAGTCGCGGTCCTCGCCCAGGGCCTCGCCGAGGATCCGCTCGCTGCGGCCGAACCCGTAGAGTTCGGCGGTGTCGAACAGGGTGACGCCCAGCTCAAGCGCGCGGCGCACGATGGCGTGCGCCTTCTGCTCGGCGTACGACTCGCCGTACCCCCACTCCCGGGAGCCGAACTGCCAGGTGCCGAGCCCGATCACGGAAATCTCCGGCTGGGTGCCGATGCTCAGGTAACGCATGCTTACCCGTCCCGCTCCTTACCCGTCCCGCAGGGCAGACTTGAGGATCTTGCCCGAAGGGCCCTTGGGGAGCTCGGCCATGAACCGGATCTCGCGCGGGTACTTGTACGCCGCCAGCCGCTCGCGGGTGTAGGCGATGATCTCCTCCGCGCTCACCTCGGACCCGGCGCGCCGGACCACGACGGCCACCACCTCTTCGCCGAGCCGCTCGTCGGGCTTGCCGATCACCGCCGCCTCGAGGATGCCGGGGTGGGCGTAGAGCACCTCCTCGATCTCGCGCGGGTACACGTTGAACCCGCCGCGGATCACCAGGTCCTTGGCGCGGTCGACGATGAAGTAGAAGCCGTCCTCGTCCTGGTAGCCGAGGTCACCGGAGTGCAGCCACCCGCCGCGCAGCGTCTCCGCGGTGGCCTCGGGGCGCCCGAGGTAGCCCTTCATCACGTTGTGCCCGCGGATCAAGATCTCGCCCACGTGGTCGCGGCCGGGCGGCAGCGGCTGATCGGAGGAGTCAGCCACCCGCATCGTGACGCCCCAGATCGGCTTGCCGATGGACAGCACCCGCCGGTCGCCCGGGCGGTTGAACGAGGTCGTGCTCGCCGTCTCCGACATGCCGTACCCCTCGAGCACCTCGATGCCGTACTTGCCCTCGAAGGTGCGCATGATGTCTTCCGGCAGCGACGCGCCGCCGGACACCGCGACGCGCAGCGCCGAAAGATCGCGCACGGAGATGTCCAGCTGCGCGAGCGCGTGCAGCATGGTGGGCACGCCGGCGATCACGGTGCACCGGTCGGTTTCCAGGACATCAAGGACGGCGGCAGGCGCGAAACGCGGCACGATCGACATGCAGCCGCCGTACCTGACGCTGACGTTGATCACCGACGACAGGCCGAACACGTGGAAGAACGGAAGGACGGCGAGGGTGACGTCGTCGGGCCGGGCGCCGAACAGCTGCCCCGCGATCGTGCAGTTCATGTACAGCTGGAAGTGGGTGAGCTCGGCGCCCTTCGGCTTGCCGGTGGTCCCGCTGGTGTAGATGAGCACGGCCGTGTCGTCGGCGTTCCGCGGCACGGCCTCCCCGTCCGATGCGACGGCCATGAGCTCGCCGAACGGCCGGGTGCCCTCGGGTACTGGGGCCTGGCTCAGGCTGACCAGGTACAGCGGGACGCCGAGCGTCTCGCAGGCCTTGCCGGCCTCGGCCGCCAGGCCCTCGAATCCGATCAGCAGCGTCGCCGAGGAGTCGCCCAGGTGGTACTCGATCTCGGGCGCCATCAGCAGGGGATTAAGCGGCAGCACGACCATCCCGGCCTTCAGCGCGCCGAAGTAGGCGACGAGGAAGTGCGGGATGTTCGGCAGCTGCAGCGCCACGACCTGGCCGGGCTGCAGGCCCTGGTCCCTTAGGCCAGCCGCGAAACGGCCCGACTGCTCGTCAAGCTCGCGGTACGTCGTCGCGGTCCCGCCCATCAGGTGGACGGGGGAGTCGGGCGTGGCCGAGGCCGTCTCGGTCAGCATGGTCGCCAAGTTAAAGCTCATTCACGCCCCTCAAAGCTCGTTCGCACCCCTTGACCTCATTCACACCCCCCAGCGGTGAGACATATGTTAGAGGTGTATCACCACCGTGCCTAGGTCGTGACGACGACGCGAACGGAGCGGCCGTGATGTACCTGATCAGGGGAGCCGGAGGACGAGCCGGATCGGCCGCGGGCGCCGGAGACGGCGACCCGTTGCCCCCGTCGCGCTCGTGGCCAGACCGGCCTGGCGGCCCGTCGTCTGCGCTGCTGCTGACCGAGCCGATCCGGGGCCTGGTCGACCTGGCGGCCCTCCCGCTGGCCTCGCCCTGGCTGGCGAGCGCGCCGCGGGGCGACGGCCACGGTGTGCTGGTGCTGCCGGGCCTGCTCGCCTCGGACGCGAGCACGGTGCCGCTGCGCCGATTCCTTCGCCTGCTGAGTTACGACGTGCGCGGGTGGGGCCTCGGGCGCAATCGCGGGCCGACCGAGGCGGTCCTCGAGCAGTTGCCGCAGGCCGTGGCGGAGCACGCGCAGCGGACCGGGCGAGCCGTGTCCCTGGTGGGCTGGAGCCTGGGCGGCATCTTCGCCAGGGAGATCGCACGCCGGCAACCGTCGCTGGTCCGGCAGGTGATCACTCTCGGCAGCCCGTTCGCCCAGCAGGACCGGTGGGGCAGTCACGCCGACGGTCCCTACCGGCGGCTCAGCCGCCTGCACGCGTCCCCCGGCCGGATCCCGTCCCGCAAGCAGGTCGCCCGGCCCATCCGGGTGCCGTCCACGTCGGTGTACTCCCGCCACGACGGCATCGTTTCCTGGCAGGCCTGCGTCGAGCCTGATACGGCGCTGCACGAGAACGTCGAGGTCCGGTGCAGTCACCTGGGGTTCGGCGTCGACCCGGCCACGCTGTGGCTGATCGCCGACCGCCTGGCCGTTCCCGACGGCCAGCAGCGACCGTTCCGGCCTCCGCCGCTGATGCGGCCGCTGTACCCGGGCCGCTGATGATCGGCTCGGCTCCGGCCGCCACCAGCCTGGCTCCCGACCAGTTCGCGGCCCCGTGGGGCGCACGGGGCTACGTCACCGAGCTCGGCGGTCCCGTGCACTGGGTCGAATTCAGCTCCAGCCTGGACCTAGGCTCCGGCTCGGGCCCTGGTACCTATGGACCGCCGGTGGTCTTCGTGCACGGCCTCGGCGGCTCCCACCTGAACTGGTGTCTGGTCGGCCCGCAGCTAGCGGCCGGGCGCCGCGCCGTCGCCCTGGATCTGGCCGGCTTCGGCCTGACCCCGGGCACGCGTCACACCGCCACCGTGCGTGCTAACGCGCGCCTGCTCGACCGGTTCGTCAGGCAGATCATCGGCACTGCGGTGATCCTGGTCGGGAACTCCATGGGCGGGACGATCTCGGTGCTCCAGACCGCCGCGGCGCCGGAGACCGTCGCCGGGGTCGTGCTGATCGACCCGGCGCTGCCGGTGCCCAGGCGCGCCCCCGACCCGCTGGTGGCCGGGCAGTTCCTGCTGTTCATGCTCCCCGGTCTCGGCGAGCTGTTCGTCAGGACGCTGTCGCGGCGGGCACCGGAACAGGCCGTCAGGCAGCTCATCGAGCTGAACTTCGCCGACCCGTCGCGCGCCGACCCGGCGATGGTGGCCGCGTCGACCGACCTGGCCCGTCGGCGCCGGGACGACCACGC
This sequence comes from Streptosporangiaceae bacterium, assembly GCA_035505275.1. Taxonomy (GTDB): domain Bacteria; phylum Actinomycetota; class Actinomycetes; order Streptosporangiales; family Streptosporangiaceae; genus Palsa-504. The sequence goes on along the minus strand of DATJQX010000036.1, from coordinate 1,673 downwards.
CGGCGCCCGCGCCCGCGACCAGTCGCTGCTGGCGGCTTCGCGCTCGCTGCTGCGGGTCATCGGCCGGCAGCGCCGCTACTGGGAGATGACGGCGGGCATCGAAGTTCCCGTCCTGCTCATCGGCGGCGAGTCCGACCGGCTGGTGCCGATCGCGGCCATGCGCCAGGCGGCGGCGCGCAACCCGCGCTGGGAGACGGCCTTCCTCGCCGGGGCCGGGCACGTTCCGCAGCTGGAGGTTCCGGCCGTGGTCACCGGCACGGTCAGCGACTGGCTCGACAGGCACTTTCCCGGGAGGAACGGACATGCAGCAACTGACCGGGCTTGACGCCTCCTTCCTCGCCCTGGAGACGGCCAACACCACCGGCCACGTCGGGGGAGTGTCCGTGCTGGACCCGAGCGGCGCGCCCAAGCCGCTGACCCTGGCCCGGCTCACCGACGTGATCGCCGAGCGGCTCCCGCTGGTGCCCGTGCTGCGGCGCAAGCTGCTGAACGTGCCGCTCGGCCTGGACCAGCCGTACTGGATCGACGACCCGGACTTCGACATCGAGTACCACGTCCGCGAGATCGCGCTGCCCCGCCCGGGATCGGACGCTCAGCTCACCGAGCAGGTCAGCAGGCTGCACGCCAGGCCGCTTGACCGCAGCCGCCCGCTGTGGGAGATCTACCTGATCACCGGGCTGGCCAGGAGGCGGGCCGCCGTCTACACCAAGATCCACCACGCCGCGATCGACGGGGCGTCCGGCACCGAGCTGCTGACCGTCCTGCTCGACATGGACCCGAGCGGCCGGCAGCTGCCCGCCCCCGTGCCGTTCCGGCCCGCCCCCTCGCCTCCTCTGGCGTCGTTGGCGGCGAGGGCCGCCGCGCGGCTGGCCTGGCGGCCGGTGCAGACCGTCCAGCTGACCAACCAGGTCATCCGGTGGCTGCCGACCATGGCGCCGGTGGTGAGCACGCTGGTGGGTGGCATGCTCGGCCTGAACCGGGGCGACGGCGAGGTCATCGTCACCTCGCTGGGACGCGCTCCGGCCACGCCCTTCAACAAGCCGATCACGCCGCACCGCAGGATCGCGTTCCGCAGCGTGGACCTGGATACCGTCAAGACGGTAAAGAACGCCTTCGGCGTCTCGGTCAACGACGTGGTGATGGCGATGTGCGCGGGCGCCCTGCGCCGCTGGCTAACCGACCACGCGGCGCTGCCCAGCCAGCCGCTTGTCGCGATGATCCCGGTGTCGATCAGGGACCCGGCAAGCAAGGGTTCCCTGGGCAACAAGGTGTCGGCCATGCTGGCCAGCCTGCCCACCCACGTCGCCGAGCCTGACCTGCGGCTGGAGCTGGTTCACGCCGCGACCAAGGTCGCCAAGGCCCAGCAGGCGGCCATCCCGCAGGGCCTGGTGGATCAGATCAGCGACTTCGCGCCGCCCGCGCTCACCGCGCGCGCCGCGCGGGTCGTGTTCGCCACCGGCCTGCTGCACCGGCTGCCGCCGTTCAACCTGTGCATCTCCAACGTCCCCGGCCCGAACGTCCCGGTGTACCTGTGCGGGGCCAAGCTGCTGGCCCATTACCCGGTATCTGTGATCACCGACGGCCAGGGCCTGAACATCACCGTGGTCGGCTACCTCGGCCAGCTGCACTTCGGCCTGGTCTGCTGCCGCGAGCTCGTGCCCGACATCGAGGAC
>DATJQX010000035.1:0-47282 GCA_035505275.1 Streptosporangiaceae bacterium | reverse complement strand
ATGTGCAGGCACGACCTGATGACCATGGCGGTCACCGCGCTGTCCGACGGGTCCAGGCCGTGGTCGGCGTGCAGCGGCGGCCACGGGCTGTCTTCCTCGTTCTCGGCGATGCACGCGGTGTACTTGGCCGGGGTGCCCTGGGTGGCCTGGTCGAGCTGATGCGGGCGCAGGCCGAACGCGTTGATCGCGGTCAGCCGGATGGCCCGGCCGATCGTGGCGTTGGCGCGGAAGCCGGAGCCGAACACGTTCCCCGCGCAGTTCATCCCGATCCGCTGCCGCACCGGGCCGTTGACCAGCAGGAAGGGCGCCGTCCCCGTCGTGCTCTGCCAGATCGCGCGCCCGGCGTAGCCCTCGGCCCGCAGCGAGTCCCACGCGGCGAGGACGACCGGGAAGTACTCCGGCCGGCAGCCCGCGAGCCCGGCGTTGATGGCCGCCAGCCGCACCGTGCACTGCCGGTTCAGGTGCGGCATCGCGAGCAGCACCTCGTCCGGGTCGCGGCCGGTCTGGGCCAGGAACCCGGCCAGGTACGACTCGGTGACCGGGACCACCGGCAGGCCGTCGGTCCATTCGCGGTCGGCGTAGTACTCCATCGCGCGGCGGATCTCGGCCGCGTCGGCCAGCGGCACGCCGGCCAGCGGCACGCCGGTCACCCGGGCCTCGTCGCCGGTCGCGGCCGCCACTCAGGACTCCGCGCCGAGGATCCGCAGCGCGTCCGGCAGCATGCCGGCGGCGCGCTCCGCGATCTGCGCCGCGTCTAGGCTGGCCAGCGGGTGCGGCACGGTCACGAACTCGAACCCGGGGAAGCCGTAGACCTTCGCCATGGCCCGGGCCGGCGCCACGAAACTGTCCGTGCAGATGCTCACGGCGGGCACGCCGGCCCGCTCGAGCAGGATCCCGTCGGCCAAACTGGCCGCGCTGCACGAGCCTCAATCACCGATGCCCGCCACCGCGAAGTCGCAGTTGTGCAGGATGCGCTGGATCAGGCTCTCCTCGACCGGGTGGCCGAAGTAGCCCTTGGTGTACATGATCGACGCCTGCAGCCCGTGCCGCCGCTTGAGTTCGGCGCCGACCGCCGACAGCAGCGCGACGGCGTTCGGCTTGGTGTTCTCGAGCAGGCCGACGGTAAGCCCGCGAAGGCTGCCCAGCCGCGGGGCCAGCGTCGTGTCGGTGGCCCGCTCATCGTCGCCGGTGGGGTCGAGTAGCTTCTCGGGTTCCATATCCCACCAGCTCCCCGGCGGCGTGGCCTGCATCCTGCCGCGCCCAGTCAAACACGCCCCCCGCTCTGCTGACAAGATTGCTAACACTCCGCCCGTCCGGCTCCAGTCCTCCGGTATCTGCAGGGGGTATGCCCGGATTGTGCGCGGATCGCGAGCCTGGCCTGCCAGGATCGGGGATCGCCGGGGGCAGGGGTGCGGACTTACACTGGACTTGTATCACTGCGTTGCCGGGAATGAGGTGACGAAGTGACAGGAGTGCAGCGATGTCCGTTATCGGGGATCCGAGGGTGGCGGCAGGCGGAGCCGGCGACGGCCCGGCCGCGCGACCGTGGATCGGGCTGTACCTTTCCGAGCCTGCCCGCGGGATGGCCCAGTTCGCGGGCCTGGGGCTGGCGGCCCCCTGGCTGTTGACCGCGCCGCGCGGCGACGGTCACGGCGTCATGGTCCTGCCCGGCTTCCTGGCCTCGGACTCCAGCACCGCGGTGCTCCGCTGGTACCTCGGCCGGCTGGGCTACGCGGTCCGCGGCTGGGACCTGGACCGCAACCTCGGGCCGACCGACCGGGTGCTGGACGAGCTGCCGCGCTCGCTGGCCGCGCTCGCGGCGCAAACCGGCGGCCCGGTCTCGCTGGTCGGCTGGAGCCTGGGCGGCGTCTACGCCAGGGAACTGGCCCGGCAGCACCCGGAGCTGACCCGCCAGGTGATCATGCTGGCGAGCCCGTTCGCGCTCACCGACTCACGATCGAGCCGCGCCGACCGCGTCTACCGGCGCCAGGCCCACCGGCACGCCGAGGGCCGGCTGCCAACGCCCGAGCAGCGGGCCCGGGCGCTCGAAGTGCCCTCGACCGCCGTGTTCTCCCGGTGGGACGGCATCGTCCCCCGTGCGGCGTGCACCGAGCCTGCGACCGGCCGGCACGAGAACGTTGAGGTCCGCTGCGGCCACCTCGGCTTCGGCGTCGACCCCGCCACGCTCTGGCTGATCGCCGACCGGCTGGCGGTCCCGGCCGGCCAGTGGCGCCGGTTCGTCCCGCCCCCGCGGCTGCGCCTGCTCTATCCCGGCCGCTGACCGGGGAGGCGGGCATGCAGCAGCTCACCGGCCTGGACGCGGCCTTCCTGTCGCTCGAGACGGCCAACGCCACCGGCCACGTGGGCGGGGTGTGCGTCCTTGATCCCCGCGAGGCGCCCGAGCCGCTGACCCTGGCCCGGCTGACCGACGTGCTGGGGGAGCGGCTGCCGCTGGTTCCCGTGCTGCGCCGCAAGCTGCAGAACGTTCCGTTCGGGCTCGACCAGCCGTACTGGATCGACGACCCGGACTTCGACATCGAGTACCACATCCGCGAGCTCGCGCTGCCGCGCCCCGGCTCGGATGCCCAGCTCACCGAGCAGGTCGCCCGGCTGCACGCCCGGCCGCTGGACCGCAGCCGCCCGCTGTGGGAGATCTACCTGATCACAGGCCTGGCGCGGCGCCGTGCCGCGGTCTATACCAAGATCCATCACGCCGCGATCGACGGCGTGTCCGGCGCGGAACTGCTGACCGTTCTGCTCGACCTCACTCCTGAGGGACGCGAGCCGCCGCCCGCCGCGCCGTTCCGGCCCCCGGGGCCGCCGGGCGCGGCGCAGCTCGCCGGGCTCGCGGCGCTCGCGGCCGCGCGGCTGGCCTGGCGGCCGGTGCAGACCGTGCGCCTGACTAACCAGATGGTCCGGATGCTGCCCACGCTGGCCCCGGCGGCGGGCGCGTTCGTCGGCGGCCTGCTCGGGCTGAACCACGGCGACGGCGGGGTCATCGCCAACTCCGCCGGGCGGGCCCCGGTCACCCCGTTCAACGGGCCGATCACGCAGCACCGCCGGGTCGCGTTCCGCAGCGTCGACCTCGGCCGGGTCAAGCAGGTGAAGAACGCGTTCGGCGTCTCCGTCAACGACGTGGTGATGGCGATGTGCGCGGGCGCGCTGCGGCGCTGGCTGAACGAGCACGGGGCGCTGCCGCAGGCGCCGCTGGTCGCGATGATCCCGGTGTCGGTGCGCGACCCCGCCAGCCAGGGCGCGCTGGGCAACAAGGTGTCGGCCATGCTGGCCGCCTTGCCCACCGCGACCGCGCAGCCCGAGCGGCGCCTGGAGATCGTGCACGCCGCGACGCAGATCGCCAAGGCGCAGCAGGCGGCGATCCCGCAGGGCCTGGTGGATCAGATCAGCGACTTCGCCCCGCCCGCGCTGACCGCGCGGGCCGCCCGCGTGGTGTTCGCCACCGGCCTGCTGCACCGGCTGCCCGCGTTCAACATCACGATCTCGAACGTCCCCGGCCCGAACGTACCGGTGTACCTGTGCGGGGCCAGGCTGGTCGCCCACTACCCGGTGTCGGTCGTCACCGACGGCCAGGGCCTGAATATCACCCTCGTCGGGTACCTGGGCCAGCTGCACTTCGGCCTGGTGTCCTGCCGTGAGCTGGTGCCCGACATCGACGTCCTCGCCGGTTACCTCACCGACGAGCTGTCGCTCCTGCTCACCGCCGCCGAGAAGCGGTCCGCGGCCTGATGAGGCCGGCACCGCCCGTCCGAGTTGAAGAGGCAGTGGACGACGCCCGCGTCGTGCTGCCCGAGGGGACCGCGGTACCTGCGCTGGTCCCGCCCGAGATCTTCGCGGCGGCCGCGGCCGCCTTCTCGTCGGGACGCCGCCTTGACATGCGGTCGCTGGCCAGGCGCCTGGGCGTCGCGCGCGCCACGCTGTACCGGCGGGCCGGCAACCGCGAGCGGCTCCTCGACGAGCTGCTGTGGTGGCGGGCCCGTCGCCTGATCGCCGACCAGGTGCAGGCCACCGCGGACCTGACGGGCGCGGCCCGGCTGACCGCGGTGATCGGCGGCGCGCTGCGCGTGATCGCGGCCGACCGGCCGCTGCGGGTCTTCCTGGAGTCCGATCCGGAGACCGCGCTGCGCATCCTGACCGGCCCGCACAGCACGGCGCACCGCGGCATGGCCCGCGCGCTGGAGAACCTCATCGATCTCGAACGCGCCCGCGGCGCGTTCGACGCCGTCGTGGACACCCCGACCCTGGCCTACGCGATCGTGCGGATCAGCGAGGGCTTCCTGTACGCCGACGTGATCGCCGACCGTCCTCCCGACATCGGCCGCGCCGTCACGGTCATCGAGGCCCTGGTCCGCGGCGTGGACCTGGCCCGCCGCTGACCGTCAGGCGCCGTCCAGGGCCAGGACCAGCTTGCCGGTGTTCGCCCCGTCGAAGAGCATCAGCAGCACGCCGGGGAAGTCGGCGACGGTGCCGTGCACGATCTGCTCGCGCGAGACCAGCCGCCCGTCGGCGTACCACCCGGCCATCTCGGCCAGCGCCTGGGGATACTGGTCGGCGTAGTCGAAGATCAGCATCCCGGTCATGGAGGCCCGCATCACGAGCAGCATCATGTAGTTGGCCGGGCCGCGCACCGTGGTCTCGTTGTACTGGGAGATCGCCCCGCAGATGACCACCCGGGCGCCGCGGGCCAGGCAGGTCAGCACGTCGTCCAGGATCTCACCGCCCACGTTGTCGAAGTAGAGGTCGACGCCGCCGGGCGCGTGCTCGCGCAGGGCCCGGCGCACGTTCCCGGCCCGGTAGTCGATGCAGGCGTCGAAGCCGAACTCCTCGACCACCACGCGGCACTTTTCCGGCCCGCCCGCGATGCCGATGACCCGGCAGCCCTTTATCTTGGCGATCTGGCCGGCCACGCTGCCCACCGCGCCCGCGGCGCCGGAGACGACGACCGTGTCCCCGGCCTTGGCCTTCCCGGTATCCAGGAGCGCGAAGTAGGCGGTGAGACCGGTCATGCCGAGCGCGCCCAGGTACGTCGGAGGCGCGGCCATCGACGTATCGATCTTCATTACCCCCCGCCCGTCGGACAGTGCGTGCTCCTGTACGCCGAACATGCCGTAGACGTGGTCGCCGGCGGCGAACCCGGGATGCTCGGAGGCGGTGACCACGCCGATCGCCCCGGCGCGCATGACGGCGCCGATCTCCACCGGCGGGATGTAGGAGGGCCGGTCGCTCATCCACCCCCGCATGGCCGGGTCAGCGGACACGTGCGAGATGGCCACCGTGAACTCCCCAGAACCGGGGACGGGCACCTCTTCGCTGGTGACCTCCCAGTCGGTGGCCCGGGGCAGCCCGGAAGGCCGGGCGGCCAGCCGGACCTGGCGGTTGATCGATGACACGGGGCGGCTCCTCACGCGCGGACGGACATGCTGATCGGACCGTAGTGCCACTCGGTACGCGAGCACAACCTCTCATCGTGACGTCCGATTCCCGCCAGCTCGGCCGCCGTGCCGTGCCTAACCTCGAAAACATGACGGTATACACCACGATCCAGAGCCCGGTTGACGAGCTCCTCCTGGCCGGCGAGGAAAACCCTGACGGCGTGAGCCTGACGTGGCTGTCGATGACCGGCCAGAAGAACGCCCCGAGTCCCCGGCCTGACTGGTGCCGGGACCCGGCGGCGTTCGGCGAGGTGATCAGGCAGCTCGGCGCGTATTTCGCCGGCGAGCTGACCGCGTTCGCCCTGGACCTCGCCCCCCGCGGAACCCCGTTCCAGCAGCGGGTGTGGCGCGCGCTGGACTCCGTCCGGTACGGGACGACCATCACTTACGGCGGGCTGGCCGCGCAGCTCGGCGTGCCGCGCGACCGGGTCCCGGCGGTCGGCGCCGCGATCGGCCAGAACCCGCTGCTGATCGTGCGCCCGTGCCACCGGGTCATCGGCGCGGACGGCATGATGCGCGGCTACGCCGGGGGAGTGGAGCGCAAGCAGTGGCTCTTGGTCCGCGAGGGCGCGCTCCAGCCGATGCTCGGCTGACCGGCGCTACATGTACAGGCCGCCGTTGACCGGGTAGACCTGACCGGTGATGTACCCCGATTCCGGGTCGGCGAGGAACTCCACCACGCGGGCGACCTCGTTCGGCTCGCCGAGCCTGCCGACCGGGATCCGGGCCACGATCTTCTCCATCGCCGCGGTGGGCACGGCCGCGGTCATGTCGGTCGTGATGAACCCGGGCGTGACCGTGTTGACCGTGATGCCCTTGCTGGCGGTCTCCAGGGCCAGGCTCATGGTCAGCCCGAACATGCCGGACTTGGCGGCTGCGTAGTTGGCCTGGCCGAACCCGCCGGCCGACCCGATGACCGAGGAGATGTTGATGATCCGGCCGTAGCCGCGGTCCAGCATGTGCTGCAGGATGGCCCGGGACAGGTAGAACGCGCCGGACAGGTTGATGTGGATGACGTGATCCCACTCGGCCGGGGTCATCTTCCGCACCGTCTTGTCCACCGTGACGCCGGCGTTGTTGACCAGGATGTCCAGCTGCCCGTGCCGGTCGAGGACCTCGCCGATGACGCGGGCGCAGTCATCGTTGCTGCCGATGTTGCCCTGGTGGACGGTGGCGCCGTACCCGGCGTACTTCTCGGAGAACTGCCGGGCCGCTTCGGCGTTGGCCGAGTACCCGGCCGCCACCGTGACACCCCGGTTCATCAGCCGCTCGCAGATCGCGAGCCCGATGCCGCGGATCCCCCCGGTCACCAGGGCGACCTGCCCGTTCATCTCAGCCATGCTTGGAACCTCCGGAAATCAGCCGAGCACGTATTCACCTGGCGCGTCGGCGCGGGCCCGGTGCTTCCGGCTGCCCAGGCCCGGCGGCTCCACGAGCTCACCGGCCCGCGCCTGCGACCACTCGGTCCAGTCCTCCCACCAGGAACCGCGGTGCTTGCCGGCCGTGGCGCGCCAGGCTTCCGCGTCGGTCCCCGCGGCCTCGCCCGCCTCGTACCAGGCCTTCGCGCTCGGCGGGTTGACGATGCCGGCGATGTGACCTCCGCTGGACAGCACGTAGCGGACGGGGCCGCCCATCAGCGCGCCGGTCTTGTACGACGAGGTCCACGGCACGATGTGATCGTTGATCGCGCCCACCACGTACACCTCGTTCGTCACCGAGCCCAGCGAAAGGCGCTGCCCGGCCAGCTCCATCTCGCCACGAGCGAGCTCGTTGCGCATGTACAGGGCGCGCAGGTAGAACGAGTGCATCGCGGCCGGCATGCGCGTGCTGTCGCCGTTCCAGGCCAGGATGTCGAAGGCCGGCGGGTCCTGGCCCATCAGCCAGTTCGATACCACGTAGTTGAAGATCAGGTCGTTGGCGCGCAGGATGTCGAAGGTCCCCGCCATCTGGCTGCCCTCAAGGACGCCCGTCCGCGCCATCTGCCGCTCGAGCCTGGCCACGGTCTTGGCGTCGGTGAAGGCGCCCAGGATCCCCGGCTCGCTGTAGTCCAGCAGGGTATTGAGCAGCGTGATCGTCCCGATCCTGTCGTCGCCCTTCTCGGCCAGGTACGCCGCCAGCATGGCGGTCAGCGCCCCGCCGAGGCACAGCCCGATGATGTCGATCGTGGGCGCGCCGGTGATCTCCCCGATGACGTCCAGCGCTTCCCGCGGGCCGTGGATCAGGTAGTCATCCAGGGTGACGCCGCCCATGGAGGAGTCCGGGTTGCGGTAGGAGATCGCGAACACCGTGCGCTCGTGCTGCACCGCCCACTCCAGGAAGCTGCGACCGGGCGCCAGGTCCATGACGTAGTACTTGTTGATCCACGGCGGGCTGGCCAGCAGCGGGACCGCGCGGACGGCGGGGGTCTGCGGCGCGTACTGGATGAGTTCCATCAGGTCGTTCTTGAACACGACCTGGCCCGGGGTGGCGGCGAGGTTCACCCCGACGCGGAACGGCCCGGTGTCGACCTGCCGGGGCCGGCCGCCGTTGTTGAGCAGGTCGTCGACGAAGTTGCGGGCGCCCGCGGCCAGGCTGGCGCCGCCGGTCTCCAGCGCTCGCTTGATGGCGGCGGGGTTCGTGAGCAGGAAGTTCGTCGGCGCGGCCGCGTCGAGCATGAACCCGGCCGCGAGCCGCGCCTTGGCGTCGTGGCCGGCGTCGCCTGAACCGGCCGCGAGCACGTCCTCGACCAGCTGCGACGCGGCCAGGTACCCCTGCCGGAGGGTGAAGAACGCCGGGTTGTCGCTCCACGTCCGGTCCGCGAACCGCTTGTCGCCCTCGGGCACCGGGACCTGCGGCGGCGTGTCCGCGCCCAGCCACCGCGCCGTGGCCACCGGCCCGGCCATCGCCAGGTTGGCCCAGAACCGGAACACCGCGGCCGTCACGGCGCCGGGGTTCCTCGCGGCCCGCGCCAGCACCGCGGCCGTGGACTCGCCCAGGCCCGCCGCGTCGACCGAGGCCAGCACGTCCGCCTCGGGCCCCAGCACCGACGCGGCCGATTCCGCCGCCTGCCACGCCGTCTCGCGATCCGTCATGTCCGCGCCCACCTGTCCTCCTGGGCTTCCGACGCTACTTGCCGTCGATCAGCCGGTAAAGACCCCAGCGAGTCGGCGCCTATCGCGCCTGCCCGATGGCAGCGGCGATGATCTTCCTCGCCTCATCCTGGATCGCGGCCAGGTGCTCCGGGCCGCGGAAGGATTCCGCGTAGAGCTTGTAGACGTCCTCGGTGCCGGACGGGCGGGCGGCGAACCAGCCGGAGGCGGCGACCACCTTGATCCCGCCGATCGGGGCGCCGTTGCCCGGGGCGGTGGTCAGCGTCGCGGTGATCTTCTCGCCCGCCAGCTCGCCCTCCGTGATCTGCGCCGGGGACAGCGCTGCAAGCGCCGCCTTCTGCTCCCGGGTGGCCTCGGTGTCGACCCGCGCGTAGACCGGGTCCCCGTACCGGGCGGTGAGGTCCCGGTAGTGCTCGGACGGCGTCTGCCCGGTCACGGCGGTGATCTCCGAGGCGAGCAGGGCCAGGATGATCCCGTCCTTGTCGGTCGTCCAGACCGACCCGTCGCGCTGCAGGAACGACGCCCCGGCGCTCTCCTCGCCGCCGAACGCCACCGATCCGTCGAGCAGCCCGGATACGAACCACTTGAACCCCACGGGGACCTCGAACAGCGCCCGGCCCAGGCCGCTGGTCACCCGGTCGATGATCGACGAGCTGACCAGGGTCTTCCCGACGGCCGCACCGGCCGGCCAGCCCGGCCGGTGCCGGTACAGGTAGTCGATGGCGGCCGCGAGGAAGTGGTTGGGGTTGAGCAGCCCCGCGTCGGGCGTGACGATGCCGTGCCGGTCGGCGTCGGTGTCGTTCCCGGTCGCCACCGTGAACTCGTGCTGGCGGGCGATGAGGCTCGCCATGGCGTACGGCGACGAGCAGTCCATCCGGATCTTGCCGTCCCAGTCCAGGGTCATGAACCGGAACGTGGCGTCCACGGTCTTATTGACGACGGTCAGGTCCAGGCCGTACCGGTCGCCGATCTCGCCCCAGTACGCCACGCTCGCCCCGCCGAGCGGGTCGGCCCCGATGTGCACCCCGGCCGCCCTGATCGCGTCGAGGTCCACCGCCTGCCCCAGGGCGGACACGTAGGCGTCGAGGAAGTCGAACTTGCCCGTCGTGCCGGCCGCCATCGCCCGGGCGTACGTGATCCGGCGCACGCCGTTGAGCCCGCCGGCGAGCAGTTCATTCGCCCGGTCCTGGATCGCCCCGGTGACGTCGGTGCCCGCCGGCCCGCCGTCGGGCGGGTTGTACTTGAACCCGCCGTCCGGCGGCGGGTTGTGCGAGGGCGTGACCACGATCCCGTCGGCGTGGCCCTCAGAAGGTTCCGGGCCGGCGTTATGCGCCAGGATGGCGCGCGATACCGCCGGAGTCGGCGTGTACCCGCCGCGCGCGTCCACCAGCACCCGCACGCCGTTGGCGGCGAGCACCTCCAGCGCGCTGACCTGGGCCGGCTCGGACAGCGCGTGGGTGTCCGCGCCCAGGTACAGCGGCCCGCCGATCCCGTGGGCCGCCCGGTACTCACAGATCGCCTGGGTGGTGGCCAGGATGTGATCCTCATTGAAGGTCGCTGTGAACGCTGATCCCCGATGCCCAGATGTACCGAACGAAACCCGCTGCGCGGGGTCCCCCGGATCAGGATGGATGGCGTAATACGCGGTCACCAGCTTCGCGATGTCCACCAGATCCGAGGCAGCCGCCGGCTGCCCCGCGCGCGGGTCGGTCATGCCGTCATCCTGGCACGCCGGGCCGGCGCGCCTCAGATGGCCTCCACCTTGGGGTAGGCGGGCACCCACATGGCCTCGCGTACCTGGCGGACGGGATCGTCGAGCGGCACCTCGGCCAGGCCCTCGGCCTGCGCCGCCCGGGCCACGGCGGCGCCGACGACCACGGAGGTCTCGCGCAGGCTGCTGACCGCGGGCAGCAGCGCCGCGCCTGGCGTGGCACAGTCCGACAGGCCGGCCAGCGCGTGTGCCGCGGCGGCCAGCATGCCGTCGCTGACCCGGCGGGCCCGGCAGACCGTGACCCCGAGGCCGAGCCCGGGGAAGATGAGCGCGTTGTTGGCCTGGGCGATCTGGTAGCTCTGGCCCTCGTACCAGACGGGCCCGAACGGGCTGCCGGCGGCGATCAGCGCGCGCCCCTTGGTCCAGGCGACCAGGTCGGCGGGCCGGGCCTCGGCGTGCGAGGTCGGGTTGGACAGCGGCATGATGATCGGCCGGTCGACGTGGGCTGCCATCTCGGTGACGATCGCCTCGGAAAAGGCCCCCGGCTGCGTGGAGGTCCCGATCAGCAATGTGGGCCTGGTGCGGGTCACGACCTCGGCCAGGCCGATGCTGCCGTCCCCGTCCCGCCAGGAGCTCACCTCCGCGGCCTGGCGCAGGTAAGGCACCTGGAAATCCCGCACCGGACCGGCGTAGTCGCTGGTGAGCAGGCCCAGCCGGTCGATCGCGTAGAAGCACCCGCTGGCTTCCTGGGTACCGAGGCCATCGTCGATCATCACCTGCCGCAGCGCGTCCGCGATCCCGATCCCGGCCGTGCCCGCGCCGAAGATCACCACCCGCTGGTCGCGCATCCGGCTCCCCGCGGCCCGGACGGCGCACAGCGCGGCGGCCACGACCACGGCCGCGGTGCCCTGCATGTCGTCGTTGAAGGTGCAGCAGGTATCGGAGTACTTCATCAGGATCCGGCGCGCGTTGGCCGCGCCGAAGTCCTCCCAGTGCAGCAGCGCCCTGGGAAAAAGGCGGGTAGCGGTCGTGACGTAGGTCTCGATCAGCTCGTCGTACCGCTCGCCCCGGACCCTGGGGTGCCGGTTGCCCAGGTACACCTCCTCGGCCAGCAGGGCCGGGTTGTCCGTCCCGGTGTCGAGGACGACGGGGATGGCGCGCCCCGGGTGCAGCCCGCCCGCCGCGGTGTAGAGGTTGAGCTTCCCGATCGCGATGGCGATCCCGCCGACTCCCCAGTCACCGATGCCCAGGATGCCCTCGGAGTCCGTGGCCACGATCAGGTCGACGTCGTCCGGTCCGAGCCCGTAGTTGAGCAGGGCGGTCTCGACCTGCTCGGGGTGGTCTACCGACAGGTACACCCCGCGCGGGCGGCCGAACTCCAGGCTGTACCGCTCGATCGCCGTCCCCACCGTGGGGGTGTAGACGATCGGCATCATCTCCTCGATGTCCTCGACAAGCAGCCGGTAGAACAGGATCTCGTTACGGTCCCGCACGCCGCCGAGGAACAGGTTCTTGGCCAGGTCGTCCGGCTGGCGCAGGTACTGCGCGTAGACCCGCCGCAGTTGCGTCTCGATCGTCGATACCCCCTCGGGGAGCAGGCCGATCAGCCCGAGCGCCTCCCGTTCGGCCAGCGTGAAGGCGGTGCCCCGGTTCAGCAGCGGAATCGAAAGCACCGACCGGCCGCGCAGCCGGACCCGCGCCACCAGACCCTCGGGGGTCGAGATCAGCTCGTACAGGCGTTCCGACGTCATGGTGCCTATGGTGGCCGCCCGACGGGTGCTCGGGGAAGTGTTTGGCCTCGCGGCGCGTACAGTGCCGTCATGGAGCCGGCGCGTTGCGAAGACGGCCTGCCTGACGACGCGGTCGCGGCGTTCGCCAGGGATGGCGTCGTCTGCCTGCGCTCGGTGCTCGACGCCGGCCAGGTCGCGGCCGCCGCCAGCGCGATCGACGCGGTGCTGGCCAGGCCGGGCCCGCTCGTCCAGGTGGCCAGCGGCGCCGACGACCCGGGCGCGTTCGTCGAGGACTTCTGCCGGTGGCGTGAGATCCCGCAGATCGAGGAGCTGGCCAGGCATTCGCGGATTCCCGGGCTGGCCGCCGCGCTGATGGCGACCCCGCAGGTCCGCTTCTACCACGATCACGTCCTGGTCAAGGAGGCCAGGACGGCCCAGCGCACGCCGTGGCACCAGGACCAGCCCTACTACAACGTCGACGGGCGCGGGGTGAGCGCCTGGATCCCGGTGGACCCGGTGCCCGCCGACGGGTGCCTGGAGCTGGTGGCCGGCTCGCATCGCGGCCCCTGGCTGATGCCCCGTACGTTCCTGAAGAAGGAGGCGCGCTGGTTCCCCGAGGGGAGCCTGGCCGAGCTGCCCGACATCGACGCTGATCGCGGCGCATTCGACCTTAGGCGCTTCGACATGCAGCCCGGTGACGCCATCTTCTTCGACTTCCTGACCGTCCACGGAGCGCCCGGGTTCGGCTACCCGACCCGGCGCAGGATCTTGTCGCTGCGCTACCTGTCGGCCGGCGCCAGGCACGCACCACGCCCCTGGCGGACCTCGCCGCCCTACGACGACCTGGCCGCCGAGCTCCCCGCCGGGGCCACCATGGACCACCACCTGTTCCCAGTGGTCTGGCCGGAGATGTGAGGCGTCTCCGGCGCCGAGCTTACGATGGTGTCGTCCGCCCTGGCTCTCTGGTAACCGCCAATATGACCCCTTGGGGGTGATACGGGGTGCGTGACGGCGAGATCTTGCGCCCTTACGTCGCCGACCTGGTCATCGACTGGCTCAGGGACACCCCGGACGCCGTGTACCGCGAAGTGGACGGCACGCTGGCGTTCGTCGATATCTCTGGCTTCACGGCGCTGACCGAGCGGCTGGCGCGCGCGGGGGCGGTCGGCGCGGAGGAAATGAGCGACATCCTGAGCGCGGTCTTCACCGACCTGCTCGAGGTGGCCTTCAGCTACGGCGCCTGGCTCATCAAGTGGGGCGGCGACGCCGTCCTGCTCCTGTTCGAGGGCGAGGATCACCCGGCGCTGGCCGCCCGCGCGGCGTGGGAGATGCGGAAGGCGCTGCGCCGGGCGGGCCAGTTCCGGGCCACGGCCGGCTCGGCGAGCCTGCGGCTGTCGGTCGGCATCCACTCAGGACCGGTGGCCTTCTTCCTGGTCGGTACCCAGCACCGCGAACTGCTCATCACCGGCCCCGCCGCGACCGAGGTCGCGCTGATGGAGCACGTCGCGGAGGCCGGGGAGATCGTGCTGAGCCCGGCGGCCGCCGCGCTGCTCGACCCCCGGGTGGTTGGCGCGGCCAAAGGGCCGGGGCGGCTGCTGCGCGCCGCGCCTGCGGCGGAGCAGCGCAGCTGGGGGCGCAGCGACGTGACCGGCCTTGACCTGAGCGGCGCCCTGCCCCGGCCGATCGCGGACTACGCGCTTGGCGGCGTCCGCGAAGGTGAGCACCGCAGGGTGGCGGTGGCCTTCATAGAGTTCATCGGCACGGACAAGCTGCTGGCCGACAGCGGTCCGCCAGCGACTGCGGCGGCCCTGCACGAACTGGTCAGCCTCGCCCAGGACGCCTGCCAGCGCTCGGACGTCACGTTCCTCGAGACCGACGTCAGCCAGGGCGGCGGGAAGATCGTGATGGTCGCCGGCGCTCCGCGCAGCGAGGGTCATCACGAGCAGCAGCTTCTGCACGCCGCTCGCGCGATGATCGAGTACCGCGGACCGCTGTCGGTCCGGGCCGGCGCCAACTCCGGACGCGTGTTCGCCGGTGACTTCGGTCACCCGGTCCGCCGTACGTACTCGGTGAAGGGCGACGCGGTCAACCTGGCCGCGCGGGTGATGGGCCGGGCCGGGCCCGGCCAGTTGCTCGCCACCTCGTCTCTGCTTGACGGTCAGGACAGCGGGTTCGCCGTCACCCCGGTGCCGCCGTTCTCGGTGAAGGGCAAGTCCAAGCCGATCAGCGCGGTCGTGGTCGGCGCGGCGCAGCGGCCGCGGCGCCGGCCTGACGCGGACGTGCCGCCCCTGGTGGGACGGCAGGCCGAGCTCGGCAGGCTGCGCGCGGCGCTGGCCACCGCGCGCAGCGGCGCCGGCCAGGTCGCCGAGATCGAGGGGCCGCAGGGCATCGGCAAGTCCCGGCTGGCCGACGAACTGCTCGCCGCGGCCGACGGGCTCACGCTCCTGGTCAACTGCGACCGGTACGCCGCGGGGACGCCGTACGCGCTGGTCGACGCCATGCTCAGGGAACTGCTCAGCGTGCCAGCGTCAGCTGGCCCGCAGGCCGCCCTCGCGGCCATCGCCGATGCGGTGGACACCCGCGACGCCGCGCTCCGGCCATGGCTGCCGCTCCTAGCGGCCGTCGTGGGCGCCGACCTGCCGCCCACGCCGGAAGTGGCCGCGCTGGCTACCGAATTCCTGCGGCCGCGGCTGGAGCTGACGGTGGCCGAGCTGATCGGCACGCTGCTGGCCGGACCGGCCGTCATGGTCATCGAGGACGTCCAGTTCATCGACGACGCCTCCGCCAGCCTGCTCGCCAGGCTGCTGGCCGGTGTCGCCGCCCGGCCCTGGCTGGTCGTGTTCACCTTCACCGAGCCTCGTCAGCCGCAGCTCACGGGCGCGGCCGATGTGCGTCTCGAGCTGGAGCCGCTGGACCAGCAGGACGCGATGATGCTGCTCACCTGGGAGACCCGGGCCGCGCCGATGCTGCCCCACCAGCTCGCGGCCATCGCCGAACGGTCGACCGGCAACCCGCTGTTCGCCAGGGAACTGGTCCGCGTCGCCGCTGAGGCCGGCGACGTCGCGGTGCTGCCGCAGTCCATCGAGGACGTCGTCGGCGCGCAGATCGACCGCCTGGCGCCCCCGGACCGGGACGCGCTCCGGGCCGTGGCCGTGGCCGGGATGCACATCGACCCAGACCTGCTCGCCGAGGTACTCGGGCAGCCGCCGTCCGCGGGCCAGTGGGCCCGCCTCGGCGCGTTCGTCCAGCCCGACCAGGATGGCAGCCTGCGCTTCCGGCACGCCCTGGTCAGGGACACCGCCTACGAGGGCCTGTCCTTCCGCCGCCGGCGGCAGCTGCACGACGGCCTGGGCCGGGCCATCGAGGCCCGGGCCGGGCGGTCCCAGCACGCCGAGGCCGGGTTGCTGTCGGTGCACTTCTACCACGCGCAGAACTTCGGGCCCGCCGCGCACTACGCGCGGATCGCCGGCGAACAGGCCGCCGCGGTCTACGCCAACGCGGAGGCGGCGACCTTTTTCGCCCGCTCCCTGGACGCCTCCAGGCGTAAGCGGTACCCCGCCCCCGAGGAGATCGCGCACCTCGCCGAGGCCTACGCCGACGTCAGGTACCGGCTCGGCGAGTTCGCCGCGGCCGACCGCGCGTTCGCGGCCGCCCGGAGGCTGGTCCAGGACGACCCCATCGCGCTGGCCAGGCTCCGGCAGAAGACCGCTCTGGTGGTCGTGCGGACCGGCGGCCTGTCCCAGGCGTTGCGCTGGATTTCCCGCGGCCGCCACATCCTGGCGGGCCTTTCCGACCCGCAGGCACGGCGCCTGGACTCCCGGCTGCTCGCGGATACCGCACGGATCCGGTTGATGCAGGGCCGCTTCGGCGATGCCCAGCACGCCTGCGAAGCGGCGATCGCGGCGGCCGAGAGCGTCGGCGCGCGTGACGTGCTCGCCCGCGCGCTGCAACTGCTCGACGCCGCGGACGTGGCCCGGGGCCGGTACGGCAGCGAGCCCTGGGCCGAGCGCTCGCTGGCCATCTGGGAGGAGCTCGATGAGCTTGGCATGCAGGCCATGTCGCTGAACCAGCTGGGCATCAGGGCCTACTTCGAGGGTCGCTGGGCGGACGCTCTGGCGTACTACCGGCGCGCGGCGCAGGCCTTCGATCGGGTCGGCGACCAGTGGAACGCGGCCATCGCGGCGTGTAACGTCGGGGAGATCCTGTCGGACCAGGGGCACTACGCCGAGTCCGACGAGGTGGCCGGGCCCGCGCTGCGCGTACTGCAAGCCTCGGGCGCGCCGTCGGAGACGGCGTTCGCGCTGAGCGTGCTGGGCCGGACGGCCGCCAGGGATGGCCGCCTCGCGGAGGCACGCGATCTGCTCGGCGCGGCTAAGGCCGGGTACCTGCGGGCCGGCGAGCGCGGTGAGGCGCTGTCGACCGACGTCCGGATCGCCGAGTGCCTGGTTTTGGCCGGGCAGAACGCGGTCGCCGAGGCGCTGGCGGCCGACCTGGCCGCCCAGGCCGCCGCGCGGGGAATGGCCGCCGAGGCCGCTGCCCTGGACCGGCTGCGCGGCTACGTCCTGGCGCAGCGCGGGCAGCCGGGGCCCGCCGCGGTGGCCTTCGAGACGAGCCTGGCCTCCGCGCAGGAGCGCAGCGCGCTGTACGACGAGGCGCTGAGCCTGGACGCCCTGATCCGGCTGGCGGATCACGTCGGCTGGCCGGCCGACGATGCCCAGGTCGCCGCGCGCGCCGCGCTATTCGGGCGGCTTGGCGTGGTCGGCACGGCCGCGTTCCCGCTGTCCGCCCCCCAACCTCAGTAGCCGGGGACGCGGGCTCATCCGTACGTGATGTGCGGGTCGCCGGCCGGCGCCAGGATCGTGATCGTCACGGGCTGGCCCCAGCCACCGGACCGCGACTTCACGCACGGCGGCGCAGACCGCCACCACCTGCAGTTCGGCAGCACACCCTCGTAGTCGCCGTTAGCGGAGTTGTACACCGCCGGGACGCCGGACTTCGTGGTGAACGGCTCCGATGACCCGAAGCAGACGCTGACGGACTTGAGCCACTGGCTGAGCCACTGGTGGTCGATCACGGAGGGCGCGAGGGTGATCGTAATGGTCTGCGACAGGTTGGAGTAGAAGGACACCACCCCGCCGGCCGTAGTGCACGACAGGTCCGAGAAACCGCCGCCGGTCGCGGTGAGCTCCCCGCTGCCCTGGGACGTATTGGCGATCGAGGAGCCGGACGTGCCGTCGGAACTGACCGTCTGGCTCTGGCAGGTGCCCTCCGACTCGCACTGCAGGAGCTGGCCCACGATGTCGAACGCGGAAGACGCCTCGCTGACCTGGCCCGAGTCAGGTAGCCAGTTCCAGCCCTGCCACCAGGGCTGGGCCCAGGGCTGGGGCCAGGGCTGGGGCCACTGGCTGCTCTGCTGCTGGCCGGGTATCTCCGCCAGGAGCTCAAAGCCGAAACCGACCGCGCTGAACGTCAGGTCGGGGAAGCTGGCGACGCCGTCGACCGCGTCGACCTGGTTCCCGGACGGCAGGGGCGCCCCGAGCCGGTTGACCGCGTACTTCAGGACGACCGGGCCGTTGTAGTTCCAGTCCACCTGGCCGCTGGGGTTCTCGACCTTCACGGTCACCGTCGGCGTGACGGCCGTGTTCACCTGCGTCGTCGACGGCGAGACTTCGAACACCGGGACCAGCGTGCTCTGGCTGCCTCCGCCTCCTCCGCCTCCGCCCCCGCTACCCCAGGCCTCCGCCGGGGCCGCCGCGAAGGTGCCGACGGTGAGCAGCACGGCGGCGCCGCTCACGGCAAGACTCGCCGTCCGCCATACCCGTCCCGGACCGTGAATCGAGCGTGTTCTCATTCGTCCAGCCTCCCCTGGGTGCGGCCCACTGCCCGCTACAGTGCCGCCTGCGGCGACGGTCTGGCGCCGCTGGCAAACCATCGGCGCAAACAACGCGGATGGATTCTATCGGGACGTAGCGCGCGGCGGCGTCATCTTGCCGAGTCGGCCGGCCGGCGTTCCCCCGAGAGCGCGGACCAGTCACCGGCCTGGCCAGCGGCGCGGGCTGAGGGATCCAGGACGCGCTGCTGCTTGACCGCGGACATGGCCGCGACGAGGTTCTCCGGGTGGTGACCGAGGATGACCGCGCCGACCACGCGCCCGTCGGCGAGCACGAGCCGGCGACCGTCGAGGTCGTGAGCCCTCGTCATCGAGGACGCCAGTCAGCGTTCGTATCTTTCCGGCCCGGAAGTCGGGTAGTCGAAGAACGACATGAATTGACCCCCGTGTCATGATTTGGCTCGATCCGGGTCATATACCCGGCCGTCGCGGCGCGGAAGGTGTCCTGGGCGGACCCGGCGGCCGCCGGGTTCAGCCCCCGATCTGACCCAGGTCGGCGCGGGCGACGTCGCGCAAACTCGCCGCGAACTCCCAGAACCGGTACACGTCGGCGAAGGTGCTGGCCAGTCCCATGGAGGCGCGGGCCGCCCCGGTGGTCTTGCCGTCGATGACGTGAAGGAATTCCTCGTAGCTCAGGTGCTCCTTGTGCCGGAACGACGCCTTCATGTCGGCTTCGGTGAAGCCGAGCGCGACCTCGCGGGCCCCCGGGTTGCAGTGACAGCCGCTGCGCAGCGAGATCCCCACCGCGTTGGCGTGCTGTTCGACCAGCCGGGAGTCGATCAAGGTCCCGGTCGGATCGGCGAAGTTCACCGTGACCGTGGCGCCCCGCAGCTGCGTCTCGGCCGGGCCGTACAGGCGCACCAGCGGGGTTCCGTTGCTGTGCCGGAGCTCGCTCAGGGCCGTCAGCAGCCAGCCGGCCAGGCACATCACCCTGGTGTGGATGGTGTCCATGCCGATCGCGGAGATGTGATCCAGGCCGATACCGATCGCCGGGATGCCCAGGTAGTCCAGCGTCCCGTCCTCGAACCCGGCGGCGCCAGGGGTGCGGTAGAAGCCGGCGCCCGGAGCCTCAGATGCCTGCACCGAGGAGAACGTGATGTTGCCACCGGCGTACCAGGGCCGGCGCAACTTGGCCAGCGCCGGGTGCCGTACGAGCAGGGCACCGATCCCGGTCGGGTAGCCGAAGATCTTGTAGAACGACAGGGACACGTAGTCCGGGTGCCACACCGACAGATCCAGCTGGTTGGTGGGGACGAAGGCCGCGGCGTCGAGGAGCACGTCCCAGCCGGCGGCCTGCGCCTGGGCTATCCACTCAAGCGGGTGCTGCACCCCGGAGAAGTTGGACTGAGCCGGGTAGGCGAACAGGTTGTGCCCGCCGCGGCGCCCGCCGCGCAGCCCTTCGGCCAGCCTGCCGACCAGCCGGTGCCCGTTTGGCGCGGCGTGCGTGAGGACCCGGGCCAGCGGGTCGCGCGGCACGCGCATGTCCGGCGGGGTTACCGCGATGTAGCTGATGCGGGCGCCCTTGGCCCGGGCGAACTCGCGGATCCCGTTGACCGAGTTGTGGTTGTCGAACGTCAGCAGGTACTGGTCGCCGGGTCCGAACGGATAGGCCTCGCCGACGAGCCGCAACGCCCCGGTCGCGTTCGGGGTGAAGATCACCGCGTACTCGTCCGGCGAGGCACGGAAGAACTCCAGGATGCGGGCGCGGGTCGCCTCGATGCGTTCGGTCATCTCCCGCGAGGGCAGGTTCTCCGAGTGCGGGTTGCCGAGCACCGCGCCGGCCAGCATCGCCTGGTGCTCGCGGAGCTGACTGACTGCGTACAGGCCGCCGCCGGTGTAGTCCAGGTAGGTCTGGCCCAGCGCGTCCAGCCGGGCGTACTCCGTGGCGCGCAGCTCGTCCAGGGCCGCCGTGGTGTCGAAGGCCGGGTAGGCCCGGCGGAATCCGGCCAGCGCTGCCGCCATCCGCGGGCTGGCCGCCCGGCTGGGGCAGGCCGGCCGGCGGGGACCGGCGGATCCGGCCGTTTCTTCCTGAGTTGATGCCATCGTGGGTCCCCTTCGGCGTAGCGGGCGAAGGTCCCGCCTGCGCAGAACGTCTCGCCGTCGGGGTGGGCGAACGCCCCGAGCAGCCGTGGCCGCCGCGTTCCGTTCCCGGAATCTGCAGCCACGTAAACCCACTCCCGCTGGTATGCGTATACCTACCGTAAACGTACGGAGCGGACGAAAGCAGCAGCGGGCGGAGCGGAGTTGAACGCGGGCCGTCGCCGCGAAGCCTGCGGTAGGGCATGCTAGAGGCGATGCGAGTACATTTCTGCGGAACTCGAGGGTCGACGCCGGTCAGCGGCGCCGGGCAAGCCCGCTACGGCGGGAACACCTCGTGCGTCGGGCTGGCCCACGACGGCCAGCCGCCCACGATCGCCCTGGACGCCGGCACGGGGTTGCAGCAGCTGCCGCGCTGGCTAGGCGGCGAGCCGTTCCGCGGCACGATCCTGCTCGGCCACCTGCACTGGGACCACACGCACGGCATGCCCTTCTTCCGCAGCGGCCTGCTGCCCGGCCACCGGGTCGACGTGTACCTGCCCGAGCAGGGGGAAGACGCGGAAGAGCTGCTGGCCCGGGTCATCTCGCCCCCGCACTTCCCGATCCGCCCGCGCCAGCTGGGCGAAGGGTGGACCTTCAATTCCCTCTCGCCCGGGCATTACGAATTCGAGGGCTTCTCCGTCGACGCTCGGGAGATCCCGCACAAGGGCGGCCGCACGTTCGGCTACCGGGTCAGCGATGGAACGAGCACCGTGGCTTACCTGTCCGACCACAGCCCGATCTCCCTCGGCCCGGGCCCGGAAGGCCTCGGCGAGTACCACGAGGCAGCCGTCGAGCTGGCCCGCGGCGCCGACCTGCTCGTGCACGACTCCCAGCACACCGCGGCCGAACTCCCGCGGCTGGCCTTCCTCGGTCACTCCGCCATCGAGTACGTGGTGGCGCTCGCGCAGCACGCCGGGGCCAGGCAGGTTGCGCTGTACCACCACGACCCGTGGCGGACCGACGACGAGATCGACGAACTGGCGGCCAAGCAGGCGTCGGCGCCCCTGCCCGTCTTCGCGGCCTGCGACGGCCTGATCGTCGACCTCCCCTGACCCGGGAGCCGGCTTTGCTCAGTGCGTAACCCCGGCCAGCGCGAAGAACCCCGCCCGGCGGCGCGGACGGATCTCACCACGCGGGCTGGCCGCGCGGGCGCGGTACGGTGATTGTCGCGTACGGGCTGGTGGCCGGGCAGGCTCGCCGGCGGGGACTGGGCTTGCGGAAGGGGCTGGTGGATCATGAGGCGACGGCGATCCTTCAGGCGTGCGGGGAACGCCGTGCTGACCGGCGCCACGCGGACCGACGCCGACAACCTCGTGATCGCCGCCGTCCGATGAGCGCCGGCGAACCGCTCCGCATCGCCGTGGGACCCCGGCCCGCCGACTGGGCCGCCGCAGCGATCCGCCGCGGCGGCGGGGAGCCTGTCACCCTGGACCAGGAGCCGGTCGGCCTGGTCTGGACGGACGGCGGGGCCACGGAAGCCCTGCGCGAAGCGCTGTCGCCGCAGATCACCTGGGTTCAGCTGCCGCAGGCCGGCGTCGAGCGCGTATTCGGAGCCGGCGTCATCGACCACGAGCGGCGGTGGACCTCCGCTAAGGGCGCCTACGCCGACCCGGTGGCCGAACACGCCCTCGCGCTCGTCCTGGCCGGCCTGCGCCTGCTCAAGGTCCGGGCGCAGGCCAGGTCCTGGGGCGAGCCGGCCGGGGCGAGCCTGTTCGGCCAGCCCGTCACCGTAGTGGGCGGGGGAGGCATCGCCACCGTCCTGCTGCGCCTGCTCGAGCCCTTCGGGAACCCGGTGACCGTCGTCCGGCGGCAAGCCGTGCCCTTTCCCGGTGCCGCCCGCACCCTAGGCCCCGGCCGGCTGGCCGAGGCCCTGGCGGGCGCGCGCGCTGTCGTGCTCGCCCCGGCGCTCACTCCGCAGACCCGGGGCATGATCGGCGCGGCGGAATTGGCCGCGATGGAGCCCTACGCCTGGCTGATCAACGTGGGCCGCGGCGGCCTGGTCGACACCGGGGCACTGGTCCACGCCCTGCGCGCCGGCCAGATCGGCGGCGCGGGCCTGGACGTGACCGACCCGGAACCGCTCCCGGACGGCCATCCCCTCTGGGACCTGCCCAACTGCCTGATCACTCCGCACACCGCGGACACCGAGGAAATGACCAGGCCGCTCCTGGCCGTCCGGATCGCGGAGAACGTCCGGCGCCTGACGGCAGGTCAGGAGCTGATCGGCCAGGTCGACCCGGACCTCGGTTACTGACGGAGCGGGTACCTCACTGGATGCAAGCCGAGTAGGTGAACTCCTCGGCGTTCGAGGTGCCGCCCGCGGTGGTCACCGTGACATTCACCGTGCCGGAGCCGGACGGGGCGTTCACGCTGATATCGGTGCTGGAGTCCGTGTTGATCGTCGCGTACGCGCCGCCGAAGCTCACGCTGGTAGCACCGGACAGATTCGTCCCCAGGATCTGCACGGTGGTTCCTCCGCACCCGTTCCCGCTGTCCGGGCGGAGCCCGGTAATCGTGGGCGCCGGGACGACGTAGGTGAACTGGCCCGCGCCCACGGACCCGCCGGGCGTAGTCACCGTGATGTTGACCGTGCCGGAGCCGGCCGGGCTGGTGACGGTGATCACCGTGCTGTTGTCGGCGGTGATCGAGCCGGCCGAGCCGCCGAAGCTGACGCTGGTGGCGCCCGACAGGTTCTGCCCGGTGATCGTGACCGAGGTGCCGCCACCCGCCGGCCCGCTCTTGGGGGAGACCAAGGAGATCGTCGGTGCCGGAGTGGTGTAGGTGAACTTGTCGGCGCTGGTGGTAGCCGAGGTGCCGCCCTTCGTGGTCACCGTGACGTTCACCGTGCCGGAGCCGGCCGGGCTGGTGGCGGTGATCCGCGAGCCGGAATCGGCGGTGATCGAGCCGCCCGAGCCGCCGAAGCTGACGCCGGTGGCGCCCGACAGGTTCGTCCCGTCGATCGTCACGGAGGTACCGCCGGACGTCGGCCCGCTGGCCGGGGAGACCCCGGTGACCGTCGGACGCGCCGGGGGCGGCGGCGAGGCGGCCTGGTAATTGAACTTGCCCGCGCCCGCGCTGCCGCCCGGGGTCGTCACCGTGACGCTCACCGTGCCCTTGCCGGGCGGGCTCTTGGCCGTGATCCGGGTGCCGGAATCAGCGGTGATCATGCCCTTCACGCCGCCGAAGCTGACACTGGTCGCATCGGACAGGTTCGTTCCGGAGATCGTGACGGCGGTGCCGCCGGCGGCCGGCCCGCTGGACGGGGAGATCCCCGTGACCGCCGGATGCGCCGGGCGCGGCTTGGTGGGGGAGTTGGAGGGGGTAGGGGAGCGGTAGGTGAACATGCCCGCGGTCGAGGTGCCGCCCGGGGTGGTCACGTCGACGTCCACCGTGCCGTTGCCCGGCGGGCTGCTGACCGTGATCTGCGTGCCGGAGTCAGCTGTGATCATCCCGACCACGCCGCCGAAGCTGACCTGGGTGGCGTCGGCCAGGCCGGTCCCGGTGATCGTGACCAAGGTGCCGCCTCCGGTCACCCCGCTGGCCGGGGAGACCCCGGTGACCGCCGGCGCCGGCATGTGGGCGTTGGCGGAGTGGTAGCTGAACATGCCCGCCTTGCCGCTGCCGGCCGGGGTGGTCACGACGAGCTCCACCGTGCCCTTGCCGGGCGGGCTCTTGACCATGATCTTGGTGTTGAGGTCGACGGTGATCGTCCCAAGTCTGGCGCCGAACTTGACCGTGACCGGACCGTCCAGGTGGGTCCCGGTGATCGTGACCAAGGTGCCGCCTCCGGTCACCCCGCTGGCCGGGGAGACCCCGGTGACCGTGGGGACCAGGGAGGGCGCCGGGGACGAGCCGGAGGCGGCCGGCGTCGGGGTGAGCGACACCGAGTGCACCACGATCGGGTGGTTGACCGCGCTGGGCTTGAACGAGACGTTAGCGGCGTACAGCCCGGCGGCGACCACGAGCGCGACACCGGCGCCGGCGGCCAGGAGCGCCCTGGCGCCGAGCCGCCGGAGATGCCGGAGGTGCGCTAGATGCCAGAGATGCCGGACGTGCCACCAATGGTGAAACTGCGCGGATTCCTTGGCCCCCTTGGCGCCCTTCTCGGCTAGCTGGAGCTTCTCCACGCCGAACCCCTGCACGCCGGGAGGCGCGCCGAGCGGCCACAGCGCCGCCAGCAGCAGCGCCGCCTCGCCCAGGTGGGACCGGCCGCGCTCCTCCCAGTCCGGGCCGTACGCGCCCACCGCCGCTGCGCGCAGCGCGGCGACCAGGCTGGTCCCGTCGGTGGGCCGGCGCTCGGGTTCCTTGGCCATCCCGGTCTCGACCAGCGGGCGCAGCGGCTCGGGCACCGCATCCAGCGGCACCGGCTCGAACAGGTGCTGGTACATCACCCGCTCGGCGGTGTCGCCAAGGAACGGGGGCCGGCCGGTCAGGCACTCGTAGAAGGTGGCCGTAGCGGCGTACACGTCCGCGGCCGGGGTGGCCGGCCCGCCGCTCATCTGCTCCGGCGCCGCGTAAGCCAGGGTTCCCGCCGGGATGGCCCGGGCACCGGTCCTTGTGGCAATACCGAAGTCGGTCAGCTTACTGGCGCCGCCGCCGTTGACCAGCACGTTCTCCGGCTTGTAGTCGCGATGCACGACGCCGCGCTTGTGCGCGGCGGCCAGCCCGAGCAGCGAGCCCTGCAAGACGACGAGCGCGGATTCCGGCGTGGTCTGGCCCTGGTGCGACAGGATCTCCCGCAGCGAGGCCCCGTCGACGAGCTCCATGACGATGGCCGCGCCCGACGGCGATTCCACGTACTCGTACAGGCGCACCACGTTAGGGTCATCCAGCAAGGCCAGCACCGAAGCCTCGCTGCGGAACAACTCGGCAAACTCCGGGTCAGACAGCAAGTTAGCGTGCAGGTACTTGATCGCCACCATCGTGCCCGTGGCATCGTGCCGGGCCAGCACCACTTCCCCGAACCCGCCCGAGCCAAGTACCTTCAGCGCGGTATAACCAGGAACAGTCCAGTCGGCCATCTCGATCGGCCCCCTTCCGGCGCCAGCCCGGCGGAAGTTTGTCAGCAGCTGATCGTTATGACGCGCGACGCTGACTCTTGGTTGGGACCGAGAACCTGCAGGGTTACCTTCTCCGTGGCGCTGCCGTGCCCCTGGCCCTGAATCGAGACGGTCACGAAGACGGCGTGCTGCCCGGACACCACCGACTGGCTCAGCGGCTGCGGCGTCCCGTGCTGCGGGGTGTACACCCACTGGTAGGAGATCGTCCCGGCCGCGCCGTTGGTGCTGATCTGCCCGGTCACGTTCACCGTGCACCCGTTCGGGACCGCCTGTGTGATGGTCGCCCCGGCCACCTGGAACGACGCGTGGTGGAACCGCAGGAATAGCAGGATGGCGGCCGCTATGAGCAGGATCACGGTCACCGCGGTGCCGGCCAGCCTGCGCACCCCCCGGATCGGGCGCCGCGGCGGGTCGGGCATCTGGCCGGTCCGCCACACCTGCTCCGCCGATACCCCTGCCTGGCTGGGCGGCACGCCCGGGCCGTACCTGAGGACCTCCGACGCGGCGCCCGCGGCGGCGCCACCCGCGACAGCGGCGCCCGGGGCGAGACCGGTCGGCGGCTCGGGCCGGTAAGGCGTGGCGGGCCGATTCGCCGGGGGGACCGTGGGCCGCGAGGCCTCGCGCCCTGGCGGCTGCGGCGCGATGATCGTGGGATTCGCTCGCGAGGCGGGACCCCGCGGGTCCACATCCGTCGGCTTCGGGGGCTGCACGGTCTTGGCCGGCATCGTCGGCGGGTGCGACGGTACCGCTTCGGTCGGCGGTTGAGCGGGCGGGCCCGCCCTGTCGTCCATCCGGGGCCTGGTAACCTGGTCACGAGCTGGAGTCCCTGGCCTCGGCCGGCCATCGCCGACGCCGGGCGATGCCGTGGGACCGGGCTCAGATGGGCCTTGCGTCATCTGGTCCACCTTGCACATAAGACCCGGCCGCAGCGACCGCCTAGGCCCGGGCGCAACTTAATCCGCGGTTGTTGCGTCAATGTTCGCACACGCTTCCCGGCCGGCGGTATCACCAAGACGTTTCGATAAGGAATACCGGCCCGCCTGGACCGTGATGACGATCTTCCCCTATGGCGTACCCGGCTTCGGCGTGCCCAGCCTCGAGGTACCCCCATCGCCTCGGTCATCTCGCCCAGCGGGTAGGTCCGGTCGGTGACCCAGAGGGGGGTCACCTCCCGGTGAATCCGCTCGCGGTGTCCTTACCCAGTGGTAAGGGCCGACGGTCAGTAATCCGGTGAATCCAGCCGTGCCGGTCGGGGAGGCGCCCGTACTGGATCCCCGTTAGCTGATCGCGGAGCCGTGTCGTGACCGGACCCGGCGTCCCGTCCCCGACGGTCCAGCGATCGGCGCTGCTCTGCACCGAGCCGACCGCGGTCACCACGGCCGCGGTCCCGCAGGCGAAGACCTCGCTGATCCGCCCGGACTCGCAGCCTGCCCGCCACTCGTCGACGGAGATCCTCCTCTCCTCGGCCGGGATGCCCAGATCCCTGGCGAGAGCCAGCAGTGATTCCCGTGTTACCCCGGGCAGCAGAGTGCCGCTCAGGCTGGGTGTCGCCAGTCGCGCCCCGGTCCCGGTGCCGTAGACGAAGAACAGGTTCATCACCCCCATCTCCTCGACGTTCCTGTGCTCGCAGGCGTCCAGCCAGACCACCTGGTCGCACCCGTGTTCCAGGGCCCGGATCTGACCGATCAGCGCGCCCGAGTAGTTGCCTGCCGTCTTGGCCTCGCCGGTTCCTCCAGGCGCCGCCCGGCTGTATTCAGGTTCCAGCCACGCGGAAACGCTCTGGTGGTCTCCGGAAAAGTACGACCCTGCGGGGGAGGCGATGAGCGTGAATAGGTAAGAGGAGGAAGGCTTACCGCCCGCCAGGGCCTTCTCGGTGGCGATGATGAACGGCCTGAGGTACAGGCTGTAGCCATAGGTATCGGGGACCCACTCACTATCGGTTGCGACGAGCGTGTCGATCGCGCGCACGAACCAGGTCTCCGGGAACGCGGGCATAACCATCCTGGCCAGTGACCGGTTGAATCTGGCCGCGTTCGACCGGGGGCGGAATACCACGATGGATCCGTCTACCTGCCGGTAGGCTTTCAGCCCTTCGAATACCTGCTGTGAGTAGTGCAGGCCAGCGGTCGCCGGGTCAAGGCTAATCGGACCGTAAGGTATGAGCTGGCCGTCGTGCCAGCCGCGATCCGTGTCCCACCAGATTGTCACCATGTGATCGGTGAACACCCGGCCGAAGCCCGGAGAGGCCAGCAGCTTTTCCCTCTCCTCCGCGGAGACACGATTGCCGGAAGGGCGAACCACCAGTTCGATCGCGGTCATGCCCTACATGCTCCTCTCGGGCGGCTGAGCTCCGGTCCACGTCGTGAGCGTATGGTGGCTGGCCAATCTCGCCTCCTCCGGAGCGCAGGGCATCAGCAGGTGCCGGACGCGAGACTCCGCCATCGGGCCGAGCGCGCAATAGATTTCCGAGAACACCGCGTGCGCTCGGTCACGCGGGAAGTCGCTTGGCAGCAACTCACGGGGCAGGTCAGGATCGATCCCCGGGAACCGCCGCCACGCGTCCATGACGAAGGTCCTCTTCCGCAGCGCCTCGGCAGAACCGATATCACCGGCGTCGACTCGCTTGAGCAGGGGGGCGAACTCTTCGATGAATTCATTGAAGGCGACCGCAAGTGCCTCAAGATCCCAGGCAGAGACCGGGTTGTCGGGACTGCTCTGCGAGAGCTTGGCACGGAATATGCTCACGCTGAATATCTTGAGTTCGGAAAGCAATAGCGCTACTTCGTCCGCGCGGTCCCAGGGCGACACCCAGCTTCCGTTGTATAGCGGTGCGAAGCCGAGCCAGCGGAGGCGAGTGCGTAGCATGTGCCGCAGGTGTCGCTGCGATTCTGGAATCGAGTACGTGACGAGCGTCCATTCGCCGTCCCAGTCCTTGCCGGAACTGCCGAACTGGCTGATGCGACGCAATCCATCGCGAAGCACCGAATCGGCGTAGCTGGTCAGCTGGTAGCCTCCCCGGCCTCGCGTTCCGTTGCATTCCAGCAGGCCACGCTGTACAAGTCGGCTGATCGCCGTCCTGCTACCCTGGTGAGAGACGCCGAATTCGCCGAGCAGGGTGACGAGCGCCCGAGTGGGCAGACATTCCCGCCGGGCGTACCAGAAGTCGCCGAGAATAGTTAGGAGCAGGTGTTGCGGCTGGCTACCCTGCTGCCTGCGGGGCAGCTTGGGATGGTCTTCGGCCTCTTCACTATCCATCGCTGCTCGCGTCATCGCTGTGTTTCACCCAATCGCTAGGAGCGATTAGCATCACTGGCTCTGATCCCCGGCCTGGGCAAGGATGCTCCTCACTTGCTGCGGCCACGGGCTGGCTTTTCTGTCTGATCGTCGCGTCAATACAACCACCAGGCTTCCGCGCGCCACCAGTTCACCTGAAGCCTTTATCTCGAACCGATACGTGAGCGATGATCGCCCGAGGCGTTCGACCATCAGGGTAAGCTCGAACATCTCACGATACTTCAAGCGCGCCAGGTAATCGATGTCGAAGTGAACCCTTGGCACCGAGGCGGCGATGAAATCTACTATGCCAAGGCGGTCGTAGAGCAGGCTCTCTGCCTGCTCGACCCACAGCAATGGCGCACTGAAGTGATGATGGCCCGCCGCGTCGGTATCGACCCATTCGACCCGGCGCTGCACCGTGATCCGCGCCAGGCCGCGAGATCCGCGGCTTGAGGAGCCGGCCCGCGCGGCCGTATCGTCCGCGACCACGCCCGTCCCGGTGGCTGACAGGTTTGCCTCCCGGTCAGTGGCCATTATGAGGAGCTTCGCAGCCTTGGCTCATGATGGTCCTTGTCCGGGAGTCATCGCGACGGGCAGGCGCGGCCTTTGCATCTCGTCGATCAGTTCCGCGGCCCGCTCGCGTGCCTGCTGCCCGGCCCGGAGCTTCAAGTCCTCGTAGCCTCTGATGCGCTCAGGCAACTCCGCAATTTCTATTGCTGTGCTGTAACTGCGCGGCGTCAGACGGGCGAGCGCATCCCTCGTAACCTGCTGGTACCACGATATGAGGGCCCGCTCTTCCCGCCGGACTGCTGCGTACCCGAATGGATCCAGGCGCGTCCCTCGCAGCGCCCTTATCCGATGCAGCACGGCGAATACCGCAGTGAACCACGGGCCGAGCTCAACCTTGCGGCGCAGGCCAAGTGAGCGCAGCAGCGGCGGGTGAAGCCGGTAAGAGACACGCACCGGCGCCTCAAACGTCTTGGTGATCTCGCGGCGCCACCCGGCCCTGAGGTACAACCGCGCTACCTCGTATTCGTCCTTGTAGGCCATCAGCTTGTACAAGCCTTTGATCACCGCTCGCGTGAGCGCGCCCGGCCCGGGGCAGACCGTCCCTTCGCGCTCCGCCACCTCCAGCACAAAAGAAAGGTAGGCATCGGCATAGGCCGGGCTCTGGTAGTCCACCAGGTCGGCCACTCGCAGGCCAAGCAGTTCCCGCGAGGACTCGTCCAGGCCGGGCGCCCGGGCCCAGATGCGCTCGTACGCGTTCCGGCTTCGCGGTGTCAGCGCGGCCACGGCATCGTCCCACGAGCGCCTGGGGTCCGGCTCAGCCGCCAGCAGCAGCGGCATGACCCGGCCGGGGTCGGCCACCCACAGCCTGCCGTAGCGGAAGGCCTGAACGTTGTCCTCGACTGCGGTCCGGCCCAGGGTAATAGCGTGCTCGATGCTGGCTGGCGAGATCGGCACCGTCCCCGCCTGCACCGCCGCTCCCAGTGTCACCATGTTGGTCAACACGTAGTCCCCGAAGAGAACCTCGGCCATGGTCCGCGCCGGGACGGTCACGGTCTGGCCGGGGCGCGCGTACCCGTCGATCAACGCCGCCCCGGCGGCCGCGTCGAAGTCAGCCCACACGTTGCGGACCATCTCCCCGGTCGGGAGAACGTCAGAGTTGAGCACGGCGACAGTCTGGTCCGCTGCATAACGGTCCAGGTAGGCGGGCGACGCGGCGGCGACAAGATCCAGGCCGAGACACAGGTCCGCCTGCGCCCGACCCACCTTGTTCGACCACAGGCCGACCCCGGCCGGAGCCAGCGTGAGGCTGGACAGCACCGTCCCCCACTTCTGCGCCGCGCCGGTCTGGTCGTAGCTGGTGACCTCAAGCCCGTCGAGGGTAGCGGCGACGGCCAGGATCGCGTTCATGGTCAGCACTCCCGTGCCTCCGACGCCGGGAGCCAGTATCCGATACGGGCGCGCGGTGGCCAGGTCCGGGCCGTCCGGGTCTGCGATCTCATCTGCGGCGACGCGGGGCGGGTCCGGGCGCCGGTAGCCGGTGCCTGGAGCCACCCTCACGGTCACGAATGACGGGCAGTCACCCTCGAGGCAGCTGTAGTCCTGATTGCACGACGAGGGGTGCACCATGGTCTTGTCGCCGAACGCCGTAGGCCGTTTCTGCAGCGACATGCAGTTGCTCTTGGCGCCGCAGTCCCCGCAGTTCTCGCAGACCCGGTCGTTGATGGCGACGAACTCGGCCGCCGGGTCCAGCTTGCCGCGCTTGCGAAGGCGCCGGCGCTCGTTGGCGCAGGGCTCGTCGTAGATCAGGATCGTCACCCCTGGCACCTGCTCAAGGCGCTGCTGAACCGCGATGATCTCCCGCGCCTCATGCAAGGTGGTGATCCGGCTGAGCCCGGATCGGCGATAGCTCCGCGGCTGCTTGGTGAGCAGGGCGATGGCCGCCACTCCCTCCTGCTCAAGCAGCCTCGTCAGTTGCGGGATGCTGCGGGCGCCCGGCGCGGACTGGGCACCGGTGTTGGCGATCACGCCGTTGTAAAGGATCTTGACGGTGATGTTGACGCCGGCGGCGACGCAGGCCCTGATGTTGTCGTAAGCGGAATGCCAGAGCGATCCGTCGCCGACGTTCTGGACCATATGCCGCTGGTCGGTGAAGGGCGCCAGGCCTATCCAGGGCAGTGCCTCACCGCCCAGCTGAGTCATGGCGGTGATCTGCCGTTCAGGCTGCTCCATGAGCGTGGCGAAGCTGTGGCAGCCCGGGCTTCCCCAGGCGATCCGGTCGGCTGGCAGGCGCGTCGACAAGCTGTGCGGGCAGCCCGAGCAGTAGTTCGGCGTCCGGACGCCCTGGGCGGTATAGGTCCGTGCCCGCACCTGCGCCAGGCGCCCGGTGCGCGCCGGCAAAGCCGAGGACGCCGGGACGTGGCCGGCCAGCAGCGGGCCGATTCGCTCGAGCAGTACGTCGGCGTCGAACCCGCCCTCGACGGGCAGCATGACGCGGCCGGAAGGATCGTGCTTGCCGGCGACCGGGACCGTGACCCCCGCGTCCTGCAGCGCCGCCTTCACCTGCAGCTCCAGAAAGTCCCGCTTCTCCTCCACCACCAGGACCTGGTCAAGCCCGGCGGTGAACGCGGCCAGCAGCGACGGATCCAGCGGGTACGACAGTCCTATCTTCAGCACGCGTATCGGCGACCGGGCCAGCGCCTCGCCGTCGAGCCCGATGTCCGCCAGCGCCTGGCGCACATCGGCGTAGCTCTTGCCCGCCGTGATGATGCCAAGCCGGTCGCGGTCAGACGCCGCGATGATCCGGTTCAGCTGGTGCTTGCGCGCGTAGGCCAGAACCGCGGCGTGGCGCTCGCGGTACAGCTGCCGCTCGACATCGACATTGCGGCCGGGGAAGAAGGTGAAGTCGGTCCGCTTACGGAAGGGGACCCCGTCAAGTTCCAGCACCGGCGGCTCGGGCATCCGCTGACCCGGTGCCACCGTCATGCTCTGGCCGCCGTCGCACAGCTGGGTCACCAGCTTCAGCGCGACCCAGCACCCGCTGAACCTGGACATGGCGACCGCGTGCAATCCCAGTTCGTAAAACTCCGCCACGGAGGCCGGGTAGAGGACCGGGATGCCAGCGCTGACGTAGGCGTACTCCTGCTGGAACGGCATGGTGGAACTGCTCGCCTCGTGATCCTCGCCCGAGAGGATCACCACCGCGCCTTGCTCGCTGGTCCCGGCGAAGTTGCCGTGGCGCAAGGCGTCGCCGCTGCGATCCACCCCGGGACCCTTCCCGTACCAGTAACCCACCACCCCTTCGCAATCGCGGTGCGGGAAACTGTCGAGCATCTGCGACCCCATGAGGGCGCCCATCGCGCGCTCCTCGGCCGCGGCGGGCTGGTGGACGATCCCGAGCGGCGGCAGCAGTTTCCCTGCGCGCTGCAACTGAAGGTCAAGTCCGGCGAGCGGCGAGCCAGGGTAGCCGGTGACCAGGGCCCGGGTACGCCGTCCATCGGCCTGGTCCCGGCGCTGCTGGTCAAGGATCAGCCGCACCAGCATCACCAGGCCGGGGAAGAAGAACGTCCCGGAGTCCGCGGTAAGCCGGTCGTCAAGGCTGCCACTAGACGGCGCGAGGCTGGCGGTCAGGCGTTCACCGGCACCCGAAGAAACGGGCACAGCTGACTCTGGCCGCATGCGCCGAGTGTTGCAGTTTCATGTGCGCTCGTCAAGACTACAGCCTATGCATGTATACATTACACATGGTGATGACTCGATCGTGAAAGGTCTCAAGTGGTCCGGGAAAGTTGCACTGGCCAGCATCTACGCTGCAAAGGACGCGAACCAACCAGGTAACGATCGCGACGAGAGCCTTGACGGTCGTTGCGTTAGGTGTCACACTCACATGTGATCGGGAGACCGGCCGCGAGCCGCTAGTGCACGGTTGCTCTGAAGCGTCGCGAGCGCATGCTGCGGGTGGCCTGTGCGTTACCCGTGGAATCCAGCCGAATTGAATCGGCTCACGATCAATTAGCTCACGACGGGGCGAGCCAAGATCCTCTGACCGAGACTCCTGCCAGGAGGAAGAATGTACCGGCGGTCTAGAGCTTTTTTCGGGATCTCGGGCGTGGCGCTGGCGGCCAGTCTGGCCCTCACGTCATGTAGCTCGAGTTCTTCTACCTCAAGCACCTCAAGCGCAACTACTTCGTCGGGCGCGAGCGCGGCCGTAGATGGATCACAGGCATTCGGGTCGACGTGCTCCGGCATCCGCTCGAAGTATTCGGGCCTGCCGTCGAGCATATCCGTCGGCACATCGAACAGCGAGCCGCCAGACGCCTACGCCAATCCCAAGAACCCGGCTCAGATCATCGGACTTGAGCCGGACATGATGGCGGTAGTGGCCGCGTGCCTCGGCTTCAAGTACACCTATGTCCCCGCCGGCTTCGATAACGTCATCGCCTCCGTCCAGAGCGGCCGGACACCGCTGGGTATCGAGGGCGTCTACGTGACTCCCGCCCGCGAGAAGGTGCTGGACTTCGTCGCCTACCGGGTGTCAGAAGAGGAAGCCGTGGTCCGCCCGAGCCTCGTCTCGAAGATTCACAGCGTCACGGACTTCTGCGGCCTGACCACCGGTGTCACGACTGGCAGCGTCGAGCTGCTTTACCTGCAGTCGGTCTCCGCTCAGTGCGTCAAGTCAGGCAAGCCGAAGATCACCATCAACGTCTACCAGGACATCGGCACGATCTTCCTGTCGCTGGCCAGCGGTCGGCTCGACTTCTCGATCGGTGCGGCGGAACTCGCGGCGCCCGCGTTGAAGGAATACGCCGGCAAGATAGCCTCCAGCATCGTGGTACCCGCCCTCACCTTCGATATCGGCATCGCAATCTCGAAGCACGACCCAGAGCTTGCTCAGGCCGTAGCCGCCGCGGTGCAGGGTATGCAGGCCAACAACCTGGAGACGCCGATCCTCAAGAAATGGGACTACCTGCCAACGGACCAGGTTACGGCCACGCTCGACACGTGATCACCGAAATCCTCGCTGCGTGGGCCGGTAGTGTCCGCCGCACTATGATCCAAGCGGCCTCGTGAGCACCTTCCTTCACTACCTGACCCTGCACTACCTGCTCGGCGGGGCAGTGGTGACGCTCGAGATCACGGCGGGTGCGTTCGTGGTCGGCCTGGTGGGCGGCCTGATACTGGCCGCGATCCAGCTCTCGGGCGTTCCCGTCCTGCCCCTGGTGGTCCGGCTGTACGCCGTGATCACCAGGGGCACGCCGCTGCTGTTGCAACTGCTTTTCGTTTATGACGTTCTGCCGACCGTGGGCATCACCATCTCGGCTTCAGACACCGCTATTTTGGTGCTGGGGGTGAATACCAGCACCTTCTTCAGCGAGATCATGAGAGGCTCGGTCACGTCGCTGGATCGGGGCCAGTTCCTGGCCGCCCGGTCTCTCGGCTTCCCGCCCGGGCAGACGGCACGTCGCGTCGTGCTGCCCCAGGCGGCGCGAATCGCGCTGCCGCAGATGGCCAACCAGGTGGTCGTCCTGATCCTGGCCAGCTCGCTGGCGTCCACGATCTCCGTTTCCGAACTGACGCTCCGTAGCCAGTCGCTGGCTTCGTCTTCCTTCCAGATCCTGCCGGTGTACACCGCAGCCGCGGTTATGTACCTCGTCCTTACCTGGATAGTCTCCGCGATCCAGCTCTGGCTGGAGTGGGTGCTCGATCTCGACCGCGACCCCGGGAAGAAGATGGGCTGGCATAGCCTGGCGCGGCGGTGGTCTGGTCTCGTCCGGTCGACGAGCACCGGCGTGCTGACCGGGCGGCCCTCAGCCGCGGCATCCGCGACGCCGGCTGCTCCGCAGCAGGCCTACGCCGGACCCGACGCGGGCGCCGCGTGGTCAGGACAACCTGGGCAACCAGGACCGGGACAACCAGGACCAGATGGCGCGGTCCCCGACCAAGCCGCCGCGCCGGAGCCCGCCGACGGCGCCGTCCTGGTTGAGGTCAGCGACCTCCACAAGGCCTACCGCGGCGTGCCCGCCCTTAGCGGGATCGACCTCCAGGTCCGGGAGGGTGAGGTCGTCGCGCTGATCGGGAGGAGCGGATGCGGCAAGAGCACGCTGCTGCGCGCCATTGCCCGGCTGGAGCCCGTCGACTCCGGAGATGTCCTGTTCGGCGGCGCCAGCTTCGGGACTAACGCCAAGGGGAAGCTGCTGCGCGGCCGGGCTCTGGCCCTGGCTCACCGGAACGTGCGCATCGGCATGGTCTTCCAGCACTTCGAGCTGTTCCAGCACATGAGTGCGTTGCAGAACGTGATGAGCGGCCCGCGGTTCGTGTACCGCCAGCCCGAGGCGACCGCGAGGGAACGGGCCGAAGGACTCCTGGCGAACGTCGGCCTCAGCAGCCACATGCGCAAGCGCCCGCACCAGCTCTCCGGTGGCCAGCAGCAGCGAGCCGCGATCGCCCGGGCGCTGGCGATCGACCCGCGCTTGATGCTGCTCGACGAGCCCACCTCTGCGCTCGACGCGGAAATGGTAGGCGAGGTGCTGACGGTCATCCGCCGCCTGGCCGCATCCGGCATGACCATGATCATTGCTACCCACGAACTGCCGTTCGCCCGCGAGGTGGCCGACCGCATCGTCTTCATGGACGCCGGGCAGGTCGTCGAGCACGGACCCCCGTCCCAGATCCTCCTTCACCCCGCCACCGCAAAGGCACGCGAGTTCCTGAGACTGCTCGAACGCGAACCGCTCCAAGGGGCCGACGACGCGACCAGCGCATAGACACACAGCCGCGGATTACCGGCGCACAGAGAGGAAAACCAGCCTTGCTAGTTACTGAACTCGTCACCTTCGATACCGAGGACGGCCTGAGTTTGGACGGCCTCCTCCGCTACCCGGACCACGCCGCAGGCTCCACTACTGCCGTGCTTTACCTGCACGGCAAGGGCGGCGGCTTCTACACCGGGCCGGGCCGGTGGATCCCGGAGTCACCGGAGATGCAGGCAGCGCCGTGGCACCACTTCGGCATCAACATGCGAATGCACCACCTCGGGTTCTCGCGGATCAACGCCCCTGGAAGGCCGCGCCTTTCCAATACCCCGCCCATGCTGGTCTCGGCCGGCGGCGGGATGTGGGAGCGAATCGCCGAGGGCATCCTCGACGTCCGCGGCGCGGTGGGCTGGCTGCACGGTCGCGGATACCGTGACGTGTTCGTCGTCGGGAAGTCGTCCGGCGGCTACTACGCGACGCAGTACGCCGCCGAAGTCGGCGGGATAGCCGGCGTGGCCCTGCTCTCCCCGGTCCACACCCACCGCATGCCCTTCCCCACCTGGTTCGCCACGGACGCCGAGCGTGACGAAACGGTGGCGCGGGCCCGGGACCTGCTCGCCGCCGGCCAGGGTCATGTCCTCATACCGGTGCCGGAATGGTACTTCGCGATATCGGCTGCCTCCCTGGTCGAGCGTGCGGACGAGCCCGAAGGGATATGGCAGCGGTGGATGCTGAAGATTGACGTCCCCCTGCTGGGCGTCTACGGGGGTGCCGAGGTGCCCGACACGGAGATCTGGCAGGCGGGCTACGAGTCGAGCGCCAGCGCCATCCGGCAGATCGTCGTGGTGCCGGACGCCGATCACAGCTACATCGGCGGCGAGGATCTCGTGGCGCGGTCGGTGGCCACGTTCGTCCAGGATGTCGTGAGCCAGCAGCCGAGCGGAGGCTGACGCCGATGCCGCGGACAGTACTGCATAACTCCCGGCTCCCGGCGCCTGTCGGCTATTCCAGGGCGGTCCGGGCCTCGGGAACCGGTGCGATCTACACGTCGATGACCGCCCCTGTCGACTCCGCCGGCGAGGTAGTGGGCCCTGGCGATGCCTACCGGCAGGCGGTACAGGTCCTGGACAACATCCGGGACATCCTGGAAGAAAATGGCTCGGACCTCGGCGACGTCGTCCAGGTAACGGCCTACATCCAGCGCTTCGAGGATTGCGCCAGCGTTATGCGGGCGATCGCCGAGCGGTTCGACCCACCGCCCGCGATCAGTGCCCCGGTCGTGAGCGGGTTGCCGAATCCCGCCTTCCTCGTCGAGATCGCCGCCGTCGCCTGGACCTCCGGCTAGGTGAACCTGGTGACGGTACTGATTGCCGGAGCCGGTCCGGTCGGCCTGACCCTGGCGACGCTGCTCGGCCAGCACGAAATACCGGTCATCGTGTTCGAGGCCGAGCCGACCCTGAACCCGAGTTCGCAGGCCTCGACCTTCCATCCGAGCACCCTGGAGCTGCTCGATGAGATCGAGGTCGCCTGGCCCTTGATCGATACCGGCAAGCTCACCGAACGGCTCCAGTACCGGGACCGGTCGCAGGGCCTGATCGCGGAGTTCAACTTCCGGGTCTTGCGCGGCATAACGAGGTTCCCCGTCCGCCTGCAGACCGATCAGACCGAGCTCACGAAGTTGCTGCGCGAGGAGATCGAGCAGCGTTACCCCTCAGTAACGCTGCGCTTCGGGACGCGGGCCACCGGCGCGCTCGGAACGCCGCAGGGAGCCAAGCTGATCACCAGCGCCAGCGGGACCATCCAGGAGTGGGAAGGCCGTTTCGTCGTCGGCGCCGACGGTGCTCACAGTGCCGTGCGCCATTCGGCAGGCATCGCCTTCGACGGTTCCCCCTACTCCACCAGGCACCTGATGATCACTACCGACTACGACGTGCTCGCGGCCATGCCCTGGCTGGCTCCGGTCACCTACATCTTCGACGAGGACGAATCGATCGGGGTGCTTACCCTCAAGAACTGCACCCGGATCGTGTTCCTCATTGACGGGCCCGAGACGGATGAGGAGATACTGGCGCCGGAGCGCATCCAGGAGCGCCTGCGCGGGTTCCTGCCGCCACAGCCAGAGCCGTATCCCATCACGCACGCCCGGATCTCCCGGCTGCATCAACGCGTGGCCAGTCAGTACACCAAGGGCGCGATCGCGCTTGCGGGCGACGCGGCGCATCTGAACCATCCGCTCGGCGGGATGGGCCTGAACGCCGGCCTTCACGACGCTTACGCGCTCGGCCACGCCATCAGGCGGGTAATTCTCGAGGGAGCAGATGCCGCCGTGATAGAGGAGTACGGCAGCGAGCGACGCCATCAGGCGATCACTCACGTGCTCCCGACGGCCGACGAGTACTCACGCGCATCCGCCGAAGCAAGCGCGAAGGCCCGCCGGCAGCGCGACGAGGACATGCGCGCCGCCGCGGCTGACCCGGCTCGGGCCCGGCAATACCTGTACCAGGCATCAATGTTCGATAGCGCCCCCCGCGCGCTGGGAGAAGGCAGCGTCAGCAGATGAGCAGCACCCCGAACGTGACGTTTGACACCCTGATAGCAGGCGGGACGGTCGCCACCGTCGACGGCGTGGCCGAGGCGGACGTCGGAGTCAGCGACGGCCGCATTGCCGCCATCGCGGCCAGGCTGGCCGGCAACGCGACGGCGACCCGGGAGATCGACGCCTCAGGGCTGCTGGTCCTGCCCGGCGGGATCGACGTACATACCCATTTCGAGACGAACATCGGCGAGCAGCGGACGGCCGATGACTTCGAGAGCGGCTCGAGGGCGGCGGCGGCCGGCGGCATCACCACCGTGGTGAACTTCGCGATCCAGCACGGCGGGTCGCTGGCCGACACGGTGGCCGAGGAGATCAGGAAGGCCGAGGCCGGCACCCACATCGACGTCGGGTTCCATGTCGGCGTGACCTCGTGCGACCCGGCGACCGCAGCGGAGGTCGGGGGCCTTGTCGCGGCCGGTTTCCCCAGTTTCAAGATGTTCACCGCCGTCGGCGAGCACGCCCTGTCTGACGTCGAATCGCTCGCGCTGCTCCAGGCGGTCGGCGACGCCGGGGGCATCGTGATGGTGCACGCGGAAGACGGAGCCCTGATCGAGCACCTGAGCGCCAGGCTGCTCGCGGCGGGCCGCGGCGGCGTGGAGTACCTGAACGCCGCCCGGCCGACCGCGGCTGAGGCGCTGGCCGTAACGAAGATCGCGGAGTACGGGCGGCAGACCGGATGCCCGGTGTACGTCGTCCACCTGTCCTGCAACGACGCCCTGAACGCGGTACGCCGCGCCCGCGGCGCCGGAGCCGAGGTCTACGTCGAAACGCGCCCGGCCTACCTGTTCATGGACAGCTCGATCTACGACCGGCCGGACGGCGCAAAGTTCGTGACCTGGCCGCCCATCCGCGACAGGGCGGACCAGCAGGCGCTGTGGGATGGCATCAGGACCGGCGAGATCCAGACGTACGCCACCGACCACACCACCTGGACCGTGGCCGAGAAGCTCGCGCCCGGCCTGACGTTCGCGACCATCCCGGGGGGCGTCTCCAACGTGCAGACCAGCCTGGGCATGCTGTACAGCGAGGGAGTCGGCCGCGGGCGGATATCCCTGCCTCAGCTGGTCGCCCTCGTCTCGACCAATCCAGCGAAGCTCTTCGGCATGTGGCCGCAGAAAGGCTCGCTGAGCATCGGCGCAGACGCGGACATCGTGCTCCTCGACCCCCGACGGGAATTCGAGATCACGCAGTCCAGGATGCAGTCGGCCTCGGACTTCGACCCGTACGAAGGACGGTCAGCGCGCGGGTGGCCGGTGCTGACGATGAGCCGCGGAGAAGTGATCGTGTCCG
The DNA here is from genome assembly GCA_035505275.1 of Streptosporangiaceae bacterium. GTDB lineage: Bacteria > Actinomycetota > Actinomycetes > Streptosporangiales > Streptosporangiaceae > Palsa-504. The sequence goes on along the minus strand of DATJQX010000035.1, from coordinate 7,855 downwards.
AAGGCCAGATCCTGTCGGCTCCCGGACGCGGCCGGATCCTGCGAAGGGCCCCGTTCCGGGCGGCGGGAAGCACACCGGAGGAGCAGGCGCTGGCGGCCCGCACGCCTGGCCAGCGCACCAGCATGGCGTGAGGCCGCGATGGCCACCCACTACCTGGATTCGAAGCCGGAAACCGTGACCGACGTGTTCTCCCGGGATCTCGCGCCGGTGCTGACCGTGGATCCCGGTGACCGGGTTGTCGTCCATTCGCTGGATGCCCACGGCTACCTCTGCCGCCAGGAGCCTGGCCGCGACACGCCCCGGACCATGTTCAGCGAGCGGCGCGGCCACTGCCTGTGCGGGCCGATTGCCGTGCGCGGGGCGGTACCCGGCATGGCCCTGGCCGTGAGCTTCATCGATCTGCGGCCCGACACCTGGGGATGGACATCCGCCGGCCACCGGGACACTCCGCTGAACCGGCAGTTGAAGGTGTCCGAGAAGACATCCCTGATATGGGACATCGACGCGGAGGCCCGCGTCGCCACCAGCAACTCAGGGTGGCGCGTCCGGATCGCCCCGTTTCTCGGCGTGGTGGGAATGCCGCCCGACCAGCCGGGTGAGCACGCCACGATCCCGCCTCGGTCCGCCGGGGGCGGGAACATTGACTGCCGGTCGCTGGTGGCCGGCTCGGTGCTCTGCCTTCCGGTAACCGTTCCCGGGGCCATGCTGTGCGTCGGCGACGGGCACGCGGCCCAGGGAGACGGCGAGGTAGGCGGGACGGCCATCGAATGCGGGATGACCACGACGATGGACCTCGACCTCGTCGCGGACGCGCCGGTGAACACGATCCATGCGACGACGCCCTCGGCCCGCATCACGTTCGGCTTCAGCCCGGACCTGAACGAGGCGATGACCGCGGCCCTGGACGCGATGCTCGGCTGGATGCAGCGGCTGTTCGGCGTGCCGAAGGCGGAGGCGCTCGCCCTGGCGAGCGTGGCGGCCGACCTCCGGATCACGCAGGTGGCGAACGAGGTCTGGGGCGTGCACGCCGTGCTCCCGCACGAAGCCATCCGCTAGGACATGACCGCTCAGGGCGAGCCGTACAGCCCCGGGCCCGTGATGCGCAGGTCATCGAGGAACGACCGGGCGGCCTGGTAGGCAGCCTCGCTCAGCGTGCCGGTCTGGCGGAAGTCCAGTGGTGATATCGGATGAGGCTCTGGACCGTGCAGGTAGACGACCGGAACCTCGGCGGCGGCCAGCGGCGCCTCGAAGATTGCTTGGGTGCGCATGGTCACCGTGACGGTATAGAGCAGCACCTCGGCGATGGTGGCGGGCGCCGCCAGGGTGTTCCCGGGGAAGTTGCAGTCCAGCACGACCAGCGACCGTGCGCCCATGGCCAGGGCCTGCCGCATCGGGACGTTGGCGACCAGGCCGCCGTCGTACAGCCGTAGCGCGCCGAGCTGAACGGGCGGGAAGATGCCCGGGATGGCCGCACTGGCCAGCAGGGCCGGCAACACGAGCCCTTCGCTCAGCACGTGCGGGCGAGCGGTGTCGATGTCGGTGGCCATCGCTGCGAACGGCAGCCTCAGGTCGGCAAAGGTGGTCTCGGGCCCGATGAAGCCGGCGATGACGGCCGCCAGCCCGGTGGAGGGAAACAGGTGCGTCCTGGTGTGCTGCAGGGTGCGCGCCTGAGCCAGCAGGCCGCCGGGGAACACCCGGTCGCGCGTCATCCGGGCCCAGGTCTGGACCAGGCGGTCCACCGCGCGGCCCGGGTCCAGGGCGATGACCGCACCGTTCAGCGACCCTACCGAGGTGCCTGTCACGATGTCGGGCGCGACGTCGTGCTCGCCGAGCGCTCGCAGCATCCCGATCTGCACCGCGCCCAGGCTCCCGCCGCCGCCCAGCACGTACCCCACCGGCCGGGGCAGCTCCGCGATGCTCACCTCGGCAGATCGTCGCACCCTTAGCCGGTTCCAGCTCTTCATCCGCCCTCCATGGCGCCGAGGTGAGCGTAGTGCGTAAAGCCAGTCAGGCCGCCGCCGGGGGAGCGGTGGCCGACTCTGGCGCAGGCCGGCCCCGCCGGCCGGGGATCGTGCTCGCGGCGTCGGCGTCGTGGATGGAGAGCGACCACGCCACGCCGGACAAGGCGATCACGGCGGCGGCCAGGAACGCTACGTGGTACGCGGTGAGGTTGGCCACCGCGTGCCCGGCTACCAGGTGAACCGGGCCGACGAGGACGATGGCGGTGGTCAGCAGCGCCACGCCGACCGCGCCGCCGAGCTGGCGCACGGCGTTGAACATGGTGGAAGCCCGGCCGGTCGCCGCGGGCGTGATGGTGGCGAACGCCGCCGCCTGGACCGGGACGAAAATCTGCCCCATGGATAGCCCCAGGGTGAACATGAGCAGCCGCGCCCACCAGAGGCTGGTCTGCGGGCCCAGCAGGGCGAGCAGCCCGATGGAGACTGCGGTACCTGATAGCCCGATGGTGATGTGGCGGCGGGGGCCGAGCCGCGGGTACATCACCCGGCTGGCTACCTGGGCACCGCCCATGACCCCGAGCGCCTCGGGGAAGGTGCTCAGCCCGGAACCGAGCGCGCTCAGGCCGCGGCCGTCCTGGTAGTACAGCGAGATCGCGTACAGGGTGCCGAGGAACGCGATCGACGAGGAAACGATGACCCCGTTGCCCGACCGGAACAGGCGGTTCGCAAGCAGCCGCAGGTCCACCATGGGCGCGGCCGTCCTCAGCTCGACGACGACCATGGCGGCCAGCAGCACGGCCCCGACGGCGATCGTCGCGAGCACCTCCGGGCGGTGCCAGCCAAGGTTCGGCCCCTGCGAGACGCCGTACATCACCAGCCCGAGACCCAGCCCCGACAGCAGGAAGCCGGCCAGGTCGAAACGGCCTGGCCGGGCCTGAGCCGGCTGCTCGAGGAAGATCGCGCCGAACGCGAACGCCGCCGCGCCGATCGGCAGGTTGACGTAGAACACCCACCGCCAGGACAGGTCGGTGACCAGCAGCCCGCCGACTACCGGGCCAAGAGCCGGGGCGAGTGTCGTGGGTACCGTCAGGATCGCGGCGGCCCTGATGCGTTCCTGCGGCGGGAACGCGCGGTACAGCATCGCCATCCCGACCGGGGCGAGCATCCCGCCGCCCGCGCCCTGCAGGATCCGGAACGCCACGAGCTCATCCAGGCTTGAGGCCAGCCCGCACAGCGCCGAGGCGGCGGTGAACACCGCGATGGCGGCGAGCAGGACCCGCTTGCCGCCCAGGCGGTCGCCGAGCCAGCCGGACGCCGGGATGAACACGGCCAGGCTGACCAGGAAGCCAATCGAGATCGTGTCGACCGCGGTGACGCTCACCTTGAATTCGCGCCCGACGGTGGGCAGGGCCACGTTCACGATCGTCGCATCCATGATGCTCATGAACATGGCGGCGACGAACACGACGCCGACCGCGACCTTCTGGCTGATGCGCCCGCCCACAACTTCCTCTCCCGCGGTGGTCCCCCGGCTCGCGGGCCCGCGGCTGTCCTGCCGGGGACAAGCCCGGGCCGCCGCCGGAAATTCCGGCCGCGATCTCGGGTGCGCCGCCCGCCCGGCCTCACCGGTATGTTGGCCTGAGCCTGTACCTACCAAGGGAGGCCGCCGATGAGCCGTGTCGCCGTGCTGGGGACCGGCACCATGGGTGCCGGGATGACCCGCAGCATGCTGCGGGCTGGCCTGCGGGTCACGGTGTGGAACCGGTCCCGGGATCGGGCCGCGGTGCTCGCCGCGGACGGCGCCCGCGTGGCTGGCACGCCCGCCGAGGCGGTCGCCGGCGCGGACGTGGTGGTCACCATGCTGTGGGACGGCGCCTCGGTCGCCGAGGCCATGACCGGGGCCTTGCCGGCTGCGCCGGCCGGCGTCCTGTGGGCCCAGACGAGCACGGTGAGCCTGCAGGATGCGGGTGACCGGCTGCCCGCCCTCGCCGGGAGATACGGGGCCCGGTACCTCGACGCGCCGGTGCTGGGCACCCGCCAGCCCGCCGAGGAGGGCAAGCTCATCGTCCTGGCCGCCGCCCCCGCGCCGCTCCGCGAGCCGATCACGCCGCTGTTCGACGCCATCGCCGCCCGCACCGTCTGGGTCAGCGAGCGGCCGGGCGACGGCACCCGCCTCAAGCTGGTCGCCAACTCCTGGGTCGGCACGATCGTGGCCGCGACCGGCCAGGCGATCGCGCTGGCCGAGGCCCTCGGCCTTGATCCGCAGGTCTTCCTGGACACCATCAAGGGCAGCGGCGTCGACGCCGCCTACCTTCACGTCAAGGGCCAGGCCATGATCGCCGGCCAATTCCCGCCCGCCTTCACCGTGTACGGCGCGGTCAAGGACTCCGGGCTCATCGCGGATGCGATGCGGGAGGCAGGCACCGACGCCGCGCTGATGGACGCGGTGAACCAGCAGTTCCGCAAGGCGGCGGGCTCTGGGCACGGTGACCAGGACATGGCCGCTGTCTACCACGCTTTCCGCGGAGAAACAGGAGAGGCGGATGACGGACGGCACTGGTCTTGACGCGCCGATCACGGGCGTGACCGTCTTCCGGGACGGCGCCCGCGTGCAGCGCAGCGGCCGGGCGGACCTGCCGCCAGGGCCCCAGACGCTGGTCATCAGTGACCTTCCGGTCAGCGTCGATCCGGCCTCGGTGCGCGTCGCGGCCCGCGGGCGGGACCTATCCCTGCTCGACGTCGAGGTCCACCGTCGCCACCGCGCCGGTCCGCTGCGCGAACAGACCGCGCGGCTGCGTGCGGACGTGGACCGGTGCCGTGATGCCGTGCAAGCGCTCGACGACGAGGAAACCGCGGAGCAGGCGCGCCTGGACTTCGCCGGCCACCTGTCCGAGGCGGCCGCCACGGCGCTGGCGCGGGCGGTGAGCTTCGGCCGCGCCAGCCACGATGAGCTGTCCCAGATGGCCGGTCACCTGTCTGCCGATACCGCGGGGGCGCTCGGCAGGCGCCGCGAGATCGCCGCGCGCAGGCGTGTCGCCCGCCGGGAGCTCGAAGCCGCCGAGGCGCGCCTGGCGACCGCGGAAAAACAGGCCGGTCACGCTGTCGCGTTTACCGAGGTCTCCGCGACCCTGGAGGCCGCCCCCGCCGCCCCCGCCGCCCCCGCCGCCCCTGCCGCCCCCGCCACCCCTGCCGCCCCCGCCACCCCTGCCGCCCCCGCGACCCTGGAGGCGACCCCCGCCACGCCCGCCATCCCCGCCACGCCCGCCGAGGTGGAGTTTTCCTACCACGTGCCCGGTGCGTCCTGGCGGCCGCTGTACGACCTGGCGCTCGAGGACGGAAAGGTCGCCGTCAGCTACCTGGCGGAGGTCACCCAGCAGACCGGAGAGGACTGGCCCGCCGTCGAGCTGGTCTTGTCCACCACGCGGCGCGGGCGGCACGAGAACCTGCCCGAGCTTGACCCGTGGTACATCGGGCGCGCCCGGCCGGTGCCCGCGCAGCCGGTAGCCAGGTCCCTGGCCATGAGGTCGGGGGCGGTCCCGCCCGGCGTAGCCGTCCCGATGGCCGCCGCGGTATCGTCCGCCGCCTTCCCGCCTGCCGATATGCCCGAGGCCGTGCCGCAGGCCGCCGAACCCGGCGAGTCAGGGGCCGGCCTGGTCTACCGGGTGCAGCGCCCGCTGGCCGTCCCCGCCGACGGCGGCCCGCACAAGACCATGGTCGCCCGGTTCGCGCTCGACGCCAGCCTGGACCACCTCGCGGTCCCGGTCATGGCCCCCGAGGCGTACCTGCGGGCGACGGTCACCAACACCTCGCCGCTGCTGCTGCTGCCCGGCCCGGCCCGCGTCTTCCATGACACCCGGTTCGTGGGCGAGACCCGTTTGGAGACGGTCGCCGCAGGCGAGGAATTCGAGCTCCAGCTCGGCGTCGACGACCAGATCAGGGTCGAACGCCAGCTACGCCGGCGGAGCACGAGCAAGGCCGTGATCGGCGGGACGCGGACGATCGACGTCGCCTACGAGATCACGGTGGAAAATCACCGCGCGGACCAGACCAGGGTCAGCGTGCACGACCACATCCCGGTGTCCACCGACGGCGATGTCAAGGTGCGCCTGCGCGAGGCGAGCCCTGATCCGGCCGGGCAGAACGACCTGGGTGAACTCATCTGGGAACTGCCGCTCGGTGGAGGGCAGAGCGCGACCATCCGCTTCCGGTTCACCGTCGAGCACCCAGCCCAGGTGGCCGTGGCCGGGCTCTGAGCCTCTCGGCCCGGGTACCCGGGCGGTCCGGGCGGTCCGGGCGGGGTGGGATAATCCCGGTAACAGCCGATAGACGAAGGGCCTTGACCCGTGACAGACGAGCAGGCTGGCCAGGGGCCGCGTTTCGACGCGAGCGTGGCGTCCATCGCGCGGATCTACGACTACTGGCTGGGCGGCAAGGACAACTTCAAGGTCGACCGCGAGGCCGCCGAGGAGATGATCCAGGCGTTCCCGGGGATCGTGGCAGGCGTGCGGATGAACCGCGCCTTCCTCGGCCGGGCCATCCACTACCTGGCCGCCGACGCAGGCATCCGCCAGTTTCTCGACATCGGAACCGGCCTCCCCAGCGCCAACAACACCCACGAGGTGGCGCAGCGCGCCGCTCCAGAGTCCCGAATCGTCTACGTGGACAACGACCCCATCGTGCTGTCTCACGCCAAGGCGCTGCTGACCAGCACCCCTGCCGGGGCATGCGCGTACATCGACGCCGACCTTCGCAACGCCGGGCAGATCCTGAAGGAGGCGGCGGGCACGCTGGACTTCAGCCGCCCCATAGCCGTCTGCCTGATCATGATTCTCCAGTTCATCACGGACGAGGATGACCCCTGGCAGATCACCAGGACGATGATGGACGCGATGCCATCGGGCAGCTACCTTGTCGTCGCGCATCCGGCCAGCGACGTGGAGCTAGTGGTGGCGCCGGCCCTGAAGCAGCTCAGCACCCGCATGGGCGGAACCCGGGCGCTACCGCGGACCCATCCCGATGTCCTGCGCTTCTTCGACGGCCTGGAAATGGTCGAGCCGGGGCTGGTGCAACTGCACCGATGGCGGCCCGGAACCGGGGTGGACACCGGGCGTCCCTTGGCCGCCTACGGAGGCGTCGGGCGCAAGCCTTGACGGACGCCATTGGCACCGGCGGGAGCCGTTCTCGGTAACCGCGGTTAGCGCCAGCCATCGTCCGCGACCGGGCCGCCGTCACCGGGCTCTGACGACAGACGTGCCCGTATGACCCTTAATGGCGCAAAATACGTCAGCTGACCGATGTCTCTCACTGCAAGTTGCAGCACCATTTTTCTTGCAACCGGCGATGAGCACCCAGGTACGGTGCTCGGACCCGCCCGGGCGCAGCCGCGCAGAGTGACCAGTGCTCTACCGGACCAGCTTGACCCCGGCCCGCGAAGGAACCCGATGAACACGATGGCGCCGACCCGTCCCACCGAACTGCAGATCTGCCGCATCCGGCTGACCACGGGGCCCGGTGCGGCCGCAGACGCTCGCAGCCAGGTCCGCACGGCCATCTATACCTGGGATGTCCCCGTCGACCCCGACGTCGCGGTCCTGCTGACCAGCGAACTGGTGACCAACGCCATCAGGCACGAGGCGAACCAGGCCATCACGCTGGCCATCACCTGCTCGCGTGACAAGCTGCGCGTCGATGTCCATGATTCGTCGTATTCCTTCCCTGTGGTGCTTGAGGCCTCGGCTGACGCGGAGGCCGGGCGGGGCCTGATGCTGGTCGCCACCCTGTCGGATGAATGGGGCTTCTACCGCACCCCTGCGGGCAAGGCCGTGTACTTCACGCTCGCGTCCCAGCCCGAAGTGGCCGACGGCGAGGGACGCGGCCCGCAGGGGGTCCACGCGTGG
>DATJQX010000034.1:0-5290 GCA_035505275.1 Streptosporangiaceae bacterium | reverse complement strand
CAGCTCAAGAACGGCTCCGGGTCTCCGTCCGGTGAGGCACCGCCGGCCGCCAGCCCGCGGACCCCGGAGGAGAGCCGGTCCTTCTTCGAGGCCCTGCAGAACGGCTGGCTGCTCGCCCGGTCCGAGCCAGACCCGCTGGACGACCCGGCGCCGCCCGGCAGCACGCAGCAACCGGCCGTGGCCGAAGACCGAGAGGGCATGTGATGGAGCCGCCAGCCACGCCCGCGACGATGGACTGGGTCGTCGATGACCTGGTCCGGCGGGTGGAGGGGGTCAGCCAGGCGGTGGTGCTGTCTCGGGACGGCCTGACCCTGGGGGCGTCACAGGGCCTGAGCCGCGAGGATGCCGATCACTTCTGCGCCGTGGCGGCCGGCCTGCAGAGCCTGGCCCGCGAGGCCGCGCAGCGGTTCGGCGCCGGGCAGGTTCGCCAGACGATCGTCGAGATGGAAGCGGCGCTCGTGTTCGCCATCGAGGCGGGCGACGGCACCTGCCTGGCCGCCGTGTGCCCGGCCGACGCCAAGCCCGGGCTCATCGCCTACGAGATGGGCAAGCTCGTCAAGCGCATCCGCCAGCATCTGGCCGCCGACCCCAGGCCCGCCGAAAGCGCCGGGGTCCCGGAAGCACCGCCGGGATGACCTCGGGCGGCGAGATGTGGCTGGACCGGGACGCCGGCCCGGTCGTCCGCCACTATGCGCTGACCGCCGGGCGAACCCGCTCGCCCGGAGAAAGACTGGACCTGATCGATGTGGTCATCGCGGTCATCGACACGCCCGCCGACACGCGAGACCTGCAGCCCGAGCACCGCCGGCTCATCGACCTGTGCCGGACCCCGGCCGCGGTCGCCGAACTCGCCGCCCAGATTGACCTGCCGCTCGGGGTGGTCAGGATCCTGCTGGGCGACCTGCGGGAGAAAGGACTGGTCCGCATCGTCAAGGCGCCGGGGCGCGACACCCAGCAGGTGAGCGTGCTCAAGAGCGTGCTCGACGGTCTCCGCGCGCTCTGAACCCTCCCGGAAGCTCAGATGACGAAGGGAACCAGCATCTTGGTTGACCGCTTGTACTCGGGATAGGAGTCGGGGAACAGGCGCACCATGTTCCGCTCCTCCACGACCGCGCTGTAGAGAAAGTAGGCTCCCATCACGACCACCGCCACCAGCCAGTACAGGCTGACGGCGATCGTCGTGCCGATCATCGCGAGGATGATGCCGGAATAGATGGGGTGCCGGACCCGGTGGTACGGGCCGGTCGTCACCAGTTCCGGATCGTCCTTCTGGGACATCGGCGTCCCCCAGTTCCGGCCGAGGTACATCCTGGCCCAGATGGCCAGCGCCAGCCCGAGCAAGAAGACGGCCAGGCCGATGCCCAGCAACCACGGATTGTTCGCGGCCTTGAGCCCTTTGAACGCCCTGCCGCGCAGCAACAGAAGAACAAGCAGGACCACGCCGATGCGGATGCCCGCGAACCGGGTCCAATTCGACTGGCCGGGCTTAGCGCCGGCGGCCGCGATGAGCCAGTAGGCCCAGAAGGCCACCCAGCAGACCAGGATGACGATGTCGACAGCTCGCATGATGAACTCCCCGATCATGATAGGCCGCGTAGCGAGCCGCGGAGCCCGTCATCCGCTTGGTTCCGGCCTATCAAAATGATATCATATTTTCAGTCGAGTAGCCGGACAGCCTACGCAGGAGTGGACACTCGCCCGGCTTGCAGGGAGAGCACATGAACGCTTCGAGCCACGGCAAGTGGTACTGGCGCCGCAACTACCTGGGATACTCCATTGGCTGCGCGGTGGCGTGGGCCGTGATCTGGATCCTGCTGGGCATGCTGGCCAGCCCGCTCACGATCAGCAGAGTCGGCTACGTCTTCGCCGGCTGGGTCATCGGGTGGGTCTCCGCCTCGATCGCCCGGCTCGTATATCCCGCTCCGAGATCCACGCTCTTCAACCGCGAACGCCAGGCCTAAGCAGTTCGCCGGCCGCCCGGCTCACGCCGCAACGGGGGCGGGCCGGACGGGGTGGCTGGAGATGATCATCTGGTCTGGGTCGTACCTGCCCTTGATCTTCTGCAGTCGTGTGTGGGAGGCGGCTGGGAGTACCGCGCTGGCCGGGGCGCGGACCTCTACTGCGTTGTAGTAGTCGTAGCTGGCGTGCCAGTCGGCGAGGGCGGCCTTGACGGCCCGCGCGTCCCTGCGCACCGCCGCGGCCACCTCGGGGCTCGGCGTGGCGCTCACGGCCCACATCAGGTGACTTGCCTCCATGGTGGGCTGGCCCGTCTCGTCTGCCGCGGGCCGGGCGAGTGCGCCGCCGAGGTGGCGGACCTCCACGCTGGTCAGCGAGGTGTCGGCGTCCGGGCCGGCCACCGCGTCCAGGGCGCCGATCGCGGCGGTGGGGAAGCCGGTAAGGAGCGCCCCGTCGCCCTCGTTGGGCACCGGCTGCTCGGGGTCCATGTGCAGCTGCCCGAGGACGGGCGGGGGAATCGTCGCGAAAGTGTCGAGCTCCGGGCCGAGCCGGCGCAGCGGCTCGGTCAGTTCGGCCCCGGTTCCGGGGTCACCGAGGCAGGCGGCCTCCACCATGGTGAACGCGCGGCCGCGCACCGGTTCCGGGACCTCGGGCAGTGGCGGGAACCGCATGATCCGGCCGAGGGAGGTGACCTCGTCGGGCACGGTGTCGGTCCATGCCCGCCAGGCGTCCAGCACCTCCGCGCCGCGCTGGATCGGGAAGAACAGGTCCCCGGCGTACAGCTCAGCGACCGGATAAAGGCGCATCTCGAGCGCGGTCAGCACGCCGACGCTGCCGCCGCCGCCCCGGACGGCCCACAGCAGGTCCGGTTCGCTGTCGGCGTCGGCGCGGACGCGACGGCCGTCGGGCGTGACGACCTCGGCCGCGGTGACGCTGTTGGCGGCCAGCCCGTACCGGCGGGCCAGCCAGCCCAGCCCGCCGCCCAGGGTGTAGCCGGCCACGCCGACCGTCGGTGAGTTGCCGGCCAGCGCGGCCAGGCCATGTTCGGCGGCCGGGACGATCACGTCCCGCCACAGCGCGCCGGCCTCGGCGCGCGCCGTGCCGGTGGCCGGATCGATGCGCACGCCGCGCATGCGCGAGGTCCGGAGCAGCATGGCGTCGTCGAGCGGCTCGAGCGCCCCGGCATCGTGGCCGGTGCCCTGCGGGGCGATACGCAGCTGTTGCGTGCCGGCGTACTGCACCGCCTGGACCACGTCGTCGGACGATTCAGCGACCACGACGACGGCGGGTCGCTGGTCCACGGCCAGGTTCCACGCCTGCCGGGCCTGGTCGTAGCCCGCCTGGCCGGGGACGAGAACCTCGCCGGAGATGGCGGCTCGCAGCCTTTCAGCGGTACTCGGGGTGCTCATTGCTACCTTGTCCCCCTTGTGATGCCGACGGCCGGGAGGCGGACGCGAATTCGCATACGTTCCCGGTCGCCGTCCGCGTGAAACGTGCGCGACGGGCGCAACGAACCCGCGGGCCGCTTCCTGCACCTGGGCGTACTGCTCCGGTAGGTTCGGGGCAGCCTCGGGGGAGCGGAGGACGATGCGATGGTGGTGCCGTTGGCCGGCCGCGTCGTGGCAGCTGTGGCCGGCGGCCTGCTGGTGATCGTGGCGGTGTCCAGCGTGACCGTCACGCTGATCGTGTCCCGGCCGGTCAACAGCCGGCTGACGCGGTGGGTGGACCGGCTGGTCGACTGGGCTTATGAGCGGGTGATCTCACGCGTGGCCGATTACCAGCGGCGGGACCGGATGCGCGCCACGCAGGCGGCGGCGGTCTTGCTGGGCCAGCTGGCCACGTGGCTGCTCGTCGCGTACGTCGGGTTCGCCCTGCTGTTCTGGCCGTTCGCCTCCCGCGGCGTGGTGTCCGCTTTCGTCGACGCGGGGTCCTCGCTGTTCACCCTCGGCTTCGCGCAGCCCGCCGGCACCGGGCCGGCGGCGATCGTGTTCCTGGCCGCGGCGACCGGGCTGCTGGTCCTCGCGCTGCAGATCGCGTACCTGCCGACCCTGTACGCGGCGTTCAACCGCCGGGAGACCCAGGTGGCCCTGCTCAACGAGCGGGCCGGGATGCCGTCGTGGGGCCCCGAACTGCTGGCGCGCACTCACTACGCGCTGGGCACGGGCGTGTCGACCCTGGACACGATGCCGGATCTATACGCGCAGTGGGAGGCCTGGGCCGCCGACGTCGCCGAGAGCCACACCACCTACCCGGTGCTGGTCCGGTTCCGCTCGCCGGGAGCCCTCTCGTCGTGGGTGACCGCGCTGCTGGCCGTGCTGGACTCCGCCGCGCTGTTCCTGGCCCTGTCCCCCCAGGCGGCGCCGGTGGTCCCGGCGCGGCTGTGCCTGCGCTCCGGGTTCCGGTGCTTCAACCGGATCGCCCGTTCCATGGGATTCGACATCCCGGATGAGCCCGACCCGGGTGCCGGGATCAGCGTGACGCACGACGAGTTCCTCGGCGCGGTGGCCCGGATGAGCGAGGTCGGGTTCCCGATCGAGCGCGACCCCGAGCAGGCCTGGCCGGATTTCGTCGGATGGCGGGTGAACTACGAGCCGGCGGCCTACGCGGTGGCCGCCGCCGTCTACGCCGTCCCCGCCCTGTGGTCGGGCCCGCGCCGGCAACCGGTGTCCCCGATCCCGCCCATCCGCCCCGGACGCGGCCGCCCGCCCACGTAGGAAGGCGGCCTCGTCACCCGCGAGCGCCTGGCGCAACCGCGCCCTGCTGCGGCGCTAGGTAGGTTGGTCTGGTGCCGTTGTATCAGCCGATGGCGATGGAGCTCGAGACGCGGCGGCTGGCCCTGCGACCGTGGACCGAGGCGGACGCCGAGGATTATTCGGCGCTGACCGCCGAGCGGGACAGCAGGGTGCTAAGCGTCGCGGCCGCGCGGGAGCGGATCGCGGCGCACCTCGCGTCGGCCGAACAGATCGGGATCGCGCTGCTGACCGTGCGCCGCCGCGCCGAGGGTGACTTCATCGGATACTGCGGGCTGATCGTCGGCCGGGCGAGCGTGGACGAGCCCGAGATCGCGTACGAGCTTTTCCGGCGCGTTCACGGGCATGGCTACGCGACCGAGGCAGCCGCCTCGGTGGTCCAGGCCGCGGCGGCGACCGGGCGGAAGCGGTTGTGGTCGACCGTGGGCAGCTGGAACGCCCCGTCGCTCCGCGTGCTGGACAAGCTGGGGTTCCACCGCGACCATGTCGATCCCGACCGCGGCGGCCGGGGCGAGGTCGTCTGGCTGACCCGGACCCTGCCTTAATCCGTCAGGGCCGCGGCGACCTGCGCGGTGTCCTCGGAA
>DATJQX010000033.1:0-21060 GCA_035505275.1 Streptosporangiaceae bacterium | reverse complement strand
CACGGCGTTGACATCGCCCGGGGTCTGCGCCTCGACGACGATGTCGTTCAGCGAGCCGTAGCCGGTCAGCGTCTCCTGGAGGGTGGTGAGCGGCACGATGGCCGAGTTGTCGGCGTTTCCCAGGCCGCTGGCGCCCTTCTCCTTGAGCACCCCGATGACCGTGAAGGGCACCCCGGCCACGTCCACGGTCTGCCCGACCGGGTTCGCGGTGCCGAACAGGTCGCTCGCCGTCGTGGTCCCGATATCGAGAACCTTCCTGGCGTTGGTGACGTCCTCGTCGGTGATGTACGACCCCTGGCCGATCGGGCTGTTCGTGGCCTGGAAGTAACTCGGGTAGGTCCCGGTCAGGGAGGTGCCGGTGTCGCTGTTGCCGCCGTAGGTCAGCGTCTCGCTATCGTCCACGACCGGCGACGCGCTGGTCACGCCGGCGGCCTGGGACAGGGCCTGGGCATCGGCCACGGTGAGGTTCGCCGTCGACGTCGCGCCCGTGTTGCCGGTGGCCGATCCGAACAGCCCGGCCCCCTCGTGCAAGACCGTCAGCGAGTTGGTGCCGAGAGAGTCGAGGTTCTCCTCGATCTGGCGGGACGAGCCGTTGCCCACCGCCACGAGGAGGATCACCGATCCCACCCCGATCAGGATGCCGAGGGTGGTCAGCGCCGAGCGCAGCTTGTTGGCGGCCAGCCCAGCCAGGGCGAAGCGGAGGATCTGGGCCGGGCTCATGCGCTTTCCCGCTGGCGGAACATGGGCGGGGGGTCGGCGGGGCCGACCAGCCGCTGGTCATCGACGATCAGGCCGTCGTGGACCTGGACGACCCGTTTGGCGTGGGCCGCCACGTCGCGCTCATGGGTGATGACGACGATGGTCCGCCCGGCCACGTTCAGCCGGTCGAAGACTCCCATGAGGTCGGCGGTCGCCACGCTGTCGAGGTTTCCGGTTGGCTCGTCCGCGAGGATCAGGCTGGGCGTGGTGACCAGCGCCCGGGCGACCGCGACCCGCTGCTGCTGGCCGCCCGACAGCTGGTTGGGCTGATTGCGCATCCGATCGGACAGCCCGACCAGGCGCAGCGCGGCCTGCGCCCGTTGGCGGCGTTCGGCAGGCTTGACGCCAGCGTAGGACAGCGGCAGTTCAACGTTGGCGAGCGCGCTCATCCGCGGGATGAGGTTGAACGCCTGGAACACGAACCCGATCTTGCGGTTGCGCACCAGCGCGAGCTGTGCTTCGTCCAGCGACGCGGAGTCGATGCCGTCGATGAGGAACCGCCCGGAGGTGGGGACGTCCAGGCAGCCGATGATGTTCATCAGCGTCGACTTGCCCGACCCCGACGCCCCCATGATGGCGACGTAGTCCCGGGTCGCCACTTCGAGGCTGACTCCGCGCAGCGCCTGGACCGCCGCCTCGCCGGTGCCGTAGGTCTTGGTCACCGAGATCAGCCGGATCACCGGCCGCGGGACACCGGCTGGGGGTACGGGTGGAGCGGAGCCGCCGGCCGCCCGCGGGGTCATCATCACCCGCCTCCGCCGCGGCCTCCGCCGCCGCCGCCGATCCTGACGACACCGCCGCCGCCGCCGGGAAAGCCGCCGAACGGGAAGCCGGTGCTGCTGCTACTGCTGCTCGCCGTCGAGGCGACGACCTTCTCGCCCTCGGTCAGGCCGGACACGATCTGATCGTCGGTGGCGCCCTGGACGCCCAGGGTGACGATCCGGCGCTCCTCCGCCCCGTTCGCGCCTACCACCTCGACGGTGCTCACGCCGTCGGCGGTGGTCACCGCCGTGGCCGGCACGTAGAGCGCGTTGTTCGCCTCGCCGGTGATCACGCTGACGCTCACCGACTGCCCGGGCTTGAGCCCCTTGGCCTGCTCGCTGAGCGCGAGCGTGACCCCGTACTCGACCACCGACGAACTCGTGGTGGCGGTGGGGTCGATCTCGGCCACGGTGCCCGACAGGTTGGAACTCAGGGCGTTCACCGTCACGGTCGCACCCGCGCCGACCTTGATGCTCGCCGCGTCGGTCTCGTCGAAGTCCGCCTCAACCAGCAGGTTGGACGTGTTGGTCAGGACGATGAAGCCGCTGGCCGCCGAGCTCGTGCCCGCCCCTCCGGTGCCGGTTCCTGCCCCTGAAGACCCGTCCGCCGCATTCTCGCTCGAACTGGAGGAACTACTACCGCTACTACTACTACTACTGGAACTGCTGGAACTGCTCGATGAGCTGGAGCTGGAACTCGAGACCACTTCGCCGACGCTGCTGCTGATCGAGGCGATCGTCCCGGCGAACGGCGCGTGCAGCACCGTCCCCGCGACGGCGGCCTTGTCCTGCGTGACCGTGACCTCGTCGCTAGTTACCGTGGCCTCGTCCGCCGCGATCGTGGTCTGGTTGGGCGTGGCGGTCGATTTGTCGGAGGCGAGGGTCGCGGCGTACGACTTCTTCGCGCTGGTCACGCTCTGCTCGGCCGAGGCGACCGAGGCGTTCTCGCTGGCGATCCCGCTGTTCTCGCTGTCGACCGCCGCGTTGTAGCTGTTCTGGTCGCCCGTGACGGTGTCTTCCGCCGACGTAATCGCCGACTGGGCGGACGTGACCGCGGTCTGGTCGCTTGTCACGGTGGTCTTGTCGGTGGCGACGGTCGACTCGTCCATCGTGCAGTCCGCGCTGGGCGTGGCGGCAGACGATGGGCAGGCAGCCTGCTCGGCGGCCTCGTCGCTGGAGAGCTTGGCCTCGGCAGATGACAACGCGGACTCGGCGCTGCTCAGGTTCTGCTCGTCGGTCTCCAGGGCGGACTCGGCCTCGTCGAGCGTGTCCTGGGCCGACGTCACCGACTGCTCCAAGGACACCAGGTCGGCGGCGACCTCCTTCTTTTCCTCGGTCAAGGAGGACTCGGCCGATTGCACCTGGGTGTAGGCGGACGCTTCCGAGGCTTTCTGCGCGGCCAGCGCCTGCGGCGTTATACCCTCCTCGGCGGCTCCCAGCTGGGCCTGGGCTGAACTCAGGCCCGCCTCCGCCATCGTGAGGCTCTGGTCGCTCGACGTCGGGTCTACCTTGGCGAGCATCTGCCCCGCACTGACATGCTGGCCGACCTTGACGTAGAGGTTGGTCAGCACGCCGCCCGTGGTGAAGTTCAGCCCTAGGTTCCGCGAGGGCTCCACCGAGCCCGACGCGGATACCGTGGCCAGCACGGTTCCCCGTTCGACCGTTGTCGTCACGACCGACGAGCCGGTGCTGCTGGGCTGGATCGCGAAGTATGACCCGACACCGGTGCCCGCCAGCACCACAACAAGCCCTCCGTTGATCAGGAGGGTCCTGTGCTGCTGCCAGATGTTCACCGGCATAGCGTTTCGTGAACAACTTGAGGATGGCTCATGGTTGGCTGAGAGATTCCTGGAGGAAAGAGGCTGCTACAAGCGCCCGCGACCGGGGCGGCACTGGGGAGTATAGCCCCGTAAGCTCTCAGGCATGAGCCAGCCGACCAGCTTCTACGAGGCCGTGGGCGGGGAGGAGACCTTCAGCCGCCTGGTCCACCGGTTCTACCAGGGCGTGGCGCGCGATCCCGTCCTGCGGCCGGTCTACCCGGCCCAGGATCTCGGCCCGGCCGAGGAGCACCTCCGGTTGTTCCTCATGCAGTACTGGGGCGGGCCGCGCACCTACGATGACCTGCGCGGACATCCAAGGCTAAGGATGCGCCACGCAAGGTTCACCATCGGAGAGGCCGAACGGGACGCCTGGCTGCGCAACATGCGCGAGGCCCTCGACGAGCTGTCTTTGGACGAGGCGCTCGACGCGCAGTTCTGGGACTATCTCGTCATGGCGGCGAACAGCCTGGTCAACGTCGAGCCCGCGCATGGCGGCCGCGATCTCGGGCTGACCCCGAAGACTCAGGCGTTATTCAGGGACTTCCGGGATGCGGTCCGTCGCTCCGCTGTGTCAGCCGGAGCCGGCCGCGGCGGCGAAATCGGCCATGGACGGGAATTCCCAGTCGGGTGTCACCGGCGCGGGCGGCTCGGGGGTGGCGCCCCAGCCTGGCCGGTTGTGCCGCCGGTTGATCCACACGGTGGGAAGCCCCGCCTGCTTCGCCGGCAGGTGGTCATGGAACAGGCTCTGCGCCACGTGCAGCAGCCCGCCCGGCCCGATGCCGAGACGCGCCGCCTCGGCGGTAAGGGCGTCGAAGTTGGCCTGGGCCGGCTTGTAGGAACCGACGTCCTGTGCGGTGATGACGCTGGCGAAGGTGGCGCCGAGCCAGGTGCTTGACGCGGCGAACGAGGCCCGGTCGACGTTGGACAAGATGATCAGGCTGAAGCGCTCGCTCAGGGCGACCAGCGCGTCGCGCGAATCGGGGAACGCGGGCCAGTCGGGCACTGAGCCGGCCAGGCGGGCCGCGTCTTCGCCGGTGACCTCGGCGTGGAGCTTCATCCCGAGTTGCGCCATGCTCTGAGCCAGGACGTCTGGGTAGAGGCGCGCGGGGTGTTCGGCCTCGACCGCGGCCTCGATGGAGGCGTACTCGGTCAGCAGCTCCTCGGTAGTCATGGCCAGCCCGCGTTCGCGGGCCCAGGGGACCAGCACGGCCGACAGGCCTGCTTCCCAGTCGATCAGGGTGCCGTAGCAGTCGAAGCTCAGTGCGTCGAAGTCGGTCAGTTTCATCGGTCGCGCTCCCGGATGAGGTGGCTGGGCATGTTCTGGAGTATCACCAGCCAAGTTCGCGGAGCCGGTGGTCATCGATGCCGAAATGATGGGCGATCTCGTGGATCACGGTCCGGCGGACCTGGTCGGCGACATCTTGCTCGGTGCGGCAGATCGCGCAGATCGCCAATCGGTAGATCGTGATGCGGTCGGGCAGCACCCCGGCGTACTGCGACGTACGGCTGGTGAGCGGGACACCCTGGTAGAGGCCGAGCAAGCCGGGCGGGCCCGGCCGGTGCTCGACCGTCACCGCGACGTTGCGCATCAGCTTGCCCAGGTCCTCGGGCAATCCGTCCAGCGCTGTGGCGACCATTTCTTCGAAACGGTCCGGTTCGACGTCGATCACCAGTCCATTGTCCAGCGCCACGGTCCAGGTCCGCGCGGAATGCCGCGCGAGGCGATCCGGTTAGCGGGGCATGAGCGTGTTCACCGATGACGAGCTGGAGTATCTGGCCGGGCAGCGACTGGGCCGGATCGCGACCGTCGGCGCGGACGGCCAGCCTCACGTGGTGCCGACGTCGTTCCGCTACAACGCCGAGCACGACGCCATCGACGTGGGTGGCCTGCGGATGAGCCAGACCAAGAAACTACGGGACGTGCAGCGCACCGGCCGGGCGAGCATCGTGATCGACGACGTGCTCCCGCCCTGGCAGCCGCGGATGATCGAAGTGCGCGGGAACGCGGAGGTCGTCCCGTCGGGCGGCAAGGCGTTTGGCGAACGGTTCGAGGACACCATCGTCCGTATCCAGCCGACGCGCATCGTGGCGTTCGGCATCGACTCGGGCGACCTCTCCTCCAACTCGCGCTCGGTGGACGCGACCTGACCCTGAACCAGGCGATCCGGCGACTCGTTCCCCGTAGCAGAGAGGGATCGACATACCGGGAAACCGGATCACGAATGGGAGCGGGTCATGCGGGTCATGCGGGGTCATGCGTACGGTTGCGCCGGGCGTGGCGTCAGCGGCGCTGGTGGCGGGGTCCTGGGTGGGTCCATCGGCGGCGTTCGGCGCTAACACGGCGGGGAGTTCGGCAGGATCAACGGCCAGATCACCTTCAACGGCCTGCCGCTGTACGGCGTCACCGGCAAGAGGTCGCACCAGAACTTCGCCGACGGCCAGTTCCCGGCCGTCCGGGTGACGCCTTGGCAGGCACGGCTCCCGGGAGTCATGCGGCGTACCCGGTGGCCTTATCCACCACCATCCGCACGACCACGCGGACCGCGCCGGGACGGTCCGCACCGGGGTCCCTGGCGTCGTACTTCCAGGACAGCTGGGTGTCGAGCCGCCGGCCGACGTCGGGGGTCATCGACACCCGGCCCCGCAACTCGACGTAGTTCTCCGGGTCGGCCGAGTCGATCACGGTGAGGCTGACCCGCGGGTCCCGCAGCATGTTGCGGTGCTTCACGCGTCCTTCGACCGTGGAGAACAGCAGGTCACCGCCGTCCCGGCCGACCCACACCACCGAGGTCTGCGGGCTGCCGTCGGGATTCACCGTAGCCAGGACGGCATAGTTCCTTCCGTCGACCAGCCGGAGGGTTTCATCGCTGAGCGGGATACCCATGGCTGGCACGATACCTAGTCTTGAGGCATGGCCATAGCCACTCCGCTGTCGGTTTCTGGGCGCTGGATTACCGACGCCCACGGCAACCGGGTCAAGCTCGCCGGGGTCAACTGGGCCGGGGCGCATCAGGACGCGATGACGCCCGGGGGCCTGGACTACCGGCATCGCAACGAGATCGCCAGCCAGATCGCGGCATGGGGATTCAACAGCGTGCGGTTCCCGTTCGCGCTGCAGACGGTGAGCTGGGGCTCCCCGGTGGCGTCCGCGGGTGTCGCCGCGAACCCGGATCTGGCCGGCTCCACCCCGTGGCAGGTGTACACGGCCTGCGTGCAGGCGCTGACCGGTGCGGGCCTGATGGTGATCCCGAACTGCCACCTGTTGTACCCGGGTTGGTGCTGCTCGGAGCAGGACGGGAACGGGCTGTGGTGGAACCAGAACTGGCCTGCCTCCAGGTTTGCCAGCGACTGGCTGACGGTGGCGACCGCGTTCGCCGGTAACCCGCTGGTGATCGGCTATGACCTCAAGAACGAGCCGAGGCAGGCCACCATCGGCGGTACCGTTTACACCCCGTCGTGGGGTGACGGGAACTCGAACACCGACTTCTGCCAGCTCTATACCAGCACCGCCACGGCTATCCAGGCCGTGGACGCTGATGCGCTGTTCTTCTGCGAGGGACTGTCCTACGCCGGGGATCTGACCGGCACCAAGACCAAGCTGGTGGCGCCGGCCAAGGGCAACTGCGTGGCGTACTCGATGCACGACTATGCCTGGTTTCACTCAGCCGGGCAGTCGCAGGCCGATTACATCACGGCGATGGACAACGCCGGCGGATTCCTCCTGACCGGCGGGACCGCCCCGGTGTGGATCGGGGAGTTCGGCACCGGCAACGACAGCCTCGCCGCCGTCGGCGCCGCCACGGTCATCGGGGCGTCGAGCCCGTCGGACGGCAGCCTCGGGGCATGGTTCAGCAACTTCCTGGCGTGGGCCGGGCAAACCGACGTCGACTGGTGCTGGTGGCAGCTCGACGGGACCATGTGCCAGGGCACCACCCCGCAGACCAACCAGCTGCAGTGGGCGCTCGGCGACCGCGCCACCTACGGGCTGTTCGCCCAGGACTGGACCGGGGTGTCGAACCCGGCGCTGCTGCGAGCCCTGCAGGCCATCCAGGCCCCGACGACCGGACCGGGCGTGCAGGCGCAGGCGCGCAGGGCGGGCTAGCGGCCGTGGAAACGCGGTTCGCGTTTGTCCGTGAAGGCCTGAGCGGCTTCGCGATGATCCTCGGTGAGCCCGGTGTGTATGTGGTGGGTCACTTCCAGGTCCATGCACTCACCTAGCTCGCCGGATACGGCCCGGTTCAGGTTCTCCTTCATGTAGCGGTAGGCGAGCGACGGCCCCTGGGCCAGCCGGCGGGCACGCGCCATGACCTCCCGCTCGAAGTCAGCGGGCGGGAAGATGGCGTTGACGATCCCGAGCCGCTCGGCGTCCTCGGCGCTCAGCCGCTCCGAGAAGTAGTAAAGCTCCTTGGCCTTGCCGCTGCCCACCAGCCGGGTGAGGAACCAAGACCCGCCGTAGTCTCCGGAGAACCCGACCCGGGCGAAGGCGGTGGTGAGCACGGCCCCCGGTACGGCGTAGCGCAGGTCGCAGGCCAGCGCCAGGGACAGGCCAGCCCCGGCCGCGGGCCCGCCGATGGCGGCGATCGTCGGCTTGGGCATGCTCCACAGGCGACCGCTGGTAGCGCGCTGGTTCAGCCGCTGGCGGTGGATGCGGGCGTCGACGGACGGGCCGGTGCCGTTCCCGCCGTCCGCCGCCGCGGCGGCCATGTTCTTGACGTCACCCCCGGCGCTGAAGGCGCCGCCCGCCCCGGTGAGCACGACGCAGCCGACCGCTTCGTCGGCCTCGACCTGGGCCAGGATCGCCCCCATGGCGGACGCCATGGCCGGGGAGAAGGCGTTCCGCCGATCCGGCCGGTTCATCGTGAGCACCGCTACGCCGTCGTCGATCTCGGCCCGCAGATCCTCGGTCCCTGTATCGAGCGTGGTCATGTCACCCTTCCTCGCCGGCGAAGCGAACCCCGCCAATCACCCACGGACCGCCGTCGGGCAGTCCGGCGATGGTCACCTCGGTGATCCCCTCGCCACGACCGCCGCGGGCAGGCACGAACGACAGCCGCTGGCCCGCGTCCGGCAGATCTACCACTGTGGTGTCCCCGCTGTCGGCAGCGGAGATCCCGAGCACCGCCGCCCAGCGCCGGGCGGCGGCGGGCGGGTCGTCGACCTCGATCGTCAGCCCGGTAACGCCACCGGGAGCGTGTTCGGGCGCCTGCCCCGTCCACGCAGGACCCGCCCACCTCCACGATTGCTCTGGGTCCGCCCAGTCCAGCGAAACGATGGCGCCGGGGACATCCCGGGGATGCAGGTGGGTCCCGGCGATGTCGGGCAGATCGGCACTCCAGACCACCCGTACTCCCAGGCTGGCGGCGTTGCGGCGGACCGCGGCCAGGTCCGGGACCTGGAAGATCGCCATGTACCCGCCGTCACCGCCCCGCCGCTGGAGGTACCGGCCGGCGGTGGTATCCGGCTGCGCGGGTGCCACGACCTCCACGAACGTGTCGCCCGCCGCGAACACCGCGTTGGTCAGGCCGAACCGTCCAACCCCGGGGTCGTGGAAGGGCTCCGGCCAGCCGAAGGCCCGGCTCAGCTCGCCAGCCACCTGGCCGCAGTCGCGCGCCACCAGGGCCACCTGGCGCAGTCGCGGTCCGTTCAGCACACCCCAACAATAGGACGCCCGGCCGTCCCGGCGGACGTGGCGCTCACGATCGCGGGCGTTGCTTGACCCCGGCCGCGAGCAGCTCCACGACCTCGGCGATGCGCGCCGGGCGCAGCTCCGGCCGCCGGGTCGTGGCGTCGATCCAGCGGAGGTAGGCCTTGCGGTAGAACTGCGCCAGCGTGTCCCAGAACGCCGCGGCGGCCAGGTTGGCCGCCAGCGCGGCGCAGATGTCGTCGGCCAGGTCGTCGCGTTGCGGGCCCTCCGGGGCCAGCTCGACCGCTACGTCGTCGCCGACCATCACGCCCGTGTGGCACATCCACATCGGGGTCACGGCGAGGGCCCAGCCCTGGTCCTCGCGCGCTATCGTCCCGCGGACCTTCCGGCCGTTGAGCGTGCCGCCGACCCGGTGCTCAGTCCTGGCACCCCGCGCCTGATCCGGGTCGAACGGGACCTCGATAACCGCGCCGCCCCGAGGACCAGCAGCGACATGGGCACCGAACCGCTGGACGCGCATGACCTCATCGTGGCACGGCTCAGGGCAGCGCCGCTAAATGGGCGTCGCGGAGGGCCTGGACCGCTTCTTCCCGCGTGCGGGCCGTCTGTACCCGGCGATCCAGGCCGAAGAGCTCGAACAACCGGAGGATCTGGGGCCGGTCGCAGACCACGTGCAGGCTGGTTCCGTGCTCCGCCGCCTGCCTGGCCGTACGGTCCAGCACCCGCAGCCCGGCGGCATCGATGAAGCTGACCTGGCTCAGGTCGGCCACCAGCCGATGACCGGCGGCCGCCAGGGCGGCGGACAGCCGCTCCTCTAGCTGTTCCGCGGTCGCGATGTCGATTTCCCCGGCGGCGATGACCACCGCATACCCGGGCCTTCGCTGCACGTCGAGGGTCAGCGCCGGACCGGGGACGGGGTGTGGCCGACCCGCACGGCCCGGCATTAACGACGAAGTCTCGCGCCGCAAGGCGCGCAACCTGGACTCACCACCTGTCACGATCCCTCCCCCTAACGCGGTAAGCACTACCTTACGTCTGTTTGCGCTGGTTAGCCCCGCCTGCCGGTAGTTAGGTGCAGGAGAAGTCGCTGTTGGCTCCCCGCGCGGTCCACTGGGTGACGGTGACGCTGCCTCCGCCGGTCAGGACGGCCAGGCGGCAGTTCTTCCTTGCCTGCGCGAGCGTCTTGGCGCCCGGGCGCCATTCCGGCAGGCGGTAGAGCGAGCTGGAGGACGGGACCGTGCCCACGAGCGGGTCCCACTGCCTGGTCGTGGAGTAGATGCCGACGGTCCCGCCGATGCGGCGGAAGTAGTCGGCCATGCCCTCCAGATCGGCGCGATTGTCCTTGGCGCTGGACTCCCAGCTGTTGATGGTCTCGACGTCGAGCCACCACCGGTAGCTGCCCGGATCGGCGACGCCGCGGGTTTGCGCATCCAGTTCGGCCAGGTTCCACCCGTACTGCCAGGCGCACGCCGGATTGTTCCCGCCGGCGCAGGCGCCGTAGGGGTCATCGGCGTGGCTCCCGCCGAGGGGGTTGTTGTTACTGGCCGGCCAGTCGGCGATGTCGTGATTGCCGGGGTCCGCGGTGTTGACGTAAAGCGAGGCCTTCGGCTGCCGGGTGGCGCCTGACGAAAGCTGGGCCCAGCTTATTTCCGCCGCCAGGCACGGGTTGGTGGTGTTCGGGAGCCCCTCGTTCACCGCCACGATGCCGAACGCCTGGTCTGACGGGAGCGTTTGGTCGCACTGCGGGTAGGAGACGTCGTTGCCGGTGGTTACGACGGCTTGCCATCCTGCGGCCTCCGCCGCGGCCGGCGCACCGGCCATGACCAGGGAGGCAAGTACCGCCGTCACGGCCATGCTGAACCTCACGCGTCCCCCGATCGATGGCTAGCCCCCGGTCCGTGGGAAAAGCGTAGAGCAGAGGAGTTCTCCGCGCGGCATCACTGGCAGATGACGACGTGCCGTCGTCGCAGCCACGCGGCCACCGCTTTCACGGCGTGGCGGCCCTGATGGCGCGGATCGCCTGCGCGTGCTCTCGCATGGTCTGGTTGCCGTCCGAGCCGGGCTGGCGGCCAAACCCGCAGTACATGGCCACGCCGAAGCCGGCGCCGTCGACGGTCTAGTCGCGGGTGAGCTTGCGGTAGGTGACGCGGTGCGGGCGGGCGGCCTCGGCGCCCAGGCGTTCGATCTTGTTCTTCTCGTAGGCCTCGAAGTTGCCCTCGTACCAGAACCAGTTCGCGCCGCCCTCCCAGGCCAGGATGTGGGTGGCCACCCGGTCGAGGAACCATCGGTCGTGGCTGGTGATGACGGCGCAGCCCGGGAAGTCCAGCAGCGCGTTCTCCAGCGAGGCCAGCGTCTCCACGTCCAGGTCGTTGGTCGGCTCGTCGAGAAGGAGCAGGTTGCCGCCCTGCTTGAGGGTGAGGGCCAGGTTCATCCGGTTCCGCTCGCCGCCGGACATGACGCTGGCCGGCTTCTGCTGGTCCGCGCCCTTGAACCCGAACGCCGCCACGTACGCCCGGCTGGGGATCTCGATGTTGCCGACGCGGATATGCGCCTCGCCGTCCGAGATGACCTCCCACACGTTCTTCTTCGGGTCAATGCGCGCCCGGTCCTGATCGACGTAGGCGATCCGGACCGTCTCGCCGACGCGGATCGTGCCCGCATCGGGCGTCTCCTCGCCGACGATCATCTTGAACAGCGTGGTCTTGCCGACGCCGTTCGGCCCGAGGACGCCGACGATGCCGTTACGGGGCAGGCTGAACGAGAGGTTCTCGAAAAGGCAGCGGTCGCCGAACCCCTTGACCAGGTTGCCGACCTCGACCACCAGGCTGCCCAGGCGCGGGCCCGGCGGGATCTGGATCTCCTCGAAGTCCAGCTTGCGGTTCTTGTCGGCCTCGGCGGCCATCTCCTCGTACCGGTCCAGCCTGGCCCGGCTCTTCGCCTGGCGCGCCCGCGGGCTGGACCGGACCCATTCCAGTTCGTCCTCAAGGCGCTTGCGGCGCTTGGCGTCCTTGGCGCCCTCGACCTTCAGCCGGCCCGCCTTGGTCTCCAGATAGGTGGAGTAATTGCCCTCGTAGGGGTAGGCGTGGCCGCGGTCGAGCTCAAGGATCCACTGGGCCACGTCGTCGAGGAAATACCGGTCGTGGGTGACCGCGACGACGGTGCCCGGGTACTTCTCCAGGTGCTGCTCGAGCCACTGCACGCTCTCCGCGTCCAGGTGGTTGGTCGGCTCGTCGAGCAGCAGCAGGTCGGGCTGGGACAGCAGCAGCCTGCACAGCGCGACCCGTCGCCGTTCCCCGCCGGACAGGCTGGCGACCTCCGCATCGGGCGGCGGGCAGCGCAGCGCGTCCATGGCCTGCTCGATCTGGCTGTCCAGGTCCCAGGCGTCCTTGTGGTCCAGCTCTTCCTGCAGGCGGCCCATCTGCTCGAGCAGGTCGTCTGAGTAGTCGGTCGCCATCTTCTCGGCGATCTCGTTATATTCGGCGAGCAAGCGCTTGGTGTCGCCCACGCCGTCCTCGACGTTGCCGAGGACCGTCTTGGTCTCGTCCAGCTGGGGTTCCTGGGCCAGCAGGCCGACGGTGAAGTCCGGCAGCAGGCGAGCCTCGCCGTTGGACGGCTGCTCCACGCCCGCCATCATCCTGAGCAAGGTCGACTTGCCGGTGCCGTTCGGGCCCACGACGCCGATCTTCGCGCCGGGCAGGAACGCCAGCGTGACGTCGTCCAGGATGACCTTGTCGCCGTGCGCCTTGCGCACGTGTCTCATCACGTAGATGAATTCGGGCATGAAGTCAAGCCTACGGGCACGCGTCCGTAGTCTCGTCCCGCACCGCGGCGGCCTTGGCGTGCAGGCGCACCGTGTTGCGGCCGGCGTCCTTGGCCCGGTACAGCGCCAGGTCGGCCGCGGCCAGCAGTTCGAACAGGTCACCGCCGTGCTGGCCGAGCACCGCCACCCCGATCGAGACGGTGACCCTTATCCTGGCCTCTGCTGCGCAGACGCCCAGCTGGCCCGCGCTGGTACGCAGCCGTTCGGCGATCCGGCAGGCCTCGGCGGCGTCGGTACGGGGCAGCAGGATCGTGAACTCCTCGCCGCCGAACCTGCCCACCACGTCCGACTCGCGGACCTGCTGCCTGAGCTCGGCGGCGAGCAAGCGGAGGACCTCGTCGCCCATGAGGTGGCCGTGCCGGTCGTTGACGCGCTTGAAATGATCAACGTCCACCAGCAGCAGGCCCAGCGGCGCGCCTGACCTCAGCGCCCGGCTGACCTCCGCGTCGGCCTCACGCTGCCAGGCGGTGGCGTTGAGCAGCCCGGTCTTCGGGTCGGTGCGGGCGGCCGCGGCCAGCTGCTGGTGCATGAGGCAGCGCTGCAGCAAGATGACCGGCGGCAGCGCCACGAGGAGCAGCAGGAAGCTGAGCGCGCAGGTGATGGCGACCAGGATGCCCACGCACGTTTCGGTGAGGTCGAGCAGGAGGCTCTCCCGGTCACGCAGGATCGCGACCAGCGCGGCGCCGGGCTCGGCCAGGCGCACGGCGAACGCCGAGATGCCCGTGTTGAGCACGGCGAACATGGCCGCGCAGCCGACCGCCGTCAGCACCACCGCCGGGCGCGTCAGCCAGGCGTCCGGGCCGGCCAGCGAGACGCGGACGGCATCCGGGACGGACAGGTGGAAGGTGGCCGACGCCGCGGCACCGGCCAGCCCGAGCCCGGCCGAATTGAACGCGCGCTGGTAGACGGGCATCCGGCGGACGCGAAGGAACAGCACGACCCCGATGACGAGCGGCGCGAGCATCGCGTACAGCGGCGGCAGCAAAAGCGCGATCGGCAGCCACCACGCGGAGAGAAGGTCCCGTGACATCCCGGACGGCTGACCGAGGCGCCGCATCGCCTCGATGCAGAGCACCGCGGCGCCCACCAGCGCGGCGAACAGGACGACATCGGCCGCCTCCAGCGCCGTCGTAGCGACTTCCCAGCCGATCAGACCTAGGTAGCCGAGGAGGACGGCCAGGACGTACCCGATATAAGAGTTGGGCATTCTCAGCAGTGGCCAGGCCCACGGCCTCCTGACCAGCCGCTGCAGGCCCCGCTGCCGATATCTGAATGTCTCTTGTACTGCTGACATGCCCCTGCCCATCATGAGCCAGGCTGACCCCGGATCGCCATTCCGGTGCTGGCCATCACGTTAGGTAACATTATAGATGCGATGAGTTTCCCCCGCCGGGAAAACCGATAGGTTAGCACGCTTGAATATTTCCGGGACTCATGGGCATTGCGGGATTCGATGGCGTCCGCGGAAGTCTAGCGAAGGTACGCCAATATGGTTACGGATGGTGTCCGTGGTGCCGCACCGGGCGACCACGATATGACGCCGAGCACGCGCGCGCCGGGCGGCACCTTAGACACCCGCGCCCTGGACCCTTGGCCTCTCAGAAGGGCGCGACGGCGCCGGCCGCCTCGTCCTGGTCGAGCGCCGCGTCCTGGTCGAGCGCCGCGGCGTGGTCGAGCGCCTCGGCGTGGTCGAGCGCCTCGGCCTCGAGCGGGGATCCGTCCAGGCTCTCGTCGAGTTCCCGGCCGAACCGCTCGATCGCCTCTTCGTCAAGCAGGTCGCCGTGCGCTGATCCCTCGGCGGTGCCCTGGAATCCCGCAGCCGTTCCCTCGGCCGTGTCCTGGCGCGGGCGCGCCGACCGGATGTAGTTGGCGATGCCCCGGCTCAGGTCGTGCCCGACGGTGTCCGCCATGATCTGGACCTCGGTCCTGAGCCGGCCGAGCTTGTCTTCGTAGCTGGTGGTCCTGAACCGCCCCTTGACCATCACCGGGTCGCCCTTGTGCAGGCTGGCCTTCGCGTGGTCGGCCAGCCTGCGCCAGCAGGTCACGGTGAAGTACGACGCGTCCGTGTCCACCCACTCCCCGGTCTGCTTGTCGATCATCCGGGTCACGACGCCGATCCGTACGTCCGCGACGTGCACGCCGTCCTTGGTCTCGCGCAGGTATGGCTCCCTGGCCACGAAACCGACGAGCGTCACAAATCCGCCCTGGCTCATAACGATTCTCCTTGATGGTTCCCGGCGGCCCCACGCCGTCCGGTCCCTTCCACCGTGGACGACGCACCCGCCCCGCTCCCGATCCGAGCGCCCGCCTGTGGATAACGACCCCGCGAGACGGCCTTCCTGTGGACAACTCGTTGCCTTCCGCAACGCGTTGCGGGACAATGCCTGCCCCCGTGGCGGCGGAGGACGGGGAGAAGCCGGGAGTCAGAGCCGACTCACCCTGGCCATGTCCTCGTCGGTGAGCGAGAAGCCGAACAGGTCCAGGTTCGACTTGATGTGTTCCGGCCGGGCGGACTTCGGGATCACCGGGATCCCGAGCTGGAGGTGCCAACGCAGGACGACCTGGGCGGGCGTGACGCCGTACCTGGCCGCGATCTCGGCCAGGACGGGATCGCCCAGCCGGGCGCCCTTGAGCGGGCTGTAGCCTTCCACCACTACGCCGCGTTCGGCGTGGGCGGCCAGCAGCGCGGGGTCGTAGCGGGCCGGGCTCCACGGGATCTGGTTGACCGCTGGGTGCTCGCCCGTCGCGGCGATCAGCTCATCGATCTGGGCGATGCTGTAGTTGCTCACCCCGACGCTGCGGCACAGCCCCTCGTCCCGCAGCGCGATGAACTCGCGCCACACCCGCGGGGAGGCGGGCCCGCGCGGCGGCCAGTGCACCAGCCACAGGTCCACGTAGGACGAGTCGAGGGCGCGCAGGCTCCCGGTCAGGGCGGCCCGGGCGTCGCCGGCGTCGCGCGCCTGCAGCTTGGTGGTGATGAACACCTCGGCGCGGTCCAGGCCGCTGCCCTGGACGGCCCGGCCGACCTCGGACTCGTTCCGGTACATGGTGGCGGTGTCGATATGCCGATAGCCGACGTCAAGGGCGTACCTGATCGCCTCGTAGGCGCGCCGGCCGTGCAGCTGCCAGGTACCGAACCCGACCATCGGCAGGGCGACCCCGGCGCCCAGGTCCGCCACGGGAATCTCGGTCATACCGCTCACCGTGCCGGATAACCGAGGGCGGCGCGGATCGACCGCGACAGCTCCGCCGGCACGTCCCGCATCAGCAGGTGCACCCCGTCGCAGACGACATCCCGGCCGCCGATCACGACGTGGCGGACGTCCGCGGCGCTGGCCGCGAACACCGCGGCCTCCGTCGCCAGCCCGTCGGCCGTCCCCGCGGTCCGGACGCTGTCCAGGGACACCGTGGTCAGGTCGGCCCACTCCCCCGGGGCGATCTCGCCCGCGTCGGGCCAGCCGAGGCTGGCGTGCCCGGCGCTGGTGGCGGCCCGCAGCAGGTCTTCGGCGTTAAAGTGCCCGCGCGAGCGGCGCGCCAGGCGTTCGGCGTACTCGACACCGCGCGCCTCCTCGAACATGTCCACCACCGCGTGGCTGTCGCTGCCGAGGGTGAGCCCGCAGCCCGCCGCGGCCAGTGCTAGCGACGGGGCGAGGCCGTCGCCCAGGTCGCGCTCGGTGGTGGGGCAGATGCACGCGAACGCCTGGCAGCCGCCGAGAAGCTTCAGGTCACCGGCGTCGACGTGCGTCGCGTGCACGACCGTGGTCCGCGGCCCGAGGACGTCCTCCTCGTACAGCAGACGGGCCGGCGACACCCCGTAGAAGGCCCGGCACGCCTCGTTCTCGGCGCGCTGCTCGGACATGTGCGCGTGGAGCGGGGCGCCGCTGCGGTGGGCCCAGGCCACGACCGTGCGCATCTGGTCCCTGGGCACGGCCCGGACGGAATGGATCGCCGCGCCGACGCGGGCGTGCGGCGTGATCATGCCGTGGGCGTCGTAGCCGAGGCCGGTGACCCGCTGCGCCCAGCGCACGGCGTCACCGTCGCTGAAGCGCACCTGGGGTCCGGCCAGCGGCAGCGGGCCCCCTGCGGCCAGGCCGCCGGCCAGGTAGCAGGTGTCGAGGAGCGTCATCCGCAGCCCGGCCTCGGCGGCCGCGGCGACCATGGCCCGCCCCATGGCGTTGGGGTCCGCGTACGGGCGCCCGTCGGGCTGGTGGTGCAGGTAGTGGAACTCCCCCACGCAGCTCACGCCGGCCAGCGTCATCTCCGCGAACACCGCGCGCGCCAGCACGTGGTAGCTTTCCGGGTCCAGGCGCGCCGCGACCGCGTACATGCGCTCGCGCCAGGTCCAGAACGTCCCGCGGTCCGCCTGGGTGGCCGAGCGCAGCGCCCGGTGGAACGCGTGCGAGTGCGCGTTGGCGAACCCGGGGAGGGTGAGGCCCGCCAGGCGCGCGGTGCCGGCCGGGACGTCGGTAGCCGAGGAAGTGACGGCGGTGAACCGTTCCCCTTCGGCCTCGATCAGGACGTCGCGGCGCACGCCCTGGCCGGGCAGCCAGGCTAGCTCGGCGAGCCAGCACCGGCTCGTCATCGGGGACCGGCCAGGTCCGCGATGACGGCGGCGAGGGCGCGGACTCCGGCCTCGCAGTCGGCCAGGTCGGCGTGTTCGGCGGGTGAATGCGAGACGCCGGTGGGGTTGCGGACGAAGAGCATGGCGGTCGGCAGCCGGGCGGCGAGCACGCCGGCGTCGTGGCCGGCCCCGGTGGGCAGCACGGGGGCGGGCATCCCGGCCGCGGCGAGGACGCCCGCGATCCGGTCCCGCAGGCCCTCGTCGAAGCGGACCAGCGGGGTGTATGACTCCTGCCGCACACTGAGGGTCACCCCCTGTGCCTCGGAGCACCTTTCTGATGCCGAACGAACCGTGGTGACCGTCTCGGCCAGGGTGGCTTCGTCCGGGGCGCGGGCGTCCAGCCACGCCCGCACGGCCGAGCAGACCGCGTTGGAGCCGCCCGGCTCGGCCATGACCTTGCCGAACGTGGCCAGGGCGCCGTTCCCGGCGGCGGCCTCACGGGCGGCGAGGACCGTGCCCGCGTAGGCGAGCATCGGGTCCTTCCGGTCGGCCAGCCTGGCCGTGCCCGCGTGATCGGCGCGGCCGGCGAAGTCCAGGCGCCACCGGCCGTGCGGCCAGATGCCCTCGCCGATGCCGATGGCGTGCCCCATCGGCTCCAGAGCACGGCCCTGCTCGACGTGGAGCTCGACGAAGGCGCCGAGGCCGTCGAGCAGGGAGGGGTCGGGCCCGGTCAGCGCCGGGTCGAGGCCGGCCAAGGTCATCGCCTCGGCCAGGGTGACGCCCTTGTCGTCGGTCAGTTCCCGGGCGGCCTGCGGGTCGACGGCGCCGGTCAGTAGGCGGCTGCCCAGGCACGGGACGCCGAATCGCGCTCCCTCCTCCTCGGTGAACATGACGAGCACCACTGATCGTTCGGGATAAAAGGCCGCCTCGTGCAGCAGGTCGACAGCGGCCAGTGCCGAAGCCACGCCCAGCGCGCCGTCGAAGCCGCCGCCGTCCGGGACCGAGTCCAGGTGGCTGCCGGTGGCGACGGCACCGGGGCGCCGCTCGCCCCACCAGGCCCAGAGGTTGCCGTTGGCGTCGGGCTGCACGGTCAGGCCGCGCTTTTCGGCCTCGCGGGTGAACCAGGCGCGGCACTGGGCGTCGGCGGGGGTCCAGGAGTAGCGGCGGTAGCCGCCGGTGCTCTGGTCGCGGCCCAGGGGTTCCAGGTCGTGCCAGAGGTCGGCGAAGGTCATGGGTTCCCCATCG
Source organism: Streptosporangiaceae bacterium (assembly GCA_035505275.1). Lineage (GTDB taxonomy): Bacteria > Actinomycetota > Actinomycetes > Streptosporangiales > Streptosporangiaceae > Palsa-504. Next base: position 2,450 of record DATJQX010000033.1, on the reverse strand, counting down.
GGATGCGGACGCCGCGGTCGCGAGCCACCGCCGTGGCCAGGTCGTAGCCGGCGTCGGCGTGCCTGATGACGCCCATGCCCGGGTCGTTGAGCAGGACGCGCTCCAGTTTCTGCGCGGCCAGGTCTGAGCCGTCGGCGACGCAGACCTGGCCGGCGTGGATGGACCGGCCGATGCCGACGCCGCCGCCGTGGTGGATGGACACCCAGGATGCGCCGGATGCCGTGTTGACCAGGGCGTTCAGCAGCGGCCAGTCGGCGATGGCGTCCGAGCCGTCGGCCATCGCCTCGGTCTCCCGGTACGGCGAGGCGACCGAGCCCGTGTCCAGATGGTCGCGGCCGATGACGATCGGGGCCCTGAGCTCGCCGGATTTGACCATCTCGTTGAACCGGAGGCCGGCCAGGTGGCGCTCGCCGTAGCCGAGCCAGCAGATCCGCGCGGGCAGGCCCTGGAAGTGGACCTTCTCCCTGGCCATGCGGATCCACCGGGCCAGGGCCTCGTTCTGCGGGAACAGGTCGAGGATGGCCTGGTCGGTGGCGGCGATGTCGTTCGGGTCGCCGGACAGGGCCGCCCAGCGGAACGGGCCCTTGCCCTCGCAGAACAGCGGCCTGATGTAGGCGGGGACGAATCCGGGGAAGTCGAACGCCCTGGTGTAGCCGGCCAGCTCTGCCTCGCCGCGGATGGAGTTGCCGTAGTCGAACACCTCCGCGCCCGCGTCGAGGAAGCCGACCATGGCAGCGACCTGGGCGGCCATCGACTCGCGGGCTCTTATGGTGAACCCTTGCGGGTCTTCGGCGCGGAGGGCGGGCATGTCCTCGAAGTTGACGCCCCTCGGCAGGTAGGTGAGCGGGTCGTGGGCCGAGGTCTGGTCGGTGACGATGTCGATGGGGGCGTGGGAGTCGAGCAGGCGCGGGAAGATGTCGGCGGCGTTGCCGAGCAGCCCGATGGACAGGGGCTGGCTCTTGTTCTTCGCGGCGACGGCCCGGCGGACGGCATCGTCTGGGTTGTCCGCCTGCTCGTCGAGGTAGCCGAACTCGATGCGCCTGGTGATCCTTGACTGGTCGCACTCCACGCAGATGCACACGCCGCCGTTCATCGTCACGGCCAGCGGCTGCGCGCCGCCCATCCCGCCCAGGCCCCCGGTCAGGGTGATCGTGCCGGCCAGGGTTCCGCCGAAGCGTTTGGCAGCAATGGCCGCGAAGGTCTCGTAGGTGCCCTGCAATATGCCCTGGGTGCCGATGTAGATCCACGAGCCCGCGGTCATCTGGCCGTACATGGTCAGGCCGAGCTGTTCGAGGCGGCGGAACTCCTCCCAGGTCGCCCACTGCGGCACGAGGTTGGAGTTGGCGATGAGCACGCGGGGAGCCCACTCGTGGGTTTTGAACACGCCGACGGGCTTGCCGGACTGGACCAGCATCGTCTCGTCGTCTTGGAGGTCTTTCAGCGTGGCGACGATCGCCGCGTACGCGTCCCAGCTGCGGGCGGCGCGGCCGGAGCCGCCGTAGACGATGAGCTGGTCGGGATGTTCGGCCACCTCGGGGTCGAGGTTGTTCATCAGCATGCGCATCGCGGCCTCTTGGGGCCAGCCCTTGCAGATGAGCTGGCTGCCGCGCGGCGCGCGCACCGGTTCATGGCTCATTTGTGACGTGTCCCGTCTGCTGTCCGTCTTCCTGGCTGGCCGGCTGGCTGGCGATCATGTGCCCATCATGGCGGGGCGGAAATCGGGGTGACAAGCGGGTGAACCGCTGCTAGGTTCGGCGGCTGTGCGGCGGGTCTCGGTGGTCGGCAGCTCCGGAGCCGGCAAGTCGACATTCGCCGCCGCGCTGGCCGGCGTCCTCGGCGTTCCGTGGCTGGAACTCGACTCGGTGTACCACCAGGCCGACTGGACCCCGCTGTCCGCGGAGGAGTTTCGGGGCCGCGTCGCCGCTGTAGCTTCCGGCTCGAGCTGGGTCATCGACGGCAACTACAGCACGGTCAGCGACATCGTGTGGGCCCGCGCGGACACCGTGATCTGGCTTGACCTGCCCAAGCGTACGGTCATGCGGCGGATCATCTGGCGGACGCTCCGCCGGGTGGCCGGCCGGGTCGAGCTGTGGAACGGCAACCGGGAGCGGTGGCGCAATATCTTCACCTTCGACGACCAGGAATCGGTGATCGCCTGGGCGTGGCGCACGCACGGCTCGCGCCGGGAGCGTTACGCGACCGCGCTCGCCGATCCGGCCAATAGCCATCTGCAATTCATCCGCCTGCGCAGTCCCGGGGCGGTGCGGCGGTTCCTGCGTAGCGTTTCGCCCGATCCTCCGGGAGGATTAGGGCTTCGTGGTTGATCGGGTGCATTCCAGAGCCCTATGCCAGCTGTGAATACAGCCGCCGCCGGCTGGCCATCGGGGCGACCATCCGGCTCTAGCCTGGATTTGCGCGGAGGATCCGTGCCCGGCGGAAGATAAGGCGCC
>DATJQX010000032.1:0-13842 GCA_035505275.1 Streptosporangiaceae bacterium | reverse complement strand
ACAGCAACACCCAAGCCCACGGGCGACCCGAACAGGACCCGCAGCAGGCCACCACCTAACGTCAGACCCCAGCGGCATAATCAGGAACCGGTCACCAGCACAATTCTGTCGGCACGACACCGCCAGTACTGTCGGTAACCCCCGGTGCGGGCGGGGGGATTTGAACCCCCACGGTGTCGCCACCAACAGGACCTAAACCTGCCGCGTATGCCATTTCGCCACGCCCGCGTGGTCGCTTGTAAAGGTACCGCCTACGCGGCGATGCCCGTCAGCAGCCTGGCGACGTGGCCGGTCGCCTTGACCCCGTACAGCGCCTTGGCGATCGTGCCGTCGGGGCCGATCACGAACGTGGACCTGATGACGCCGACGGTCGTCTTGCCGTAGAGCTTCTTCTCGCCGTACGCGCCGTACGCCTCGAGCACGGCGTGGTCGGGGTCGGACAGCAGCGGGAACGTCAGGCCTTCCTTATCGCGGAACTTGGCCAGCCTGGACGGCTGATCGGGAGAGATGCCGAGGACCGCGATGCCGAGCTTGCCGAGGTCGGCCAGGTTGTCACGGAAGTCGCAGGCTTCCTTCGTGCAGCCGGGGGTCAGCGCGGCCGGGTAGAAGTACACGATCACCCGCTGGCCGCGGTACGAGGCCAGCGAAACGGGCTGCCCATCCGCGTCCAGCAGGGTGAAGTCCGGAGCCGGGTCGCCGGGTTCGAGCCGCTTGCCGGTCACGATTCCTCCTCGGTCAGGTACGAGACGCCGGTGCCGGCGTTCGGGCCGTAGCGCTCCCATTCCCCGCGAAGCCGGAGGCCGCCGCCGGGGCGGCGGATGGGCGTGCTGTGGCACCGCCCGGAGACTACCTCGCCGTCATCGAGGACCATACAGTAGGCAAAGTCGAGGGTGCCGTCGGGAGCACAGCGGCCGGCCAGGCTGCCGCGGCGGACGCCGTTGCCGGGCGGGATCTCGGCCCACAGCAGGTCACGTTCCTGCTGGTAGGTGACGACCGGCTCGGCCGCATCCTCGGGCCGGAAGCGCCTGCCGTCGTAGCTGACCATGGGCTGACCTCCTGGCGTCCGCGGCGGAATCACGATTCCCCGATGGAATGATCCTCTCCCGACGCCCTCACCTCGACGACGCGGTGGCTACGATCGGCCGTCTCCTCGGTCGGCCCCCCGCGAGGCGCCTTGCGCAGGGCGATGACGTGGACGTCGATGCCGAGGGCACCCGCCTCCCGCAGGACCCGGGCTACGTTCGAGCCGCCGCCGAGCAGCTGCTGCCACCGGCTGCGCTGGCTGGACCCGATCACGATCTGGGTGATCTGGTGCTCTTGCGCGAAGCCGGCCAGAGCCCGGACGGGATCGTCGCCCGGTATCTCGTGCCAGCGGGCGCCGACGTCGGCGGTCAGCTCCTCCAGCTTCTTCAGCGACCTGTGATCCCCAGGCCGGGTGGCGTCGCTGGCCGCGACGTGGACGACGTCGAGTTCTCCCTTGAGCCTGGCAGCCATCCGCGCCGCCCGCCGCAGCAGGCCGTCGGTTCCCGGGGCGGTGGTGACGGCGACCATGACGCGTTCGCACGTCTCCCACACGGCGCTCGATTCGTGCCGTCGCAGGTGCTCGAGCAGGTCTTCGTCGGTCTCGTCGGCCAGGAACCGCAGGGCCAGCTCGCGCAGGGCGATCAGGTTGTCGGTGCGGAAGAAGCTGGACAGGGCCCGCGGGACCCGTTCCTGCGGGTAGATGTTGCCGTGCAGCATCCGGCGGCGCAGCTGTTCCGGCGAGGAATCGATGAGCTCGATCTGGTCGGCCTTGCGCACCACCCAGTCCGGGACGCGTTCACGGACCTTGGCCCCGGTCATGTGCTCGACCTCGTCGGCGATGCTCTCCAGGTGCTGGATGTTGACGGTGGTGATGACGTTGATGCCCGCGGCGAGGATGGCCATGACGTCCTGCCAGCGCTTGTCGTTCTGGCCCGATCCCGGGACGTTCGTGTGGGCGAGCTCGTCGACCAGGGCGACCTCGGGATGCCTGGCGATGACCGCGTCGACATCCATCTCCTCCAGGCGGCTTTCCCGGTAGTCGACCTGCTTACGCGGGATGACCTCCAGGCCGTCGATCATCTCCTCGGTCCGCTGCCGCCCGTGACACTCGACGAATCCGATGACGATGTCGGTGCCCCGGCTCATCCGCCGGCGGGCCTCGTTGAGCATGGCGTAGGTCTTGCCGACCCCGGCCGCCGCGCCCAGGTAGATCCGGAACTGGCCGGCCGCCTCGACCGCGCCGGCCACCTCGCTGTCCGCCGCGTGATCGCTCACGCGTTCCATCCTGACAGGCAGTGACCGAGACCACCACAGCCAGCCTGAAGTAACCCGGTCGGCGAGCGGTTCACCGGGTGATGAACGGGACCAGGGCGCGGAAGGCGCGGCCGCGGTGGCTGATCGCGTCCTTGGCCTCCGGGGTCATCTCCGCCGTGGTCACGTCGAACCCGTCGGGCACGAAGATCGGGTCGTAACCGAACCCGCCGCTGCCGCGGGGTTCCCGGATCAGCCGGCCCGCCACGGTCCCGGTCACCACCTCCTCGCGAGCGCCGTCCACGAGGGCCGCGGCGCACACGAACCGGGCGCCGCGGCGCTCGTCGGGCACGTCGGCGACCTGCGCGAGGACCAGGTCCAGGTTGGCCTTGTCGGCACCGTGCCGGCCCGCCCAGCGCGCGGACAGTACGCCCGGCATGCCGTTCAGCGCGTCGACGCACAGGCCGGAATCGTCGGCGACGGCCGGCAGGTGCGTGTACTCGGCGATCGCGCGGGCCTTCAGCAGCGCGTTCTCCTCGAACGTGGCGCCGGTCTCGGGCACGTCGGGCGCGCCGGCAAACTCATCGAGCCCGGCCAGGGCGACCTGCGCGCCGAGGATCCGGGCGAGTTCGCGCAGCTTGCCGGGGTTCCTCGTGGCGAGGACCACGCGGTCAGCGGGCACCCAGGGCCTCGCGCTGGAGCCTGGCCAGCTCGGCGCAGCCCTGGACCGCGAGGTCAAGCAGCTGGCCGAGCAGGTCGCGGCTGAACGGCTCTTGCTCGGCCGTGCCCTGGATCTCCACGAAGTCGCCGCTCCCGGTGCACACCACGTTCATGTCGACGTCGGCCGCCGCGTCTTCTTCGTAGCACAGGTCGAGCCGGGGTTCACCGGCCACGACGCCGACGCTGACCGCGGCGACCGAGGTGAGCAGCGGGTCACCCGGGCAGGCCTTCCTGGCCTTGAGCCAGGCGATCGCGTCGGCCAGTGCCACGTACCCGCCGGTGACCGCGGCGGTGCGGGTGCCGCCGTCGGCCTGGAGCACGTCGCAGTCGATGATGATGCTGTTCTCGCCGAGCGCCTTGTAGTCCACGCAGGCCCGCAGCGAGCGGCCGACCAGCCGGGAAATCTCCTGCGTCCGGCCGCCGAGGCGGCCCTTGACCGATTCGCGGTCCCCGCGGGTGTTCGTCGCCCGCGGCAGCATCGCGTACTCGGCGGTCACCCAGCCGAGCCCGCTGCCGCGCCGCCAGCGGGGGACGTCCTGCGATACGCTCGCGGCGCACAGCACGCGGGTGCGGCCGAATTCCACCAGCACCGAGCCTTCGGCGTGGTCAAGCCAGCCTCGCGTCAGCTTCACCGGCCGTAGTTCAGTGACGGATCGCCCATCGGGTCGCGACATGATGGACAGCCTATCGGGGGCGTTCAGCCCTCTAGGACCAACCCGCACGTGGCCAGCGACAGCGGGCCGTGGTACGCCGCGGCGGCCTCGGACAGCGACCGGTCCCTGTCGTTCCACGGGACCAGGTGGGTGAGGACGAGCTGGCCGGCTCCGGCCCGCGTCGCGTGCTCGCCGGCCTGCCGCGCGGTCAGGTGCAGGTTCGGCGGGTTGTCCGCGCGGTCGGTGAACGACGCCTCGCACAGCAGCACGTCCGCGCCCTCGGCGAGCCGGACGAGCGCGCTGGACTCCCCCGTGTCGGCCGAGTAGGCCAGCCGCCGGCCCGCGTGCTCCAGCCGGAACCCGAACGTCTCGACCGGGTGGTTCATGTGGTCGGTGGTGACCCGGAACGGCCCGATCTGCGAAACCGCGGGCGTAAGGTCACGGAAATCGAACGGCACGTAGGCAAGCTCGGCGGAATCGGAGCCCAGGTGCGGCTGCACCCGACCGGCGGTGCCGGGGGGACCGTAGACCGGAATGCGGGGCTGGGGCCCGTCCGGGGCGAACTGCCGCGCTATCCAGTACGAGCCAACGTCGACGCAGTGGTCCGCGTGCAGGTGGGACACGCAGATCGCGTCGATGCCGAAGAGCTCAGCGTACCGCTGGAGCACCCCGAGAGCGCCGTTGCCCATGTCGATCACCAGCCGGAACCCCTCGGCTTCGGCCAGGTAGCAGGACGAGGGGCTGTCGGGGCCCGGGAAGCTGCCGGAGCATCCGATCACGGTGAGGCGCATGGCTGCCATTATGGCGTGCCGCGTTACGCGTCGTTCACGCCCAGAGCTGGCCTTCGAGCCTGGCTTCTGCTTCGTCCAGGGTTCCCTGGTACGCGCCGGTGGACAGGTACTTCCAGCCGCCGTCCGCGATCAGGACCGCGATGTCGGCGCGCTCCCCCGCCTCGGCCGCCTTGGCGGCCATCGCCAGGCCCGCGTGCAGGGCGCAGCCCGCGGAGATGCCGGCGAAGATGCCCTCAGCCGCCACCAGCTCCCTGGTCCGGCGCAGGGCGTCGGCCGACGATACCGAGAACCTGGTGGTCAGCACGGAGGCGTCGTACAGCTCGGGGACGAAGCCCTCGTCCACGTTGCGCAGGCCGTACACGAGCTCTCCGTAGCGCGGCTCGGCCGCCACGATCTTGACGTCCGGGCGGTGCTGGCGCAGGTACCGGCCCACCCCCATGAGCGTGCCCGCGGTGCCGAGGCCCGCCACGAAGTGCGTGATCCCGGGCAGGTCCGCGAGCAGTTCCGGGCCGGTCGTCTCGTAGTGCGCGCGGGCGTTGGCCTCGTTGCCGTACTGGTAGAGCATCACCCAGTCAGGGCGTTCGGCGGCGATCTGCTTGGCGACGCGGACCGCCTCGTTGGAGCCGCCCGCCGCCGGGGAGTCGACGATCTCGGCCCCGTACATCCGGAGCAGCTGCCGGCGCTCCTCGCTGGTGTTCTCCGGCATCACCACCACCAGCCGGTAGCCGCGCAGCTTGGCCACCATGGCCAGGGAGATGCCGGTGTTACCCGAGGTGGGCTCAAGGATCGTGGCGCCGGGGGCCAGGAGCCCGTCCTTTTCTGCCTGCGCGACCATGTAAAACGCCGCGCGGTCCTTCACCGAACCCGTCGGGTTCCTGTCCTCCAGCTTGGCCCAGAGCCGGACGTCGGCCGACGGTGACATGCGCGGCAACCCGACGAGAGGGGTGTTACCCAGGGACTCAAGGAGGTTCTCGTAACGCACAGCCAGGTCCGTTCGGCATAAATAAATGGGCCTCAGCCCGCGCCTCCGGCCACCGCGGGCAGGACGGTCACCGTGTCGCCGTCCTTGACGGGGGTCTCGAGCCCGGCCAGGAAGCGCACGTCCTCGTCGTTCAGGTACACGTTGACGAAGCGCCGCAGGCTGCTCCCGTCGATCAGCCGGTCGCGCAGCCCGCCGTACTTGTGATCAAGGTCAGCGAGCAGCTCGTCGAGCGTGGCTCCGGTTCCCTCGACCTGCTTGGCGCCGTCGGTGTAGGTGCGCAGGATCGTCGGGATGCGAACCTCGATGGCCATGAACCACGCTCCACTGGTTATCTGGGCAGTCCAAGGCGTCCAACCCGACTGCGGGCGGAATCATTCCGCCACGGTGACCGGCTCCTCGGTGACCTCGCCGTCCACGATGCGGTACGAGCGGAACTCGGTCTGGTCTTCGTCCCTGGTCGAGACCAGCACGTAGTGCGCCCCCGGCTCGCTCGCGTAGGAGATGTCCGTCCGCGACGGGTAGGCCTGCGTCGCGGTGTGCGAGTGGTAGATGACCACCGGTTCCTCGTCGTTGTCGTCCATGTCGCGCCACACGCGGAACTGTTCGGCTGAGTCGAAGCGGTAGAAGGTGGGCGAGCGTTCGGCGTTCGTCATCGGGATGAACCGCTCCGGGCGATCGCTGCCCGCCGGGCCGGCCAGCACGCCGCAGGCCTCATCCGGGTGGTCGGCGCGGGCGTGGGCCACGATCTGGTCGTGTAGCTCGCGCGAGATGGTCAGCATGTGTTGTGTTCTAGGCCGTTAGGCCAGCGCCTGGACCAGGGACTCCTGGACCGCGCCGAGCCAGGCGTACACCTCGTAGGCAGCCCACTGGGGGTCATCCTGCTTGAGTTTGGTCCACTGCTGCTCGAAGTCCTCGGTGACGGCGAGGCGGACCCCGAGGGCGAGGCGGACGTCGTTCAGGGCCTTGAGCCACGCCTGGGCCTGCTCCTGGTTGAGCTGGATGCGGCCGCCGGCGTCGGGCAGGGTGTCGAGCATCTGGAGGGCGGCCTGCTGCTTGGCGGTGCGGAGGCCGGGCTCGGTGTACTTGCGGAACTCCCCCGCCGCGTCCGGGTCGTCGCGGTACCCGTCGGGCAGCAGCCGGGCCAGGACCGGGTCCTCCGGCGTCTGCCGGGCCGTCGTGCCGGACCCGTCGAGCACGGCCCCGTCGAGCAGCGCCTCGAGGTCGGCGATGTTGTCTTGGCTGGTCGCCCTGGGGGCCGCGGGCCCGTCCGGGGCGATCAGGGTCAGGACCTGGCCGACGAGGCTGCGCAGCAGGGAGGCTTCGGGAGCGGCGAGCCAGGCCCGCGCGCCGCCGCCCCTGGTGGGCCGGAAGGGTTCCATTTTTGCGGTCGTCTGGGCCGTGGTGCCTGCTACTTGTCCTGCATGACGGTGGCCCACAGGCCGTAGCCGTGCAAGATTTCGACGTTGTGCTCCATCGCCTCCCTGGCCCCGGCGGCGACGACCGCCTTGCCCTTGTGGTGCACGTCGAGCATCAGGCGGGTGGCCTTCTTCTTCGGGTAACCGAAGACCTGCTGGAACACGTAGGTGACGTACGACATCAGGTTGACCGGGTCGTTCCACACGATGGTGACCCACGGCTTGTCCGAGACCGGCTTGTCTGTGGACTTCGGGAGGTCCACCTCAGCGGGCGCCACGCTCACTACTGTCCACCTCCTCCTTCCGTAGTCTTCCACCTGTGACGAATTCAGTGAACCACCTGGGCGTGACTGCTGACGGCACTGCGCTGCTGACCGACCATTACGAGCTCACCATGGTGCAGGCCTCGCTGCGCAGCGGTGCGGCCGGCCGCAGGGCCATATTCGAGGTTTTCGCCAGGCACCTGCCGAACGGCCGCAGGTACGGCGTCGTGGCGGGCACCGGGCGCCTGCTCGACGCGCTGGAGCGGTTCCGCTTCAGCCCGGCTGACCTGGAGTTTCTCGCCAGCGCGGGCATCGTGGACTCCCCGACGCTGACCTTCCTCGAATCGTACCGTTTCAGCGGAAACATCTGGGGTTACTCGGAGGGCGATTGTTATTTCCCCGGGTCGCCGATCCTCGTCGTGGAGGGCACGTTCGCCGAGGCGGTCCTGCTGGAGACCATCACGCTGTCCATCCTGAACCACGACAGCGCGATCGCGTCCGCCGCGTCGCGGATGGTGACGGCGGCGGGCGAGCGCCCGCTGATCGAGATGGGCTCGCGGCGGACCCACGAGCGGGCGGCGGTGGCCAGCGCGCGGGCCGCCTACATCGCGGGCTTCGCCTCCACGTCCAACCTGCGCGCGCGGTACGAATACGGCGTCCCCAGCGCGGGCACCAGCGCGCACGCGTTCACGCTGGTCCACGACAGCGAGCGGCACGCGTTCAGCACGCAACTGGAGGCGCTCGGCCCGGCGACGACGCTGCTCGTGGACACCTACGACGTGCCGCGCGCCGTGCGCACCGCGATCGAGGTCGCGGGCACGGACCTGGGCGCGGTGCGGATCGACAGCGGTGACCTGCCGGTGCTCGCCCGGCAGGTCCGGGCGGAGCTCGACGAGCTGGGGGCGACCCGGACCCGGATCATCCTCACCGGCGACCTCGACGAGTACTCCATCGCGGCGCTCGGCGCGGTGCCCGTGGACGGCTACGGGGTCGGGACCTCGCTGGTCACCGGGTCGGGCGCGCCGACGGCCGCCATGGTGTACAAGCTGGTGGCCAGGTCCTCCTCGGCCGATCCCGACGATGCGCTCGTACCGGTCGCCAAGCGGTCGGTGGGCAAGCCGGGCCGGGGCGGGCGCAAGTGGGCGGTGCGGCACCGGGACGAGCAGGGGACGGCACTGACCGAACGCATCAGCCTGGGCCCGCCGGACACCGGGCCGCTCGACCGTGAGCTGCTGGCGCCGCTCGTGGTCGCCGGCGAGATCGTGGGGCGGGAGCCCGTCGGGGCGGCGCGCGAGCGGCACCGGGCGGCGCTGGCCGAGCTGCCGCCGTACGCCTTGCAGCTGTCCCGCGGGTACCCGGCGATCCCGACGGTCTTCGAGCCGGACGGGGACGCGTCCTAATCGTTATCGCTTCGGGTTAGCGATTGGCTGGCCGCCGGGCCTGTTCATGACGTGCCCGTAGGAGTGAGATGTAACCGGGGGCGTGGCACGAGCGTCGTAGTCGGTGGAGGTGCCCGATGCACGATGACGACATGCGGCAGCGAGTCCGCCGGCGTAGGCTGCGCGGGTCCGCGGCGGTTCTGGTGGCGGCCGCGGCCGCGGGCGTGGCGGTGGGGACCGTCCTGCCGGGCGGCCACTCGGGAGGCCTGACGCCGGCTGCGGGCGCCCGGCATGAGCGGGCGCAGGCGTCGAGCGGCTGGTATCCGGCCGGGCCGCTGCCTGCCGCAGACGCCGGGCCGACCGCCGCGCCGTACTACGTCACCGTCGTCTTCCAGCGCTCGCCTGCGCCGGTGATCGTGGGCAACGCGTTCACCGGCCGGGTGCTCGCCACCGTCAGCGCTCCCGTGCCGGGCTTGGGCTTCACCGGAGTCGCGGCGGCGGGCGACGATCGCACGTTCGTGCTGGCCGCGCAGGAGACAAGCCCCGCGACCGTGGTGTTCTACGAGCTGCGCCTTACTGCTGGCGGAAGGGTCGCGTCGCTGACCAGGCTGCTCTCGGTCTCGTCGCCCGGCGTGCCGGGGTTCGCGCTGTCCGCGGACGCCAGCCGCCTGGCCTACGTAACGACCTACGGGATCCGGGTCGTGTCGCTCGCCACCGGCGCGAGCCGGACCTGGACGGCGGACGGGCACACGGTGGTCGGACGCGCGGGCGAGCTGTCCTGGGCGGGCGACCAGACGCTGGCACTGTACTGGGCGAGCGTCGCGCCCGGTTCCCGGCAGACCGGCATCCGCCTGCTCAATACCTCGGCCCCTGGCGGGGATCTGCTGTCCTCGCGGCTGATCATCGGCGTACCTGAGGCAACGGCGTTCGGCCAGATGGACGGGCTCAGCGGCCTGCTCATCACCTCGGACGGGTCGAAGGTGTTCGCCACGGCCGAGAGCGGACAGCCGGACAATCCCGGGGCCGAGGTGGTGGAGTTCTCCGCGCGGACCGGGCAGGCGCTGGCGGTGGTGTCGCCGCGGGCTGGCGAGTCCGGGATGGGAACCTCGTGCGGGGCGCTGTGGACCGACCCGTCCGGCGAGCAGCTGACGGCGGAATGCGGCGGGGCCGTCACGGTCGCTAACGGTCACTTCACCGCGGCTGACCTGCGCGTGCCCTCATACAACTTCTCGTCGAGCCCCCTGGGGGTCATCGCGTGGTAGCCCGCGCAGGCACGTTAACCGGTTCGCGCGGCCGGACCGGCGGCCGTTAGCCTGCTTGTCATGCCCGTTGACGTGTCCAAGTTCACCGCTGTGCTCCGCGAGCTGGACGTGGCCGGCGAGGTGGTGGAACTGCCCGAGCGCGCGCCGACGGCCGCGATCGCGGCGGCCCAGCTCGGCATCGAGGTGGGCGCCATCGCCAACAGCCTGGTCTTCAGCGCGGACGGCGCGCCGCTGCTCGTCATGACCAGCGGCGCGCACCGGGTGGACACGGCCAAGGTCGCGGCCCTCGTCGGGGCCTCGGCGGTGCGTCGGGCGGACCCCGACTCGGTCCGGGCCTGGACGGGCCAGCCGATCGGCGGCGTGGCGCCGGTCGGTCACCCCGCTCCGATCAGGACCCTCGTCGACCCCTGGCTGGACAAGTACGACGTGATATGGGCGGCCGGCGGGCATCCGCACACGGTGTTCCCCACGTCGTTCGGCGAACTGGTCCGTATCACCGGCGGCACCCCGGCCGACGTCGGCGAGTAGGGTTCGGCCGGGTCAGGCGGGCTTGCGCCAGAGCAGCGAGTAGCGCCACAGCAGGTGACGGCGGTAGCGCACGCCGGGGAGCACGGTGTTAGCGGTCGCGCGGACCTGGCCCCAGGTCATGTCGGGATCCTTGACCGGTGCTCCGGGGCCGCGCTTGCCGTACCGGGCGCGGTAGAGCAGGGCGACGGGCACGCCGGGCAGGTCAGGCAGGAAGTCGGCCGCTGACCCGTTCAGCGCCAGGCCGATGACGGCGAGCCTGCCGCCGGGCTTCAGCACCCGGACCATGGCGGCCAGCGCCTTGGCAAAGTCCATGTGGTGCAGCGAGGTGTTCGCGCAGACGAAGTCGAAGACGGCCTCCGGTAGGGGGCAGGCCAGGAAATCGGCGGCCACGAACGTTGTGTGGTGCTGCCCGTCTGCCCGTGCCCGTTCCCTGGCCTTGGCGATCATCGGCTCGTCCTTGTCGATGCCGGTGACCTTCGCGCAGCGTTCGGCGAGCTTGCAGGCGAGCAGCCCGTCGCCGCAGCCGACGTCGAGCGCCGGACCACAGCGCGGCGGGACCGCGCCGAGGATGATCGGCTGGTAGTGGACGTTGTGGTTCCAGTACCCGGCCTGGGCCATGGCTCCTCCCGATTCGGGACGATACCGTTGGCCGCATGCGCGCGCTCATCATCGTGGACGTACAGAACGACTTCTGCGAGGGCGGCTCGCTGGCCGTGGCCGGCGGGGCCGCCGTGGCCCGCGGGATCAGCGAGCGCCTCGCGGGTGACCATGAGCATGAATACGCGCACGTCGTGGCCACCAAGGACTTCCACGTCGACCCGGGCGGTCATTTCTCCGACCACCCGGACTTCGCGGACTCCTGGCCGCCGCACTGCGTGGCCGGGACGCCGGGCGCGGACTTCCACCCGGACCTGGACACCAGCGCGGTCGAGGCCGTGTTCTTCAAGGGTGCTCACGCGGCCGCGTACAGCGGGTTCGAAGGCGCCGACGAGGCGGGGACGCCGCTGGCCGACTGGCTGCGCGTGCATGACGTGGACGAGGTCGACGTGGTCGGCATCGCCACTGATTACTGCGTGCACGCCACGGCCGCGGACGCGGCGCGGGCCGGGTTCGCCACCAGGGTCCTGCTGGACCTCACCGCGGGCGTCGCCCCGGAATCCACCGTGCGGGCCATCGCGGATCTGCGCTCCGCCGACGTCGAACTGACCGGGACGCCCCACGGCGCTTCTTAACTGACCGGGACGCCGCACGGCGCTTCTTAGCGGACTTACGACACGTCCCGGACGCCGCACCTGGCCACCGACGATCCCGCCCTGGAACCGCTGCCTATGGATTTATCGTGGTTGATTGGGGCTTAGTGAGCGCTTGATAAATGGACGAGTGCGGGCGGCGGCTGCCTGGCTCGTTTCGCCGCGCTTTGCTGGTTCCTCGTCCGTCCCGCTATCCTCATCCGCCCCTATGCGATCACGGGTACGGGGAGGCCTGGGATCTTGCGGGAGGATCCGGGGGACTGGGGTGCACCGGATCAACCACGAAGCCCGGATCAACCCCAGAAACCGGAGCCACCGGCGGCACCGCGTTCAAGCTGCCACGTCCCGCAAGTTTCAGCAGCCTCCGCAGCCCCTTGCGCACCAGAAGATCATGGAAGATCCGCGCTCCGTGGAAGATTTAGGGGACTATAGCCCCCCGGATCCTCCACGGAGCGCGAAACTTCCACGCAAATTCGGCCTGCAGCCGGATCGTCGTCTCGATAGTCAGGCGGCGGCTGTTTTCACAGTTGGCATACGGCTCTGGGATGCACCAGATCCTCCCCGGAACCCGAATCCTCCCCGATCTCGGCGCGGCCGACCGTACCACCAGGCCTGAACACCGACTTCGCCCGCGGCCTGGTCGACCGGTTCCGCTCGCTGCCCATCGCGCGCAGCGCGGTGGTCGCCGGGCGGATCGCGGCGGACGTGCTGCGGACCGGGTGGGGCGCGGTAATCAGCGTCGCGCGGGCGTGGCGTTCGGCTTCCGGCTGCACACCAGCGTGCTCGGCGCGGTCGGCGCGCTCGGGCTGATCCTGGCCTGGGGATTCGCGCTGAGCTGGCTGATGGCTTTGCTCAGCTCGAGGGCCAGCTCGAGGGCCAGCTCGAGGGCCGGCTCAGGGCCGGCTCAGGGCCGGCTCGAGGGCCGGCTCAGGGCCGCAGCACAGCCAGCCGCAGCGCAGCCAGCCGCGCCGCCGCGGCGGCGACCCGCTCGTCGGTCGCGGTCAGCGCCACCCGGACGTGCCGCACCCCCTCCGGCCCGTACAGCTCGCCCGGCGCGACGAGGATCCCGGCGTCGGCCGCCAGCAGCTCGGCCGCCGACCAGCAGTCGTGCCCGGGGTGCGTCGCCCACAGGTACAGCCCAGCCTCGGAGTGGTCGATCGTCCAGCCCGCGCCCGCCAGCGCCTCGCGCAGCACCGAACGCCGGGTGGCGTACCGCTCCCGCTGCGCCTGCGCGTGCACGTCGTCCTGCAGGGCCGCGATCATCGCGGCCTGCACCGGGCCCGGCACCATCATCCCGGCCTGCTTCCTGACCGCCAGCAGGCTCGCGACCAGGCCCGGGTCGCCGGTCACGAACCCGGCCCGGTACCCGGCCAGGTTGGACCGCTTGGACAGCGAGTGGACCGCCAGCAGGCCGCCGAACGACCCGCCGCACACGGACGGGTGCAGCACCGAGACCGGCGAGGCCTCCCAGCCGAGCGTGATGTAGCACTCGTCGGAGGCCACCACCGCGCCGCGCTCCCGGGCCCACTGCACCACCTTGCGCAGGTGGTCCACCGGCAGTACCCGCCCCGTGGGGTTGGAGGGCGAGTTCACCCAGACGAGCCGGACCCGCGCCGGGCCAAGGGCCAATTGGCTGTCCGACGCCACGGCGGCCGCCCCGGCCAGCCGCGCTCCGATGTCGTAGGTGGGGTAGGCCAGGGCCGGATGCAGGACCGTGTCGCCGGGCCCCAGCCCGAGCATGGCGGGGAGCCAGGCGATGAACTCCTTGGTCCCGATGACCGGCAGCACGTCGTCCGGCGACACGCGGACTCCCTGCGTCCGCTCCAGCCAGCCCGCCGCCGCCGACCGCAGCCGGTGCGTTCCCGCCGTCGCCGGGTACCCGGGCGCGTTCGCGCCCGCGGCCAGGCCGTCCCTGATCACCTCGGGGACCGGATCGACGGGCGTCCCGATCGACAGGTCCACCAGCCCGTCCGGGTGAAGCGAGGCCTTCTCCCGCAGCGGCGCGATCCGGTCCCAGGTATAAGCGGGAAGCCGGTCGGCGAGCGTCATTCCTCCGCGGCTTGCGGCGGCAGCGCCGCCACGACCGGGTGGTCCTTGCCGATCTTGCCGGTCTTCGAGGCGCCGCCAGGGGACCCGAGGTCAGCGAAGAAGTCCACGTTGACCTTGTAATATTCCTTCCACTGGTCGGGCACGTCGTCCTCGTAGTAGATCGCCTCGACCGGGCAGACGGGCTCGCACGCGCCGCAGTCCACGCACTCGTCGGGGTGGATGTACAGCATGCGCTCGCCCTCGTATATGCAGTCGACGGGGCATTCCTCGATGCAC
>DATJQX010000031.1:0-69766 GCA_035505275.1 Streptosporangiaceae bacterium | reverse complement strand
GGCGGTGACCATGGTCGCGGCGTGGATCAGGGCCGACACCGGGGTCGGGCCCTCCATCGCGTCGAGCAGCCAGGACTGCAGCGGCACCTGCGCGGACTTCCCGCAGGCGCCGAGCAGCAGGAGCAGCCCGAGCGCGGTGGCCACCCCGCTCCCGCCGGAGCGCACCGAGCCGAACACGCCGGTGAACGACACCGTGCCGAACTCGGCGAACATCAGGAAGATGGCCAGGGTCAGGCCGGCGTCGCCGACGCGGTTGACGACGAACGCCTTCTTGGCCGCGACCGCGGCCGAGTTCTTGTACTGCCAGAACCCGATCAGCAGGTACGACGCCAGGCCGACGCCTTCCCACCCGACGTACAGCACCAGGTAGTTGTCGGCCAGCACGAGCAGGAGCATGGCGGCGATGAACAGGTTCAGGTACCCGAAGAACCGCCGCCGGTCGCTGTCGTGCGCCATGTAGCCGACCGAGTAGATGATGATCAGCGAGCCGACCCCGGTGATCAGCAGCATGAAGCTGGCCGACAGCGGGTCCAGCAGGATCCCCATGCTGACCTGGAAGCCGCCCACCGGGATATAGGAGAACAGGTGCAGGTCCTGGCTGCGGTCGCGGTCCCCGAGCAGGGCGAAGAAGGCGACCACGGCGTACACGAACGACGCGACCGGCATCGCGACCCCGAGCAGGTGCCCCCACTTGTCGGTGCGCCGCCCGCCGATCAGCAGAACCACCGCACCGAAGATCGGGAAGGCGAGCAGCAGCCACGAGGCCCGCAGCGCGCCCGTCGCCGCAATGGTGGTCAACGTCGTCATCCCCTCAGTACTTCAGCAGGTTGGCGTCGTCCACCGACGCGGACCTGCGGGCCCGGTAGATCGCCATCAGGATCGCCAGGCCGACGACGACCTCGGCGGCCGCCACCACCATGACGAAGAACGCGATGACCTGGCCGTCCAGGTTGCCGTGCACGCTGGCGAACGCCACGAACGCCAGGTTGCAGGCGTTCAGCATGAGCTCCACGCACATGAACACGACGATGGCGTTGCGCCGCACGAGCACGCCGACCCCGCCGATCACGAACAGGATCACCGCCAGCGACACGTAGTGCACCGGGCTCATGAGTCGGCCTCCCCTGACTGCGCGAGCTCCCGCTGGAATTCTTCCGCCGTAATCGCCGCCGTCTGTTCAGCCGGAACGAACTGTGGTGCCCGGGTCACGTCACGCGGGGACAGTACCGTGCTGACCGACAGGTCGGACGTCGTGCCGTCGGGAAGGAGGGCGGGCCGGTCGGCCGCGTCGTGCAGCGCGTAGACCCCCGGCGGCGGGTCGGGCGCGAGCTGCCCGCTGGCCAGCCGCCTGGCGGCGAGTTCCCGCTGCGTGGGCCGTGGTACCGCGCGCTCGCGGTGGGCGAGCACCATGGCCCCCACGGCCGCGGTGATCAGCAGGGCGCCGGTCGCCTCGAACGGGAACACGTAGGTGGTGAAGATCAGGGTGGCGATCCCGGTCAGGTTGCCCGTCCCGTTCGCCGCGCCTTGCGGGACCGCGGGCCCGATGGCGGCGTGCCCGATGCCGAGGGTCAGCAGGACGAGCAGGCCGATCGCGATCAGGCCCGCGGCCAGCCGCTGGCCCTTGATCGTTTCCACGATCGAGTCCGACGAGCTGATGCCGATGAGCATCAGGACGAACAGGAACAGCATCAGGACCGCGCCGGTGTACACGATGATCTGGACGAACGCCAGGAACGGCGCGCCCTGCATCGCGTACATCGTGGCCAGGCAGAGCATCACGACGGCCAGCATCAGGGCGCAGTGCACCGCCCGCCTGACCAGGATCATGGCCAGCGCGGCGCCCACCGAGGCGATGGCGAGGATCCAGAAGACGGTTTCCCGCGCGATGGCGTCGGTGTCGGTGCCCGCGGCGAGGACGTGAGTCATCAGCCCTCCTCCCAGCCCGGCAGGTCCGCTTCGCGGACCTCTGGCGGGGCCCACGACAGCGACTCGTCCGGGGCATCGGCGAACACCGCCGGGCCCGACGGCCCGCCGGGCCCGGCCATCCCGGGCGCACGGAATCCGTCCGTCAGGCCGGCCACGCCAAGGCGGTAGTAGTCCTTCTCGCGCTCGCCGAGCCGCATCGGGTGCGGCGGCGCCTCCATGTCCGGCTCCAGCGGCACGAGGAGCTGTTCCTTGGTCCAGATCAGGTTCTCGCGGCTGTCGTCGGCGATCTCGTACTCGTTGGTCATGGTCAGCGCGCGCGTCGGGCAGGCCTCGATGCACATGCCGCACAGGATGCAGCGCAGGTAGTTGATCTGGTAGACGTGCCCGTACCGCTCGCCAGGTGAGAACCTGGCTTCCGGCGTGTTGTCCCGGCCTTCGACGTAGATGGCGTCCGCCGGGCAGGCCCAGGCGCACAGCTCGCAGCCGATGCACTTCTCCAGCCCGTCCGGCCACCGGTTGAGCTGGTGGTGGCCGTGGAACCGCGGCGCGGTCGGCTTCTTGACCTCGGGGTACTCGATGGTCTCGACCTTCCGGAACATCTCGTGGAAGGTGACCCCGAACCCCTTGATCGGATTGAGGAAATCAAGCACCTGTGACCTCCTTGGGGGAGGTGCCCGTGTTGGTGAGCTCCGCCTCGCTCCTGTCCGGGGCCTCCAGGTCGACGCCGACGCCGTGGTAATGCGGCAGGTCGAGCGGAGGCACCGGGAAGGCGGACCCCGTGGCCCGGCGGGACCCGGGCGGCAACGGCTCCCCGGGCTCGGCTCCCGCCGCGTACCGCAGGGCCCGCTGCTGGGCGGCGTTGTCCCACATCCAGGCCAGCACCATGATGATCACGATGACGAAGCCGAATACCACGTACGGGGCCTTGTCGTGGGTGTCGAGCCGCCACGCGCGCACGGTCGCGATCAGCAGGATCCAGACGATGGACACCGGGATGAGGACCTTCCAGCCGATCGCCATCAGCTGGTCGTACCGCACCCGGGGCAGGGTCCCGCGCAGCCAGATGTAGCAGAACAGCAAGATGAAGACCTTGATCAGGAACCACAGCACGGGCCACCAGCCGCGGTTCGCGCTGTCCCAGAGCGACAGCGGCCACGGCGCCCGCCAGCCGCCGAGGAACAGCGTGGTGGCCAGCGCCGAGACCGTCGTCATGTTGATGTACTCGGCGAGGTAGAACATCGCGAACTTCATCGACGAGTACTCGGTGTGATAGCCGGCGACGAGCTCGCCCTCGCCTTCCGGCAGGTCGAACGGCAGCCGGTTGGTCTCGCCGACCATGGTGAACAGGTAGATGACGAAGGAGACCGGCAGCAGCCAGGCGTACCACTCGTGCTGCTGCGCGGCGACGATCGCGCTGGTGGACAGCGACCCCGCGTACAGGAAGACGGCCACGAAGGCGAGCCCCATCGCGATCTCGTAGCTGATCACCTGCGCGGCCGAGCGCAGCGCGCCGAGCAGCGAGTAGGGCGACCCCGAGGCCCAGCCGGCCAGCACGATCCCGTAGACGCCGATCGAGCTCATCGCCAGCACCAGCAGGACCGCCACCGGCAGGTCGGCGACCTGCAGCGGGGTCTGGTGGTGGAAGATCGAGACTTCCGGGCCCCACGGGATGATCGCGAAGCTGACGAAGGCCGGCGCGGCTGACAGGACGGGCGCGACGACGAACACCAGCTTGTCCGAGCTGCGGGGGACGATGTCCTCCTTGAGCGGCAGCTTGAGCGCGTCGGCGATCGGCTGCAGCAGGCCGAAGGGCCCGGCGCGGTTCGGGCCCGGCCGGTTCTGCATCCGGCCGAGGACGCGGCGCTCCGCCCAGATCATGAACATGGTGGTCAGGATCAGGAAGGCGAAGACGATGCCGACCTTGAGCAGCACCATCCACCAGATGAGCTGGTTGAAGTCGCTGAGCGTGGGGTTCGGGTTCGTCGCGGGAGCCGCGAGCAGGTGCTGCAGCGCCGCGTGGTCCGTCATTCCGGCCTCCTCAGCGTGACCGTGGCGCCGTGCCCGGCACCGAGTTCAGCGCGGATGGTCGAGCCGGGGCGTTCCGTCCTGGCCCCCTGGGGCAGCCCGGCCGACGGAAGCCAGACCACGTGGTCGGCCATCGGCACGACCTCGACGGGGACGGTCACAGCACCCCGCTCGGTAGCCAGGGTTACCTTATCGCCGCCGGCCGTCCCGGCCTGCGCGGCGGTCGCCGCGGACATCCTGGCCACCACCGGCCTGGCCGTGCCGGCCAGGGCCGGCTCTCCGTCCTGCATGCGCCCGCTGTCCAGCAGCTGGTGCCAGGTGGCAAGCCTGATGATGCCGGTCCCGGAGAGGATCCCCCCGAAGTCCCCTGAGGGTGGCTCTGGGCGCTCGCCGTGCCAGGTGCCGAGCGCGGCGAGTTCCGCGCGCGCCGCCGCCGCGTCCGGCAGGCCGAGGTGGACGTCCATCTCGTCGGCGATCGCGCCGAGCACGTACAGGTCGGTGCGGACCTCGGGGACGCTCAGCGCCTCGCGGAACGAGCCGCCGCGCCCTTCCCAGTTCACGAACGTCCCGGCCTTCTCGGCGACCGCGGCGACGGGGAAGACCACGTCGGCGCGGTCGGTGACGGCGCTCGCCCGCAGTTCGAGGCTGACGACGAACGGGGCCGCCTCGATGGCGCCGAGCGCGGCGCGCGGATCGGGCAGGTCCGCGGGGTCGACCCCGGCGATCACCAGGCCGCCAAGCTCGCCGTGCGCCGCCGCGGCGAGCATGGCCGCGGTGTCGCGCCCCGGGATCGCGGGCAGGCTGCCCTTGCCCCACGTCCTCGCCACTTCGGCGCGAGCGGCCGGGTCCGTCACGGGCCTGCCGACGGGCAGCAGGCTGGGCAGGGCCCCGGCCTCGACGGCACCGCGCTCGCCCGCCCGCCGCGGCACCCACGCGAGCCGCGCGCCCGACGCCGTGGCGAGCCTGGCGGTGGCCGCGAGCGCCCCGGGCACCTCGGCGAGCCGCTCGCCGGCCAGGATCACCGCTCCGGGCGCGCCGAGGACCCGGCCGGCCCGGTCCCACGTGTCGTCGCCGTCCGCGCCGCGCGCCGGGCCGCCGGCCGCCAGCCTGGTCAGCGCGCTGGCCTCCTCGCCGGGAACGGTGGCAAGCAGCTCGCCGGACAGCTTGGCCAGGCCGGGGGAGGCCAGGGCGGCGACCGAGAACACCGGCAGGTGGTGACGCCTGACCGCCTTGCGCAGCCGGAGGAAGATGATGGGCGACTCGTCTTCCGGCTCGAACCCGGCCAGCAGCACCGCCGGTGCCTGCTCCAGGTCGGCGTAGGTGACGTCGATGCCGCGCCCGGCCACGCAGGCCGCGAGGAACTGCTCCTCCTCGGCCGAGTGCGGGCGCGCGCGCATGTCCACGTCGTTGGTGTCCAGCGCCACCCGGGCGAACTTCGCGTACGCGTAGGAGTCCTCGAGGGTCAGCCGCCCGCCCACCAGCACGCCCACGCCCTGCGGTCCCCCGGCGGCGCCGTCGCGGGCGGCGGCGAGCCCGGCGGCGGCCACACCCAGCGCGTGCGGCCAGGACGTCGGGACGAGAACTCCGCGCTCGTCCCTGACCAGCGGGGTGTTCAGCCGGTCGGGCTGGGTCGCGTAGGTGAACGCCCAGCGGCCCTTGTCGCAGTTCCACTCCTCGTTGACGGCAGGCTCCTCGCCCGCCAGGCGCCGCATCACCCGGCCGCGCCTGATGTCGGTCCGCTGCCTGCACCCGGCGGCGCAGTGCTCGCACACGCTCGGCACCGACATCAGGTCGAACGGCCTGGACCGGAACCGGTACGCGGCGCCGGTCAGCGCGCCCACGGGGCAGACCTGCACGGTGTTGCCGGAGAAGTAGGAGTTGAACGGCTTGCCCTCGGCGGTCCCGATCATCTGCGCCGGGCCGCGCCCGAGGAAATCGATGAACGGGTCGCCGGCGATCTCCTCGGAGGTCCTCGTGCACCGGGTGCACGAGATGCACCGCTCACGGTCAAGCAGCACCTCGGTGGAGATGGCGACCGGCTTGTCGAAGGTCCGCTTGTCGTACGTGAAGCGGGTCTCGCCCTGGCCGTTGGACATGGCCTGGTTCTGCAGCGGGCACTCGCCGCCCTTGTCGCACATCGGGCAGTCCAGCGGGTGGTTGATCAGGAGGAACTCCATCACGCCGCGCTGCGCCTTCTCCGCGACCGCGGAGGTGAGCTGGGTCCGCACCACCATGCCGTCCGAGCACGGGGTGATGCACGCCGCCGGCGGCTTGCTCTGGCCCTCCACCTCGACCAGGCACTGCCGGCAGGCGGCGATCGGGTCGAGCAGCGGATGGTCGCAGAACCGCGGGATGGCGATGCCGAGCAGCTCGGCGGCCCGGATGATCAGCATGCCCTTCGGCACCGCGATCTCGAACCCGTCGATGGTGACGGTGACCATGTCCTGCGTGGCCTGCGTGGCCTGCGTGGTCTGCACGGTCATGTCGTGCTCCAGGCCGTCGAAGCCGCCGGGTCGAAGGGACAGCCGCCTTCCTTCTGGTGCTGCAGGAACTCGTCCCTGAAGTAGCGGACGGCTGAGGTCACCGGGGGCGTGGCGCTGTCGCCGAGCGCGCAGAACGCACGGCCGGTGATGTTGTCGCAGACGTCCAGGAGCTTGTCGAGGTCTTCCTCGCTGCCCTGGCCGTGTTCCAGCTGCTCAAGCAGGCGGACCAGCCAGAACGTGCCCTCACGGCACGGCGTGCACTTGCCGCACGACTCGTGCTGGTAGAACTCGGTCCAGCGGAGCACCACGCCGACGACGCACGTCGTCTCGTCGAAGATCTGCACGGACCTGGTGCCGAGCGCGGACCCGGCGGCGGCGACCGACTCGAAGTCCAGCGGCACGTCCAGGTGCTGGTCGGTCAGTATCCCGGCCGACGAGCCGCCGGCCGTCCAGAACTTCAGGCGGTGGCCGCCGCGCATCCCGCCGGACAGGTCGAGCAGCTCACGCAGCGTGGTACCGAGCGGGGCCTCGAACGTGCCCGGCGCCGCGACGTGGCCGGACAGGTTGAAGATCCCGCACCCCTTGGACTTCTCGGTCCCCATGCTGGCGAACCAGTCGCCCCCGTTCAGCACGATCGACGGCACGCTGGCGATCGACTCCACGTTGTTCACGTTCGTCGGGAGGGCGTACACGCCGGCCACGGCCGGGAACGGCGGCTTGTAACGCGGCAGCCCGCGCTTGCCCTCCAGCGAGTCAAGCAGCGCGGTCTCCTCGCCGCAGATGTAGGCCCCGGCCCCGGCGTGGACGATGACGTCCAGGTCGAACCCGGAGCCGAGGATGTTCCGGCCGAGGAAGCCTGCGTCGTAGGCTTCCTGCACCGCGTGCCGCAGCCGCCGGACGACGTGCAGCACCTCGCCCCGGACGTAGATGAACGCGTGGCTGGCCCCGATCGCGTACGAGGCGATGGCCGCGCCCTCGATAAGCGTGTGCGGGGTGGCCATCATGAGCGGGACGTCCTTGCAGGCGCCCGGCTCGGATTCGTCCGCGTTGACGACCAGGTAGTGCGGCTTGTTGTCGCCCCGCGGCAGGAAGCCCCACTTCACGCCGGTCGGGAAGCCGGCGCCGCCGCGGCCGCGCAGCCCGGAGCTCTTCACGATCGCGATCACCTCGTCGGGCGCCATGCCGAGCGCCTTCGGCAGCGCCTGCCAGCCGCCCGACCGCCGGTACCCGTCGATGGTGAAGATGTCGGGCTGGTCCCAGTGCGCGGTCAGCACCGGGGTCAGGGTGTCGGTCACCGCGGCTCCTTCGCTTGGTCGCCCGCCGGGCCCGGCTCCGGCGCGGTCCAGCCGTGCTGCCTGGCGATCCTGAGGCCGACCAGGTCGGCCGGCCCCGCGGGCGGGCCGTCGGTGGCCTGGTCGTCGTTGAAGCCGGCCAGGATCCGGGCCGCCTCGCGCCAGGTGGCCAGCCGGCCGGGGCCACGGCTCGGCGTCACGTTGGTCCCCGCGCGCAGGTCGTCGGCCAGCTTGCGGGCCGAGGCCGGCGTCATGTTGTCGAAGAACTCCCAGTTCACCATCATGACCGGCGCGTACACGCAGGCGGCGTTGCACTCGAGGTGCTCGAGGCTGACCTGGCCGTCGGGCGTGGGCTCATCGTCCGGCACGCCGAGGTGCTCACGGAGTTCGGCGAGTATCTGGTTACCGCCCAGGACCGCGCACACCGCGTTGGTGCACACGCCGACGTGGTACTGGCCGACCGGGCGGCGCTTGTACATGGTGTAGAAGGTGACCACCCCGGTGACGTCGGTCTCGGTCAGCCCGAGCTTGTCCGCGCAGTACTCGATGCCGTCGGCGGAGACGAAACCTTCCTCGGCCTGGACGAGATGGAGCAGCGGCAGCAGCGCCGACCTCGAGCCCGGGTACTTGGCGATGATCTGCGCCGCGTCCGCGTCGAGGCGAGCGCGCACCTGGTCGCTGAACGGCATTACCGGTCCACGCCTCCCATCACGGGATCGATGCTGGCGATCGCGGGGATCACGTCGGCGACCATGCCGCCCTCGCACAGCGCGGCGACCGACTGCAGGTTGGTGAACGAGGGATCGCGGAAGTGCACCCGGTAGGGCCTGGTCCCGCCGTCGCTGACGACGTGCGCGCCCAGTTCGCCGCGGGCCGATTCGACCGCCGCGTACGCCTGGCCCGCGGGAACCCGGAATCCCTCGGTGATCAGCTTGAAGTGGTGGATCAGCGCCTCCATGGACTGGCCCATGATGTGCGCGATGTGCTCGGGCGAGGGCCCCAGGCCGTCGGGACCGAGGGAGAGCCGGGCCGGCCAGCCGATCTTCGCGTCCTTGATCATCACCGGGTCGGCCGGGCCGCCCGGACCGCGCTCCGCCAGCCGGTCGGCGCATTGCGCGATGATCTTCATCGACTGCTCGATCTCGTCCACCCTGACCACGTACCTGCCGTAGGCGTCGCAGGTGTCGGTCACGGGCACGTCGAAGTCGTAGCTCTCGTAGCCGCAGTACGGCTGGGATTTGCGCAGGTCCCAGGGCAGCCCGGTGGACCGCAGCATCGGGCCGGTCACGCCCAGGGCCATGCAGCCGGCCAGGTCCAGGTAGGCGACGTCCCTGGTGCGGCCGATGAAGACCGGGTTGGCGTCGATCAGCGTGCGCAGGTCGTGCACGAGCTTCGGCGCGCTGGCCAGGAAGGCCTGGATCGCCTCGAGCGCGCCGACCGGCAGGTCCTGCGCGAGCCCGCCCGGCCGGATGTAGGCGTGGTTCATCCGCAGGCCGGTGATCAGCTCGTACAGGTCCAGGATCCGTTCCCGCAGGCGCAGGCCCTGCAGGAAGATCGTCGTCGCGCCGAGTTCCATCCCCATCGGGCCGATCCCCTGCAGGTGCGAGGAGATGCGGTTGAACTCCATCAGCATGACCCTGATGATCTGGGCACGCTCCGGCACCTTGTCCTCGATGCCGAGCAGCCGCTCGGTCGCCAGGCAGTAGGCGGTCTCGTTGAAGAACGGCATGAGGTAGTCCATCCTGGTGCAGAACGTGACGCCCTGCGTCCAGGTGCGGTACTCCATGTTCTTCTCGATGCCGGTGTGCAGGTACCCGATGGAAGCCCGCACCTCGGTGACGGTCTCGCCCTCCAGGGTCAGGATCAGCCTGAGCACGCCGTGGGTGGAAGGGTGCTGCGGGCCCATGTTGATGACGAGCTGCTCGCTCCCCTCGAAATCCCTGGCCTCGTTCGCGGCGGCGACGATCTCATCCCAGTCTTCGCCCGAGACCGTGTAGACCCGGCCCTCCGTGGCGTCCTCGTCGGCCTCGCTCGCGCCGGCCGGCGCACCCGGCGTGTGACCTGCGGTCATGCGTAGTGCCTCCGCTCGTCGGGAGCCGGGATCTTCGCCCCGCGGTATTCGACCGGGATGCCGCCGAGCGGGTAGTCCTTGCGCTGCGGGTGGCCCTTCCAGTCGTCCGGCATCTGGATCCTGGTGAGCGCAGGGTGCCCGTCGAAGACGATCCCGAAGAAATCCCAGGTCTCACGCTCGTGCCAGTTGTTCGTCGGGTACACATCGACCAGCGACGGGATGTGCGGGTCGGCGTCGGGCGCGGTGACCTCCAGCCGGAGCCGGCGGTTGTGCGTGATGGAAAGCAGGTGGTAAACCGCGTGCAGCTCGCGGCCCGTGTCATCGAGGTAGTGCACGCCGGACACCCCGGCGCACATCTCGAAGCGGAGATCCGGGTCGTCGCGCAGCTTTGCCGCCACGGCGGGCAGCCGCTCCCTGCGGACGTAGAAGGTCAGCTCACCGCGGTCGGCGACCACGCGCTCGACGGCGTCGGAGAAGCCGAGCCCGTCGGCCTCCAGCGCCGCGGCGAGCGCATCGGCGACCTCGTCGAAATAGGAGCCGTACGGACGGGAGCTATGGACCGGGGGCGCCCGGTGCACCCTGAGCAGCCCGTAACCGGAGGTGTCCGGGGTGTCCTGGACGCCGAACATGCCCATGCGGACGACCGGCGCGTCCAGCCGCGCCTCGCCGAGCCGCGCGGGCAGGTCGCCGTCTGCCTCGGCCTTAGCGACCTCAGCCGATGGCGGCTTGGGACCCTGCGGCGCCTGCGATCCGTGGGTCTCCTCCGAGCCTGCCTTCGGTGTCTCCTCGGGCTCGCTCACAGTTCCGGCCCCTCGGGCGGCACGCGATGCAGCGGGGACATGCTCAGCCGCGCCTCTTCCAGCTCGGTGATCTGCCGGTCGCGGTCGGCGCCGAGCTTCGTGTTCAGGATCTTGTCGTGCAGCTTGAGGATCGAGTCGAGCAGCATCTCGGGTCGCGGCGGGCAGCCCGGCAGGTAGATGTCCACCGGCACGATGTGGTCGACCCCCTGCACGATGGCGTAGTTGTTGAACATGCCGCCGCTTGAGGCGCATACGCCCATCGAGATGACCCACTTGGGGTCCGACATCTGGTCGTAGATCTGCCTGAGCACCGGCGCCATCTTCTGGCTGACCCGGCCCGCCACGATCATCAGGTCCGCCTGCCGCGGGGTGTTGGACGCGCGTTCCATGCCGAACCTGGCCAGGTCGTGTTTCGGCCCGCCGGTCATCATCAGCTCCATGGCGCAGCAGGCCAGGCCGAAGGTGGCCGGCCACACCGACCGGGCCCGGGCCCAGCCCGCCACCTTCTCCACCGACGTCAGGAGCACGCCGCTCGGCAGCTTCTCTTCAATGCCCATGGCTAATCCCACTCCAGGCCGCCGCGGCGCCAGATGTAGGCGTACGCGACGAGCACGGTGATGACGAAGGTCACCATCTCGACCAGGCCGAAGGCACCCAGCTTGTTGAAGGTGACGGCCCAGGGGTACAGGAAGATGATCTCGATGTCGAACACGATGAACAACATCGCGGTCAGGTAGTACTTGACCGGGATCCTGCCCCCGCCCGGCGGGTGCGGTGTCGGCTCGATGCCGCACTCATAGCTCTCCAGCTTGGCCCGGTTCCAGCGTTTCGGCCCGGCGAAGGCGCCAAAGGTGACCGAGAAGACGGCGAAGCCCAGGGCGAGCACGGCCAGTACGAGGATCGGAACGTACAGCCTCATCGATCGTTCCTCCCTTCAGGGGCCGGATGCCAACCCCTTATCCTAGGGATAGCCTGCATGACCACTCACTTAGGGTTAGGGGCGAGCCTGGACAGGCCGTTGACCAGCCGGTCTGTCGCGTCTCCCCCCGGATCGGTCAGGTTGGCGAGCAGTTTGAGTACGAAGCGCATCAGGGCCGGCCGCGACATGCCGTGCTTGGTCGCGAAGCGCATGAGTTCCGGCCGGCCGATCGCCTTGACGAACACGCGGCCCAGGGCGTAGTAGCCGCCGTAGGCGTCCGCGAGCGCCTTCGGGTACCCGGCGAGCACCCGCTCGGTCTCGGTCCGCCGCGCCCGCGCGAGCGCCTGAACGACGGTCCGGGCCAGGATCTCCCCCGACTCCATCGCGTACGCGATTCCCTCGCCGTTGAACGGGTTCACCATGCCGCCGGCGTCGCCGGCGAGCAGCAGCCCGTTGAAGTAATGCGGGGTCCGGTTGAAGCCCATCGGCAGCGCCGCGCCCCGGATGGGCTGGGTGCGGTTCTCCTCGGTGAAGCCCCACTCGGCGGGCATCGCCTGCAGCCACTTCCGCAGCATGGCGTGGTAGTCGGTGTGACCGAACGCGGCGCTGGTGTTCAGCAGGCCCAGGCCCACGTTGGACGTGCCGTCGCCCATGCCGAAGATCCAGCCGTACCCGGGGAGCAGCCGGTCGCCGTCCCACAGGTCCAGCCAGGACTCCAGGTAGTCGTCGTCGTGCCGCGGCGACGTGTAGTACGTGCGGACCGCGACGCCCAGCGGCCGGTCGTCGCGCTTGCGCAGCCCCATGGCTACCGACAGCCGCGAGGAGTTGCCGTCCGCCGCCACGATGATGCGGCCCGCGTAAGTCCGCTCCTCTTCCGCGCCCACGGGTCTGCCGGTCACACCCGCGATGCGGCCGGTGCGGTCGTCGAGGACCGGACCGGTCACGGTGACGCCTTCCAGGAGCCGCGCGCCTGCCTGCCGGGCGCGGCGGGCCAGCATCTCGTCCAGGTCGGTGCGGGGGCGGACCAGGCCGAAGCCGGGGTAGCTGGACAGCTCGGGCCAGGGGAGTTCGAGCCGCTTGCCCGCGCCGATGACGCGCAGGCCCTTGTTCCGGACCCAGCCGTCCTTCTCACCGACGCTGATGCCCAGGCCGACGAGCGCCTTGACCCCGCGCGGCGTCAGCCCGTCGCCGCAGACCTTCTCCCTCGGGAACCTGGACTTCTCGAGGAGCAGCACGTCGAGCCCGGCCTGGGCCAGGTAGCACGCGGTCGTCGACCCGGCCGGGCCCGCGCCGACGACGACCACGTCCGCCTCCTCGGCGGGGCGCGGGACAGCACCGCGCCCGTTGCTGGCGCGGGTTGCCGGGGCAGTGTGCTCGGTCACGTGGCTAGATCCCAGTGTCTTGTGAATCGCTTCACAAATTCTTTACCTTTATTTTAGCCCCGCACGGACGAGCCCTTCCGTCGGGTCAGTGGCGGCGGGCGACGTGTATCGCGACCACGCCGAGGCTCAGGTCGCGCCACCGTACCGCCGACCAGCCTGCCGCCTCGATGAGGCCGGCCAGCTCGCGCTGGGCCGGCCAGTCCGCGATGGACTCGGCCAGGTACTCGTAGGCCTCGGGGCTGCGGGCCGCCCGCCGGGCGATCGCGGGCAGGACATGGAGCAGGTAACGCCGGTAAAGCATATCGAGCGGGGCAATCGTGATCGCGCTGAACTCGCACACCACCAGCCGCCCGCCGGGCCGGGTGACCCGGCGCATCTCGGCCAGGGCCGCGACCGGGCTGGCCACGTTCCGCAGCCCGAACGATATGGTCACCGCGTCGAACGAGCCGTCGCGGAAGGGCAGCCGCAGCGCGTCGCCGCCCACGTAGCTCAGGCGCCCGCTGCCTTCCCGCTTGCCGCTGGCGCTCCCGTGCTTGAGGTGACCCGCACGGAGCATGCCCAGGGAGAAGTCGCAGGCCACGCAGTCGGCTCCGGTGGCGGTGAAGGTCAGCGAGGAAGTGCCGGTGCCCGCGGCCAGGTCGAGCACGCGGTCGCCCCGGCGTGCGCCGGTGATCCGCGCCACGGCGCGCCGCCAGCCCCTGACCTGGCCTGCGGACAGGATGTCGTTGAGCAGGTCATAGCGTCCCGCGATGGCGTCGAACATCGCCGCCACCTCGCCGGGTCGCTTGTCGAGGTCGGCGCGGGCCATGCCCCTACCCTACGGGCCTAGAGCAGCGCAGGGCGCTCCCAGGGCTCGCCGAGCACGTGCTGAGCGAGGAAGGCGAAGACCGTCTCGTACCAGATCCGCGCGTTGCCGGGCGTCAGGATCCAGTGGTTCTCGTCGGGGAAGTACAAGAACTTGGCCTCGACGCCGTACCTGGACAGATCCCACCACAGCCGCAGCGCCTCGCCGACCGGCACCCGGTAGTCCTTGTCCCCGTGGATGACCAGCATCGGCGTGCGGATCCGCGCGATGTGCCGGTTCGGCGAGTTCGCCTCGTACATCCCGGGCTCCGTCAGCGGATCCCCGAACTGCGGCCGCCAGAACATCGGCTCGTCGGTGGTGCCGAACATCTGGTCGAGGGCCCATAGCCCGGCGTGGCTCACGATCGCGTTGAAGCGGTCGGTGTGACCCGCTATCCAGTTCGCCATGTAGCCGCCGTAGGACCCGCCCATCATGGCCACGCGGTCCGCGTCGATGTCCGGGCGGGCCAGCACGGCTTCGGTCGCGGCCATGATGTCGGCGAACGGCCTGGCGCCCCAGTCGCGGTGAGCGCGGACCATGAACGCCTGGCCGTAACCGGTGGACAGCGCCGGGTCCGGCAGCAGCACGGCGTAGCCGCGGGCCGCCATGAGCCACGGGTTCCACCGCCAGGACCAGGCATTCCAGCTGCCCATCGGGCCGCCGTGCACCCACAGCAGGAGCGGGGCCGCCTGGTGAGCCGGCACCGTCTCCGGCAGCACGAGCCAGGACCGGATGGGATGGCCGTCATCGGCGGCCGCCTCGACCTCCTCGAGGCGGCCGGGCAGGACCAGGGGCGTCCCCGGGCAGGGCAGGGCGACCGGACCGGCCTCGCCGGCCTCGGGACTCAGATCGATGCGGACCGGGGCCGGCGGCGAGTCCACCGCCGAGCGCATCGCGTACAGGTACCGGCCGTCCGGTGCGGGATTGAGGTCGGTATAGGCCGCGGCGTCGTGAGTCACCCGGCTGACATCGCCGGTCGCCACGTCGACGCGGAAGACCGGCCGCCTGCCGCCGTCGTCGGCCGCGAAGTACACCGTGCGGGAATCCGGCGACCAGGCGGGCTCGGCCGGCCACCGGTCCAGGCCGGGCAGCAGGTCGCGGCCGGACTCACCGGACTCTCCAGGTCCGTCGTACTCGAGCGTGACCAGCGTGACGTCGATGGGTTCGGTCGCCGTCATGTGCTTCTCGCGCTGGCAGACCACGTGCCGCCCGTCCGGCGAGATCCGCGGGCCGTCGAAGTTGTACTCGGGCGCGCTGAGCAGCACGCGGCGCTTCCCGGTGGCCACGTCGATCATGACCAGCTCGGCGTACGACTGCCCGGCGGGATCCCAGTGCCACCAGCCGGTGACCACCGACGCTCCGTCGGGCGACAACTCGAACCGCTGCTCGTCCAGCGCCCGTCCCGGCTCCGGGGTCAGGTCACGCAGCCCGAAGAACTCCTGTCCCTTCCCGTCCGCCTGCCCGGCCTCCTGGACCTGCGCCGGGTCGATGACGAAGAGCCTGAGCTGGTCGGGTCCCAGGTCGTGATCCCAGAACCTGACCGGTGCCGACTCGTGCAGGATGGCCGTCACGCCGGCCTCAGTGCGCTCCTTGCGCAGCCGCGCATCATCCGCCCCGGCCGCGGCCGGCCCGTCCCCGGCGCCGTTCTGGCCGGCGGCCGGCAGCACCGGTGACGACACCACGATGGTCCCGGCGGTCCTGGCTGCCTCCGCGGCGGCCACGCCGCCCGGCAAGGCGGCCACGATCCTGGCCTCGCCGCCGCCCGGGGGGAGCAGCCACAGCGCGGACACCTCGCCGGGCGCCGCGCCCGGCCGCGTCTTGTCCGCAGCGGGGTCCGGCCGCCTCGACGTGAAGATCAGTGACCCGTCGGGCAGGAAGCGCGGGCTGGCCTCGCCTTCGGCGGACCGGGTCAGCCGCCGGGCCGGACCGCCTTGCGGGTCGATCCGCCAGATGCTGGTCAGGTACTTCTTCCCGTCGGCGCTCAGCGTCTGCACCGCCGCGGCCAGCCAGGTCCCGTCCGGCGACAGCCGCAGCCCTCCTGCCCGCGGTATCGCCACGAACTCTTTCAGGTCATGGAACGAGCTCGCGGTCCGGCCGTCCTCGGCAGGGTTTTCAGCGCTCACAGAGCCTCCTCCGGGCCTCCTGGCAGGCGTTCGGGCCAGACCATACCCCGGCCGCGCGCCCGCGACTCCTGGCCGTCAGCTGTCAGCCATCAGCTGGCGTCGGTAATCATGGCCGCGCCCACCGTGGCGTTCGTACCCTCATCGATGAGGATCAGGCCGCCCGTGGTGCGGTTCCTGGCGTAGGGGTCGCAGAAAATGGGCTGGGTGAGGCGGAGCCGGACCCGGCCTATCTCGTTCAGGCTCAGCTGAGCGGCGGACTCGTCACGGTGCAGGGTGTTCACGTCGATCCGGTAGTGCAGGTCGGTGACGATGGCCTTCACCGTACGGGAGGCGTGCTTGACGATCAGCCTGCTGCGCGGGGCGAGGACGGTATCGGAGGACATCCAGCAGAGCATGGCCTCGACGTCCTGGGCGACGTGGGGCCTGTTGTTCGGCCGGCAGATCATATCGCCGCGGGATATGTCCACGTCGTCGTCGAGCAGCAGCGTCACCGACATGGGCGGGAACGCCTCGGCCACGCTGCTCCCGGCGGCCTCGATGCCGCGGACCCGGGTGGTGAAGCCGGACGGCAGGTGCAGCACCTCGTCGCCCGGCTTGAGCACGCCGCCCGCGACCTGCCCGGCGTAGCCGCGGTAGTCGTGCAGCACGGCGTCGGTAGCGGCCTGCGGCCTGATCACGTACTGCACAGGGAACCGGACATCGATCAGGTTGCGGTCCGACGCGATGTGCACGTGCTCAAGATGGTGCAGCAGCGACGGGCCGTCGTACCAGCTCATGTTGGCGGACCGGTCCACGACGTTGTCTCCGTGCAGCGCCGAGACCGGCACGAAGGTCAGGTCACCGATGTCAAGCCGCGCCGCGAACGCCGAGAACTCCGCGCAGATGCGCTCGAAGACCCCGGCGTCGTAGTCGACGAGGTCCATCTTGTTCACCGCGAGCACCATGTGCGGCACCCGCAGCAGGGTGGTCAGGAAGGCGTGCCGGCGTGACTGCTCGGTGAGGCCGTTGCGCGCGTCGACCAGCACCACCGCGAGGTCGGCGGTCGACGCCCCCGTCACCATGTTGCGCGTGTACTGGATGTGGCCGGGCGTGTCCGCGATGATGAACTTCCTGCGGGGCGTGGCGAAGTACCGGTAGGCGACGTCGATCGTGATGCCCTGCTCACGCTCGGCCCGCAGTCCGTCGGTGAGCAGCGCCAGGTTGGTGTAGTCCTCGCCCCGGTCCCTGCTGGTCCGCTCGACCGCTTCCAGCTGGTCGGCGAAGATCGACTTGGTGTCGTAGAGCAGTCGCCCGATCAGCGTCGACTTGCCGTCGTCGACCGACCCGGCGGTGGCGAACCGCAGAATGTCCATCAGAAGTAACCCTCGCGCTTGCGGTCTTCCATCGCCGCCTCGCTGGCCCTGTCATCAGCTCTGGTCTGGCCGCGCTCGGTGATCCGGGTCGCCGCCACCTCCGCGATCACCTCCGCGACCGTCGCGGCGCCGGACGCGACAGCCCCGGTGCAGGTCATGTCCCCCACCGTGCGGTACCGGACGGTGGCGGCGAAGAGCGGCTCATCCTCGCCCCTGGCCACGTACGGGCTGTCGGCCAGCAACAGGCCGTCCCGTTCGAACACCTGCCGCTCGTGCGCGAAGTAGATAGGCGGCAAGTCCAGGCCCTCGCGCTCCACGTAGGCCCAGATGTCGAGCTCGGTCCAGTTGGACAGGGGGAACACGCGGATGTGCTCGCCGCGCCGCAGCCGCGTGTTGTACACGTTCCACAGTTCCGGCCGCTGGTTCTTCGGGTCCCACTGGCCGAACTCGTCACGGAACGAGAAGACCCGCTCCTTCGCCCTGGCCTTTTCCTCGTCCCGCCGCGCACCGCCGAACAGCGCGTCGAACCTGTGCTCCTCGATGGCGTCCAGCAGGGTCACCGTCTGCAGCCGGTTCCGGCTCGCGTGCCGGCCGGTCTCCTCGGTCACCCGGCCCGCGTCGATGGATTCCTGCACCGACGCCACCACCAGCCGCACGCCGAGCTCCTCCACCCGGCGGTCACGGTACGCGAGCACCTCGGGGAAGTTGTGCCCGGTGTCGACGTGCATGACGGGGAACGGGATGCGCGCGGGCCAGAAGGCCTTCGCCGCGAGCGCCAGCATCACGATCGAGTCCTTGCCGCCGGAGAACAGCAGCGCCGGCCGCTCGAACTCGGCGGCCACCTCGCGCATCACGTGGATGGCCTCGGCCTCGAGCACATCGAGCTGGGACAACTGGTAAAGAGGGCGCATTCTAGATTTCCTTGATTTCCCGGATCGCTTGCAGCAGCACGCCCGCGAGTGCGGGCCGGCAGACCAGGATATCCGGCATCAGCAGATCGGCCTGGTTGTAGACGAGGGAGGATCCGTCAATGCGGGAGGCGTGGAATCCGGCCGCCCGAGCCACCGCGACGGGCGCGGCCGTGTCCCATTCGTAAAATCCCCCGGCGTGGACGTACGCGTCAGCCTCGCCGTAGACCACAGCAGCCACCTTAGCTCCGGCTGAGCCCCAGGGGATCAATTCCGCACCAATAAGATTGGAAATACCGTGAACGAGCCCCGGTGCGCGGCTCCGGCTCACCACGATCCGCACCGGGCCGTTCCCCTCGCCGCCGGCCGGCCCCGGGGCAGGGGCGGACGTGGACAGGATCCTGCCCTGGGCCGGGAGCGCGACCGCGCCCGCGGCGAGCTCGCCGTCCTCGCCGGTGCCGTTCCTTTCCCAGAGGGCTACGTGCACGGCCCAGTCCGTCCGGCCCGGCTCGCCGAACTCCGTGGTGCCGTCGAGCGGGTCGACGATCCACACCCGCCTCGCCACCAGCCGGGCCGGGTCGTCGGCGCCCTCTTCGGACAGGACCACATCCGCGGGACGGCGGGCCGCCAGCGCCGCGACCAGGAACTCATGCGAAAGCCGGTCGCCGGCCCTGCGCAGCAAGTCCGGCTCGCCGCCGCGTGCGCGCCGCTCAAGCAGCCGCCGGCCCGCCTCGCCGGCCAGTTCGCGGGCCAGTTCGCCGTCGGCGGTCACGGATCCTGCCCCTGGTCGGCGTGGTAGACGTTCTGGGCTTCGGTCAGGCCCTTGGTGAGCAGGGTTTCCGCGGCATCGGCGCAGCGGTCGAGGAGGAAGGGAAGCTCCTTGTGCTCGGCCGCGGTGAAGTCGCGCAACACGAAGACGGCCGGATCCATCCGGCCTGGCGGCCTGCCTATGCCGAACCTGACCCGGTAGTAGTCGCGCGTCCCGAGCGCCTGCGTGATGGACCGCAGGCCGTTGTGGCCGTTCTCGCCGCCGCCGAACTTCAGCCGGACCACGCCGAACGGAAGGTCCAGCTCGTCGTAGACGACCACGAGCCGCCCGGCCGGCAGCTTATAGAAGGCGGCCAGCGCCGCGACGGGCCTGCCGGACAGGTTGACGTAGGACCGGGGCCAGGCCACGGTGACCGGAACCCCGGCGAGCGTGCCCTCCGCGATGTCGTTGCCCGACCTGTGCGCCTTGAAGCGCACCCCGGGTCCGGCGGCTCGCTCGGCCAGCAGGGCGGTCACCATGCGGCCGACGTTGTGCCTGTTGCCCGCGTACTCCGGTCCCGGGTTTCCGAGGCCGGCGATGAGCCAGCGTTCCCCGGTCAGCCGTCCTGCTCCCCTTCGCGGCGGGTCGCATCCACGGCCTCGGGCACCTCTGGCGCCTCGGGCTCAGCCACCTCGGCGGCCTGCTGCGCGACCACGTGCAGGACCAGCAACTCGGGGTCGGCCTCCAGGCTGACGCCGCGGGGCAGCGTCAGGTCGCCGGCGTGTACGGCGGAGCCGACCTCCATGCCCTCGACGTCGACGTCGATGGCCTGCGGGATATTGGTCGCCTCGGCTTCCACCGGGATCTGCACGAGCTGCTGTTCGAGCATCCCGTCGGGAGCGATGTTCCCGGTCACCCGGATCTGCACCTCCACGGTGACCTTCTCGCCCCGCCTGACCAGGATGAGGTCAACGTGCTCGATCAGGCCCTTGATCGCGTTGCGCTGCACAGCCTTCGGCAGGGCGATCTCGCTGCCGTGCTTGAGGCCCTCGAGGCGCAGCAGCGCGTTCGGGGTCTTCAGCGCCAGCATCAGGTCATGCGCGGGCAGGGTGAGGTGGCGGGTTTCCGTGCCGTGGCCGTAGAGCACGGCGGGCACCCGGCCCGCGCGGCGGGCGCGGCGGGCCGCGCCCTTGCCGAACTCGTCACGAGTCTCGGCGGCGATGTGGACCTCGGGCACGGTACTTTCTCCTCACCTTTCGTGCAACGCGAGTTCGAAGTGTAGCCGACGGAACCGGAACATGCGGACGGCCGACTCGGGAACTGCGGTAACCGAGTCGGCCGTGCGGCAACGTCTTACCGTCGTAGAACGAGAGTCCTGATCGTGCCTCGCCTCACGGGCTCGGCATGTCCTCCGGCTCGTCGTCTTCGTCGTCGTCCTCGTCCTCGTCGTCGTCTTCGTCGTCTTCGTCCTCGTCGTCCTCGTCCTCGTCGTCGATCTCGCTCGCGGTGAGCTCTAGCAGCTCCTCGAGCTCATCGAAGCTGGCCAGCTCCTCGGCGACGGCTACGTTTGGCATGATGGTCCTCTCGCTTACCTGGCCCCCGGAGCCAGATGGATAAAGAAAAGCGCGGGGTAGACGCGCAGCATCGTATCGGGCGCGGCGCCCGCGCTGCGGGTGACTCATGAAATGCCGGATGTCACATGTTGGCCCGTATCTCCGCCGCCTGAGCGCTGTCGCCAAGGTCGTCGAAGATCGCCGCTGACCGAGCCCAGGATTGCCTCGCATCGGCGGCCAGGCCGCTGCGATCCTGGAGCTGGCCGAGTAGTTTCAGCGTGACCGCCTGCCTGTACCGGTTGCCCGCGGCCTGGTGACTGGCCAGCGCCTGCCGGAGGCAGTCAAGCGCCTCCGCGTCGCGGCGCAGGGACGCGTAGCACGCCCCGAGCCAGTGCAGCGCGTAGCCGGTCCCGTCGGCGTAGTCGATCTCGGCGAAGGCGGCCCGGGCCTGCTGCAGGTAATCGACCGCCTCGTCGGTGCGGTCCAGGGCGAGCAGCACATCCCCCAGGTTGACCAGGACCACGCCTTCGCCGAGCCGGTAGCCCACCTCGCGGTTCAGCTCGAGGGCGCGGCGCAGCGCCTCCAGCGCATCCTGTTTCCTGCCCAGCGCGCGGTACGCGTCGGCCAGGTTGTTCGCCGCGTGTGCCTGGCCTATCCGGTCGCCGATCTCGCGCCGGATCGCTAGCGCCTGCTCCAGGTAACCGATGCCGTCGCCGTCTCCGGTTATCCCGAGCGCATAACCCAGGTTGTTCAGGACCCACGCCTCGGCCTGGCGGTTGCCGAGCCGGCGGGCGCCGTCCAGCGCGATGCGGTGCGTGCTGATGCAGTCGACCCAGTTGTTCCGGCTCTGGAAGAAGATCCACAGCGAGGCAGGCAGCCGCCAGGCCACCTCGTGCCGGCCGCTCTCCGACGCCTGACGAGTCGCGGCTGCGAGGTTGACGCGCTCGCTGTCGTACCAGGACAGGGCGTCACCGGCCGTGGTGAAGCGCAGCGGTGCGGGATCGGCGCCGGATGGCTCGAGCGTTACGTGGTAACGGTCCGGCGCCACCGCGGTGGCGGCCGCGTCTGACGTGCGCATATACCAGCGGAGGAGGCGGTCGATCGCTGCGCCGCGAGCCGGCTCGGACAGGTCAGCCACCGCTCGTTCGGCAGCATAAACGCGGAGCAGATCGTGGAACTTGTACCTGTCCGAGGAGGTGGATTCCAGCAGGCGCGCGTCGACCAGGGTCTCAAGCGCGTCGCCGGCCCGATCCTCGGGGCTGCCGAACAAAGCGGCGGCGGCCGCGGAGGAGATCGAGGGCCCGGGCCACAGGCCGAGCAGGCGGAATGCGTCGGCCGGGGCGATGCCGTCCGGCTGGGCGCTGGCGGGCAGGGTGGCGAAGCTGACCTGGAAGCTGGCGCGGACGGCCAGGTCGCCCACGCTCAGCTCGTCGAGCCGCCGGTGCTCATGCCGGAGGCGGTTGGCCATCGTCGCGATGGTCCAGCCGCTCCGCGTGGCCAGCCGGGCCGCGCAGATCCTGATGGCCAGCGGCAGGCCCGCGCAGGCCAGCAGCACCTCGGCGGTCGCCTCGGGTTCGGCGGCCGCGCGCTCGTCGCCGACGACCCTGCTGAACAGCGTCAGCGCCTCCTCGTCGTCGAGCACGTTGAGGTCGACCAGCTTCGTGCTGGCGAGGTCGGGCATCCGGCTGCGCGTCGTGACCAGCACCGCGCAGGACGCGGTGCCGGGCAGCAGCGGCCTGACCTGGGCGGCGTCACGCGCGTTGTCGAGCACGATGAGCACCCGGCGCCCGGCCAGCACGGTCCGGTACCTGGCCGCGAGCTCGGCCGCATCGACGGGTATGTCCCGGCCGTCGACGCCGAGATCGCGGAGGAACCGCGCCAGCACGTCCCCGACCCCGAGCGGGTGCGGGGTGGCGCCCAGCAGGTCGACGTACAGCTGGCCGTCGGGAAAGCCGCCGCGCACCCGGTGCGCCGCGTGCACGGCCAGCGACGTCTTGCCCAGCCCGCCCGAGCCCGCGACCACCGCCACGCGGACCGCTCCGCCCTCGCCGTGTGCCTCCGCGCCAGACAGCAGTTCGCGCAGGTGCCTCACCTGGTTCTCGCGGCCGGTGTAGTCGGCGATATCCGCAGGCAGCTGGGCCGGGACCGGGACCGATCGCGGGATCCTGGCCTCTGCGGCAGCGGGGGCGGGCTCGGCGGGCCCCGGGCTGGCGCTGACCGTCCCGGCCGATATGCTGCCCGGCGCCTCAGCGCCCTGTTTGGCGAGCAGGTCGTCCTGGGCGAGCATTCCAGCGTAGAGGTGGCGCAGCTCGGCGCCCGGGTCGACGCCGAGTTCGTCGGCGATGGCGTTCCGCGCCTGCCCGTACGCGTCAAGCGCTTCCGCGTGACGGCCCGCGCCGTCCAGGGCCCGCATCAGCAGGACCCACAGGTTCTCCCTGAGCGGATGGTCGGCCAGGAGCCGGCGCAGCTCGGGGATGACCTGGGCCGTCCCGCCGCAGGCCAGCTCCGCGGTGATCCGTAGCTCGGCGGCGTCGAGGCGGAGATCGGCCAGGCGTTCGGCCTCCGCCTCGACGAGCGGCGTCGCCGGGACGTCGGCCAGCGGGCTGCCCCGCCAGAGCGCGAGGGCCTCGGCCAGCGCCCCGGCCGCGCCGGCGGCGTCTCCGGCCGCAAGCGCGCGCCGGCCGTCCTGGACCAGGGTCTGGAACACCTGAGCGTCGGTGTCTGCCGCGCCCAGGCGGAGCTGGTAGCCGGGCGCGCGGGTCCGCAGGATGCTGCCGTCGGCGTCGTCCATGAGACGGCGGAGCTTGAGCACGTAGATGCTGACGAGGTTGACCGCCCTGGCGGGCGGGGCGTCCCGCCATACCTCGCTGATGAGCAGGTCGACCGGAACGACCTCGCCGGCCTTGATGAGCAGGACGGCCAGGACGGAGCGCCACTTCGGGGCTCCGATCCCCGTCCAGTCCTCCTCAGCCCGGATCTCAAGGGGCCCGAGCAGCCGGAACCTCATCATTACCCTGGATCACTCGCCTCCGGCTAGACCGACAGGGCTGCACTTAATCATGGCTCAACCGGGACATAAGCGGCCGGCCAGAGCATGACCCTATCGCCTCGGCGGCGAGGTCATCAGGCGAAGCAAGCGACGCCGGACGGCCACGGGGGCGCCGCCCGACGAGCGCCACGAGCGCCCGCTCGCCTAGCGGGGTGGGCGGCGGGAAGCGGTCCTGGCCCTGGCTGGGGAGGGGAGGGGACCGGCCGTACGGGCCAGGACCGCCCGCGCCCGCTGGCATGGCCGTCGTCCCCGCGCCTCTGGCGGGGGCGGGGACGACGGTCACCGCGGCACGCGTAGCCCCAAGTGTGGCCGTTTCCCGGCGATCAGGTCTGGCCGTCGAACAGACTCGTCACTGACCCGTCGCTGAACACCTCGCTGATCGCCCGGGCGAGCAGCGGCGCGATGGACAGCACGGTCAGCTTGTCGAAGCGCTTCTCCTGCGGGACAGGCAGCGTGTTCGTGATGATGACCTCGCTGATCCTCGAGTTCTTCAGCACGTCCACCGCCACCCCGGAAAGTACCCCGTGCGTGGCGGTCGCGATGACCTGGGAGGCGCCCTGCTCGAACAGGGCCTCCGAGGCCTTGGCGATCGTCGCCCCGGTGTCGATCATGTCGTCCACCAGGATGCAGGTGCGGCCCTCCACCTGCCCGACCACCTCGAACATCCGGACCTGGTTGGCTACGTCCGGGTCGCGCCGCTTGTGGATGATCGCCAGCGGGCAGCCGAGCCTGTCCGTCCACCGCTCGCAGACCCTGACCCGCCCCGCGTCAGGGGCGACCACGGTCGCCTGGCCCACGTCAAGCTTCTTCTCGATGTAGCTGGCCAGGATCGACAGCGCGAACAGGTGATCGACGGGCCCGTCGAAGAATCCCTGGATCTGGGCGGTGTGCAGGTCAACCGCCATCAGCCGGTCGGCCCCGGCCGTCTCGAACAGGTCGGCCATGAGCCGGGCCGAGATCGGCTCGCGGCCCCGGTTCTTCTTGTCCTGCCGCGCGTAGCCGAAGAACGGTGCCACCACGGTGATGGTCCTGGC
This sequence comes from Streptosporangiaceae bacterium, assembly GCA_035505275.1. Classification (GTDB taxonomy): domain Bacteria; phylum Actinomycetota; class Actinomycetes; order Streptosporangiales; family Streptosporangiaceae; genus Palsa-504. The sequence goes on along the minus strand of DATJQX010000031.1, from coordinate 45,257 downwards.
CGAGGCCCGCTTGAGGGCGTCGACCATGATCAGCTGCTCCATGATCCATTGGTTAATGGGCGAGGTGTGGCTCTGCAGCGCGAACACGTCGCAGCCGCGGACCGACTCGAGGAAGCGGACGAAGATCTCGCCGTTGGCGAAGTCGAAAAGCTGGGACGGCGTCGGCTCGACGCCGAGGCACGCGGCCACCTCGTCGGCCAGCTCGGGGAAGGCCCGGCCGGAGACGATCATCAGCTTCTTCGCGCCTGCCACCATGCTGTCGTTCATGTGCCCAGTGCTCCCTTGTCCTCATCGCGCTTGTCCTGATCGCGCGGGGAGCCAGCGGCCCGGCGGGCGCGCGCGGCGGACGCCGATCCCGGGCGCTGCCGCTCCACCCACCCTTCGGAGTTGTGCTGCCTGCCGCGGGCGATGCCGAGCGCCCCCGGGGGAATGTCCTCGGTGATCACGGACCCGGCCGCGGTGTACGCGCCGTCCCCGACGGTCACCGGGGCCACCAGGGTGGTGTCGCTGCCGGTGAACGCGTGCGCGCCGACCCTGGTGCGGTGCTTGGCCACGCCGTCGTAGTTGGCGAAGATCGTGGCCGCGCCGATGTTGGCGTGCTCGCCGATTTCGGCGTCCCCCACGTAGGACAGGTGCGGGACCTTGGCCCCCGCCCCGACCACGGAGTTCTTCAGCTCGACGTGGCAGCCGATGTGCGCGCCCGCGCCGATCCGGGTGCCCGGCCGCAGGTAGGCGTAGGGTCCCACGGTGGCGTCGGGCCCGATCTCGGACTGCACGCATACCGCGTGCCACACCAGCGCCCCGTCGGCGACCGTCGTGTCGCGGAGCTGGCAGCCGGGGCCGAGCTTCGCGCCCTCGCCGACGACGGTGCGGCCCTCGAGCTGCGTGCCCGGCCGGATCTCGGTGTCCTGGCCGATCTGCACGTCCGCGTCGATCCAGGTGGTGGCCGGGTCCACGATCGTCACCCCGGCCCGCATCCAGTGCTCGAGCAGCCGGTCGTTGTAGGCCCGGCGCGCGGCCGCGAGCTGCACCCGGTCGTTGACGCCCTGGATCTCGGCCGGGTCGGCGGCCAGGACCGTGCCCGCCCGGTGGCCGTCGCCGCGCATGATCGCGACCACGTCGGTGAGGTACTCCTGGCCCTGGGCGTTGCCGGTCGCGACGCGCTTGACCGCGTCGGCCAGCAGCACGCCGTCAAAGGCGTAGCAGCCGGAATTGATCTCGTCGATCGCGCGCTGCGCGGGGGTCGCGTCGGCGTCCTCCACGATCTCGGCCAGCGAGCCGCCGTCGTCCCTGACGACCCGGCCGTACCCGGCCGGGTCGCCGACCCGCGCGGTGAGCACCGTCACGGCGTTTCCGGCGGCCGCGTGCTCGCGGACGAGCCCGGCCAGGGTCTGCGCCCGGAGCAGCGGCATGTCGGCGTAGGTCACGACCACGATGCCCGGCATGGCGCCGAGTTCCTCGGTCACCATGCGCACCGCGTGGCCGGTGCCCGCGAGCCGGTCCTGCACCACCACGCAGACGCCCGGGGCGTGCCGCGCGGCCTCGGCGCTGACCTGCTCCTTGCCGTGCCCGGCGACGACCACCAGGCGCTGCGGACCGAGCTCCCCGGCCACCGCGAGCGCGTGCCCGAGCAGGCTGCGGCCGGCCAGGGCGTGCAGGACCTTCGGGATCCGCGATTTCATCCGGGTGCCCTCGCCCGCGGCGAGGACCACGACTGCGACCGGGCGAGGTTCGCTCACGCGGCAGATCTCCTCGGGTATCGGTGACATCTGCGATTCCGGGCCGTCAGGGACATCGCCCACACTCAAGTTCGGGGATGCGACGGCGAATCTGTTTACCCATCCCTCACTCGCAGGATACCGTCCGGTCGCCATGATCGGCTGATCGGTTCAGCGAAGACCGGGCCCCTGAGTTCCGCGTCCTAGCCTAGGGCCCCGGGCGGCGCTCCGCCGGGTCAGCCGGGTTTCTTCCCGCCCGGCTCGGTGGCCGGCGCCGACTGCCCGTTGGCCCGCGCTCCCCCGTCCGGAGCGCCATCGGCCACCCCGCCGGGAACCGCCACCTCGCTCGGCTTGGCGCCGTTGTCCGCCGCCGTCGCGGCCGGCTGGCCGGCGCCGCCCGACAGGACGACCTCGGCCACCGGGCGCGGGCCGGTGAGCAGCGAGGCAATAGAGGCGAGGACGTTGACCGTGATGGCGAACGCGAACGCCACCCCGAGGCCGTGATGGAACGGGCTGGTGATCAGGTGCGGGAAGAACTGGCGGCCGGTGACGTAGGCGGCGTGCGCGGCGGGCAGGTGGGCGATCAGCGGGCCGAGCAGCTGCTTGATCGGGTTGTAGCCGAGGAACGCCGCGAACAGGACGCCGATCGGCGGCAGGTGGCTGAGGGTGTGCGCGGCCGTCGCCGGGATGCCCTGCGCGATCAGGCCGCTCGACATGGCGGACGGCAGCGAGCTGGACAGCCCGGCCACCATCAGCGAGAAGAAGATCCCGATCGACAGGACGAACGCGGTGTTCATGAAGGTCGCGATCATCCCGGCGGCCGCGCCGCGCTGGTTCGCGGGGACGGAGTTCATCATCTCGGCCCGGTTCGGCGCGGCGAACACGCCGGACCCGAAGCCGTTGAGCGCGATGATCAGCGCGAACACCCAGTAGGGGAAGTTCACCGGGAGGAACAGCAGCAGCAGGAAGCTCAGCGCGGTCAGCAGCGCGCCGCCCGACGTGAACGCCTTGGCGCCCCACCGGTCAGACAGCACGCCGGACAGCGGCGCGGAGATCAGGAAGCCGGCCGTCAGCGGTACGAGGTAGATGCCCGCCCACAGCGGGGTCTGGCTGAAGCTGTACCCGTGCAGCGGCAGCCAGATGCCCTGCAGCCAGATGATGAGCATGAACTGCATGCCGCCGCGGCCGAGCGCCATCATCAGGTTCGCGAAGTTGCCCGCGGCGAAAGCCCGGATCTTGAACAGCGACAGCCGGAACAACGGCTCGGCGACCTTGGTCTCCACGAAGCCGAAGACGATCAGCGCCGCCACCCCGCCGAACATGGCGCCGAGTACCCACGGGTTGGTCCAGCCCATCGGGTGCCCGCCGTAGGGCAGCAGGCCGTAGGTGATGCCGACCAGGATCGCGATCAGCCCGGCGGCGAACAAGATGTTGCCCCACCAGTCGATCCGGGCCCGGCGGCGCACCCCGATGTCCTTCAGCATGAAGTACGCCCACACGGTGCCGAACGCCCCGATCGGCGCGGAGACCAGGAACACGTAGTGCCAGTTGAGCGGGCCGAGCACCCCGCCGAGCAGCAGCCCGACGAACGAGCCGCCGATGGCCGCGATCGAGTTCATGCCCAGCGCGGTGCCGCGCTGGTTGGCCGGGAAGGCGTCGGTGAGGATCGCGGTGGAGTTGGCGAACAGGAATGCGCCGCCGATGCCCTGGACGACCCGCCAGATGATCAGCCACAGGGCACCGGCGGTGCCGTACATCCAGGTGACGGTGAGCAGGATCGAGGCCACGCTGAAGATCGCGAACCCCATGTTGTACATCCGCACCCGGCCGAACATGTCACCCAGCCGGCCGAACGACACCACCAGGACCGCGGACACCAGGAGGAATCCCATGAACATCCAGAGCAGGTAGCTGGTGTTGCTCGAGCTCAGCGGGTTGAGCCTGATGCCCCGGAAGATGTCGGGCAGCGCGATCAGCACGATGGACTGGTTGATGGTGACCATCAGCACGCCCAGCGTGGTGTTGGACAGTGCGATCCACTTGTAGTGCGGCCCTACCGCCACACCGCGGGTGTCGCCCGCCGGCGCGCCCGTGACGTCGGAATTGGCCGTCATAGCCGGTAAGCCCCCAAGGGTGCGTGGTTTCACGATCAGGATCAGCAGATAATTTGCTTAGCATCAACTAATTAATTATAAACCCGGTCCCCGAACGGCCGGCTAACCCCTGCCCGATCATGCCCCCCACCCGAGCCGTACCGGCTCGACGAGCAGGTCCGGAGGAGCAGTCGATACCTGAGGAACCTGGCAATACCGCCCCACCGGCCCCCGCCGGTATCGTGAAGACACGCGTGCGGCACTTAGAACGTTCTGCAACAGAATTTATCCGTGCTCCGGCGTAGCGTAATTGGCAGCGCACCAGCCTTTGGAGCTGGGTTTGTCCTGGTTCGAGTCCAGGCGCCGGAACTATCCTGACTTGTCCGATTTATTCCACCACAGGCACGCGCATGGCGTCGCGGCAACCGGGTAGGCGGGCCGCATCGTCGGCACGACGTGACGAGAGCGACACCGACCGCTATTTGTCTCGCATGCTGAGACGTCAACGCCGCCTACATACGAAATTCATGCGCCCATTTGCAGAAATTCACCCAGCAAGCGTTGCCTAACCTACGGTTTCGTAGGCTACGGTTACGTAAGCGTACAAGCGCTCCTGCCCGATATGTCCAGCACCAGAGGAGCACGATGACCACTTCTCCCGACACCGTCAACGTGGCCGGAGCCGCGACCGCGGCGTCCCGGCCGGCCGACATGACAACGGACCGGGCGCCGGCACCCGGGCAGACCATCGGGGGAACCGCGAGAACCACGCCGCGCGCGGCCAGGCCGGACTTCGAGGACGACCCGAATACGCCGTTCCAGCGGTTCATGGTCGGCCTGTTCGTCGCCGTCCCCATGGCGGCCCTGGTGGCCGCCATACCGCTGATGTGGGGCTGGGGCCTGGACTGGCACGACGTCATCCTGGCCCTGATCTTCTACTGGGTGTCCGGGCTCGGCGTCACCGTCGGCTATCACAGGTACTTCACCCACGGATCGTTCAAGGCGAAGACGGGGCTGCGGGTCGCGCTGGCCATCGCGGGCAGCCTGGCCATCGAAGGGCCGGTCATCACCTGGGTGTCCGACCACCGCCGGCACCACAAGTACAGCGACAAGGAAGGCGACCCGCACTCGCCCTGGCGGTACGGGGACGACTGGAAGGCGCTGTCGAAGGGCCTGGTGTACGCGCACATCTGCTGGCTCTTCGACCCCAACAAGACCTCGCAGCAGAAGTTCTCTCCCGACCTGCTCGCCGACGCCCGGATCCGCCGGGTCGACCGGTGGTTCCCCGGGATCGTCGCCGTCTCGCTCCTGCTCCCCGCCCTGATCGGCGGGCTGTGGGGGATGTCCTGGCAGGGCGCGCTGACCGCCTTCTTCTGGGCCAGCCTGGTCCGCGTCGCGCTGCTGCACCACGTCACCTGGTCGATCAACTCCATCTGCCACACCTTCGGCAGCGAGGAGTTCGAGGTGCGGGACAAGTCCCGCAACGTCTCGTGGCTGGCCATCGCGTCGTTCGGCGAGTCCTGGCACAACCTGCACCACGCCGACCCGACGTGCGCGCGGCACGGGGCGCTGAAGGGCCAGCTGGACCCCAGCGCCCGCGTGATCTGGGCGCTGGAGAAGCTGGGCTGGGCCTACGACGTGCGCTGGCCCGACGAGGACCGGCTGTCGGCCAAGCGGCCCGCCACCGCGACGAGGAAACTCGGCTCGATGACCGGGCGCGCCGACCGGATTCGTGGCCGCGGTGTCCGCGAACCGGCCATGATGAGCAAGTGAGTGCCCCCGGCCAAAGATCGGGCCGCCAGCGGATGTCAGGCAAGGAACGGCGGCAGCAGCTTCTGGATATCGGGCGCCGCCTGTTCGCCGAGCGCGGGTTCGAGGGAACCTCGATCGAGGAGATCGCCGCCCAGGCCGGCGTGTCCAAGCCCGTGGTGTACGAGCACTTCGGCGGCAAGGAGGGGCTCTATGCCGTCGTGGTCGACCGGGAAGTGGACCGCCTGCTGACCATGGCGACGACGCTCCTGGGCGGCGAGCACACCAGGGACAAGTTCGAGGCCGCGTCGATCGGCCTGCTCCGCTACATCGACGACAACGCCGACGGGTTCCGGATCCTGGTCCGGGACTCCAATCCCGGCTCGAGCACGGGGACCTACGGCACGCTGCTGAGCGACATCGCCGGCCAGGTGGAGTACATCATGGCCGACTTCCTGGCCTCGCGCGGCCACGACCCGAAGCTCGCCCCGATGTACTCGCAGATGCTCGTCGGCATGGTCGCGTTCACCGGGCAGTGGTGGCTCGACGCGCGCAAACCCAAGCTCGAAGAGGTCGCCGCCAACCTGATCGACCTGGCCTGGAACGGCCTCTCCCACCTAGACGCCGACGGCCGGGACGCGGCCGGGCACTAGAGCCGGGCCGGCCCCGGGGGCCAGCGTGACCGTGCCCGCGCCGCCGGGCGCGGACGGCAGGCCCGCCGCGATCCAGGCGCTGAACCCGCCGGTCATGTCGGTGGCGCGGGACAAGCCCATGTCAAGCAGGGCCACCGCGGCCAGGCTTGAGGTGTAGCCCTCCTGGCAGAAGATGATGATCCGGTGGTCGTAGCCGGTCACCCACGGCAGCCGGGCCTCGCAGCAGGGATCGAGGCGCCACTCCAGGTGGTTGCGCTCCACGACGAGCGATCCCGGAATCTCTCCGTCGCGGGCACGCAGCGCGGCGGGCCTGATGTCGATGAGGATCGCACCGCCGGCCGCCTCGCGGAACGCCTGGTCCGGCGCAACCCGCACCAGGCGCGCACGGGCGGCCGCCAGGATCTCGTCGATCGTGTGAGATCCCGGCGGCCTCCCCGTCACCACGCGGCGGCGCCCTCGGTGCCCAGCTTCACCAGTCCGCCGGGCGTCAGGTCGTAGCGGGTCATCAGGGTCAGCGGCGGCGAGTAGGCGTGCACGCTGACCGCCACGGTCGAGGCGGCGGCGTTGCGCACGTCGTGGATGTAGCGGGGTCCGAACGCGCGGGAGCCGCCGGCCCCGACCGGCTTGGCCAGTACCCGGCCCGTCGCCACGCCCCCCACGACCCTGCGCTCCATCAGGGTGCCCCAGACCACCGTGAACGCGCCGGACGCCTCGCCGTGGTCGTGGAAACCCGTCTCCTGCCCAGGCAGCCAGCTGATGACCCATACCTCGTGGCTCTCGTCCAGGTGGATCCGCTCGTACCAGCGGCCCGCCGGATTCAGCCTGACCCGGGTGAGCCATTCCGCCGGGGTCGAGGCCAGACGTCGCACCAGGTCCGCTAGCTGCCGTGCGCCGAGTAGCCGGCCGGGCTGCACGCTGGCGGGTGAGGCTGGCCGGATCGTCGTGCTCATATCGCTTCTCTCCTTCACGTCTGAAACTGGCTGTGGGCATAGCCAGTGGGAACTGAGTGAACAAAGTGACCAGGCGGGCTGGGACCGGGGCGGCTGGACACCACGACCGACTGGTAGCCAGACGGGCCCGCCCGGTCAGAGCGGTCTGATCGGACACCGCTGGACGCGACACACCAGCGGACAGCGGCCGACCGGAACGCACTGACGGCGGGGCACCGAGGGAAGGGGCAAGCCACGGCGCATGCCGTGATCCTGCCAGAGTTTTCCTATTAACTCAATGGGAAAACTAGATAATAAGATCTTGCGGGCGACGGTGAACACCCTGCGGAACGGGAGGAACGTGCCGAACGAACTCGGCGGATACGCCGCGCGCACGCGCTCGCCGTACTCGGCGAGGAAGCCGGCGGCCTGGTCCGCGTCGAGCGCATCCAGGACAGGACGCAACCCCGTGCCCTTGTACCACTCGAGCACCGGGTTGTCGCCCTGAAGGATGTGCACATACGTCGTCTCCCAGGCGTCGGCCTCGCAGCCGGCGCCGGCTAGCAGCTCCGCGTAGTCAGCCGGGTCGGCCGACTGCCGGTTCAGCTCCACGTCCGCCAGCAGGGGGCGCCACCGGGCCGAGACCACCAGCTCGCGCAGGATCGCGTGCGCTGGCTGGTCGAAGTTACCCGGCACCTGGAAGGCCAGCCAGCCGCCGTCCGCCAGCCAGTCCGCCCAGCGGACCAGCAGCTCGCGATGGCCGGGCACCCACTGCAGCACCGCGTTGGAGACGATCACGTCAGGAAGGCTCTGCGGTTCCCAGTGCCTGATATCGTCGAGCACGAACGACAGTCCGGGCGCGTGGCTGGTCAGCACCGGGCCCGAACCAGCGGCCCGCTGGGCAGCTGCGGGCAGCAGCTTGCGCGCCGCCTCGATCATCTGCGGTGAGCTGTCAACACCGCACACCGCGGCGGACGGCCACCGCTCGGCGAGCAGCGCCGTCAGGTTTCCCGGGCCGCACCCAAGGTCGACCACGTATTCGGGCAGTTCTGCCCCGACCCTGGCGAGCAGGTCGAAGAACGGCCGCGCCCGCTCGCCGCCAAACCTCAGATAGAGGCTTGCGTCCCACATAGTGGCTAATCCTTCTCTGATCCTGAGGACACACGCCCACTAATTTCCCTTGTACAGGACCTGTCATCTTGACGTCAAGAGATACCCTCTAGTAATGGGCGTTCCCGCCGGTCCCGGCACCGACGCCGGTTCCGAAGACGGGATCTGCCGGGTAGCCGAGCTGCGCGACGAGGTCGACGCCCTCGTCGTGGCCTGGCGCGCCCAGCGGCCGGACCTGGACGTTGAGCCGCTCCAGGTGCTCAGCCGCATTTCCCGGCTCGCCCGGCACCTGGACATCGCCCGGCGCGCGGCGTTCGCCGACCACGAACTGGAGTCATGGGAGTTCGACGTGCTGTCGGCGCTGCGCAGGCAGGGCCCGCCGTTCCAGCTCACCCCCGGCGGGCTGCTCCGCGCCACCCTCGTGACCTCGGGCACCATGACCAACCGGATCGACCGGCTCGCCGCCTCCGGTCTGGTCCGCCGGGAGCCCGATCCGAGGGACAAGCGGGGGGTCCTGGTCACGCTCACCGGCCGGGGCCGGGCGAGGGTGGATGCGGCCCTGGAAGACCTGCTGCGGCGCGAGCAAGCGCTGCTGGCGGCCCTGGATCACGAGGAACGGCAGCACCTGGCCGACCTGATGCGGATCCTGCTCGCCCCGTTCGACGCAGCGGAGTAGGGCTCACGCCTCAAGCGAGGCCGCGACGGCCAGCCAGCGCTCCTCGACGTCGGCCTTCTCCGCCCGGGCGGCACGCAGGTCGGCGCCCAGCGACACGAGTTTCTCGTAGTCGGTAGCGTTGGCGGCCAGCAGCGCGGTCAGCTCAGACTCCCGGGCCGCCAGCCGGTCCAGCTGGCGTTCCAGCCGCTGGAGCTCCTTGCGCGCGGTCCGCACCTGCGCCGCCGGGAGCCGCCCGGCGGGTGCCGCCGGGGACGGCCTCGCCGCCGCAGGCGGCGCGGGCCGGGCCTGAGCCGCGCGGATGCGGTCCAGGTACTCGTCGATCCCGCCGCCGAGGAAGGAGACCCGGCCGTCGCCGGCCAGCGCCACCACGTGCTCGGTCACCCGCTCGAGAAAGTACCTGTCGTGGCTGACCGCCACCAGCGTCCCCGGCCAGCCGTCGAGCAGGTCCTCGAGCTCGGTCAGCGTCTCGATGTCCAGGTCGTTGGTGGGCTCGTCAAGCAGCAGCACGTTGGGCTCGTCCATGAGCAGGCGGAGCAGCTGCACCCGGCGCCGCTCACCGCCGGACAGGTCCCCGATCCGGGTCCGCTGCCTTTCCGCGGTGAAGCCGAGCCGCTCGAGAAGCTGGCCGACGGAGAGCTCCCGGTCACCGACCCGGATCCGGAGCCGTATCTCCTCTACGGCCTCGCGGACCCGCTGGTCGGGGTCGAGCTCGGCGAGCTCCTGGGACAGGTAGGCCAGCCGCACGGTCTTACCCCGCACGATGGTCCCCTCCGCGTGCAGCCCTGAGGCGTCGGCAGCGGGGTCCGCGGGCTCAGCTGACCCGGGCACGACCGGGAGCGTACCGGCCAGCAGGCGGAGCAGCGAGGTCTTGCCGCTGCCGTTGGCGCCCACCACCCCGACCCGGTCACCGGGGCCGAGCAGCCACGTCACGTGCTCGAGCAGCGGACGCTCCCGGCCGCCGTCCGGCACCAAGACGCTGACGTCCTCCAGGTCGATGACGGTCTTGCCCAGCCGCGCCGTGGCCAGCCTGGTCAGCTCGACGCTGTCGCGCGGCGGAGGCTCCGCCGCGATGAGCGCGTTGGCCGCCTCCACCCGGAACCTGGCCTTGGTCGTCCGGGCCTGCGCGCCGCGCTGGAGCCAGGCGAGCTCCTTGCGGGCCAGGTTGCGGCGCCGCCGCTCGGCGGCCTCCGCGCCGCGTTCCCGTTCGGCCTGCGCCAGCACGTAGGCCGAATAGCCGCCCTCGGCGGCGTGCACCTGGCCGCGGTCGACCTCCCAGGTCCGCTCGCAGACGGTATCGAGCAGCCATCGGTCGTGGCTGACGATGACGACCGCGCAGCGCCCGTTCTCGGCCCTCTCACGCAGGTGGATCCCGAGCCAGTCGATCGCCTCGATGTCGAGGTGGTTGGTGGGCTCGTCGAACAGCAGCACGTCACGCTCGACGACCAGCAGCGCGGCCAGGGCGACCCGGCGCTGCTCACCGCCGGACAGCTGCCCCGCCGGGGCTTTCACGCTGATCCCGCCGAGCAGCTCGGCCACCACCGCCCGGACCCGGGGGTCGGCCTGAACCGGGGCCTGCTCCCCCCGTCGTCCGGCCTCCCCGAATACGATCTGCTCGACCGTCCCGGACAGCTGGCCCGCCTGCGGCAGGTAGCCGACGCGCAGGCCCGAGGTCCTGGCCACCCGGCCCGCATCGGGCTCGAGCGTCCCGGCGAGCAGCGCCAGCAGGGTGGACTTCCCCGCGCCGTTGCGGCCCACCACCCCGATCCGGTCTCCGGCCGACACCCCCAGCGAGACGCCGTCGAGCAACGTCCGCTGCGCGTACGCCTTGAGAACCTTGTCCAGGCTGATGAGGTTCACTGCGCCCGGTCAGCCCGCGGAAACCACGACGGCGGCCCCCGGCACCGGCCCGGTGACCCGGGCCACCGACCGGCACACCCCGGCGCCGGAGAGGGACACGGCCAGTTCCAGGGCCCGCTCCGCGTTCGGCGCGAGGAAGACGCACGTCGGCCCGGAGCCGGCGACGAGCGCGCCGAGCGCGCCGAGTTCCAGGCCCGCGGCCAGGGTCTTGCGCAGCGAGGGTAGCAGCGACAGCGCGGCCGGCTGCAGGTCGTTGCTCAGCGCCCGGCCGAGGCGCACGGCATCCCCGGAGCGCAGCGCCGACATCAGCGTGGCGTCCAGGTCAGCTTGGTGGCGGCCAGCCGGGGACGCACGGAGCCGGTCCAGGGCGGCGTAGACCTTCGGGGTGGAGAGCTGGCTCTCGGCGAAGGCCAGGACCCAGTGATACTGGGTGGCCGGGGCCAGGGCCGGCGTGAGCCGCTCGCCGCGGCCCCGGCCGACCGCGGTCCCGCCGAGGAGCGCGAAGGCCACGTCGCTGCCGATCGTGGCCGCGATCTCGCTGAGCTGCTGCGGGGTCAGGCCGGCCGCCCAGAGCTCATTGCAGGCCACCAGCGCGGCCGCCGCGTCGGCGCTCCCCCCGGCCAGCCCGGCCGCGACCGGGATCCGCTTGGAGATCGTCACGCGCACGCCCGCGGTGCGGCCGCCGCCGCGTATCTTCGCGCGGAGCGCCTTCACCGCCCGCAGCGCCAGGTTGTCCCCGTCGTGCGGAACCTGGCCCGCGCCCTCGCCCGCGACCGTCACCGCGTCGCGCCCGGCCGGTTCCACCGTGACCTCGTCGAACAGCGAGACGGCGTGGAACACGGTCACCAGGTCGTGATAGCCATCGGCTCGCGGCGGACCCACCGCGAGCTGGAGGTTGAGTTTGGCGGGCACCCGCGCGGTCACACCGGTCACGATGATCAAAGCGTACGCCGCCGGGCGGCCCGGGCCGCGGCGAGACGCGCGAAGTCCGCCACGCCGAGCGATTCCCCGCGCGCGCCCGGGTCGATCCCGGCCGCCCGGAGCAGCCGCTCGGCCTCCGGCGCCGATCCGGCCCAGCCCGACAGCGCGGCGCGCAGCGTCTTACGCCGCTGCGCGAACGCCGCGTCAACGACCTCGAACACCGCCGCGGCACCGACCGCGGCGTCCGGCGGGTCGTGCCGGGTGAACGCGACGAGCCGCGAGTCCACGTTCGGCACCGGCCAGAACGCGGTGCGCGGGACCGTCCCGGCCGGCCGCGCGGTCGCGAACCAGGCCACCTTCACCGAGGGCGCGCCGTACACCCTGGACCCGGGTGCCGCGCAGATCCGGTCGGCCACCTCGGCCTGGACCATGACAAGCCCGCGCTGCACCGTCGGGAGCGCGGCCAGCACGTGCAGCAGCACCGGCACGGCGACGTTGTAGGGGAGATTCGCGACCAGGACGTCCGGCGGCCGCACGTCCGGCCCGGCCAGGCCGGGCTCGCCGACCTTCAGCGCGTCGGCGTGGATCACCGTCACCCGCTCGGCCAGCCGCGGCGCCCGGGCCGCGATCGTATCCGGCAGCCCGGCCGCCAGCGCGCGGTCGATCTCGACGGCGACGACCCGGGCCGGGCCCGCCCCGAGCAGCGCGAGCGTGAGCGAGCCGATTCCCGGCCCCACCTCGAGCACCACGTCGTCTGACCGCAGGCCCGCCAGTGCGGCGATCCTGCGCACGGTGCCCGGCTCGATGACGAAGTTCTGGCCCAGCCGCTTCGACGGCCGCACGGAAAGCCGCGCGGCGATCTCCCTGACGTCGCTAGGGGTCAGCAGCCGTACGGCTACCACGGGCCGAACGTGCGCGCGGCGGTCGCGGTCACGGCGTCGCACAGGTCGGCGACCGCCATGCCCTTCAGCTCGGCCAGGAAGCGCAGGGTGTAGGCCGCCATCGCGGGCGAGTTGGGCCGGCCGCGGTTCGGCACCGGGGTCAGGAACGGCGCGTCGGTCTCGACCAGGAGCAGGTCCGCCGGCGCGGCCGCCGCGGCCTCGCGCAGCGGCTGGGCGTTGGTGAACGTCACGTTGCCCGCGAACGACATCACGTAGCCGGCGCCGGCGCAGGTCTTGACCATCGCGGCGTCGCCGGAAAAGCAGTGGAACACCACGCGGGGCGGCGGCCCCTCCTCCTCCAGGATGCGCAGCACGTCGGCGTGCGCCTCCCGGTCGTGGATCATCAGCGCCTTGCCGGTGCGCTTGGCGATCGCGATGTGCTGGCGGAACCACCAGCGCTGCATCTGCGGCGGCGCGTGGTCGCGGTAGTAGTCGAGCCCGGTCTCGCCCACGGCGACGACCCGCGGCCGGCGGGCCAGCGCCTCGATCTCGGCGAGCGCCGAGGCGGGCACCGCCGCCACCTCGTTCGGGTGGATCGCGACCGCCGCCCAGACCCCGTCGTAGTCGTCGGCGCGCTCCGCCGACCAGCGGGAGGAGCCCACGTCGGTGCCGACCGTGACCACGCGCGCGATGCCCGCGGCCCGCGCCGAGGCGAGCACGTCCGGAACGGGCGCGTCGATCATGTCCAGGTGGGTGTGGGCGTCCAGCGCGGCCCTGGGCAGCGGCGCGGGCGCTGCAGGAGGTGTCACCACTGTTCGTTCGGCCAGAAAAGACCGGTCACGAGGCCCCGAGCCGGGCAAGTTCGGAGTCCACCACGGCGGTGTCCAGCTTGGTGAACAGCGGCACCGGCGTGGCCAGCGGGGTGCCGGCGCGCAGCGGCGCGGAGGACCAGCGGGCGGCGCCGTCGTACCGGCCGGTGATGACCGGGTAGGGCGCCCCGCCGTCCTCGTCGACCTCGTCGACGCGCGGCATGTCCGACCAGGTCCCGGTCCCGCCGAGCATCTCGTGCACCAGCTGGGACGACCGGGGCAGGAACGGGGTGAGCAGGGTCTTCGCGTCGTCGACGAGCTGGAGGGCCACGTGCAGGACGGTGCGCATCCTTTCGGGGTCCGATTCGCGTAGCTTCCACGGCGCCTGCTCGGAGAAGTACTTGTTGGCCTCGGCCACCGTCCGCATCGCCTCGGTGATCGCGAACTTGAACCGCGAGGCGCCCAGGTGCCCGCCCACCGTGCCGAAGGCCTGCCGGGAGCCGGCCAGCACGTCACGGTCGAGGGCGGTCAGCGCGCCCGCCTCGGGGATCGAGCCGATGTTTCTGGCCGCGAAGGAGACCGCCCGGTTCACCAGGTTCCCCCAGGTCGCGACCAGCTCGTCGTTGTTCCTGCGGACGAATTCCCGCCAGGTGAAGTCGGTGTCCTGGTTCTCCGGGCCGGCGATGGCCACGTAGTAGCGCAGCGCGTCGACGTCGTAGCGGGCCAGGAAGTCGCGGACGTAGATCACCACGGCGCGCGAGGAGGAGAACTTCTTGCCCTCCATCGTCAGGTACTCGCTCGACACGACCTCGGACGGCAGGTTCAGCGTGCCGAGCGGGCCCGGAGTGCCGCCGCGGGCCCCGAGCCCGCTGTAGCCGAGCAGCATGGCCGGCCAGATCTCGGCGTGGAAGACGATGTTGTCCTTGCCCATGAAGTAGTACGACTCGGCGTCGGGGTCGTTCCACCAGGCGCGCCAGGCGTCCGGGTCGCCGCTGCGGCGGGCCCACTCGACCGACGCCGACAGGTAGCCGATCACCGCGTCGAACCAGACGTAGATCTTCTTGTCCGGGCGGTCGCGCCAGCCGTCGAGCGGGACCGGCACGCCCCAGTCCAGGTCCCTGGTGATCGCCCGGGGCTGGAGGTCGTCGAGGAGGTTGAGGGAGAACTTGAGCACGTTCGGGCGCCACTGGCCCGCCTTCGCCTGCAGCCAGCTGCCGAGCACCTCGGCGAACGCGGGCAGGTCGAGGAAGTAGTGCTCGGTCTCGATGAAGGCCGGCGTCTCGCCGTTGATCTTGGACCTGGGGTCGATGAGGTCGGCCGGGTCGAGCTGGTTGCCGCAGTTGTCGCACTGGTCGCCGCGCGCGCTCGGGTACCCGCAGATGGGGCAGGTGCCCTCGATGTACCGGTCGGGCAGCGTGCGCCCCGTGGACGGCGAGATCGCCCCGAGGGTGACCTTCGGGAAGATGTAGCCGTTCTTGGCCAGCCCGGTGAACATCTCCTGGGTCACCGCGTAGTGGTTGCGCGTCGTGGTCCGGGTGAACAGGTCGTACGTCATCCCCAGGCTGGTCAGGTCCTCGACGATCACCCGGTTGTAGCGGTCGGCCAGCGCCCGCGCCGACACGCCCTCCGCGTCGGCCTGCACCTGGATCGGCGTGCCGTGCTCGTCGGTCCCGCTCACCATGAGCACCCGGTTGCCCGCCATCCGCTGGTACCGGCTGAACATGTCGCACGGCAGCGCGAAGCCGGAGACGTGCCCGATGTGCCGGGGGCCGTTCGCGTACGGCCAGGCCGGAGCGGACAAGATGGTGCGCATGGGTTAAAGCCTAGGGGCAGCGGCCGGCTGCTCACGGTGATTAACCGCATTACCCCGAACGGACGGTGGTGGCAGCGTCACAGGATGCCGCGTGTGCTTGATGCCCAGGATCGAGAGGAAGAACGTGCCGAGGATCACCTGGGAGCTCACGATCAGCGCGGTGACCGACGGGATCATGAGCCGCAGCGCGTGCTCGTAGTCGAGCTGGCCGAACTTCTGGCCGTGCCAGTACTCCAGGGAGAAGATGAGCCCGACCAGGCCCGCGGCGCCGATCGCCGCCCCGAGGAGCAGCCCGCGCTCCAGGCTCAGCTTCTCCAGGACCCGCTGCACCTTCGGCTCCTCGGGCAGGAAGCCCTCCGAGCCGGCGTAGACCTGGGTGAACAGCCAGAACAGCACGGACTGGAACCCGATCACGACCATCGCCGAGGCCGCGACCAGGGTGTCGACGTCGAAGGTCACCGCGCCGACCCTGATCGGGTGCGGCACCACGATGGCGCCGATGGCCAGGCCCGCGACCAGCAGGACCAGGCCGGGCAGGAAGAACAGCCAGCGCGGGCTGAACAGCAGCAGGAACCGCAGGTGCCGCCAGCCGTCCCGCCAGGTGTGCAGGTGCGGCGGCCTGCTCCGGCCGTCCTTGGCCAGCGTGGTCGGCACCTCTGCCACCCGCTGCCCGGCCAGGGCCGCCTTCACCACCATCTCGCTGGCGAATTCCATCCCGCTCGCCTGCAGGTTCAAGGCGAGCACGCTCTCCCGGCTGAACCCCCGCAGCCCGCAGTGGAAGTCGCCGATCTTGCTGCGGAAGAACAGCCGGCCGACGAAGCTGAGCACCGGGTTGCCGAGGTACCTGTGCAGCGGCGGCATCGCGCCGGGCGCGATGCCGCCTGCGAACCGGTTGCCCATGACCAGGTCGGCGCCGTTACGGAGCTGCTCGACGAACGGCATCAGGTGAGTGAAGTCGTAGCTGTCGTCGGCGTCGCCCATGATGACGTAGGTGCCGTGGGCGGCCAGGATGCCGCCCATCAGCGCGTTGCCGTAGCCCTTCTCGCTGACCGGCACCACCCGCGCGCCCGCCTGCTCGGCCAGCAGCTGGCTGCCGTCGGTGCTCCCGTTGTCGGCGACGACCACCTCGCCGCTGATTCCGCTTCCCGCCAGGAATCCCATAGCCTTGCGGACGCACGTCGCCACGGTCTCTGCCTCGTTGAGGCAGGGCATGACCACGGTCAGCTCCACGTCTTCGTCTCCTTCACCGTGTCTTAACCGCAGATCCCGCCTCATCGGCCGCCCCTGGTCGCGCATCGTATTACCGTAGGCGGGGACGAAAGCGCGCAGTCGGCCGTTTGTTCGTTGTCCGGGTTGTCAGCCCAGCACAGGAGGGTACGGCTTGAGGGTAATGCCTGAGGCCACGTCGCGCGCGCCATCGCCGAGGCGGGCCGGGTCCGGCCGGCCGGCCGCGCTGGCCCGCGTCCAGTCGGTGGCCGCCAGAACCTGGGCCGGGCACCGGCTGTTCATCCTCGTCCTGGCGCCTGCCGTGCTGCTCCGCGTGGACGCCGAGCTGGGGTACCGGTGGCAGTCCTGGTTCAACGACTCGTTCGAATACCTGGCGCACGCGATCAGCTTCAACCTGGACCCGACCCGCGTCTCGGGATACTCGGTCTGGCTTAAGATCCTGGAGCCGTTCCACAGCTACGCTCTCATAACGATTCTGCAACATCTGATGGGGCTAGCCGTCGGCGTCATGGTCTACGCCCTGGCCAGGCACCGCTTCGGGGTCAGGCCCTGGATCGCCGCGCTGGCCGCCGTCCCGGTGCTCTACGACGGGTTCGAGATCCAGCTCGAGCACCTGATCCTGTCCGACGTGCCGTTCCTGTTCGTCATCATGCTGGCCACCACGCTGCTGCTGTGGAACCCGGCGGGCCCGTCCGCGCGCATGTGCGCCCTCATCGGCCTGCTGCTCGGGCTCGGGGCGGTGCTGCGCTCGATCGGGCTGCCGCTGCTGGCGGTGTTCGGCGTGTACATGATCATCAGGCGGTTCAGCTGGCGGAAGATCGCGGCCACCATCGCGGTGTGCCTCGTCCCTGTCTTCGCGTACGCGGGGTTGTTCGACATCGAAAACGGCCAGTTCGCGATGAGCGACGCCACCGGCGTGTTCCTCTACTCGCGGGTGATGACCTTCGCCGAGTGCTCGAAGATGGGTCCCCTGCCTGCCGATCTGCGCGAGCTGTGCGTCACCACCCCGCCGGCCCAGCGGCCGATCGCGCAGGCGTACATCTGGACCGACCAGACCCCCATGGACTATTTCCCGCCGGTGAAGTTCTCCCCGGTGCCCAACCAGCTCGGCGAGGAATTCGCGATCCGGGCCATCCTGGCCCAGCCGCTGGGCTACGCCGAGGCGGTCGCCCACGACACCCTGATGGCGTTCGGCTGGAAGCGGATCGTGTTCCCGCAGGCGGCGACCTACGACGAGTACCTGTTCGGCACGCACGGGCTGCCCATCCCGTCCTGGGATCGCGTCAACCTCGGGAAGTACCAGAACTACGCGTCCTTCTACGTGCAGGGCAACCCGCGGACCGACGTCGTCAACCCCTACGCGACGATCATCAGGGTGTACCAGGAGTACGTCTGGCTGCCCGGCACGATCTACTGCCTCATCCTGCTGGCCGGGCTGGGCGGCATCGTGATGGCCTGGCGGCGGGTGGGCGGCGAGGCGCTGCTGCCCTGGACCATCTCCTTCGCGATGATCCTCATCCCGGCGGCGACCGCCGAGTTCGATTACCGGTACGTGCTGCCGGCCGTCCCGTTCGCCTGCCTGGCCGCGGTCATGGCCTTCAGCCGCGGCACCGCGGGCCACGACGTGCTGGAGCAGCTAACGGGGAGCCTGGGGCGGTCCGGGCGGTCCGAGGGTGCCTCCGGGGTCGCGGACGCGCCGCCGGCTTCTGCGGTCGACTCCGGCGACGACGAGCGTGATCTCGCCGCGGACGGCGCCTGAGCCCCTGTCCTTCTGATCCGGCGGCGCCGCCCAGGCGGCGAGCTCGGCGAGGGTACCGCGGACGATCTGCTCGTGGGTCTTGGTGAGCTCACGGCACACCACGGCCTGGCGGTCTTCGCCGTGGGAGGCGGCCAGCTCGGCCAGCGTGCTCGCCAGCCTGCGGCCGGACTCGAAGTAGACCTGGGTCCGGCGCTCGCCGGCCAGCTCGGCGAAGCGCCTGCTCCGGTCGCCCGGGCGCCGCGGCGGAAAGCCCTCGAAGCAGAACCTGTCGGTGGGCAGCCCGGAGACGGCCAGCGCGGTGGTCACCGCGGACGGACCCGGCAGCGCGGTGACCCTGATCCCGGCCGCGGCGGCGGCCGCCACCAGGCGGTACCCGGGATCGCTGATCCCGGGCATTCCGGCGTCGGTGACCAGCAGGACGTCCTGGCCCGCCTGCAAGTCGGCGAGGAGACCGGGGATGCGGCGCGTCTCCACCGCGTCGTAGTAGGAGATCACGCGCGCCTGGAGCGCGATGTTCAGGCTGGCCGCCAGCCAGCGCACGCGCCGGGTGTCCTCGGCCGCGATGACGGCGGCGCCGGCCAGTTCCGCGGCGAGCCGGGGCGACGCGTCGTCCGCCCGGCCGATCGGGACCGCGGCCAGCGTCAGCACCCCGGTCTGGACCTCTTCGCGCCCCGCCATGGGGAGCATTCTTCACCATGACCCCGGCTCGCCGGTCCGGCTGGCCGGACCGGCCAGCCGCCAGTAGGATGTGCCCGATGATGGGTACCGAGACTGGCGCTGTCGCGCCGCCGGCCGGCGAGGAGGCCAGCCGGCTGGCGGCACTGCGGGCCCGGCTGTCCACGCCGATGCCTGACGACCGGCTGTGGGGGTGGATCGGCCCGCTGCTCGTGACCGCGTTCGGCGGCTTCCTGCGCTTCTACCGCCTGGGCGTGCCGCGGGCCGTGGTCTTCGACGAGACCTACTACGCCAAGGACGCCTGGAGCATCCTGCAGCACGGGGTCGAGTGGAACTACGTCAGCAACGCCAACGCGCTTATCCTGCAGGGCGACCACGGAGCCAGCCTGTTCACCCCCTGCACCGGGACGGGCTGCGGCGAATACGTGGTGCAGCCCGAGGTGGGCAAGCTGCTCATCGCGGTCGGCGAAGCGATGTTCGGGCTTGACTCGTTCGGCTGGAGGTTCTCAAGCGCGGTATTCGGCACGCTAGCCATCCTGCTGATGTGCCGCATCGCCCGCCGGATGACCAGGTCCACCCTGCTCGGCTGCGTCGCCGGGCTGCTGATGGCCCTCGACGGCCTGCAGCTGGTGCTGTCCAGGACCGGCATCCTGGACATCTTCCTGATGTTCTTCGTCCTGGCCGCGTTCGGCTGCGTCGTCATCGACAGGGACATCTCCCGGGCCAGGCTCGCCGCCGCCGTCGCACGCGGCGGGGGCGGCGACGCGGGGCCGCGGCTCGGCTTCAGGAAATGGCTGCTCGCCGCCGGGATACTCCTCGGCCTGGCGGTGGGGACCAAGTGGATCGCGGTCTGGTACATCCTCGCGTTCGGCGCGCTCGTCATCGCCTGGGACATCGGCGCCCGCCGGGCCGCGGGCCTGCCGTCGTACGCACGCGGCGCGTTCCGCGACGCCGTCTGGCTGCCGCTGACGTTCATCGTGGTCCCGTTTGTCGTCTACCTGGCCACGTGGACTAACTGGTTCCTCACCAGCACCGGCTTCGACAGGAAGTACGCCCAGGCGCACGGCGTCAACTTCCCGGTGATCTCGGCCCTGTACTCGCTGTACGAGTACCACCTGCAGGCGATCAGCTTCGGCATCGGGCTGCGCACGCCGCACCCGTACCAGTCACAGCCGTGGGACTGGCTGCTGATCACCAGGCCGGTCGCGTTCTTCTACGAGTGCTACACCGGCCCGGTGGCGGGGGCGTCGCACTACTGCCCGACGCCCTACAACGGCCCGGAGTGGTCCCAGGAAGTGCTGGCCATCGGGACCCCGGCCATCTGGTGGGGTTCCATGCTCGCCCTGGTGTTCTGCCTGGGCTGGTGGCTGCTGCACAGGGACTGGCGCGCCGGGGCGGTGCTGCTCGGCGTCCTGGCGGGCTGGGGGCCCTGGTTCCCGCTCGTGACCCGGACCAAGTTCTACTACTACGCCCTGGAATTCGAGCCGTTCCTGATCCTGTCGATCGTGCTGTGCCTGGGGTTGATCCTCGGGCCGGCCACGGCGAGCGTGCTGCGCCGCTCGGTCGGCGCGGGCATCGTGGGCGCCTACGTGCTGTGCGTGCTGCTGATGTTCTGGTACTTCTACTCGATCATGGCCGCCCAGGTCATCCCGTATCCGGACTGGCTGGGCCATATGTGGTACCGGATAGGAAAGGGCTGGATCTGAGGCCGGACCCTGCCCTCAGCCCCGCCTTCAGCTAGCTCTCAGCTTTCATCCAGCTGGCTGCGTGCTGCCGGGTGGCATCATGGTTCGTGCGGGGTCAGTAGTCCGGGGCCGTCAGCGAAAAATATTTCCGTAAGCAGGGGGACGTTTCCGGGCAGGTTTTGCGTCTATATACAGTGGGACGACAACTAACGGGGTGCACGATGAGCCGAGCCGAACACTCTAGCGAGGACCGGGCGCGCTTCGAGCGCGAGGTCATCCCGCAGCTTGGCCAGTTGTACCCGGCAGCGCTCCGGATGACGAGGAATCCCACCGACGCCGAGGATCTGGTCCAGGAGACGTCGGCTAAGGCGTACGCGGCGTTCGGCCAGTTCACGCCGGGCACCAACCTGCGGGCCTGGCTGAACAGGATCCTGACCACCACCTTCATCAACGTGTACCGCAAGCGGCGCCGGGAGCCGCAGCAGGCGCTGGGCGGCGACCTGGCCGAGTGGCAGATGTCCGCGGACCGGCTGGCGCCGCCGGTGCCCTCCGCCGAGGCGGAGGCGCTGGACCGGACCACCGACTCCGACCTGCTGCGCGCCCTGCGTGACCTGCCGGGAGAGTTCCGCACCGCAGTGTACCTGGCCGATATCGAGGGCTACCCCTACCGCGAGATCGCCGAGATCATGGGGACGCCGGTGGGCACGGTGATGTCGCGTCTGCACCGCGGGCGCAGGAAGATCCGCGAGCAGCTGCTGGCCGCCGGGCTCGGCGCCGCCCGCGCCGAGTCGCCTGGCGCCTGATCACCGGGGGCCGGGCGCCGCGTCCTTAGCGTTCTGCGCCGCCTGCGGGGCTTCCCACCCGAGCGCGACCGGATCGTAGACGCTCTCCACGTAGATCTGGTGCCACAGCGAGAACACGACGAGCAGCCATACCTGCCGCCAGGTCACCTCCGGATCCCCCGCCCGGAAGCGGCGCAGGAGGTCGGCCGCGACCCCCTTGTCCAGCCACTGGCCAGTCTGCGCGGTGCGGACGACCTGCTCGGCGAAGCCGTACATGCCGCCGCTCAGCCAGTGCCCCAGCGGCACGGGAAAGCCGAGCTTGGCCCGTTCGGCGGCGGCCTGCGGCAGCAGGTCGCCGATGGCCTCCCTGAGCGCGAACTTGGTCGTGCCCGCGGCGGTCTTCTCCACCCTGGCCAGCCGCGCGGCCACCGCGAGAACCTCGCGGTCCAGGAACGGGGTGCGAAGCTCCAGGCCGTGCGCCATGGCCATCCGGTCCGCCTTGACCAGGATGTCGCCGGGCAGCCAGGTGTTGACGTCGACCAGCTGCATGGTGGCGACGTCATCGAGGCCGGCGTCGGCCGCCTGCCGGTAGACCGGGTCGGTCACGTCGAACTCGCTGCCGTCCGCGTGCCTGACCAGCATCTCCGCCATACCGGCGCGGAACACGTACGCGTTGCCGATGTAGCGCCGGCGCAGCGGCGTCGAGGTCCGGTTGAGCAGGCCCTTCCCCGCGGCGCCGGGCGGCAGCTCCGAGGCGACCCGGTTGATCGTCGCGCGGCCCCACCCGGGCAGCACCCTGCCCACGCGGACCACGCCCGGCTGGTAGTAGACGCCGTACCCGCCGAACAGCTCGTCGGCCCCCTCGCCGGACAGCACCACGCTGACCTGCTTGCGCGCCTCGCGGGCCGCGAACCACAGCGGGACCGCGGCCGCGTCCGCCATCGGATCGTCGAGGTGCCAGACGATCCGGGGCAGGCAGGCGAGGAATTCCTCCGGGGTGATCACGTACGACGCGTGCTTCAGCCCGAGCGCCGTCGCGGTCTGGCTCGCCAGCTCGATTTCGCTGAATCCCTCGTGCTCGAACCCGACGGTGAAGACCGGCATGCCCGGGCATGATTCGGCGGCGATCGCGCAGATGGTGGCCGAGTCCACGCCGCCGGAAAGGAATGCCCCCACCGGTGCGTCACCGCGCAGGTGAACCCGGATCGAATCGCGCAGCGCCGCCAGGATCTTCTCCGGGTTGCTCGAGGAGGGCGACCTGGCCGGCCGGAGCTCGGGACGCCAGTACCTGAACACGTCGACCCGGCCGCCCGGCCGCGCGATCAGGACGTGACCCGGCGGCAGTGACCGGGCCGGCGGCACCATGGTGGCCGGCGCCGGCACGTACTGGAAGGACAGGTACCTGCGCAGCGCACCCGGGTCGATCGCGGTCACGTCGCCGGAGTCGGCCAGCGCCTTGCGCTCGGAGGCGAACCTGAGCTGAGGCCCGGATCTGGAACCGGTGACCGCGTAGAAGAACGGCTTGATGCCGAACGGGTCACGCGCGCAGAAGAGCTCACGCGTGCGCCGGTCCCAGATGGCGAAGGCATACATGCCCCTGAGCTGGCGGACGACATCCTTGCCGAGCCACGCGTACATCTCGATCAGGACCTCGGCGGACGACCTGCCGCGCAGCTTGACTCCGCGAGCCGCCAGCCGCTGGGTGAGCTCGGGATAGTTGTAGATCTCGCCGTCGAAGACCATCACGTAGCGGCCGTCGGCCGAATGCATCGGCTGGCGCCCGGCGGCCGACTGGTCGATGATCGCCAGCCGCCTGAAGGCCAGCGCCAGATCGGGGTCGGCGAAGAAGCCGTCGCTGTCAGGTCCGCGATGAGCGATGCGCATGACGGCGCGACCCGCCCACTCGGTGTCGGGTCCTGTGCCGTCTGCCAGCGCCAGGCAGCCGGTCAGTCCGCCCATGCGGCCCCGTCCACGTCCATGGCCAGAGGATACGTGCCCGGAGGATACGTGCCCGGAGGATACGTGCAGAGCTATGGTCGAAGGCATGACGAAGCTGCGCGGAAACCCGTGGGCGGTCCTGGTCGTGGTGTCGCTGGGGTTCTTCATGACGCTGCTCGACCTGACGATCGTGAACATCGCCATCCCCAACATGATCGACAAGCTCCACGCCACCCTCGACGACGTGCTGTGGGTCCTCAATGCTTACGCGATCGTGCTGGCGGTCCTGGTGATCACGGCCGGCCGGCTGGGCGACCTGCTCGGCGTGCGCACCATGTTCGCAGCGGGCATCGTCGTGTTCACCGGCGCGTCGGCCGCCTGCGGGTTCGCGCCCGGGCCCGGCTGGCTCATCGGCTTCCGCGCGGTCCAGGGGCTCGGCGCGGCCATGCTGATGCCGCAGACGCTGGCGATCGTCACGATGGTGTTCCCGCCGGAGCGGCGCGGGGCGGCGTTCGGCATCTGGGGGGCGGTGGCGGGGCTGGCGACCATCGCCGGGCCGACCCTGGGCGGCCTGCTCGTCACCGCCTTCGACTGGCGGTGGATCTTCTTCGTCAACCTGCCGATCGGGATCGCGGTCCTCGCCGTGACCTTCGTCATCATTCCTGACCTGCGCCCGGGCCGGAAGCACCGGCTGGACATCCCCGGCGTGGTCCTGGCTAGCCTCGGCCTGCTCGGCATCTGCTACGGGCTGGTCGAGGGCCAGCGCTACGACTGGGGCACGATCGCCTCGTTCGTGTCCATCCCGCTGGTCATCGGGGCCGGCATCGTGCTGCTCGCCGTGTTCCTGCTGGTGCAGAAGCTCGGTCAGGCCGGTGAGCCGCTCATCCCGTTCGCGCTGTTCAGGAACAGGAACTTCACGCTGATGAACTGGGTGTCGGGCACGCTGTCCATCGGCATGCTCGGCATCTTCCTGCCGTTCACCATCTACCTGCAGGACGCGCTCGGCTTCTCGGCGCTGAAGGCCGGCCTGACCATGGCGCCGTCCTCGCTCGTCATGATCTTCATCGCTCCCTTCCTCGGCCGGCTCACCGACAAGATCGGCGGCAAGTACATCCTGATGAGCGGCCTGACCCTGTTCGGGGTGGGCATGGGCTGGGTGGTCCTGATCGCCGGCCCGAGCTCCTCGTGGCAGGACTTCCTGCCGGCCCTGATCGTCGCGGGCATCGGCATGGGCGCCACGTTCGCGCCGATGACGACGACCGCCATGCGCAACGTCGAGCCCCGGCTGGCCGGCGCGGCGTCCGGCATGATCAACACCGCCCGGCAGGTCGGCTCGGTCATCGGCACCGCGTCGGTGGGCGCCCTGCTGGAGAACAGGCTGGTGACCTCGCTGACCAGCCAGGCCGCCACCCGGTCGGCCGGACTGCCGCCGCAGGTCCGCACCGCCTTCGTCGCCGGGTTCCGCCAGGCCGCATCGAGCGGCCTGCTCAGCGGCACGCCCGCCAGCCCCGGCGCCCAGCGCGGCATCCCGGGCGCCCTCGCCGCCGAGCTCCAGCGGCTTGGCGCCGAAGTGTTCTCTCACGGCTACGTGCTCGCGATGCGCTGGACCATGGTGCTGCCCATCGCCGTGGTCGGCGTGGCCGCGGCGAGCTGCCTGGCCATCAAGAAAGACGTCGGCCCGGCCCGCGCCGCGGTCCCGAGCGAGGAACCCGGTCAGATGGCGGGCACCATCAGCTCGCCCGGCTCGTCCGGCGAGAATCCGGGCAGCTCGTCGGGGACCGGCTCGTAGGAGGCGAGCTCCCAGGGAAACCTGTCCGCGAACACGGGCTCAAGGTCGGTGAGCCAGGTCGCGGCCGGGTCGAACCTGGCGAAGAACGGCGTCCCGACCAGGCTCGGGTCACGCGCCTGGATCATGCGCAGCACGAAGACCTTGATCCCGGCCGCCTCGGTCACCCCGTCGATGCATACCTTGCCGGGGGTGGCCGACATCGATGGGCCGCGGACCGTCCGGCAGAGGCCGGAAACGCCCTGGTAGGCGTCGCGGAAGATCTCGTATCCGCGGGCCAGCGGCACGGCGAAGTAGTCCTGCGGACCGGTGTCCCGCTCCACGAACATGTAGTAGGGGACCATGCCCATCCGCACCTGCGTCCGCCACATGGCGCGCCACGCCGCCGAGTCGTCGTTGATGGACCTGATCAGCGGGGCCTGCGTACGGATTACCGCTCCGGTAGCGCGGATCCGGCGCACCGCCTCGGCCAGCAGCGCCGGCTCCAGTTCGCGCGGGTGCGAGAAGTGCGCCATCAGCGCGAGCGCCCGGCCCGAGGCGGTCACCTCACCGAAGAGCCGGAGCGTCGCGTCGGCGTCCGGGTCGGTGACGTAACGCTGGGGCCAGTAAGACAGCGACTTGGTCCCGATCCTGATCGACTCCAGGTGCTCAAGGCGCGGGTCAAGCAGCGGCTCGAGGTAGCGCCGCAGGACCGCCTCGCCCATGATCATGGGATCGCCGCCGGTGATCAGGACACTGGTCACCTCCGGGTGCTCGCCGAGGTAGGCGACGAGCGTGCCGATATCGTCGCTCTGCATCTTCAGGTCGGGCTCGTCCACGAACTGGGCCCACCTGAAGCAGTACGTGCAGTAGGCGTGGCAGGTCTGCCCCTGCCTGGGGAAGAACAGCACGGTCTCCGGGTACTTGTGCTGCAGCCCAGGCAGCGGCCTGCCGTGCAGGCTCGGCGCGTTCAGGAGCAGTTGCCCGGCCGGGTGCGGGTTGAGCCGCATCCGGATCTCGTGCGCGGCCGAGCGCACGACGGCTTCCGGCGCCCCGCCGCTGATCAGGTCCGCCAGCCGCCGTACGTCGGCCGCGGGAAGCATGTCCGGCTGAGGAAAGACGAGCCGGTACATCGGGTCGTCCGGGGCGGCGTCCCAGTCGATGAGGTTCTCGGTGACGTAGGAATTCACCCGGAACGGAAGTACCGCCGCTACCGCCTGCACGGCCAGTCGCTGCGCGGGCGACAGGCCCGCTCGCTGGGTGAGCATTTCCAGGTGTCTCGCCGAGTAGGCACGAAA
The DNA here is from genome assembly GCA_035505275.1 of Streptosporangiaceae bacterium. Taxonomy (GTDB): domain Bacteria; phylum Actinomycetota; class Actinomycetes; order Streptosporangiales; family Streptosporangiaceae; genus Palsa-504. The sequence continues at coordinate 18,919 of DATJQX010000031.1, read as the reverse complement.
ACCGCGGCCTGCTGACCGCGCCGGCGGGAGCACCGGCTGGGCATCTATCATGAGCTTTATCCCTCCGTATGCAAAAAAGCCTGATGACACCCGCTCCCCAGCGGTTCCCCCCGGCCTGGCCTCGTTCCCCGGTACACGCGGACCAGAACTGCCACCACATTTATTTGACGCTCCGGCAGCCTCGCTGGTTCCTATTCTCCGACCGCATCCTTTCCGCCGGGACAAGTACCATGATTCGCAGGAAGTATTCGACGGAATCACAGGAACTTCTAACCGCCTGCCTTGAAATTCACTCCATTCGGCGGCCTTTTCGGCCGTACAATCCCCGGTCCCCGGCGGCCTGGTTCCCAGGGGCCCGCGCCCGCCCCGGGCCCGGCCGGGTCATAATGGGGCGCACCAGGTAGGCCCTCTTCGCCGAAGGACACCTAGATGAGGCGTCATCCCCGGCCGCACCCCCGGGTGACCCGCTGAGCGCGTCACCGGACAGCCCGGAGCGGTCGTCAGCCTACCGCGACGGACAGGGCACACCCGGGTCCGCGGGCGGGTACCCGGCTCCCGGAACCGGCGTTCTCCGCCCTCGCCGTGACCCATCCAGGCCCGTGCTGGCCGTCGACGCGATGGGCGGCGATTACGCGCCGGACGAGATCGTCGCGGGCGCGCTGGCGGCCCACCGCGAGCACGGCATCCGGATCCTGCTGACCGGCCCCGCCGGGCGCCTGCGGCAGGCGCTGGCCGGGCTGGGCGCGGCCGGCGAGCTCGGCATCGTGCCGGCCGAGGACACCCTCGCCATGGACGAGGGCGCGCTGGCCAGCCTGCGCCGTCCGCGGTCCAGCGTCGCCGTGGCCTGCCAGCTGGTCCGGCGCGGTGACGCGGCCGCGGTGGTGTCGGCCGGGTCCACCGGCGGCGTGGTGGCGACCGCGCGGCTGCGGCTGCGCGCGCTGCCCGGCATGCTGCGCCCCGGGCTCGCCGTGGTCCTGCCGACCCGCCCGGGCCGGACCGTGCTCATCGACGCGGGTGCCACCGCGGACCCCAAGCCGGAGATGCTCGTCCAGTTCGGCCAGCTCGGAGCGGCCTACGCCCAGCTCGCGCTGGGCGTAGCGGTGCCGAGGGTCGGCCTGCTCACCATCGGGACCGAGCCGGGCAAGGGCAACAAGTTCACCAGGCGCGCACACGAACTGCTGGCCGCCGAGCCGCCGAACGGCGCCCTCCCGCTGACCTTCGCGGGCAACGTCGAGGGCGGTCACCTGCTGGCCGGCGAGCTCGACGTGATCGTGACCGACGGCTTCACAGGAAACGTGGCGCTCAAGACGCTCGAAGGCTCGATCAGGTTCGCCTCGGCCGAGCTGCGGACGGCGCTGACCGGGACCCGGGCGGCGCGTCTCGGCGCGTTCCTCCAGCGCCGCGGGCTGCGTGACCTTGCCGCCCGGCTGGACGCGGAGAGCTACGGCGGCGCGGTCCTGCTCGGCCTCGGCGGCACCGTGGTCATCGCCCACGGCGCGAGCACGGCCCGCGCCATCACCTCCGCCTGCCGGCTCGCGGCCGACCTGGCCCGCGGCGAGATCACGGAGAAGATAACGCAGCGCCTGGGCCCGGGCCGGGGCACCGCACGCGGCGGGCATTTCCTCCGCCGCTCCTTACCGCCGATACCCTTGAGGCATGGCCGATCCACAGCAGGTTCTCGCCGCGCGGGTACGCGACGCCATCGTCGCGTCGTTCGGCCCGGATTACGGCGACGCCGACCCGCTCATCCGGCCGTCATCGTTCGCCGACTTCCAGTCCAACGTGGCGCTCCCGCTGGGCAAGCGGCTCGGCCGCGCGCCGCGCGAGGTGGCCGCGGAACTGGCCGCCCGGCTCGACGTAGCCGACATGGGCGCCGCGCCCGAGGTCAGCGGGCCTGGCTTCATCAACCTGCGCCTGCGCGACGACTGGATCGCGGCCCAGGCCTCGCAGAATCTCGGCGATCCCCGGCTAGGCCTCGAGCCCGCCGCCAGCCCGCAGACGGTCGTGGTGGAGTACTCCTCCCCCAACATCGCCAAGGAGATGCACGTCGGGCACCTCCGCACGACCATCGTCGGGGACGCCATCGCGCGCGTGCTCGAGTTCGCCGGCCACCACGTGATCAGGGATAACCACGTCGGCGACTGGGGCACCCAGTTCGGCATGGAAATCGAGTACCTCCTCGATGTCGGCGAGGATTCCCCGGAGGCGGGCCTGCTGCGCACCGACCCGAACGCGTTTTACCAGGCGGCCCGGCGGAAGTTCGACTCGGACCCCGAGTTCGCCGACCGCGCCCGGAAACGGGTCGTGGACCTGCAGGGCGGCGACCAGGGCACGCTGGAGCTCTGGCATGAGATCGTCGATCTCTCCCTGGACTACCTGCACCGCGTCTACGGCCGGCTGGGCGTCACGCTCACCGACGCGGACATCAGGGGCGAGAGCTTCTACAACGACATGCTGGCCGATACCGTGGCCAGGCTGGAAGCTCTCGGCATCGCGGTATACAGCGACGGCGCCCTGTGCGCGTACCCGCCGGGGTTCACCGGCCGCGAGGGCACGCCGCTGGCCCTGATCATCCGCAAGCGCGACGGCGGCTACAACTACGCCACCACCGACCTGGCGACCATCCGGTACCGGGTCGATGTGCTGCACGTCGACCGCGCCATCTACGTGGTCGGCTCGGACCAGGCGCTGCACTTCCGGATGGTCTTCGCGGTGGCCGGGCAGGCGGGCTGGATACCGGAGGGCGCGGTCTTCGAGCACGCCCAGATCGGTCTGGTGCTCGGCCCCGACGGGAACAGGCTGCGTACCAGGTCCGGCGATAACGTCCAGCTCAGTGACCTGCTCATCGAAGCGGTGGAGCGCGCGAGGAGCATCCTGGACGAAGTCGACGCCTCGGCCAGGCTCGGCCCCGCCGAGTTGGACGAGGTGGCCGAGGCGGTCGGCGTCGGGGCGGTGAAGTACGCCGACCTGTCGACCGCGCGCGACAGCGCCTACGTGTTCGACTGGGACCGGATGATCTCGTTCCGCGGCAACACCGGCCCGTACCTGCAGTACGCGGCCGCCCGGATCAGGTCGATCTTCCGCCGCGCAGGCGCGGTGCCCATCTCCGGCGCCGACCCCGGCCTCCGCGGGCCGCGGGTGGCCGTCACCGCCGCGCCGGAGCGGGCCCTGGCGCTGCGGCTGCTCGATTTCGGCGCCGTCGTCACCCAGACCGGCGCGACCGCCGAGCCGCACCGGCTCGCCGCGTACCTGTTCGAGGTGGCCAGCCTGTTCACCACGTTCTACGAGCAGTGCCCGGTGCTGAAGGCCGAGCCGGAGTCGCTGCGGGCCAGCAGGCTCGCGCTGTGCGCCCTCACGCTGCGCGTGCTCACCACGGGCCTGGGGCTGCTCGGGGTGCCGGTCCCCGAGCAGATGTAACCGAGCGCTGAACGCCGGCCCCCGGGCGGGGCGATCGGGCCCCTCTGGCGCGGGCGCGCGGGCGGACTATCGAACGTACTGCTTACGTACACCGCGAATCCCGGCGCGGCCCGGGCGCGCACGGCACTCTCGGATGCATAGCCCAGTCACACCTGGACGCGCGAAGCGGGCGCGCCGTCCACCAAGGGAGGCATCCATGATGGCCCGCGATCGGCGTTACAGAACAGGCCGCCGTTCCGCACTTAAATCCCGCCCCGTCCTCGCGACCGCGGTCCTGGCGTGCGGCGCGATCGCCGCGGGGACAATCGCCGCGGTGGCGGCGACGGGCAGCGGCGGCGCAGCCGGGACGGCGGTGAGCCCGGCGGCCTATACGGCGCGGTCCGGCAGCGAGGGAGCCGTGCTCAGCTCGGCCCTGAGCAGCTGGGGCAACTCCAGGCAGGCCGCGTACTCCGAGCTGGCCAGCCTGACCCAGGCGCCGGGCTACAGCCAGACCAGGCATCAGGGCCAGACGCTCGACATCCAGCGCGGCATCGTGGTCCTGGCGACGAGCGAGTACCTCATCCTGCAGTCGGCCAACGGGTCACTGCACCTGTGGCTGCTGTCGGACGGCACGCAGTTCCAGGATGTCGCCGGCACGACGGCCGGCACGATGGCGCTGACCGCCAGTTCCAGCGCCACGCAGCAGGCGATGGCCTCGGGCAACATGATCCCGGCGACCACCCTGCTGGCCGGGAGCCCGGTCACCGCCGCCGCGCTGCTGACGCCGGCCACCGTCCCGCAGACGGTATCGGTGCAGGTGGCCAACACCGATCTCACCGTGACCGTCACCGTGACCCACGGTACGGCGGAGGTATCGCAGACCGCGACCACGCCGTCGACCGGGACGCCGACCGCGGATGAGACCGACTTCACCCAGAGCGCGTGGCAGGCCACGGACTCGGTCGCGCGCGGCGACCTGGCGGTCGTGGTCGGGATGCGCTCGGACCAGACGCTGCACGCCCAGCTGGTCCTGTTCACCCCGCTGACCACGATGGCCGTCGGCGGTAGGACCGGAGCCGTCGCGGGCCACCACTGGTGAGGTTAGCAAGAGTGGTGAGACCGGTGAGACTGGCGGGCCGACCCCGGTCGGCCCGCCAGGGCTCGTCCTCAACCCATGGTTGCGGCAACCTGCCGAATCTTCTGGTTGGTTGCCGCAACCATCGAGTACGGAGCTGGGACCAATGGGGCTGGTGAGGTCGGAGGGACGGAGATCGGGCCGGGCCGGGGTGGGGTCTCCCGGGCCGGTCCGGTCAGACGCGCTCGATGACGGTCGCGTTGGCCTGGCCGCCGCCCTCGCACATCGTCTGCAGGCCGAACCGGCCGCCTGTCCGCTCGAGCTCGTGAACCAGCTTGGTCATCAGGATGGCCCCGGTGGCCCCGAGCGGGTGCCCGAGCGCGATGGCCCCGCCGTTGGGGTTGGCCAGCTCGAGCGACGCCCCGGTCTCCTTCGACCAGGCCAGCAGGACCGGCGCGAAGGCCTCGTTGACCTCGAACACGTCGATGTCGCCGACCTGCATCCCGGCCCTCGCGAGCACCGCTCTCGTCGCGCCGATCGGGCCGGTCAGCATGATGACCGGGTCGGCGCCCGTGACGGCGAGCGCGTGCACCCGCGCCCGCGGGACCAGGCCGTACCGGTCGATGGCCGCCTGCGAGGCGATAAGCAGCGCGGCCGCGCCGTCCGAGATCTGCGAGGAGACCGCGGCGGTGATCTCCCAGCCTTCGCGGAGCGGGGACAGGCTCGCCATCTTCTCGGGCGAGGTGTCCCGGCGCGGGCCCTCGTCCTGGCTGACCCCGGCCAGGGGCGCGATCTGGGCCTCGAACCGGCCCTCGTCGATGGCGCGCACCGCCCGCCGGTGGCTCTCCAGCGCGAACTCCTCCAGCTGGCCGCGCTTGAACCCCCACTGCTCGCAGATCATCTGCGCGCCGCGGAACTGCGAGATCTCCTGCTCGCCGTAGCGCTTCTGCCAGCCATCGCCCCACGGGGTTGGCATGCCGGCCTGCCTCGGCAGCGCAACGCTCGAGCCCATGGTGACCACGCTCATGCTCTCGACCCCGGCCGCCACGACGAGGTCCTGGGTGCCGGACATCACGCCCTGGGCGGCGAAGTGGACGGCTTGCTGTGAGGATCCGCATTGCCTGTCTACGGTGACGCCCGGGACGCTCTCGGGCAGCCCGGCGGACAGCCAGGCGTTCCTGGCGATGTCGAGGGTCTGCGGGCCGATCTGCGAGACGCAGCCCATGATCACGTCGTCCACCGCGCCGGGGTCAACCCCCGTGCGGTCGACCAGGGCCTGCAGAGCGTGGGCCGCCATGTCCACCGGGTGGACCCCGGCCAGGCCGCCGTTCCGCTTGCCGATCGGGGTGCGCACCGCGCCGACTATGAACGCATCCGCCATGACGGCCTCCAAATGCCCGGGACAAATCGTGTCCTCACGGTACCTCGTATCGCGCCGGAGGACCGAATACCGTAATCTACGGAATGCATCCGCACGACGGCGGATTGGAGGAGGCGGCTGTGACCGGACTCATCCTGCTACTGCTCATCGGCGCCCTCGTCGCGTTCGGCTGGGTGCGCCTGCGCGGCAAGATGAAGCTGCCCATCTCGGGCAAGAGCTGGATAGGGCCGATCTTCATCGTCGCCCTCGTCGTGCTCATGCTCTTCTCCAAGCACCAGGGCCACTGAGGACCGACCGGCCGGGTAACGGCCGGCGCGGCATCTCGAACCAGACGGCCTTGCCCTCCGGAGTCGGCCTGGACCCCCACCGGGTCGCCAGCTGCTCGACCAGGTAGAGTCCCCGGCCGCCCTCATCGGTCTCCCCCGCGGTCCGGATGCGGGGCAGCCTCAGGTCGGCGTCGAAAACCTCGACCCACACCGAGTTGGCGCCCCGCCGCAGGCGCAGCGCGAACTCCCTGGCCGGCCGCTGGCTTCGCGGGGACCACGGCGCGGCGGCCTCCGGCAGGGAGGTGTCCCACCCGGGCCCGCGGCCCGGCTGGGCCGGCACGGCATAGGAGGCGGGCTCCCGTGCGTGGGCGGCGCTGACCGGGGCGGGCATGACCAGCGGGTCCATGTCGAAATCAAGCTCACGGCCCGGGCTCGGGGTGACCGAGGCGTGCAGCACCGCGTTGGTGACCACCTCGGAGACCAGCAGGCAGCCGAGCTCGACCTGCTCGGAGTCCATGCCCCAGGACCGGAAGGTCTGGGCGGTCAGCCGCCTGGCCTCGGAGACCATGATCGGCTCGGCGGGGAACACCTGCTCGGTCGAGGCGAGCTCGGTCGGCGAGGACTTGACCACCAGGATGGCCATGTCGTCGTCGATGTCGCCCGGCACCGCGAACTCAGCCGCGGTGGCGACCGCGTCGGCGTCCCCGCTGGCCGCCGCCGCACGGACCGCCTGCTCCAGGATCTCCACCGCCTCGGTCTCCGTATATTGCCCGGAACCGTCGGATCGCATCCTCCGGTCGGTCAGGCCGTCGGTGTAGAACACCAGGATCGCGCCCGGGGGCACGCGGATCGTCTGCTCCTTGTACGTGGGCAGCCCGCGGATCCCCCGGCCGCGCACCCCGAGCAGTACGCCCTTGTGCAGGAACTCAAGCTGGCTCGACTGGCCGCCGCTGACCATCAGCGGGGCGTCGTGGCCCGCGTTGGCGAAGGTCAGTTCCCTCGACCACGCGTCGTAGATCATGTAGATGCAGCTGGCCGTCGGCGGATCGCCGCCCTGCGGTGCCCCGTCGTCGCCGGCGGGCGCGAGCGACCTGCACCAGTCGTCAAGTTTCCGCATGATGTCGGCGGGTGCCTTCTCGTCCTGCGCGAACGCCCGCAGCGCGGCGCGCAGCTGGCCCATGATCGCCGCGGCCCGCGCGCCCCTGCCCTCCACGTCGCCGATGACGATCCCGACCCGCCCGGCCGCCAGCGGGATGATGTCATACCAGTCGCCGCCGACCTGAGTCTGGATGCCCTGCCCCTGCGTTTCCAGCGGCTTCGCCGGGACGTACCGGCAGGCGACCTCGAGCCCGTCCAGCTCGGGTATGGCCTGCGGCAGCAGGCTCTTCTGGAAGGCCAGGGCGGTCTGCCGTTCGGCCTCGAACAGCATCGCGTTGTCGATCGCGATGGCCACCCGGCTGGCGATGGCGCCGACGAGATCGCGGTCAGGAGTGTCGTAATTGCGCTCATCACGCTCGGTGAGCCGGGACAAGGCCAGGCTCATCACGCCGAGCAGTTCGCCCCGGGCGTACAGCGGCGCCGCCACCACGGAGGTCAGGCCGGCCTCGTGCGCCGCCGCCATGCTCTCCGCGCTCGGGGCCGGGTAGTGCTCGGTCTCCAGGTCGGTGACCGCGATCGTTTCCAGGCGCGCCATCGCCTGCTGGGAGAAGTGGCCCTCCGGGTAGTGGATCTGCTGGCCGGTCTGAGCCCAGGTTCCCGGCGGCGGCACCCAGTCGTTCGCGTGCCGCTGCACGCGGCGGAACAACTGGTCACCCTGGAACAGGTCGATGAAGCAGTGGTCGGCGAACTGCGGCACGAGCATCTCGGCCACGTGCCGCAGGGTGGTGCCGATCTCGAGCGAGCCGGCCAGCCGCTCGCCCACGCGCTCCAGCAGGGCAATCATGTCCTGCCGCCCCTGGCCGTCACGCTTGCTGGCCTCGCGGACGCAGATCATCATCCCGTCGATGTCACCGCCCGCGTGGCGCAGCGGCACGGCGAACCCGCGCATGAGCGCGTGCGACCCGTCCCCGCGGGTGCTTGAGAACGTTCCCTCCCACCACCGGCCGCGCAGGACCTGCCCGGCGAGATCGTCCATCCGGCGCAGGTCATCGTCGGCGAACAGGCCCAGGGAAAGGAGCGGGCAACCCGCCAGCCGAGACATATCGCCGGAAACGCGGAAAAGCCGCGCCGCGTATTCATTGAGGTACAGCAGATTGCTCAGCCGGTCGGCGACGACGACTCCGATGTCGGCCTGGCCGAGGACCATATCCGCCGGGAGGTACGCGTCGAACGCGCCCTCACCCCAGCTTGTCATGCCCCGCTCCCCCCGAACACGGCAGCGTTGCCGAATGACATGATCACGCTCCGGGCGTTGACTGATACGGGCTGGTTACGGATACGAATATATGCGCCGCGATGGGGCCGGGGAGTTCGGTTGAGATGGCTTGCGCCGAGTCTCCGGCCGTCACGCGCACACCGTCGCCGCCCGCCATGAGTATCACCTCGCGTCCGGGTTGTATCCCGACGCGCCGCAGTTTAAGCATCAGGGGAAGATCGCTCTGAATTTGCTCGCCAATTCGCCGGACGACGGCCCGCGCGACGTCCGGCGATGCGACCTTTGTCATCGCCTCACCCGTCTCGCTCATGGCCGCGCGCACCTGTTCCTGCGCCTCGCCCGGCAGCCCGAGTTCGGCCAGCCCGGGGATGATGTTGCCGTGCGGGCACCGGACCGGGTAGCCGAGCAGTTCGAGCAGGCGGCGCTCGACGCTTTCGGAGATCACGTGCTCCCACCGGCAGGCCTCGATGTGGACTTCCTCCCACGGGAGCTTGATCACCCCGACGAGCAGGCACTCGGCCAGCCGGTGCTTGCGCATCACCCGGGTGGCCAGCGCCCGCCCGGTGTCGCTCAGCGAAAGCTGCCTGTCCCCCGCCACATGGACCAGCCCGTCCCGCTCCATCCTGGCCACCGTCTGGCTGACGGTCGGGCCGCTCTGCGCCAGCCGTTCCGCGATGCGGGCCCGCAGCGGGATGACTCCCTCCTCCTCGAGTTCGAAGATGGTGCGCAGGTACATCTCGGTGGTGTCAATGAGCCCCTGGGCGGTCAACTCCTCATCCCTCCTGCTTATGATGCTATGCCGGAGAGCGATGCCCCGAGGGCGTCGTGTCCGCGGGTAATGATCCTCACACCTGCGCTCCCACCGAGGAAGAAGAGAGGAAGCCGATGTCGGACTTCAAGCCCGGCCTTGAAGGCGTCATCGCCTTCGAGACCGAAATCGGCGAGCCTGACCGGGAAGGCGGCGCGCTCCGCTACCGCGGGGTCGACATCGAAGACCTCGTCGGGCACGTCTCCTACGCGCACGTATGGGGACTGCTGGTCGACAACTCCTTCGCGCCCGGCCTGCCGCCGGCCGAGCCCTACCCCATCCCGGTGCATTCCGGCGACATCCGGGTCGACGTGCAGAGCGCCCTGGCCATGCTCGCCCCGGCCTGGGGCCTGCGTCCCCTGCTCGACATCGGCGACGAGCAAGCCCGCGACGACCTCGCCCGGGCCTCGGTCATGGCCTTGTCCTTCGTGGCCCAGGCGGCCCGCGGGATCGGGCTGCCGATGGTGCCGCAGCGCAGAGTGGACCAGGCGGCGACGATCACCGAGCGGTTCATGATCCGCTGGCGCGGCGACCCTGACCCGCGGCACGTCAAGGCGGTCGACGCGTACTGGACGTCGGCGGCCGAGCACGGCATGAACGCCTCCACGTTCACCGCCCGGGTCATCGCCTCGACGGGGGCCGACGTGGCCGCTGCCCTGTCCGGGGCCGTGGGAGCGATGTCAGGCCCGCTGCACGGCGGCGCGCCTGCCCGGGTCCTGCACATGATCGAGGAGGTCGAACGGACCGGGGATGCCGATCGGTACGTGAGATCCGTGCTCGACCGCGGCGAGCGGCTGATGGGCTTCGGGCACCGGGTGTACCGGGCCGAAGACCCCCGCGCCCGGGTGCTCCGCCGCACGGCCAAGGCGCTGGGCGCGCCGCGCTACGAGGTCGCGCTGGCCCTGGAGAGCGCCGCCCTGGCGGAGTTGCGGGCGCGGCGCCCGGACCGGGTGCTCGAGACCAACGTGGAGTTCTGGGCCGCCCTCGTGCTGGACTTCGCGGGCGTTCCGGCGCACATGTTCACCTCGATGTTCACCTGCGCGCGGACCGCGGGCTGGGCGGCCCACATCCTGGAGCAGAAGCGCACGGGCCGGCTCGTCAGGCCGACCGCGCGGTACACAGGTCCGCCCAGCCGGTCCGTCCGCGACGTGCCCGGTGCCGACGAGGTCCTCGACCGGGACGTCTGAGCCGGCCCGATCGCCGGTAAGCTGCGGCAATGAGGACGGTCGCCATCCCGGCTGAGCTCAGGCCGAAGGACGGCAGGTTCGGCAGCGGTCCGGCCAAGATCCGCCCGGAGCAGCTGGCCGCCCTGGCGAACTCGGGCTCGGCCTACCTCGGCACCTCGCACCGCCAGCCGCCGGTCCGCTCCCTGGTGCACAGGATCCGCGCCGGCCTGGCCGACTTGTTCGGCCTGCCGGCCGGCTACACGGTCGTGCTCGGCAACGGAGGGACCAGCGCGTTCTGGGACGCGGCCGTGTTCGGGCTGATCAGCGCGCACTCACAGCACCTGTCGTTCGGCGAGTTCTCCGCCAGGTTCGGCGCGATCGCCGCCCGCGCGCCGTGGCTGGCCGACCCGACGGTGGTGGCCTCGGCTCCCGGGACGCACCCGGCCCCCTGGCCCGAGCCCGGGACCGATACGTACGCGCTGACGCATAACGAGACCTCGACGGGCGTGGCCATGCCGGTGGCCCGGGTGCCGGGTGCCGATCCCGGGGCGCTGGTCGTCGTCGACGCGACCAGCGGCGCGGGTGGCCTTCCGGTGCGCGCCGAGGACTTCGACGTCTACTACTTCGCCCCGCAGAAGGGGTTCGGCTCCGATGGCGGGCTCTGGATCGCCCTGATGTCCCCGGCGGCCGTCGAGCGCGTTAACCAGATCGCCGCGACCGGCCGGTATATCCCCGACTTCCTCTCGCTGCGGGTAGCGGTAGAGAACGCGGCCAGGGACCAGACGTACAACACCCCCGCGGTGGCGACCTTGTTCCTGCTCGCCGACCAGATCGAGTGGATGCTCGGCCAGGGCGGCCTGGCGTGGGCCGCGGCCCGGACGGCGCAGTCGGCTGCCATACTGTATGCCTGGGCCGAGCAGGCGGCTTACGCGCACCCGTTCGTCACCGATCCCGCGCAACGTTCGCAGGTCGTCGGCACCATTGACATCAGCGACGTGCTGTCCGCTGACGACATCGCGGCGTCGCTGCGGGCGAACGGGGTGGTCGATACGGAGTCCTACCGGAAGCTGGGGCGCAATCAGCTGCGCATCGGCATGTTCCCCGCTATCGATCCGGCGGACGTGGAAGCCTTCACCGCCTGCGTTGATTACGTGGTCGAGCATGCGGTGGCTAGCGGATGACCGACCCGATCACGACGATGAGCACGAGGAGCACGAGCACGGCGGGAAGCAGCCATCGGGGCACCCGGTTCACGATGACAGCCTACAAACCCGCGCGCGAGGAAGATCCGAGGTGGGTCATGCACGACAACGCTGACCGGGCAGGCCTGCTCGGCGGGCATACTCACCCGGCACGGGCCGGTTTAGCCCACCGGGCGCAACCGGAGGTCGGCCGGTCCGGGGGGCCCCGCGCGAACCCTGGCGACCTGGTGCGGTTGTTCGTGGCTATCGCCCCGCCCGCGGCCGTGCTCGACGAGCTCGACGCCCTGGCCGGGCCCCTCCGGGCTCACCGGCCAGATCTGCGCTGGACCAGCATCGAGGCCTGGCACGTCACCCTGGCCTTCCTCGGCCAGGTCGATCAGGCCGCGGTGGCCAGGCTGCTGCCGCGCCTGGAGCGCGCCGCCCGGCGTCATCACCGCTTCCGGCTCGCGTTCTGCGGCGCCGGCGCCTTCCCTTCCGCGCATCGCGCGAACGTGCTGTGGAGCGGCCTGTCGGGTGACCGCGGAGCCCTCGCCCGCCTGGCTGAGTCGGTCACGGCGGGCGCGAGCCGCGCGGGCGCCCCCCCGCCCGACAAGGGCCGGCGCTTCCAGCCGCACCTGACCCTCGCGCGCTGTCGCATGCCGGCCGATGTCACCGAGCTCGTCGCGGCGCTGGCCGGCTTCCAGGGCCAGCCCTGGACCGCGGATCGCGTGCACCTGGTCCGCAGCCGCCTGGGCGCGACCGAGCAGCCACGGTACTTGTCGCTGGCCAGCTGGGCGCTGCGCGCCCCCGGACCGGGCGAGGATGCGGCCCCCGGACCGGGCGAGGGTCCGGCCGCCTGACGCCGCTACGCCTGGGACTGGCTGAGCTTCTCCAGGATGGGCACCGCCGCCCGGAGCGCGGTCCGCTCCTCGGCGGTCAGCTCGGCCAGCCGCCGGGCCAGCCAGGCGTCCTTCCTGCGCCGCACGCGCTGAACCACCGCCCGCCCCTCCTCGGTAACGGTGAGGATCACCTGGCGCCGGTCGGTCGGGTGGGGCGAGCGCAGGACGAGCTGACGCTCCATGAGCACCGCGATGACGCGGGTCATGGAGGGCGGCTGCACCTTCTCGTGCTCGGCCAGCTCCCCCGGGGTCATCGCCTGGTGGACCTCCAGCGCCGACAACGCGGCGAGCTGAGTCTCCGACAGCACGGCCTCGGTCATCCCCGAGGCGGCTCGCTGGGCCCGCAGGCGCCTCGCCAGCCTGCTCACCGAGATCCGCAGGGCGGTGGCCAGCCCGGCATCAGTCGTGGTCCGCGTCACTGTCGTCATCTTGAACCTTCGTCGGCCAGAGCGGGCTTCGAGGTAAGTACATCACGCTCACGGGCCTACTGCAGCCACGCCGGCCGGTCGCCGCACCCGCGCCTGACGGTGCCGGGCCACCTCGTAGCCTGAACGGGTGAAGCAATCCAGCGAGCGAGCCGAGCGCCCGGCGCCGCCGCCGCCGCTTGAGGCGAACGACCAGCTGGTCATGGGCGTCGTCACCGCCGGGTGGGCCATCGCGCTTGTCGTCCTGCTGATCGTCCGCGACAGCCTGCCCGCGGACGCGCGGTGGTGGATCTGGACGTGTGTCGCCGGGACGGCTTTCGGGTTGTTCGGGCTGTGGTACGTGCCGCGGCTCAAGCGCGCCAGGGCGAAGGCGGCGCTGCGGGCGGCGGATCAATCGGCCCCGCGGGACAACGGCTCGAATACCGTCTCTTCGACGGAGACGCCGGGCAAGTCGACGAGATCGTAACCGAGCTCGTCGATCACCGGCGCCAGTGGGCGGCCTGCCGCCTGCCACACCACGGATTCGGAGTGCGCCCCGCAGCCGTGGTCGGCCGAGACCACCCGGCCGTCGTCTGGCGCGTACGCGTTCGCGCAGGCGCCGAAGAGCCTGCCGAGCTCACCGCTCAGCGGCACCAGGAAGCCGCAGCTTACGCACTTCGCCGGGGCCGCGTGCGCCAGCGGCGTCCGCGGGCCGTTGGCTACGTACCACCGGGAGGATGCGCCGTCGCGCCCGGCGCCGGAAAGCACCCGTGACCGCCCGGGCCACCACCCGGCCGAGTCCGCCGGATCTATGTCCTCGTCCTCCGGGTACCAGTCCAGGACCGCGTCGTCGCCTTCCAGCAGCACCAGCGGGACGAGGCGCTCGTCGTCGGGCGGGGCGGGCAGCAGGTCGCCCACGCCGAGATCTCCCGGCCGCAACCGGTCCTGCCACGGCACCCATTCCGGGGCGAGCAGGGCATCGGGGCCCGGCAGGAGCACGGTCTCGCTGACCGTAACCACCTTGGCCCTCGGCGCCCGGACGACCGTGACCGCCCATCTCCAGCCCGTGTAGGCCGGGTCCTGGCACGCGAACACGTGCGTGACGACCCGTTCGCCCTCGGCTTGCACCTCGAGAAGCTCGCCCACGCTGGCCGCGCCGGCCACGTCCGCGACGGCGGCGCGCGCAAGGTCCGCGGCCTCGGCGCAGGCCTGGTCTGGTTCCCTGGTGCGGACGGTGCGGACGGGACTCACGATCACTTATCCTCGCTCATCACGCGTGCGGCGGGTGGGATTACCCGTCAATCTTGCGACGGGGCGGGTCGCCCTAGTGGCGGCTACCAAGAATACTGGGTACATGCGGATGTCCGAGGCGATGCGGCGAACTGGCGGCGCCGCACGCGCCACGGGCCACGCGGTGCGGACCGGCGCTCGCGCCGGAGCCACCGCCACCCGCAAGACGGGGGGCTTCGTGCACCGCGTGACCGGCGCGTCAGGAGCGGGCCGCACCGGGCTGTCGACGCTGATCGAACTGACCGCCGCGGGTGGCGCGGGGGACGCCTTCGTCGCGGTGTCGCTCGCGGGGACGATCTTCTTCAGCACGTCCGTGGATCAGGCGCGCGGCCGGGTGGTGCTCTTCCTGCTCGTGACGATGGCGCCGTTCGCGGTCCTCGCGCCGTTCATCGGGCCCTTCCTCGACCGGATGCAGCAGGGCCGGCGTTACCTGCTCGGCGGGACGCTGCTCGCCCGCGGCCTGCTGTGCTGGGGCATGTCGGCCGCCATCAACAGCCCGGTGACGCTGCTTCCCGCTGCGTTCGGCATCCTGGTGCTGCAGAAGGCGTACGGCGTGGCGCGCGCGTCGGTCACCCCGCGGCTGCTGCCCGCGGAAATCACCCTGGTCGCCGCCAACGCGCGGTCCCAGCTCATGGCGCTGGTCGCCTCGATGCTGGGCGGGGGGGTCGCGGCGGGTATCGAGGCGACGGTCGGGGCCGCCTGGGTGCTGCGCGCCGGGACGGTGATCTACCTCGCGGCCATGTTCCTCGCCCTGCGGCTCCCCGACCAGGTCGACTCCCCGGCGACCGCCCCGGCCGAGACCCCGCCGGGCGCCGGCCCCGCCGCGCAGCGCGATGTCCCGCCGGACGGGCGCTACGCCCGTCCGGCCGGAGCCGGACCCAGGGCCGCCGAACCGGGGCGGCCGGGTCGCACCGTCCCCTATCCGCGCCCGGGCCACGACGAACCACGGCCGCTGCCGCCCGGAGCGAGTGCCACGCCGGCGGACTCCTTCTGGACCGCAGAACCCGGCGAGGAGGCAGCGGACGCATCCGCATCCGGACCCCCGCGGGCCCGGGCGCCCGCAGGCCCTTCCCGGTGGCGGACCCTGAGCAACGTCGGACCCGTGGTCGGCGAGGCGATGCGCGCCAACGCGGCGCTGCGCGCGTTCTCCGGGTACATGGTCTTCCTCCTGGCGTTCCTGCTGCGCACCCAGCACTTCAGCGTCTCGCACAACTTCGCGCTCGGTGCCCTGGTCGGCGCGGCCGCGGCCGGCGGCCTGGCCGCGATGGCGATCGGCTCCCTGATAAGCGCCAGGGCGCCGCAGCTCATCTTGTTCGCCATGCTCGCCCTGGCGCCGATCGTGACGGCCACGTGCGCCTACTTCTTCAGCCTGGTGGCGGCCATCACGGTCGCGTTCACCGCCGCGCTGGCCGCCGGGCTGGCCAAGCTCGCGCTCGACTCCACGGTGCAGCACGAGATCGGCGAGGAGATCCGCTCGTCGACGTTCGCCGTGTCCGAGACGCTGAACCAGGTGTCGAACGTCGCGGGCAGCCTGGTCGGCGTCCTGGTTTCCATGCTCAACAACGGCCAGGTGGCCCTGGCCATCCCGGCAGCGGGCCTGACCATCGCGCTGGTGACGATGGTCGGACGGCGCCGGCGGCGCGTCCTGGGCCGGCGAAGGACCGCTGCCGCCCGGCCTGACCCGGTGACCCAGCCTCGCAGCAGGCGCTAGGCCTCAGGGCTCGATGTCGTCGGCGAGGGCGCGCAGGACGGCAGCGTACTTCTTCGCGTCGCGGGCGTCGGGAGTCTTGCCGCGGCGGTAGGTGGTCGACACCTCATCGAGCATCTTGATCAGGTCCTCGACGATCACGATCATCTCGTCTGGCTTCTTGCGGGCCTGCTTGACGGCCGCGACGGTCGGCGGCGGCTCGAGGATCCGTACCTGGAGCGCCTGGGCCCCCCGGCGCCCCTCGGCTACCCCGAACTCCACCCGCTGCCCCTGTCGCAGCACGGTCGTCCCCGAAGGCAGCGCCGATGAATGCACGAAGACCTCGCCGCCGTCGTCGCGGGCGAGGAAGCCATACCCCTTGTCGGAGTCGTACCACTTGACCTTGCCGGTAGGCACGTGCAGACCTCACGTCGAAAGAGAACTGAGAACAACCAGCGATCAGGTGACCGACAGGATGCTACGGGCATTTCTAAGGCTATCGGTCAAAGACGCATGGCCGCAGCCTCGTTATCGTCGGCTAACGCCAAACGGCCCGGGGGAAACCCCCGGGCCGTTCAGTGTGGCCGTGACTTCCTGAATCAGAAGTCCATGTCGCCGCCGCCTGGCGCGGCAGGGACCTTCTCCTTCTCCGGCTTCTCCGCGATCACTGCCTCGGTGGTGAGGAACAGGCCCGCGATCGAGGCCGCGTTCTGCAGCGCCGACCTGGTGACCTTGGCGGGGTCGATGATCCCGGCCTTGAACATGTCGACGTACTCGCCGTCATCGGCGTTCAGGCCGTGGCCCGCCGATAGGGTCTTGACCTTCTCGACCACCACGCCGCCCTCGAGGCCGGCGTTCACCGCGATCTGCCTGAGCGGCTCGTCCAGCGCACGGCGCACGATCTGCGCGCCGGTCGCCTCGTCGCCCGACAGGTCCAGCTTGTCGAAGGCGTTCCTGCCCGCCTGAAGCAGCGCGACGCCGCCGCCGGCCACGACGCCTTCCTCGACCGCGGCCTTGGCGTTGCGCACCGCGTCTTCGATGCGGTGCTTGCGCTCCTTCAGCTCGACCTCGGTGGCCGCCCCGGCCTTGATGACCGCGACGCCGCCGGCCAGCTTGGCCAGCCGCTCCTGGAGCTTCTCCCGGTCGTAGTCCGAGTCGGTGTTCTCGATCTCGGTCTTGATCTGGTTGACCCGCCCGGAGATCTGGTCCGCGTCACCCGCGCCGTCCACGATCGTGGTCTCGTCCTTGGTCACCACGACCTTGCGGGCCCGGCCGAGCACGTCCAGGTCCACGCTGTCCAGCTTCAGCCCGACTTCCTCGCTGATCACCTGGCCGCCGGTCAGGATGGCGATGTCGCCGAGCATGGCCTTGCGCCGGTCGCCGAAGCCGGGGGCCTTGACCGCCACCGACTTGAACAGGCCGCGCATCTTGTTCACCACCAGGGTGGCCAGGGCCTCGCCCTCGACGTCCTCGGCGATGATGACCAGCGGCTTGCCGGACTGCACCACCTTGTCCAGCAGCGGCAGCAGGTCCTTGTTGGCCGAGATCTTGGAGTTGACGACCAGGATGTACGGGTCCTCCAGGACGGCCTCGAGCCGCTCGGGGTCGGTGACGAAGTACGGCGCGATGTATCCCTTGTCGAACCGCATGCCCTCGGTGAGCTCGAGCTCCAGGCCGAAGGTGTTGGACTCCTCGACGGTGATGACGCCTTCCTTGCCGACCTTGTCCATGGCCTCGGCGATCATCTCGCCGATGGCCGTGTCGCCGGCCGAGATCGACGCGGTGGAGGCAATCTGCGCCTTGGTCTCCACGTCCTTGGCCAGCTTGGACAGCTCCTCGCTGACCCGCTCGACCGCCGCCTCGATGCCCTTCTTCAGGGCCATCGGGTTGGCGCCGGCCGCGACGTTGCGCAGGCCCTCGCGGACCAGCGCCTGAGCCAGCACGGTCGCCGTCGTCGTGCCGTCGCCGGCCACGTCGTCGGTCTTCTTCGCTACTTCCTTGACAAGCTCGGCACCGATCTTCTCCCACGGGTCCTCGAGCTCGATCTCCTTGGCGATGGACACGCCATCGTTGGTGATCGTGGGGGCGCCCCACTTCTTCTCGAGAACCACGTTGCGGCCCTTCGGGCCGAGGGTTACCTTCACGGCGTCGGCGAGCTGGTTCATACCGCGTTCGAGGCCGCGCCGGGCTTCCTCGTCGAACGCGATCATCTTCGCTGCCATAGGCTCCAGTCCTTCGTGGCGTACGTGCGGATCGAGCCGACGCCCGCGACGGACGGCACCCCCCGGCGGCGGTCCCTTCCCGCCGCGAGGTCGTGCCTCATCGCCCGATCACGCCATAACGTTGGCACTCACACTAGGAGAGTGCCAGCACCATGTTTAGCACTCCCCCACCGAGAGTGCAAACGCAGGAAGGATTTCCCCACAACGAAGCCACAGGGACGGGGCCAAACGCCCGGCCCCCCTCGCGGGGGCCCCAGGGGGCCTGGGGGGCCGGGCCCCCCAGGATCGGGGGGGTCCCGGGGGGTCGTCCCCCCAGGGCCAGCACTGCCTGGGGGGCTGGGCCCCCAGGATCGGGGGGGTCCCGGGGGGTCGTCCCCCCAGGGCCAGCAGGGCCAGCACAGCACCCCACCACACAATCAGATCGGCCCGGCCCCAGCTGGGGCCGGGCCGCCAGTTTGAACCCGGCAGATCCGTGACCCGAGGGCCACGAGCGAATTACGAGACCACGTGAACCTTGTCGGCCTGCGCGCCCCGGTCGCTTTGCGTGATCTCGAACTCGACCCGTTGCCCCTCTTCGAGGGTGCGGTAGCCATCCGCCTGGATCGCCGAGAAGTGGACGAAAACGTCCTTGCCACCGTCGACGGCGATGAAGCCGTATCCCTTGTCCGGGTTAAACCACTTGACGGTGCCCTGAGCCATTCCAAACAACTCCCTAACTGCGCTCGGGACTCGAGCCCCGCCCTTGTCACCGCGGAACCCGTCGATCGCGA
>DATJQX010000030.1:0-14619 GCA_035505275.1 Streptosporangiaceae bacterium | reverse complement strand
CCATGCCCTGGCTGAACTGGACCAGCGCCTCGGAGGACTGCCAAGCCCGAAGGAAGCCGAGTCGATATGGGCTGACATCTGGCATCAGGAAGCACACCACTCCACCGCGTTGGAAGGTAACACGCTGGTCCTGCGCGAGGTAGAGATGCTCTTGGTCCAGGGCCGGGCCGTAGGGGCTAAGCCGCTGCGAGAGTACAACGAGGTCAAGGGATACGCGGACGCTGCTCGCTGGGTGTATGGGCAAGCCATGGAACCCGGTGACTGGAATGACGGCCGCCTGCTCACCATGAGCGAGGTCCGCCATGTTCACCACTTGGCGATGACCCCAGTCTGGGATGTGGCACCGCATCCGGACGCCACCGATCGCGAGGGACCGGGTAGCTTCCGTGAGCATGACATTCACCCCTTCCCCGGAGGCATGACCCCTCCCACCTGGCCGCTAGTGCCGGCCCAGGTCCAGCAGTGGGTGGAGGATGTCTGCGTTACCTCGGAGCGCGTCGAGCACGGCGAGATCGATCGCTGGCTACCAGAGGAACTGGCGCGACTTCACAACCAGTTTGAGCGGGTGCACCCGTTCATTGACGGAAACGGCCGGGCCGGACGGCTCGTCATGAACCTCGTACTGGTCCGACTTGGCTATCCACCGGTGATCATCTTCAAGAGGCAGCGCGATGCCTACCTGGCGGCGATGCGACGTGCGGATGGCGGTGACTACGGTGCCCTGGGAGAGCTGATCGCCCGGGCCATGTATGACAACCTCAACCGCTTCATCGTCCCGAACGTCGCTGGTCCTGCACGCATGGTCCCGCTCGCGGCGCTCGCTGATCGGGACTTCACGCAGATCGCCCTGCGCCGGGCAGCGCAACGCGGAAGACTTGATGCCATGCAGGGGCCCGATGGGATCTGGCGCAGCTCGCGCAAGGCCGTCGATGCCTATCGGGCGGCTAGGCACCAACGGCGGGCAGGGAATACTGCACCCTCCGAATAAAAGCACTGCGCCAGTAAAATGAGCGCCCGCTCCCCCTGGCCGCCGAACTACCCGCCTCGGTCCTGGCTGACTTGACCGGATTAACATCAGCACCGCCGAACGCTGGTCCCGATGGGCCAAACGCGACTGGGCTGCTTATGTTGCCGAACGTAGCGCCAGCAGCCGGAACACGGTGGGTCAGGCGAGTGGTGACCTTCATCCGGCGGTTTACTACCAGTGGTAGCATGCGGATATGAGCGCGGAACCGGTCCAGACGGAAGACCAAGCCGAACATCTCCATGAGATAGTTCAGCGGGTCAGCGAACTCGGTTCGCTTACGGCATGGGCGCAGTGGGCCAGAGCTTTCGCTGCCCTTGAGCCGATCCTCCATGATCAGCGCGCATTTGCTAATGCCCTAGCTTCACCGGAGTTCCAGGAGGCCACCCGGCGGGCTCTGGAGTCCTTCGCTGCTGCCGACCCGTCGGCGCTGCGGGCCGTCGGTCCGGCTCGCAAGGTGAGTGTGTCGATGCCGGAGGACCTTACGGCGGCTGTCCAGCAGCGCGTTGGCCGTGGGAAGTTCAGCCAGTATGTGACAGAGGCAGTTACCCGCCAGCTCGAACTGGACCTGCTCGACGAGTTGTCGGAGCTGCTGATCGCCGAGCACGGGCCTGTTCCTGAGGAATACCTGGCAGAGGCACGGGCCGCGTGGCCGGACAGCGAGTAGCCGCGGGCGGGACTGTCGTCCTCGACAGCGAGGGGCTCTCCAAGCTGGCGGCGGGTGACGCCCGAGTCCGTGGCTATCTCGACAGTGCCCGCGCCCGGCGTGCCCGGGTCGCCGTGAGTGCGATTACTCTGACCGAGACACTGCGAGGCGGTCCGCGTGATGCGGCCCTGCACCGTGTGCTGTCCAGAATCACCGTCGTGCCGGTGACCGCCCAGATCGCACGCCAGGCTGGCGAGCTGCTCGGGGCGACCGGGCTTTCCAGCCACAGGTGCGCCATCGATGCCGTTGTGGCTGCCACAGCCCTCGGGCTCAAACGCCCGATCGTGTTGCCCACCAGCGATCCAGACGACATGAACAGGCTTATCGAGGAGCCGGACCGGCCGAAAGCGGAGCGGATCGTCGTCATCCGCGTGTGATACGGCGGCCCCGCCAGATGAGCGGGCAGATCGGCACCGGACCCAACCCAGGGAATACCGCACATCTCGAATAAGTGCACTGCCCCGGTAAAAATGCCGCTCTAACACAAGAATTTACTGCTCAGGAGGGATGCGGCCGATTGAGTGCGCTCCTCCTGAGTGCTCAGTAGAGGCCCTTGGGTTGCATCTGATGCAACCATTGAACCGCGAGGCCGCTCGTGTGTCCGTTGCGGCTGCCTGGCGGCAAAGTGGCCATGTCATCTTCGGCAGATCGGCCATACGAATACCGGCAGACCGCGCGCGCTACCACCGGCAGAACGGCCGCAGACGCCGTACTAGCTGCCGTAATCTTAATCCATGAGCGGTGAGACTGATCTGTTCTCTCGGCATGCCGAGCGGATCACTATAGAAGCGCTGACGGTCAAGGCCGCCGAGACCGTCCGAGCCCAGGATTTCCGCGGACTGCGCCACCTGGCGAACCGGCTCGGCAACCGCTTCCGGGCCGGGATCGTGCTCTACGCCGGAGAGCACCAGCTCTCCTTCGGTGACCGGCTGACCGCCCTTCCCATGGCCGCCCTGTGGACGCTCGACAACTCAGCTCCCTGAGCAGCTTCAGCCGCAGTGGCGACAGGGAATATACTGCACGCTCCGAATAAGTGCACTGCCCCTGCAGAGAGAAACACCGGGTTCAGGAGGGGCCGCGGTGAGATGACCGTGCCCTCCTGAGCAACCCACGGCCGGAACGGGGCGCTGATGGCGGAGCACGACTTCAATACCCTGATGGCCGCGCTGGACAGCCCGCTGATCGTCGTGACCACGGCGGATGAGCGGGAGCGGGCGGGCTGCCTGGTCGAGTTCCACGGCCAGTCGAGCATGGAGCCACGACGGTACTGCGTATGGCTGTCCAAGGCCAACTACACCTACCGGGTGGCGCTGCACTCCAGCCACCTGGTCATCCACTTCCTGACCGCGGACGATCTGCCGCTCGCCGAGCTGTTCGGCGGCCAGACCGGGGATACCGTCGACAAGTTCGCCGGGCTTGACGTGGATCCGGGGCCGGGCGGCGCGCCGGTGCTCCGGCAGTGCCCTAACTGGCTGGCGGTACGCCGCATCGCGCTGCTCGACGACGGCGGCGACCACGTCTGCCTGACCACCGAGCCGGTCGCCGCGCAGACGGCCGGACCATTCCGGCCGCTGCGGGTATCCAAGGCCGGCCACGTCAGGGCAGGTCACGCCGCCGGTGAACGGCCCGAACCGCCTACGGAACGAGCAGCGCCGGCCTGACCGCCGAGAGGCCCCGGGGTGCCTCGCTCACCTGGGACCCCGAAGTGCTCGTCCGCTCCCGGGCGCCCACGGATCGGGCCGCCTGTTCTCCGGGACTTTGATCGCCGAGCGCAGCCAGCGGTCAGCTAGCGGCTCGTCGTCGAATCGTGGAATGACGTGCATATGGGGATGCAGGACACCGCCCTGGTTCCAGCCGAGCAGGTAGCCGTCCGGGGCCAGCAGGTCGTGCAGCGCCGTCATGGCCTGGAGCAGTAGAACCTGAGTCTCGGCCCACTCCGCCGGGGTCAGCTCGAAGACCGAAGTCCGGTGGGCGATGGGCACGATGGCCCCGGAGCCGGGCAGGACGCCCTCCGCCAGCCCGGCTCCGGCCCGGATGTCCGGGTCCCGGGTGGAGACGAATAGACAGTGGGGGGTCTCGATGAAGATCTCCGCTGCCCTCATCCAGCTTTGATCACAGAACACGCAGCCTTCGCTCATGGAATGCCTCCACCTGCCGGAGCGGGCCTGCCGTCCCTGTCCGTGACGCGCGCAGCGCCACTCCATCAGCGGCTGGAGAATACTGCACCCAGCGCCGACTGGACGCCATTTGTGGCGTCACACGAGGGCTCGGCGACCGGTGATCAGCGCAACGGTCGCCGTCGCGGCCTGCCTGGCGGCGGCGTCGGCTGCTTGGTGGCCGGATCCGAAGGTGCCGTCGAGCATCAGCATGGCGTGGCCATGAGCGGTGGCTACGATGGCCGAGACGAGCCGTGCGGCCGCGGCCTGGTCGCCGTCGGTCAGTTCGGCCGCGGGGAACAGGAACGCCGTGCTGATGGGCTGTGCGGCGTGCGTGATCTCTGGGTAGCGTCCCTTGTCGAGTCCGGCTCCCGCCAGGGCCAGAAATAGCGCGCGCTGCTCATCGGCGAAGCGGACGTAGGTCTCCGCGGCGGCGGCCAGCCGCTGTTCTGGGGACCCGGACGCGGCCTGGCGGCTGAGCCGTTCGGCCAGCAGTCCGGCCGCCCGGACCGCGACCGCGGCGAGCAGCGCATCCCGGTCGGCGAAGTGCCGGTAGGGCGCCGAGGGGGCGACGCCGAGGCGCCGGCTCGCCTCGGCCATCGAGAACGCGGCCGGGCCGCGCTCGGCGATCAGCGCGACCGCGGTCTCGATCAGGGCAACCCGCAGATCGCCGTGGTGGTAGCGTCCTCGCCCGCGAGGTCCTGGCGCGTCCTGGCCGCGGCTGGTCATCGCGGAGCAGGGAACGGCACCAGGCGGCGCATGAAGGCGTCCCAGCCGCGGTCGCCGAGGATGTGTCGTGCCACCGGGGCCAGCCGCGCCTGCGAGCCCGCCTTGTAACGGGCCTTCGGGCGCGGGGCGCTGACGGCCCGCAGGATCACTGCGGCCACGTCGTCGGCGTCCAGCACGCCAGGGGCGCCGTCGCGATGGGCGCGGGCAGCCATCTTCGCCACGTTCGCCTTGTACACGGCGTACGGGCTAGCTGCGTCGTCCGCCGGCTGGTGCAGTTCGCTGTTGGCCATGAAGCGGGTCCGCACCGCCCCCGGCTGGATCAGCGCGACCCGGATGCCGAACGGGGCCACCTCCGGGCGGAGCGCGTCGCACAGCGCTTCCACCGCGTACTTGGTCATCGCGTACGGGCATCCGGTCGGGGGCGTGACCAGCCCGGCGGCGGACCCGAGGTTGACGATGAGCCCGCTCCGCTGAGCGCGCATGCCGGGCAGCACGAGCTGGCACAGACGGACAACGGCGAACACGTTGGTCTCGAAGGTTTCTCTGACGATCTCGAGCGGGACCTCCTCGACCGGGCCGCCGCCGCCGTGCCCGGCGTTGTTGACCAGCACCCCGACCGCGCCGTGCTCGGCCTCGACCTGCTGCACCGCGGCGGCCCTGGACCGCTCGTCGGTTACGTCAAGCTCGAGCGCCCGGCAGCCGGCCGCCTCAAGCTCGCCGAGACCGCCTGCCTTCCGCGCCGACGCCCAGACCGGGAAGCCCGCCCTGGCCAGGGCAAGTGCGGTCGCATGCCCGATACCTGAAGAGCATCCGGTGATGAGGACGGCCCTCGACGGCTTCGTACCCGAGGTAATGTGATGACCATTCACAATGTGAATAACTATCACCAAGGGTGGACTCCGTCAAGCAGCGCCGGATGTCGCTTGCGGGCACCGCGCGATACTGAACTGTGTCCACTCCCGCGCTGGCGGCCCTCGAGGCCACCGGCCTTCCTCACCGCGTGATCCGGCACGGCCCGGTACGCAGCCTGGCCGAGGCGGCGCAGGCGCGTGGCGTGACGCCCGCGGACGTGGTCAAGACCCTCGTGGTGCGCCGCGGAGAGGATGACTTCCTGTTCGTGCTCGTGCCCGGCGACCGCGTCATCTCCTGGCCGAAGCTGCGCGCACTGCTGGGCGTCAGCAGGCTGTCCATGCCCGACGCCGAGGTGGCCAGGCAGGTGACCGGATACGAACGCGGCACGATCACGCCACTCGGATCGGTCAGGCCCTGGCCGGTCATCGCGGACGTGCGCGTGAGCGGCCGCGAGATCACGCTCGGCGGCGGGGAACACGGCCTCGCCCTGGCGGTCGACGCCGACGAGGTCTTGCAGGCCCTCAACGCGTCCGTCGCGGACATCTCCGACCCGGAACCAGCGGCCTAGCCGAAGGCGCAGCGGATCATAGTCATCGGCGTGTGATCGCAGGCAGTCTCACCGGGACCCCGGGTGGCGAGGTCGTGGCGCTGGATAATGGCTGGGTGAACGAGCCGGAGATCAGGATCAGGCCCGTCGGCGACGGCGACCGCCCGACGCTCGCCTGGCTCGTGGCCGAGCTGTGGGGATCCGACGTCGTCGCGGTGCACGACTCCACCCTCCGGCCCGCCGAGCTGCCCGGCTTCATCGCCGAACACTCCCGCCGGATCGTCGGGCTCCTGACCTACCAGCTCCTCGGCGACATCCTCGAGATCGTCACGCTCAACGCCATCCAGCGCCGCAGGGGTATCGGGACGATGCTGATCGAGGCGTCCGTCGGAAGCGCGCGGCGGTTCGGGTGCCAGGAGATCCGGCTCACCACCACGAACGACAACATCGACGCGCTCCGCTTCTACCAGCGCCGCGGGTTCCGGCTGGCCGAGTTGCGGCCGGGCGCGGTGGACCGGGCCCGGCAGCGGAAGGCCGCGATCCCCAGGGTCGGCGACTACGGCATCCCGCTCCGCGACGAGATCGACCTCACGCTGCGGGTGTGACGCCCTTGACCTGGCGTCCCCTGGTCCACACGGCGCTGATGCGGTCCGGGTCGGCGAGCACGCCGATGTCGGCCAGCGGATCGGCGTCCAGGGTGATCACGTCGGCGTCGTAGCCCTCCGCCAGCTGCCCGCTGCGCGGCGCCTGCGGTCCCAGGGTGAGCGGCGCGGTGGCGGTGGCCGCCTCGATCGCCTCCAGCGGTGACAGGCCCAGCTTGACCAGGTACCCGGGTTCTGACCCGTTCTGGCCCCACGCGTTCGGCAGGTCCGGGCCGGTCAGCGCGATGTCAGTGCCCATGGCGATGGTGACCCCGTGCTCGTAGGCGCGGGTCACGGCCTGCGCGTGGATGTCGGCGATCACCTCGAGCTTGGCCATCGCGTAGTCGGGCACCGCGGCCTTGTTGGCCAGCATGTCCTCGACGATCGTCCGCGTGGGGACCAGGATCGCGCCCGTTTCGCGCATCGCGTCGCAGCACTCGTCGTCCAGGTAGGTGCCGTGCTCGATGGTGCGCACGCCGGCCCGCAGGGCGGCCATGATCCCCGGCTTGCCGTGGCAGTGCGCGGCGACCACCCGCTCGGCCAGGCCCGCGACCTCCACGATGGTCCGCAGCTCGGCCACCGTGAACTGCTGGTGGATCGGGTTGTCGACCTCGGAGAGCACGCCGCCGGACGCGCACACCTTGATCACCTTCGCGTTGCGCCTGAGCTGCTCGCGGGTGGCCCTGGCGCACTCGTCGGGGCCGTCCGCCAGGCGCTCCATGCCCCCGCGCCTGGTGAGGTCTTCCACCCAGTCCAGCGGGAAGGAGTGCAGGTCGCCGTGGCCTCCGGTGGTGGAAAGGATCGCGCCCGCGGCGTAGATGACCGGGCCGTCCAGGACACCCTCGGCGACCACGCGGGCCAGGTAGACGCCGAGCCCGCCGACCTCGCGCACCGAGGTTATCCCGGCGTCGAGGGCGGCCCGCAGGTCCCGCGCGCACCGGGCGGCGCGCACCTCCGCGGGCTCCAGCGCCGCCCGGGTCAGGTCGAAGCCCCTGGCCCCGATCAGGTGCCCGTGGCAGTCCCACATGCCCGGCATGACCGCCACCGCCCGCCAGACGGGTGCGCCGGGCGTCTCCGGAGCCGCCGCGGCCGACCCCGCGTAGCTGATGAGCGGTCCGTCAAGGATGACTACCCCGTCCGGGACCGGCTCGCCACGGCCGGGAATGAGCAGGTCAGCCTCGATCCTGTGCATGTCTCCTCCTTAGCGGCAGCCCCACAGACCTTTCCCGGGGCCTTTAGAGCCCCGGGCCGAGGGGGTTTGGGGGGAAAGGCTTCCCCCCAAGATCGGGGGGGTCCCGGGGGGTCGCCCCCCCAGGGCAAAACAGCACGACCTATCTTGACGTGTCGACAGGTCCGCGGTCCATCATGGAAACTCGTCACGTTCACCAGGAGGCGCGCCGTTCCGGTCAATCGGATGGATTTTTCACCGATCGTGCCGACGTGTGCGCTGTCGCGAGCACGGGTGATGCGTTATACAAGGATTTACGACTGTCCGGCAACCGGGTGCGGGCGCTGCAGGCCAGACGACCCTTAGGGGCGAGGAAGCAAGATGATGCCACACGATCGGGCCCAGCCCGCGGCGCGAGACAAGCCGAGCTGGGGTTCCCGGATCCGGCAGGCGCAGCGGATGGCGCCGACGTGGCTGAAGGTCACCGTAATCGCCGTCGCCATCGTGTTCTTCCCGGTGACCCTCGGCTTGATCATCATCGCCGCCCTGGCCTACGCGGTCGTCGCCGTGGTGCAGGGACGGCGGACCGCCGTCGCGTCCGCGTCGGTCGCGGTCTGGGGCGTGGCTGCCTTCTCGGCCGCCTACAGCGGAGACCGGACCTGGCTGTACTCCCTCCTGCTGCTGCCGGTCGCGGTCGCCCTGGCCGCCCACGCCCGGCCGCTGGCCCGCTGGTTCGTGCCGTGCCGCACCGTCGCCTGGGTCCTGCTGTGGTCCGTGCCGGTCGGCATCATCGCGCTGCGCGTGGCGCCTAAGCACCCGTTCATCGGCACGATCGCGGCGTGGCTGCTGGCCGCGGCCGTGCTCGGCTGGCGGGTCGCCAAGGGCGTACAGGACGCCCGCATGTGGGGTCCGCCGAACGAGACGGGCCGGCTCAGCCCCGGCGGATCCGGGTCCGCGCCGTCGGCCCACCCGCAGGCCCACCAGGGCGGGCGCTTCGCCGGCCACCCGGGCGCCCCCGCGTACGGCGTCCGCGCCCAGGGCGCCGCGTTGCCCTACGCCGAGCACGCCGTCCGCGACCATCCGGCCGGCCCGCCGCGGCCGCGCCCGCAGATCTCGGTCGACGACGCCATGGCGGAGCTGGACGCGATGATCGGGCTGGCGCCGATCAAGGAACAGGTCCGCTCGATCGCCGCCTCCATCGAGGCGGCGCGCCAGCGAGCGGTGGCCGGCATCACGACCGAGCGGCCGATGCGGCACTTCGTCTTCCTCGGCCCGCCCGGGACCGGGAAGACCACGGTGGCCAGGGCGCTGGCCAAGATCTTCTACGCGTTCGGCCTGCTGGAGATGCCGGACGTCATCGAGGCGCACCGGGCCGATCTGGTGGGCGAGTACCTGGGTGCGACCGCGATCAAGACCAACGAGCTCGTCGACTCCGCGCTCAACCGGGTGCTGTTCATCGACGAGGCGTACAGCCTGGTCAACGAGGGCGACGGGCAGAGCGACCGGTTCGGCTCAGAAGCGGTCCAGACGCTGCTCAAGCGGGCCGAGGACGACCGCGAGAACCTCATCATCATCCTGGCGGGCTACGAGAAGCAGATGGAGTCGTTCCTGGGCTCCAACCCCGGCCTCGCCTCCCGGTTCGCGACCCGGCTGAAGTTCCCCGGCTACTCGCCGATGGAAATGATGCGGCTCGCCGACTTCGAGCTTGAGCGGCGGGGCGAGGAACTCGACTCGGACGCCCGGCCGGCGCTGTGGCACACGTTCGAGGAGGTGGGCCGGCGCCGGATCGCCGACGAGCTCGGCAACGGCCGGTTCGTCCGCAGCCTGATGGAGAAGGCCGGCCAGGCCCGCGACGTGCGGGTCATGGCCCGCACCACCGAACCCACGCGGGCTGACCTGATCACGATCAGGGCCAGCGACCTGGAGCAGGCGTTCGCGGAGCTCACGAGCCGGCTGCGCGGCTACGAGGACACGCCCACCGTCGAGGGCGCGATCGCCGAACTCGACGAGCTGATCGGCCTGGAACCGGTCAAGCAGCAGGTCCGCGCGATCGCCGCCCAGCTCCGCGTGGCCAAGCTGCGAGACATCCACGGGCTGACCAGCCAGCCGCCGGCCAGGCACTTCGTGTTCACCGGGCCGCCCGGCACCGGGAAGACCACGGTCGCGCGCATCCTCGGCCGGATCTTCGCCGCGCTCGGGCTGCTGGTGCGGCCCGAGGTGGTGGAGGCGCACCGCGCCGACCTGGTCGGCGAGCACCTCGGGTCGACCGCGATCAAGACGAACAAGCTCGTCGACTCGGCCATGGGCGGCGTCCTGTTCGTCGACGAGGCGTACTCGCTGCACAACGACGGGTACTCCGGCGGTGACGCGTTCGGCGCCGAGGCGGTCCAGACGCTGCTCAAGCGGGCCGAGGACGACCGCGACCGGCTGGTGATCGTGCTCGCGGGCTACCCGGACGACATGGACAGGTTCCTGCGCAGCAACCCCGGCCTGGCCTCGCGGTTCAGCACCCGGGTCACCTTCCCCAGCTACCGCCCGGGCGACCTGGTGCACATCGCGCGCCTGCTGGCCGAGCAGGCCGGGGACATGTTCGAGCCGGCCGCGGTGGACGTGCTCGACACGATCTTCGCGCGCGCGTGCGAGGCCGGGCAGATCGACGAGCTCGGCAACGGCCGGTTCGCCAGGTCCCTGTTCGAGCGGGCGTGCGCGTGGCGGGACCTCCGGGTAGTCGGCCTCGGCGAGGAGGCGACGGCGGCGGACCTCACCACGGTGACCGCAGCGGACGTGGAACTCGCCTACCGCGATCTAGACCCGAAGACCCCGCAGACGCCGCAGACCCCGCAGACCGTGCCCGGTCAGGGGTAGTTACGCTCAGTCCGGTGGGCGATCGGTGGGAATTCTGGATCGACAGGGGCGGCACGTTCACCGACATCGTCGCCCGGCGGCCCGACGGGCGCCTGGTCGCGCACAAGCTGCTGTCCGATAACCCCCGCGCCTACCGGGACGCCGCGGTGGCCGGCATCAGGCACCTGCTCGGCGTCGCGCCGGGCGACCCGGTGCCCGCCGCAGAGATCGGCTCGGTCAGGCTCGGCACCACGGTGGCCACCAACGCGCTGCTCGAGCGGAAGGGCGAGCCGACCGTCCTGGTCATCACGAGGGGCTTCGCGGACGCGCTGCGTATCGCCTACCAGAACAGGCCGCGCATCTTCGATCGCCGGATCGTCCTGCCCGAACTGCTGTACCAGCGCGTCATCGAGGCCGACGAGCGGGTCGGCGCCCGCGGCGAGGTCATCGCCCCGCTGGACGAGCGCTCCGTCGCCGGGCAGCTCGAGCAGGCCTACCACGACGGCTTCCGCAGCGTCGCCGTCGTCTGCCTGCACGGCTACCGGTACCCCGAGCACGAGCAGCGGATCGGCGCGATCGCCCGCGAAACCGGGTTCACCCAGGTCTCGCAGTCGCACCGGACCAGCCCGCTGATGAAGCTGGTCTCCCGCGGCGACACCACGGTGGTGGACGCGTACCTGTCGCCGATCCTGCAGCGGTACGTGACCGAGGTCGCCGGCGACCTGGCGGGCGTCCGGCTGCTGTTCATGCAGTCCAACGGCGGCCTGACCGACGCGGCCAGCTTCCGCGGCAAGGACTCGATCCTGTCCGGGCCGGCCGGCGGCATCGTGGGCATGGCCAGGACCGCGGGAAACGCGGGGTTCACCAAGGTCATCGGGTTCGACATGGGCGGCACGTCCACCGACGTCTCCCACTACGCGGGCGAGTTCGAGCGCGAGTACGAGACGCAGGTCGCCGGGGTGCGGATGCGGGCGCCCATGCTGTCGATCCACACGGTGGCCGCGGGCGGCGGCTCCGTCCTGCACTTCGACGGGAGCAGGTACCGGGTCGGGCCGGACTCGGCCGGCGCCGACCCCGGGCCGGCCTGCTACCGGCGGGGCGGCCCGCTCACCGTCACCGACGCCAACGTCCTGCTCGGGCGGATCCAGCCGGAGTACTTCCCCGAGGTGTTCGGCGAGGGTTCGGACCAGCCGCTGGACGCGGCGGCGACGCGAGTCCTCTTCCAGCAGCTCAGCGAGCAGATCGCCGCGGCCACCGGTGACCGCCGCGGTCCCGAGCAGGTCGCGGCCGGGTTCACCGAGATCGCGGTGGCGAACATGGCCAACGCGATCAAGAAGATCTCCGTCCAGCGCGGCTACGACGTGACGGAGTACGTCCTCAACGTCTTCGGCGGCGCGGGCGGGCAGCACGCCTGCGCCGTGGCCGACGCGCTGGCCATGTCGAAGGTCCTGATCCACCCGCTGGCCGGCGTGCTCTCCGCGTACGGGATCGGCCTGGCCGACATCATCGCGATGCGCGAGCGGGCCGTCGAGGCCCCGCTGACGCCGGCCCTGGCCGCTGAGCTCCAGACGATCATCGAGCCCCTCGAGCAAGAAGCCCGCGCGGAGGTCGCCGCCGAAGGCGTCCCGGAGCCAAGGATCACCGCCACCCACCGCGCCCACCTGCGCTACGCGGGCACCGACACCGCGCTCATCGTCCCGGCCGGCTCGCTGGAGGGGATGACCCGCGCGTTCGAGGCGGAATACGCCCAGCGCTTCGCCTTCCTGATGCCCGACAAGCCGATCCTGGTCGAAGCCGTCTCCGTCGAGGTCACCGGAGCCCAGGAAGACCTGGAAGAGCTAGCGGACGGTGACACCACGGATCGTTCGGCCAAAAAGGACGGCGCCGCGCCGGAGCGGCCGGCCAGCGACGCGCGGGTCCCGGTGTTCACGAGCGGGGCGTGGGCCGAGGTGGACCTGTTCCGGCGCGCCGCGCTGCGCCCCGGGCACACCGTCGACGGCCCGGCCATCATCGCCGAGGACCTGGCCACCACCGTGGTCGAGCCGGGCTGGCAGGCCGTCGTGACCGACCGCGGCGACCTCCTGCTCTCGCGCGTGCAAGCCCGGCCCAGGCAGTCCGGCGTCAGCACGCAAGCGGATCCCGTCATGCTGGAGATCTTCAACAACCTGTTCATGTCGGTCGCCGAGCAGATGGGCGTGCGCCTCCAGTCGACCGCCCACTCGGTCAACATCAAGGAGCGGCTCGATTTCTCCTGCGCGGTCTTCGACGCCGGGGGCGGCCTGATCGCCAACGCGCCGCACATGCCGGTCCACCTCGGCTCGATGGGCGAGTCGATCAAGATGGTGATCAGGCGCAACCCGCACATCAGGCGCGGCGACGTCTACGTCCTGAACGACCCGTACCACGGCGGTACCCACCTCCCTGACGTCACGGTCGTCACGCCGGTGTTCGGCGACACGGGGGACGAGATCTGGTTCTACGTCGCGGCGCGCGGGCACCACGCCGAGATCGGCGGCCTGTCGCCCGGGTCGATGCCCGCCGCCAGCACCCGGGTCGAGGAGGAGGGGGTGCTGATCGACAACCTGCTGCTCGTCCAGGACGGCCGATTCCGTGAGGCCGAGACGATGCACCTGCTGCAGACGGCCGAGTACCCGTCCCGCGATCCGGTCACGAACCTCGCCGACCTGCGCGCCCAGATCGCGGCGAACGAGAAGGGCGTCGCCGAACTGCGCCGCATGGTGGACCACTTCGGCCTGGACGTCGTCCGCGCCTACATGGGGCACGTCAAGGACAACGCCGCCTCCTCGGTCCGCCGGGTCATCACCGCCCTGCACGACGGGCACTACGCGTACGAGCTGGACAACGGCGCGGTGATCAACGTCGCGGTGCGCGTCGACCGGGCTCGAAGGACCGCCGACATCGACTTCACCGGGACGTCGCCGCAGCTGAAGGACAACTTCAACGCGCCGTCAAGCGTGGCCATGGCCGCCGTGCTGTACGTGTTCCGGACCCTGGTCGACGACGACATCCCGCTCAACGACGGCTGCCTCGCGCCGCTCAACGTGATCATCCCGCCCGGCACGATGCTGTCACCGGAGTACCCGGCGGCCGTCGCGGCCGGCAACGTGGAGACCTCCCAGGCGGTCACGGGCGCGCTGTACGCGGCGCTGGGCGTGATGGCGGAGGGCTCGGGGACGATGAACAACGTGACGTTCGGCAACGAGCGGTACCAGTACTACGAGACGGTCGCCAGCGGCTCGGGCGCGGGCGACGGCTTCGACGGCGCCGACGTCGTGCAGACCAAGATGACCAACTCCCGGCTTACCGACCCCGAGGTGCTTGAGTGGCGCTTCCCGGTGCTGCTCGAGTCGTACCGGATCCGGCCGGGCAGCGGCGGGGCGGGCCGCTGGCACGGCGGCAGCGGCGGCACGCGCCGGATCCGGTTCGCCGAGCCGATGACCGTCACGACGCTGACCGGGCACCGCCGCGTCCCGGCGTTCGGCATGGCCGGCGGGCGGCCCGGCGCGCTCGGCCGGCACTGGATCGAGCACCCGGACGGCACGGTCACCGCCATGGCCGGCTGCGATTCGGTGGCCGTCCAGCCCGGCGACGTCTTCGTCATCGAAACCCCGGGCGGGGGAGGCTACGGCCCGCCGTAGCCAGCTATTTATGCCGAACGGGCGGTGGTATCACTCCCGGGCCGGGCTACCCCTCGTCCTCGAGTTCCCGTAACACCGCGACCAGCGCGGCCTCGTCCCGCGGGCTACTACTACCCCTCGTCCTCGAGTTCCCGCAAGAGCTGGACCAGCGCCGCCTCGTCCCCTGAGGTGTGGTCGAGGACGGCCATCAGCTCGTGCAGGACGAGGTGCCGGTCCTGGCCGGCGTCGAGCAGCCGCTGCGCCGCCTCCCACAGCTCGGGCGGGTCGCCGCGCCACAGCCGGTCCGCCAGCAC
>DATJQX010000029.1:0-13682 GCA_035505275.1 Streptosporangiaceae bacterium | reverse complement strand
GGCCCGGCCAGCCGGGCGCCGAGCTGCTGCCGCCGCAGGAACGACGCCAGCCCGCCGGGCCCGGAGACCAGGTCGACGGCCCGGCTGATGATCTGCCGTTCGAGCATCTCCCGGGCGTGCGCGGTCAGCGGCGCCGCGCCGGCGCAGCACCCGTGCCCGGACCGGTCTCGGCCTGCCGGGTCACCGGCCTGGCCGCGGTCACCGGCCTCGCCGGGCCCGCCGTGGCCCTGTCCTGCCGGGTCGTCCGGCTCCCCGTGGCCGGCGCAGCCGCCGGGGCCGTGGTGCCCGCCCAGGGTCACGCACAGCCGGACCAGGTCCTCCACCGCGCCGGGGTCCACTTCCCCGGTCACCACCGGGACCAGCATGGCGTCGCAGCTGACGCCGCGGGCGGCGTCGCCGTCCAGCCACGCCCCCCCGTCGCTCCCCCCGGCCGCGGCCGCCGCCCGCGCGGCGGCCCACCGGCCGCGGACCGCGGTGATCCACTCCTCCTCCAGCACGGTGTCCGCGTCCATCGCCCGCAGCTCCGCCAGCGACACGTGGACCAGCGCCTTGACCGGCTGCCCGGCCCGCTCCGGCAGCAGCCCGCTGGCCGCCAGCCGCCGCATCGCCTCCTGCAACGCGTCGTGATACCGCTGATCATGCGTGCGCAGGTCCCCCGCCCCGGCCGGGGCGCCCAGCGCCTCCAGCACCGCGCCGACCAGCGCCGCGCACTCCGGGGTCAGCTCCCCGGCGATCACCCCGGCGCCTTCGAAGGTGGTCTCCAAGCGGACGGACCGGTCCGCGAACCTGTCCTGCGGGCCGTCGTCGGGGGGCAGGGACCGGGCGTAGATCTCCGCGGCCAGCGCGGCCAGGTCCTCCTCCCGGGCCCCGGCCCGCGCCGCCGCGACCAAGATCGCATCGGCGCTGTCCCGGCAGTCCTCGGGGAGCCTGCCGGTCCACCGGCAGATGGTCCGGGCCATCGACTCCGACAGCACCGTGCCCTCGGCCAGCGCGGCGGTCACCTCGGGGTGCGCGGCGGCGCGGCGGGCCCACCCGACATGCCCGCGGGCGGCGCCCTTGGTCACCCCGGTCCGGAACATCAGCCACGGCACCGCGCCGTACTGCGCGTCCGCGGTGTACCCCTGCCCGGCGGTGAACGCGGCCAGGATCCGCGCCTGGGCGGCGGTGCCGATCGCCGCGGCCTGCTCGGCCAGCTGCAGGCACCGGCCCTGGACCGCGGCGGGCTGCCCGGCCGGGTCGGCCGCGGCCGCGACCCGCAGGGCCGCGCAGGCCAGCTCCAGCGCCTCGCTCAGGCTGGCGGAAGCGGGGACGGTCATCACCGGGGTGGTCACCTCCGATCGGGGCGGTTGCGGGGCGGGCTTGGTCACGCTATGCGGGACGGGTGCAGCTTGCTAGGAGGCTGCACCGAAGCATTTGCTCTTTTGTTCGAGTTTACCAGCTTCCTCTGACATTTTCCGGCGCCACGCCGCCGATTTACGCCAGAGAAAGGTGACCAGTCCGGGTCCGTTTACTTGCGCCGGTTCCTAGCTCGTGATCACCGCGGCGCGGCCTTGCGATCTACGCGCCTAGTGTGACTAAAGGTGCCAATGATATATGTGAGATGACCGCGACGACACCAGTCTGCCGCGCCCGCTCGGCCCGCACCGTGCCATCGAGGTCTAGCGGGGCGGATCGGCCGTCCGGCGGGCGGGCATACGCTCGGCAGCGTGGACAAATCAATCGCACTGGTTACCGGCGCTAACAAGGGGATTGGCAAGGAGATCGCGCGCCAGCTCGCGGGCGTGGGCGTCACGGTCTGGGTCGGCTCGCGCGGTGCCAAGCGCGGAGAGCGAGCGGTCGCGGAGATCGGCGGCGACGCGCGGCTGGTCGTCCTTGACGTGACCGACGCCGGGAGCATCGCTGATGCCGTGCGCGTGGTCGGTGAGCTGGACATCCTGGTCAACAACGCCGGCATCTCGGGCGACGACAGGACGCCGGACCGGGAGGATGTCGCGACCTTCCGGCGTATCTACGAGACCAACGTCTTCGCGGTCGCGGCGATCACTAATGCCTTCCTGCCTGCGCTGCGGCGGTCCGCGCACCCCCGGATCGTGAACATCTCGAGCGGCACCGGATCGCTTACCTGGTCAACCGGGCCGCAGTTCCCGCACCGGGGTACTTACGCTGCCTACCGGTCGTCGAAGGCGGCGCTGAACGCGCTTACCGTGCACTACGCCTACGCCCTGGCCGACGAGGGCATCAAGGTCAACGCGCTCGCTCCCGGCCTGCGCCGGACCGACCTGAACGCCACGGCCGCCGCCAGTGGCGGCGATCCGGCCGAGGCAGCGGCGGGCGCGGTCCGGCTGGCGCTGCTGCCTGACGACGGGCCCTCCGGGGAGTTCCTCTCCTGGGACGGAACGCCGGTTCCCTGGTGAGGACTTCGGCGAGCGCGGCGAGCGTCATTTGGCCGGCCTGGCCGTAAGGGGGCGAGGGGGACGGCTACGCCATGGGCGGTTGAGGGGACGGCGACCTGGGCGATCCGGCGACGGGACGGCCACGCAGGTCCGGGGGGTGGACGGAGCTCTAGGGGATCTGCCGGTAGCATCGGATAACTAGCCGTTGGAATTCACCCGGCGTTTTCCCTGGCCAGAACCGGGCGCGTGCACGCTCTGGCTATGAATCAGTTTGGCCGTCGCGCGCGCACCTCGCCCGGTGCCACCTCCTCGGCCTCGTGATCATCGCCGTGCCCGTGTTGCCGCCGCTGCGCGCGCTGCGTGCTGGATCAATCTCTTCTCGGTGACGATCGCGGAGACTAGTTCAGCCGGGGTGATGTCGAACGCGAAGTTGAGCGCCCTGGTGCCCGCGGGGGCGGCCGGGACCGTGATCTCATCCTCCGCACGCTGCTCGAGCGGGATCGCCGCACCGGCCGGGGTCGCCTCGTCGATGGTCGATTCGGGCGCCGCGACCAGGAACGGGATGCCCGCCTGGCGGGCGGCGAGCGCCAGGCTGTAGGTCCCGACCTTGTTCGCCACGTCACCGTTCGCGGCGATCCGGTCCGCGCCGACGACTACCGCGTCGGCCAGGTGCTGGCTCATCAGAAACGGTGCCGCGCCGTCGCAGACCAGCCGGTGCTCGATACCGAGCTGGCCCAGCTCCCAGCACGTCAGCCGGGCGCCCTGAAGGAGCGGCCTGGTCTCGTCCACGATCACGTGAGCGAGCGCGCCGTCGGCGTGCAGGGCGCGGATGACCCCGAGTGCGGTGCCCCAGCCCAGGCAGGCCAGGCTGCCGGTGTTGCAGTGGGTGTGGACCCGGAGCGGGCCGCGGCCGCACGCCTCGACCAGGTAGGCCGCGCCGCGCAGGCTGATCTGATGGCTGACCGCCGCGGTGGACTCGAGCACCGCGAGGGCCGCGGCCTCCACCGCCTGGCTCCCGTCCGGGATCCGGGCCGCTACGGCCCTTACCTCGCGGCTGAGGTTGACCGCGGTCGGCCGGGCGGCGGCGATCCGCCCGACCTCGGCGTCCAGCCGCGCGCCGTCCCAGCCTTCCTCCCGGCCCTGGCGGACCGCCAGGGCCACGCCGAGCCCGCCGGCCGCGCCGAGCACCGGCGCGCCCCTGATGGCCAGGCTGGTGATCGCCTGCACGAGCTGGTCGACGGTGCCGATGCGCAGCACGCGGACCTGATGCGGCAGCGCGGTCTGGTCAAGCGCTTCGATGTGCCCGTCCCGCCAGGCCAGCACGTCGGGGTTGTCCATACCCCGAACCTACGCGGCCCGGGCCGGGCGTGACGGACCGGTCAGCAGCGGCCGATGTAGTCGCCGCTGGTGTAGGTCGTCCAGGGGGTCCAGTCGGTGCCGTTGTCGGAGATGATCACTGCGGCCTGGGCGTTGCCCATCGGGTCGTAGGTGGACAGCGAGCCGTGGTCCGGGTTGATCTGCCAGTACCCGCGCTCGCCGACGGTGCCGGTGGCGTACTGGTTGCCGCCGGACTCGGCCATGGCGATCTCGGCGGCGGTGAAGGCCTCGGCCTGTGAACCGCCGGCCGCCTCCCAGAGCGTCTCGAGCTGGGAGCAGCCCAGGGTGCCGCTCAGGCTGGACGCAGAGGTCAGCACGGTGCCCTTGGCGTGCTGGGGCGTGTACGAGGTGGAGGTGGCGGAGGTGGTGGAGGTGGTGGTCCTGGTGTCCGGGACCTTGAGCACTTCACCCGCGTAAATGGTGTCGGGGTTCTGGACCACGGACCGGTTGTCGTCGTAGATCCAGGTCCAGTCCGCCGTTTTGCCGTAGAACCGCAGGGCGATCCCGGACAGCGTGTCGCCGGGCTCGACGGTGTAGGTCCGGGTAGCGGCCTGATGGTGCGTGTCGTGGTGCGCCTGCGCGGACACGGCCGTGCCGGCCGCGGCGGCGGTGGTGGCGGCGTGCGCCGGTACCGACGAGACCAGCACGCCCGCGATCGCGACCGCGGGGGCGGCCTTGGCCGCGGTGGCGGCCACCTTCTCGACCTGAGACGGGGCGGTGTGCCGGCCAGTTCGCCGGAGCTTCCGCGCCCGGCGGTGGCTGCTCGGTGAATCCATAGAACTCCTCAAGTCGTTCCCACGCCCGCCTACCCGGCCCGCTGGTGGGGCCTGTCGACGGGCCTGCTGAGTCACCGTCTGCGACCCGCTCCGCTGGTATTCGCTCTCCGGTGGTCTATGCCTGTGCGGAAGCATGGCAGGATCCGTTACCGGGCCGCAGGCAAATCGAAGTATTTCCGTGACTCTTCCGTTATCTAGGGCGGCGGGCCGCCCGGTCTGCGATACTTCGCCCGTGAACGCTCATGACCTGGGGTATTTCGAGGATTACGCGCCCGGGACGACCTACGACTGCGGCACCGTCAGCGTCGGCCAGGCGGACATCATCGCCTTCGCCAAGGACTTCGACCCGCAGCCGTTCCACGTCGATCCGGTGGCCGCGGCCAGCGGGCCGTTCGGCGGGCTGATCGCGAGCGGCTGGCACACCGCCGCCCTGGTCATGCGGCTGATCGTGGACAACTACCTGTCCGCCGAGGCGAGCCTGGGCTCCGCGGGCCTGGACGAGATCCGCTGGCCGAATCCGGTCCGCCCGGGGGACACGCTCCGTGTCCGCGTCACGGTCCTGGAGGCGCGCAGATCGCAGAGCAGACCGGATCGCGGCATCGTCAAGACCCTGCTCGAGGCGGAGAACCAGGACGGCCAGGCCGTGATGCGGGCGACCGCGATCAACTTCCTCCGCGTCCGCCCGGCCGGCGACGCCTGAGCACCGGCGCGCGATAGTAGGACCAAGGCCGGAAACGCCGCGCCCGCGAGAAAGGGGTTGCCTGTGCTCTACGCCTTCGGATTCGAGCGGGTCGGCATCGTCGTGGGCGACCTGTACTTCGTCGATCCCGCCCCGGGTAAGGGGCAGGAGGGCCCGGAGCACGGCGTCCGGCTCGAGTTGCGGGTGCTCGAGCGGGGCGCGCTCAAGGGCTCGATCTACTCGGCCCAGCCGATCGAGGTCGGGCAGCCGATCTGGCGCGTCGACCTGCTGGAGTCGGTCGAGGGGCGGCCGGGCAGCTTCGATCGCACGCATCACCACCCGGTGTTCAGCGGCTGGAATCCGAACAGCCGGGTCTTCGCCAGGGAACTGTCCGCCGACCCGCTCGGCTGGCTGGCCGCCAAGCTGGCGGACCTGGATGACCTGGTGGCCACGGCCGGGTTCCCCGCCGAGGCCGCGGGACCCGATGACGCGCAGGGCCTGCGGGACGCCGCACCCGAGATCGTGGACGTGACCCGCAGGCTGCTGGACCGGGTGCGGTCCGGCGAGCTGGGCAACCCGCCGCGTGGCGCCGCCCTGGCCGCGGCCGCCACGGCTGCCGGAGCCGGCGGCGCGCCGCCCCTCATCCGCGAGGGTTGGCTCTAGGCTCAGGCAGGGCGTGGCAAGCTGGTGCCGTGGCCGGTGACAACGACACAACGCGACGGCTGGTACTGCTGAGGCACGCCAAGTCCGACTGGCCCGACGTCCCGGACCATGACCGGCCGCTGGCCAAGCGCGGGCGGAAGGACGCGCCCGTCATCGGCCGGTGGCTGCGCGGGCACGGCTACGTGCCGGAGGTCGTCGTGTGCTCCACCGCGCGGCGGACCCGGCAGACCTGGGACCTCGTGGCGCGTGAGGTGGACGGCTCGCCGTCGGTCCACTTCGAACCGCGCGCGTACGCGGCCAGCGCGCAGACCCTGCTGTACCTGGCCAGGGAACTGCCCGGCCGGTGCCGGACCGCGCTGCTGATCGGACACAACCCGGGCACGGAGGACCTGGCCAACAGCCTGGCCGACGTGGCGCTCAGGTTCCCCACCGCCGCCGTGGCGGTCTTCGAGCTCGACGGCGACTGGCCGGACCTCGCTCCCGGGCAGGCGCGTCTGCTGGACTTCACGATGCCCGCCGAACTGACCGCCTGACCGCCTTCGGCTATCGTGGAAGGGCCGAGAGGCGCTGCAACGGACCAGGTCCGCCACGCTCGACATCCGCTCAGAAGGCAAGGGCGCCTCCTAATAGCAGGAGGCGGCCATGACCGTAGTGGGTCGCGTTGCCGGGCTCTGGCGGTACCCGGTGAAATCCATGGCGCCGGAGGAACTGGACGAGGTCGAGGTCGAGGTCTCGTGGCAAGGCCTGGCGGGCGATCGCCGGTGGGCGTTCATCCCGGCGTCCGCGTTATCAAGCACGAGGGCGGGATCTTCGACGCCCTGCCCCTGTCGCTGGTGACCACGCAGAGCCTGGCCTGCCTCGGCCGGCTGGCCGGCACCGAGCTGGCACCCGGGCGGTTCCGGCCCAACCTCCTGGTGGATGCCTCCGGGTCCGACTTCCCCGAGGACGCCTGGGTCGGCCGGGCGCTGCGCATCGGCGGGCTCCGGATGCGGGTGGACAAACCAGATATGCGGTGCGTGGTCATCACCATTGACCCGGTGACGCTGGCCCGGAACCCGGCCATCCTGCGCGCCGTAGCGCGGGAGCGCGGAAACCGGTTCGGGGTCTACGGCTCGACCGTGGAACCTGGCCGGATCGCCGTGGGCGACCCGGTCGAAGTCGAGCCCTGGCCACGCGGCGCGCGCCGGGTAAGGGGCACCAGCCTTCGTTCGGCCGTCATGACATGAGTGTGGCGGGCCGCCAGGGTACGGCGGCCCGCCACGCAAGGTGGGCCTACTCGGCGTTGCCGAAGGCCTTGATTTCGGCCTGCTCGGTCTCGCTGAGCTCGCGCGGCACGTCGCCGCTGGCCATCTTGGCCGCCTGGACCTGTTGCCGGATCTTCTCCACGACCTCCGGGTTGGCCAGGGTGGTGATGTCCCCGACGTCGCTGAAGTTGGACGTGGCCGCGATGACCCGGCGCATGATCTTGCCGGACCTGGTCTTGGGCATGTCCGGGACGATCCAGATGTTCTTCGGCCGCGCGATCTTGCCGATGTCGGTCTCGATCGCGCCCCTGACCTTCGCCTCGATCGCCGGGCTCGCGGTGATGCCGGGCTTGAGCGAGACGTACATCTCGACCGCCCGGCCGCGGATGTCGTCGATGACCGGGACGGCGGCCGCCTCGGCGATCTCGGGCACGGTCAGCGCGGACGACTCGAGTTCCTTGGTGCCGAGGCGGTGGCCGGCCACGTTGATCACGTCGTCGACCCGGCCGAGGATGCGGTAGTAGCCGTCGGCGGCCTGCACCGCGCCGTCGCCGGCGAAGTACGGCCAGTCGTGCCAGTCCTTGCTGTCCGGGTCCGTGTTGTACTTGGCGAAGTACGTGGACACGAACCGCTCCGGCTGGCCCCAGACGGTCTGCATGATCCCCGGCCACGGGTTGCGGATGCAGATGTTGCCCGCCGTGCCGCTGCCCTTCGGGATCGGGTTGGCGTCCTCGTCGAGGATCTCGGGGAAGATGCCGAGGGCGGCCGGGCCGCAGCTACCGGGCTTCATCGGGTCCAGGGCGGGCAGCCCGGTGCCGAGGAAGCCACCGGTCTCGGTCTGCCACCAGGTGTCGACGATGACCGCCTCGCCCTTGCCCACGGTCTCGTAGTACCAGCGCCAGACCTCCGGCTCGATCGGCTCGCCGACCGTGGTCATGTGCTTGAAGTGGTAGTCGTACTTGGCCGGCTCGTCCGGTCCCACCTTGCGCAGCATCCGGATCGCGGTGGGGGAGGTGTGGAAGATGGTCACCCCGAGCTGCTCGGCGATCCGCCACGGGCGGCCTGCGTCCGGGTAGTTCGGCGTGCCCTCGTACAGCACGCTGGTCGTGCCGAGCGAGAGCGGGCCGTACACGATGTAGGAGTGGCCGGTGATCCAGCCGATGTCCGCCATGCACCAGTACGTGTCCTCCGGGTGGATGTCCTGGTAGAACTTGGACGTCCCGGTCACGTAGGCCAGGTAGCCGCCGATGGAGTGCTGGGCGCCCTTGGGGCGGCCGGTGGTGCCGCTGGTGTACATCAGGAACAGCGGCGCGTCGGCCGGCAGGGACACGGGCTCGACGGTGGCCCGCTTGTAGTCGGCCAGGACCTCGTCGACGAAGAAGTCCCGGCCCTCCACCATCGGCGTCTTGGCCGAGTACTGGCCGGGGTAGCGCCGCCAGACCAGGACCTTGTCAACCTCCTGGCCCTCCTTGCGGGCCGCCTCGACCGCCTCGTCGGCCTTGACCTTGTGGTCGAGCAGGTCACCGCTGCGGTAGTAGCTGTCCATGGTGATCAGGATCCGGCTGCCGGAGTCGGCGATGCGGCCGCCGCAGGCGGCGCCGCTGAAGCCGGCGAACACCTGGGAGTGGATCACGCCGAGCCGGGCACAGGCCAGCATGGTGACCGGGAGATCCGGCGTCATCGGCATATGCAGGGTGACCCGGTCGCCGGCCGACAGGCCGCAGAAGTCCCGCAGCAGCGCGGCCATCTCGTTGACCCGGCGGTACAGCTCCTGGTACGTGACTACGGCTGTCGCTTCGCTCTCCGGCTCGGGGACCCAGATCAGCGCCGCCTTGTTCCTGTCCTCGGCGAGGTGCCGGTCGACGCAGTTGTACGACGCGTTCAGCCGGCCGCCGACGAACCAGCGCCAGAACGGCGCGTTGCTGGTGTCCAGCGTCGTGTCCCAGTACCTGTCCCAGTGCAGCAGGTCGGCGTACTCCCGGAAGCATTCGGGGAAGTTCTCTTCGCTGAACCGGTCGCGGATGGCCGGGTCCGAGGCGTTGGCCTGGCCGATGAACTTCGGCGGCGGGTCGTAGTAACCCTCCTCCCGCCAGTGCACGGCGATAGTTGCCTCGTTAGAACCTTCGGACTCGGTTAGATCGTCGTCGTGCTCTTGGACTTCCTCGGCCATTGCGTGAGTCCCTCCGCTTGATCT
Source organism: Streptosporangiaceae bacterium (assembly GCA_035505275.1). Lineage (GTDB taxonomy): Bacteria > Actinomycetota > Actinomycetes > Streptosporangiales > Streptosporangiaceae > Palsa-504. Next base: position 4,356 of record DATJQX010000029.1, on the reverse strand, counting down.
CGTCTGGTTAAACGCCGGAAGCACTCCAAATTTAACGCGGGCAGCCACCATCCTCTATGGTCACTCGCCAGTTATCTGCGCAGGTAACTGTCAGTAAGCGCGAACTGACGGAAGCAGCTCGGGAAACGTGCGGTCCAGCCCGGTGATCCGCATGATCTTCAGCAGCGACGGCCGGGCCGCGATGAGCCTGAGCTGCGTCCCCGCCTGCCGCGCGTGGCGCGCGGTCCTGGCCAGGGCGCCGAGGCCGGACGCGTCGCAGAAGGTCAGCCCGGCGAGGTCCACGCTGACCGGCGCCGGCCAGCCGTCGATCACCTCACTGATATAGGTGTAGGCCTGCTCGGCAGTGGCGATGTCAAGCTCGCCCGTCACGCTGATGACCTGGGATCCGTCGTCGTCTGCCCGGCACGAAAGCTCGAGCTGGACAGGTTCGGATCTCGTTGCGGTGATCACGCTTGTCTCACTTCCCCCGTCTGGCGCTGCCGCACGGGAGACCGCCCGGTCCAGCTGACGAATGATCACGTGCCCTCCGTACTTGTCGGGTTAACGTCAGCGGCCCGGCATACCTTCCTCATGCCGCCGAACCGGGACAGATCCCCGTGGCCCCATACACTGGGGAGATGGTCCCGATCCGTGCCGCGTTCTCACTACCAGCGCAAACAATGAGAACCCCCACACTTTCATCGATGCCGGGATTCTGCTGAGAAGAACGTATGAGCCGCACGGGAGGTTCACTGGCCGGCCGGCTATCTGCGCCGGGGCCGGTCGATGAGCACTGCCGCGCGAAGCCGGCCGGGCCGCTGCGCCCGTACGTGGCGTGGTACACGGGCTACCGCCAGCGCGGGGTGCCGCCCGCCAGGCACCGCGGCCTGCCCTCGCCGTTCCTGACCTTCATCGTCACCCTCGACGAGCCGCTGGTGATCCTGGCTCACCCCGATCCCGGGCAGCGGCCGGGGGATTTCGCCACGCTGCTCGGCGGGCTGCACTCCGCCCCGGCGCTGATCGCGCACGAGGGCGCGCAGTCGGGCATCCAGGTCGCGCTCCGCCCGCTCGGCACGCGGGCGCTGCTCGGCCTGCCGGCCGGCGAACTAGCCGAGATCGACGTGCCCGCCGAGGCGGTGCTCAGCGACCTGGGCACCGAACTGCGGTCCCGGGTGCTCCAGGCGGCGGGCTGGCCCGAGCGGTTCGCGGTCCTGGACGAGATCCTGCTGCGGACGATGGCCGCCCGCCTGGATGTCACCCGGCCCTGGCCGGATGTAGCGCCAGAGGTCGAAACGGCCTGGCGGCTGCTGCTGACCTCCGGCGGGGCCGTCCGCGCCGCCGAACTGGCCGAACAGACCGGGTGGAGCGGCCGGCATCTGGCCAGCCGGTTCCGCGCCGAGATCGGCCTGACGCCGAAGGCGGCGGCCAGGGTGATCCGCTTCGACCGGGCCAGGCGCCTGCTGGCCGCCCGCGCGGCCCGGGGCGAGGAGTACCGGCTGGCCGACCTGGCCGCCGCCTGCGGATACTTCGACCAGGCGCACCTCGCGCGGGAGTTCAGGGTGCTGGCGGGCTGCCCGCCAAGCCAGTGGCTGGCGGAGGAGTTCCGAAACGTCCAAGCCGCCACCCGGCTCGACGAGGGAACCTGGGCTGACCGGACCTGGTGAACGGCCGGGACGGCCAAGCGAAGGAAGGTGCAGTCATGCCGGAAGCGACGCCGGCCACACCGCAGCCTCAGGTGTGGCCCACGCTGCGGGCCCGCGACGCCCGGGCTCTGATCAGGTTCCTGGTCGACGCGTTCGGATTCGAGGAGACCGTGGTCTACGGTGACGGGGACGTGGTCCACCACGCCCAGCTCGACTGGCCGCCGGGCGGCGGGATCATGATGGGCTCGGCGCGCGACACCGACGCCACCTCGGGCCTCCCGGCGGCTCCGGGCGCGTTCAGCGCCTACGTGGTGACCGACGAGCCCGACGCCGTGTGCGAGCGGGCCCGGGCGGCGGGCGCCGGGATCAGCCGCGAGCCGCACGACACCGACTACGGCTCGCGCGAGTTCGCGGCGCGCGACCCCGAGGGAAACCACTGGTCGTTCGGCACCTACCGGGGCGAGCCGCGCAAGGGCTGACCCCGGCGGTACGGTGCGGTCATGCGCGCATGGCACGTGGCCGAGCCCGGCCCGGTGACCGGGCACCCGCTGAACCTGCACACCGGCGACGACGTACCGCAGCCGGGACCCGGCGAGCTGCTGCTCCGGGTCCTGGCCTGCGGCGTCTGCCGCACTGACCTGCACGTGACCGAGGGGGACCTGGCGCCGCGCGTCCCCACGCCCCCCGGCGTGACGCCCGGTCACGAGGTCGTCGGGGAGGTCGCCGCGCTCGGCGAGAGCGCCGCCGGCTTCGCCGTCGGGGACCGGGCCGGCGCGGCGTGGCTCCGGTGGACCGACCAGGACTGCACGTTCTGCACGCGCGGCGCGGAGAACCTCTGCCCGAACTCGCTCTACACCGGCTGGGACGTCAACGGCGGGTACGCCGAGTACGTGACGGTGCCCGCCGCGTACGCGTACCGGCTGCCGTCCGGGTATACCGACGCCGAGCTCGCCCCGCTGCTGTGCGCGGGGATCATCGGGTACCACGCGCTGAAGCGGGCCGAACTGCCGCCGGGCGGCCGCCTTGGCCTGTACGGGTTCGGCGGCAGCGCGCACCTGGCCGCGCAGGTGGCGCTGGCCCGGGGCGCCACCGTGCACGTGCTGACGCGCGGCGAGCAGGCGCAGCGGCTGGCGCGCGAACTGGGCGCGGCGTCGGTGGGCGGGGCGGCGGACCTGCCGCCGGAGCCGCTGGACTCCGCGATCTTGTTCGCGCCGGCCGGCGACCTCGTCCGGCCCGCGATGGCCGCGCTGGACCGGGGCGGCACGCTGGCCATCGCGGGCATCTACCTGACCGACATCCCGCCGCTGAACTACGAGCGGCACCTGTTCCAGGAACGGCAGCTGCGCAGCGTCACCTCCAACACCAGGGCGGACGGCAGGGAGTTCCTGAGCTTCGCGGCGGAGCACAAGCTGGCCGTGACCACCCACCCTTACCCGCTGGACGCTGCGGACCAGGCGCTACGGGACCTGAAGGCGGGCACATTCGACGGCGCGGCGGTGCTGGTCCCGTGAGCGCCGCGGCGGAATCCTGAAGGCATCCTGGTCGTTCACCGTCAGTGTGCTGACCATCCGCCGTAAGGGCCGTCCGCTGATCGTCGCGCCACGAATTACGGGCATACTTGGCACCACAAGGAGCTGCCATGAGTAAGCAAGCCAAGCCACCGCCCGATGGCGCCAAGCCTGCGCCCACCGCGCCGCCTCCGCCGCCGCCGTGGCGGAACTGGCTGTGGCTGATCATGATCTTCTTCATCCTCGCCCTGTTCTACCTGCTGCCGACGCGGTCGGCCTCGACCACCCTGTCCTACTCCCAGTTCCTCTCCGACGTGGCCGCGCACCAGGTGAAGAGCCTGCAGATCTCCGGGTCGGTCGGCGGCACGAGCACCGGCACGCTGTACAAGGACAACGCCAGCTTCACGGTGGTCATCCCGCCGCAGGCCGGGCAGACCTCGCTGGACGACCTGACGAAGAACATCAAGAATGTCTCCACCGCCCCGTCGGGAGAGGGCTTCGGCACCGAGGTGCTGATCTACCTGATCACGTTCGGGCTGCCGATCCTGCTGTTCGTCTGGCTGTTCCGCCGGATCTCCAGGAGCGCGGCCGGCGGCCTGCAGGGCGTGCTGGGCGCGGGCCGGTCCCGGGCCAAGGTGTTCGACGAGGAACGCCCCTCGACCACGTTCGCCGACGTGGCCGGATACGAGGGCGCCAAGTCCGAGATCGCCGAGGTGGTGGACTTCCTGCGCAACCCGGACCGGTACGCCCGGGCCGGCGCGATGGTGCCCAGGGGCGTGCTCATGGTCGGGCCGCCGGGTACCGGCAAGACGCTGCTGGCGCGCGCGGTCGCTGGCGAGGCCCAGGTGCCATTCATCTCGGTCACCGGCTCCAGCTTCGTGGAGATGTTCGTCGGCGTCGGCGCGGCCCGGGTCCGTGACCTGTTCGACATGGCGCGCAAGCGGGCGCCCTGCATCATCTTCATCGACGAGATCGACGCCATCGGCCAGCGCCGGGCCGGCTCGGGCGCGGTGGTGTCCAACGACGAGCGGGAGCAGACCCTCAACCAGCTGCTGGCCGAGATGGACGGGTTCGAGCCGTCCACGGGCGTCGTGGTGCTCGCGGCCACCAACCGGCCCGAGGTGCTCGACCCGGCCCTGCTCCGGCCCGGCCGGTTCGACCGGCAGGTCACGATCCCGCTGCCGAACGTGAACGAGCGGGCCGCGATCCTCGTCGTGCACACCAGG
>DATJQX010000028.1:0-8611 GCA_035505275.1 Streptosporangiaceae bacterium | reverse complement strand
CTCCTGGCGGGGCTGAACTCCCGGTCGGCGGCGTTGCACGGGCTGGACGGGCCGGGCGTCACCGTGGCCGGCAGCGATCATGTGTGGGCCGACCCGTCGCTGACCACCGCCCGCGACTACCTGAACGACGCGGCGACCGGCTACGACGCGGGCCTGTGGCGGGTTCCGCTGCTGTCCGATCCCGGCCGCGCCGTCGGGGACATCAACGCCTCGATCGACGCGGCCACCCGCGGCCACATCCCGCACCTGCTGTCGCCGGGCGAGGTGAAGGGCAGCGGATGGGTGCTGACCGACGCGCTGTACCTGGACGCGGCCTGGGCCGAGCCGTTCGAGGCCAGCCAGACCAAGTCCGGGCCGTTCACGACCGCGGCCGGCGGGCGCGTCGGCGCGCAGTTCATGCACGGAAGCGGGTTCCGGGCAAGCGCTTCGGGTGGCTGGACCGCCGTGTCGCTCCCGTACCGCGGCGGCAAGCTGTCGATGATCGCGCTGCTTCCGGCCGCCGGGTCCGGATCCGGCGGCTGCCCGGACCTGCCGCCGGCCACCATGGCCCGGATCGAGACCGCGCTCGGCGAGCCGGGCGGCCGGGCCGCGATCGCGCTGCCCAAGGTCAGCCTGAGCTCGTCCGCCTCCCTGCGCGGGCTGCTGACCGGTCTCGGCATGGGGATCGCGTTCGGCGGCGACGCCGACTTCAGCGGGCTGTCCCCGCAGGCCTGCTGCATCAGCGCGGTCGTGCACGCGGCCAGCCTGGCGGTCGGGGAAAAGGGAACCGTCGGCAGCGCGGCGACCGGGGTGGGCATCGTGCCCACCGCCGTGCCCGTCCGGCTGCCGCCGGTGGTGTTCGACCGGCCCTACCTGTTGCTGGTGACCGACACCGTGACCGGCGAGCCGCTTTTTCTAGCCCGGGTTGCCAACCCGGCGGCGTGACAGACTGGGGCCAATCAGGACTCCCGCTGGAGGTTTCATGCTGCCCTGGTCCGCCGAGTTCGCCGGCCGGCTCGAAGAAGACGTGATCGTCAGTGAGCTGCTGCGGGGCAACCCGCTGGGGGATCCGCACGAGCGACCGCTGTGGGTGTACCTGCCGCCCGGGTACCAGGAGGATCCCGACCGTCGCTATCCCGTGGTCTACGTGATCCAGGGGTATACCGGCCACCTGACGATGTGGCGGAACCGGATCCCGTTCCGGCAGCCGTTCCCTGAGCTGGCCGACGCGGTGTTCGCGCGCGCTGAGGCACCCCCGGCCGTGGTGGTCTACGTGGACGCGTGGACCGCGTACGGGGGCAGCCAGTTCGTGGACTCGGCCGGCACCGGCCGTTACCACTCCTACCTGTGCGACGAGGTCGTGCCGTGGGTGGACGGGCGCTACCGGACGCTGGCCGAGCCGGCGCACCGGGCGATCATGGGCAAGTCCAGCGGCGGATTCGGCGCGATGATCACGCCGATGCTGCGGCCCGACCTGTTCGGCGCGCTGGCCACCCACGCGGGCGACACCCTCTACGAGCACTCCTATATCCCCTCGTTCGCCAAGGCGACCCGGTTCCTGCGCGACTACGACGCCGACATCTGGCGGTGGTGGGACGAATTCAGGTCCCGGGTCGCCTTCACCAAGGAGGCCGACGCGGCGCTGCTCGAGGTGCTCGGCGTGGCGGCCTGTTTCTCGGCACACGAGGACGGGTCGGTGGAACTGCCGTTCGACCCGCGCACCGGCGTGGTCCGCGATGACGTCTGGGAGCGCTGGCTTGCCTGGGACCCGGTCCGGATGGTGCCGCGGTATGCCGGGGCGCTCCGGTCGCTGCGGGCGATCTGGATCGACGCGGGAACCAAAGACGAGTACTGCCTCGATCTAGGCGCCGAGGCCTTCCGCGCGGCGCTGCGCGAGATCGGCGTCTCGGACGAAGTGATCAGGTTCGAGCTGTTCGAGGCGGGCCACGGCGCCATCGAATACCGGTACCCGCTCTCACTCGCCTGGCTCTGCCACCGGATCGCCGCCTGACGCCAACCTCCCGCGCCGCGCCCGCCTGGCGTTGACCACCCGCGCCGCGCCGGCCTGGCGTTGACCTCCCGCGCCGCGCCGGCCTGGCGTTTGGCCTCCCGCGCCGCGCCGGCCTGGCGTTTGGCCTCCCGTACCGCGCCCGCCTTGAGCCAACGCGCGTCGCGGCCGCCTGGTGTCAGCCTCCCGCAGCCCCGCCCGGGCCCAACCCCCCGCGCCGCGCGCGCCTGGCGCCGTTCCCGCCCGACGCCAATCTGAAGAAGGCTTGAACGGATCTGCCGGCGCGTACGTGAACAGGTTTGTACGCGCGGAGCGGGTAACCGTAGCGAATGGAGAGGATACGATGCGTAATCGATGGTTGGCGGCTTCCGGACTTGCCGCTGCCGCCGTCGTTGGGCTTGCGGCGTGTGGTGGCGGCAACAGTTCCTCCACGCCCCCAAGCAGTTCCAGCACCACCAACAACCAGGCGGCCGCCAATACCGGCAGCAGCAGTAATACCCCCACGGCGTCGGGGCTGAAGTTCACCATGATCAAGGGTAAAAAGGTGCTCACCGACGCCCAGGGGTTCGTCCTTTACTGGTTCGCGATCGACACGCCGACCAAGTCGAACTGCAACAGCACTTGCGCCGGCTACTGGCCGCCGGTCACCGGCACCCCGACCCTGGCCGCCGGCGTCAAGCTGGCCGGCAAGCTCGGCACGATCACGCGGGCCGACGGCGCGGTCCAGGCGACCTACGACGGCCACCCGCTCTACACCTTCAAGTCCGACACCAGCGCGGGCACGGATACCGGCAACGGCGTCAACACGTCCGGCGGGCTGTGGTGGGCGATGACCGCTTCCGGGGCGAAGATCAAGGCCACTTCGTCGTCAGGCTCCGGCGGTAGCGGAAGCGGCGGCAGCAGCGGCGGCAGTGGCGGTGGCGGCGGCTACGGGTACTGACCGACCCTCGTCGCGTGATCGTGGCGGCGCCCCCCACGCCGGGCGGGGCGCCGTCACAACCACAGGAGTCGCTTTCACCAAAGCCGGTCCTGGAGATCCTGGGCCGTAGCGGGTAAGAACGGTGCATGCAGGACACCCCCCAGGCCCGGCCCGCTGTAACTCCCCGCGGTGGCCTGGTCCTTGTCTACGCGGCGCTTATGCTGGCGATCCTGCTGGCGGCGCTGGACCAGACGATCGTCGCCACCGCGCTGCCGACGATCGTCGGCGACCTCGGCGGCCTCAGCCACCTGTCGTGGGTGGTCACCGCGTACCTGCTGGCCACCACGGTGTCAGCGCCGTTGTGGGGCAAGCTCGGCGACCAGTACGGCCGCAAGCGCCTGTTCCAGGCCGCGATCGTGATCTTCCTGATCGGGTCGGCGCTGTGCGGCGTGTCCCGGAACATGATCGAGCTGATCAGCTTCCGTGCGCTGCAAGGCCTGGGCGGCGGGGGATTGATCGTGCTGGCCCAGGCCATCGTCGGCGACGTGGTCTCACCGCGGGAGCGGGGGAAGTACCAGGGCGCGTTCGGGGCGGTGTTCGGCGTCGCGAGCGTGGCCGGACCGCTGCTCGGCGGGTTCTTCGTGGACAACCTCGGCTGGCGCTGGGTGTTCTACATCAACCTGCCGATCGGCGTCCTGGCCCTGCTGGTGATCGCACTCGCGTTGCCCGCGTCCGCGGCCACGCAGGCGCACCGGATCGACTACGCCGGCACCGTGCTGCTGGCAGCGTCGGCGACCAGCGTGGTACTGCTGACGTCCTGGGGCGGCACAACCTATCCCTGGCTGTCCCCGGAGATCTTCGGGCTCGGGGCCGCCGCTGTGATCCTGGCGGTGGGCTGGTGGCTGTCCTCCGGGCGTGCTGCCGAGCCCGTGCTGCCGCGGCGGCTGTTCCGCAACCCGGTGTTCTCGGTCAGCGCCGGCATCAGCTTCGGCGCCGGTTTCGCGCTGTTCGGGGCCACCGCGTTCCTCCCGCTCTACCTGCAGGTCGTGCGCGGGGTGACGCCGACCATCTCCGGCGTGTACCTGCTGCCCATGGTGCTCGGCCTCCTGGTCACCTCGATAGCCAGCGGGCAGCTCATCTCCCGGTACGGGCGGTACAAGGTGTTCCCGATCGTGGGGACAGCAACGATGACGCTCGCGCTGTACCTGCTGTCCACGCTCACCGAGACGACCACGTCCGTGATCATGGACGTGTACTTCGCCGTGCTCGGTTTCGGGCTCGGCCTGATCCTGCAGGTGCTGGTCATCGCCGTGCAGAACTCGGCCGACTACGCAGATCTCGGCACCGCCACCTCGAGCGTCACGTTCTTCCGCTCGATCGGCGGCTCGTTCGGCGTGGCCATCTTCGGGTCGATCTTCTCCAGCCGCCTCGCCGCCAACCTGATCAACGCCCTGCACGGGGCGGTGCTGCCGCCGGGATTCAATCCGGCCTCGGCCCAGGCCAACCCGGCCGCGCTGAAGCGGCTGCCCGCCACCCTGCTCACCGACATCCGGCACGCTTACGTGCTGTCCTTTCACACGGTGTTCCTGATCGCGGTGCCGGTGGCGGCGGCCGCCTTCGTACTTACCTGGTTCCTGCGCGAGGTGCCGCTGCGGGCCACAGCGGGCGCGTCGGACATCGGCGAGGGGCTGGGCGCGGCCTCGGCGCACCGCTCGTCGGTCGCGGAAATCGAGCGGGCGCTGCTCCGGCTGGCCGACGGCGACCTGCGCAAGCAGGGCTACACCCGGCTCGCCGAGCTCAGCGGGCTCGGCCTGCCCGCCGGAAGCTGCTGGGTGCTGGCCCGGCTGGCTAAAAACGGCCCGGTGGCCGGGACCGACCTGGCCCGCCAGGCGGGCGTCACCGTGGAGAACGGCCGGCCCTATGTGGACAAGCTGGTGCAGGCGGGCTATGTGCGCCGTGACGACGGCATGCTGGAGATCACCAATAGCGGCGACGAGGCGGCGGAGCGGCTGTTCGCCGCGGGCCGGGACGGGCTGGAACGGCTGCTGTCGGATTGGTCTCCTGAGCGCTACGCCGACCTGGCCCTGATGCTCGACACGATGTGCCGCGCGCTGCTCGGCGAGCCCAGCGACGAGCACCTCATCTCCAAGTGAGGAACCCCATCGCGCGCCTCATCTCCATCTCGACGTGACCACGCCGGTCCACCCCGCCGCCCACTTCAGCTCGATCTCCACGTGACCGCCCCGCCGCCCACTTATCTCCACGTGACCGCTGCGGCGGGCGTCGGGCACACTTGCCCCATGAGGGCCGACGTGGTTGTGATCGGGGCCGGCGCGCTGGGGCTTAGCACGGCGCTGCACTGCTCGCTGCTCGGACATTCGGTGGTGGTAGTCGAGCGTGATACCGCGGGCTCGCAGGCATCCGGACGGGCAGCCGGGCTGTTCAAGTCGGTGCAGGCCGACGAGCTGCGCACCCGGCTGGCCCGGCGCAGCATCGAGCTGGCCGTGAGCTTCGGCGACTGGGCCGGTGCCGAGCTGGCCGTGGCCCGCAGCGGCAGCTTCCTGGTCGCGCGCACTCCCCAGCACCGCGCGTACCTGGAGACCGAGGCGGCCGGCTCCCGGTCCTGGGGCGCCGATGTGCGCGAAGCGCCCCCCGCCGACCTGGGCCGCCGGGTGTCGTACTACCGCGGCTCCGGGAACGAGTTCTCGCTCTGGTGCCCCGAGGACGTCTACATCGAGGAGCCCATAAGCCTGGTCCGTGCCTGTCTGCAAGCTTGCGCGCGCCGCGGCGTCGAGGTGCTCGAGTCCGAGGAGGTGCTCAGCCTGCCGGTCTCGGGCGGCCGCGTGACCGGTGTGCAGACCGCCGCACGGTCGATCGAAGCGAGCGTCGCCGTGGTGGACGCGGCGGGCGCCTGGGTGCGGCAGGTCGCCGCCTTGGCCGGGGCCGCGGACCGGATCGCGATCGCGCCGGTCCGCCACCAGCTCATCATTACCGAGCCGTCAGCTGATCTGGACCCGACCGAGCCGATCACCCGGGTCGTGGACGCGGCCGTCTACCTGCGCCCGGCCCGCGGCGGCCTGATGTTCGGCGGGTTCGAGCCGGACCCGCTGCCGTTCGACCCGCGCGATCAGCCGCCCTCGTTCCGCACCGCCGACCTGCCACTCGACCTCAAGGTGTTGCGGGGCATGGCGGCCCAGGTGGCGCACGAGGCACCGCTCGCCACCGAGGCCCCGGTCTCCGAGCACCGCGGCGGGCTGTTCACGATGAGCCCGGATGGCCGGTTCGTGGTCGGGCCCGTGCCGGACGCGCCGGGCCTGTGGGTGGCCAGCGGTTGCAACGGCTCGGGGTTCTCCTCCTCGCCCGCGATCGGCGAGGCCCTGGCCCGCTGGATCGGCGGAGACGAGCCGCCCGGCCTGGCCGCGCTCTCGCCCGCCCGGTTCCCGGCGTTGACAGACGACCTGCTGATCAAGCAGGGCAGCTGGCAGTACGCCCACTACTACGACCCGGCCGCCTGACCGTCCGCAGCGCCGCGCCGGAACGCTTCCCTCAGCCAGGCGGCCACCAGCTCTGGGGCGCGGACGATGTCGTCCCAGGTGAAGTGAACGACCTGGAACCCGGCGGCACGCAGCCTGGCATCGCGCCGCAGCTGGGCGATGGCTCGCTGCGGGTCCCCGTACTTGACCGCCCCGTCGGCCTCGCCGATCGTCGCGAACCTGCGCCAATAGAAATCGGCTCGGCCGATGACGCCCTCCTCCTCCCCGCCGATCCACTCCTGGAGCTCGGGCGGAGGGATCCCCTGCTCGCGGAAGACAACGCGTGATAACGACTCGAGCGCCGACTCCGACAGGGCGTCGCTGAACTCCACCACATCCCTGGCCTGGGTCAGGCCCGGCCAGCGGGCGCACTCGGCGACCACCGCGGCCAAGTCCGCCTTGGTAGTCAGCTTGCGGCGCAGCGCCGAGTCGGCTACGACGACGCCGGCCCGGAACGGGGACGTGCGGGCGAGGTCCACGACCGTCCGCGGCACCGTTGTAACCGCAACCCCGCCGCGCCTGGTCACATGACTCGTCGGCAGTGCCGCCACATGCACGCGCACTCCTGCCCGCCGCTTGGTACTGGTTCCCGGCGGACGAGTAACCACGACCCCCGGTGCTTGTCGCACCAGGAGATCGAGGCTGTGGATCATTGCCGCGCTCTGGTGACTGCCCACGGCCCCAGGGGCGCCCACGGCTAATACGGAGGCCACCTGTAACGCGTGCTGCACGACATTGGTGCTGCCCGCCACCCTGGCGGCCAGCTCCGCGCGCACGTAGACACCGTGACCGACCGGGCTGAGCACCCCCTGCCGGACCAACGACCGGATCCGGCCCTCCGACAAGCCCTGGCCGAGCAGGTTGGCAGTGGTCATAACCCCGGCTAAGCGAGGCAATCGAACGTCGCTCACAACGCCAGAATGGCCGCCGCCACCGACATCTGATTCGAATCCGTCGTTCCGACGCCCGATTTACGGGGGTTTGTGGAACGGTTTCGAATCAAAAGTCGAAATGATCTCGGATGGGCTGTGACGGGTGTGGCTAGGGAGGGGGGTGGGGCGCCGGGCACGGTGCGTTGGCGGCGCCTGAGCCGAGTCGGCGCGCCCGCCAGGGGGCGCCTGCCACGGCGCGTTCGCCGCGCTAGAGCCGGGTCGCGGCGACGCGACCCGCCCCCGGCGACGCGACCCGCCCCCGGCGAGTACCACCGCCAGCTAGCGGGTTGGGGTGGAGGGGTGGTCCCGGCCGGGGTTGGGCTCGTGACGGGAGTGGCGCCAGGGGTGCGGGAGATGCCTGAGACGCGGGCCCCGGCTGGTCGCGTCGGCTAGTAACCGGGGCGCGGGGGTGAGCGGGTGAGCGGGTGAGCGGGTGACTGGGGCGCGGGGATGAGCGGGCGCGGCATTTTTATTGAAATATTTCTCGCCGCTGGCGGCGGACGCTATTGGCATCGGCGCGCCAACGGATAAGGCTGTTCGGTCGGGGGGAGCGTCCGGCAAGCAGGTCCCGACAGCGGAGGCCGTCGATGAAGCTCGTCCCATCTGTGTGGCGCGGCAGGCGCCGTTTCCCGAGAATGGCGGTGGCCGGGATCCTGGCCGTCGCCGTCCCGGCCGCGCTGGCCCTGGCCGGCAGCGCGGCCTCGGCGGCCGGAACGTCTCGGGCCGCATCCGACGCGGCGTGTCCCTGGCTGAACCAGTCGCTGCCGATCAGCCAGCGGGTCAGCATGCTGATGTCCCAGATGACGCTAGCCGACAAGATCAACGAGGTGACCGGGGGCGGGTTCAGCGAGCCGTACGTCTTCTATATTCCGGCCATCCCCAGCCTGTGCGTCCCGAGCCAGAATGAGGAGGACGGCCCGGTCGGCGTCGGTGACGGTCTCACGAACGTGACCCAGATGCCGTCTGCGCAGTCGCTGGCCGCGACCTTCGACCCGTCGCTGGCCAATGCGTACGGCAAGGTCGTCGGGGCCGAGGAGCGCGGCAAGGGCGCGACGGTCAACCTGGGCCCGACGATCAACATCGACCGCGACCCGCGCTGGGGCCGGGAGTTCGAGTCCTACACCGAGGACCCGTACCTGAACTCGCAGACCGCCGTCGGGTTCATCGACGGAGTGCAGAGCACGGGTACGCAGTCCCAGGTCAAGCACTACGCCGTGTACAACCAGGAGACCAACCGCAA
>DATJQX010000027.1:0-2626 GCA_035505275.1 Streptosporangiaceae bacterium | reverse complement strand
CCGGTTACTCCAGCGTGAGCGGCGCCGACGGCGGCCCGGAGGCGAGGATGCCCCGGAGCAGTCCGGTTAGTTCGACAGGGTAAACCGTCTGGCTGGTGGCGGCGAGTTCCGCCAGGGACCACCAGCGCCACTCCTGGATGTTGTCAGGGCTGGCCGCGGACTCCGGGTCCACGTCCTCGGGCCGCACCCGGGCCAGGTAATACCGCTCAGCCTGGCGGACGCTCCGGCCCGCGACAAGGTGGTCTTTGGTGCGGGTGGCCAGGTGCCGGCCGACGTCGACGTGACGGACGCCGAGTTCCTCGCGCAGCTCGCGGACGACAGCCTGGCGGTGGCTCTCGCCGGACTCGAGCGACCCTCCCGGGGGTGGCCCAGAAGCCGCCGTTCTCGTCATAGCGCAGCAGCATCACGCGGTCATCGGGGTCCAGGACGACCGCCCGTGCTGCTTCCCTGAGTGCTGGTGCCGTCACCTGGCGATGATCTCACGTGAGGTTTTCCCCGTGAGGCAGTCTCGGGGTCAGGAACGGGCCAGCGGGATGCCAGATGATCGTTCGAAGGTCCGCCAGGCGCGGCTGACAACCGCGTCGTCGCCGTTGGCCAGGCCCCACAGCAGGCCGCTGAGGGCGTCAAGGACGGCGTGGCAGAACAGTGCCTGGTCTTCCTCCGGTGTGAGCGTGCGCCCGTACCCTGCGAAGAAGTCCTCGCGCAGGCCGGGCCTTCCGTCCCACGGGCCGTACTCCAGCCGGACGAGGTCGCGGACGGCGGCCGCGGGCTCCGCGCGTTCCCAGTCGATGATCCCCAGCCGGCCGCCGGCGCTGTCCCAGAGCCAGTTGCGCGGCTGGAAGTCCCCGTGGCTGGCCACGGCCGGTACCCGCGGGCCCAGCCAGGCGAGCCGGCTCGCGCAGTCGCGCACCAGCGCCCGCTGCGCCGGCGTGAGCAGGCGGCCGGCCTGGTCCAGGTGCCCGTCCACCCGGCCGGTCACGCGGCTGGCATCCTCGCCGGCTCCCGGCACCCGCTGGATCTCGTGCAGGCGCCCGAGCAGCCGGCCGGCCTGCCGGTGCACCCGCTGCTCCTCGCGGGCGCTGAGGCTGAGGCCCAGGACAGGCTCCCCGGGCACCGCCGTGACGACCATGACCAGGATCTCCGGGTCCACGGCGGCGAGCTCGGGGACGCGCCCGGGTCCGAGCGCCGGCGCCCAGTCCCGCAAGGCAGCCACCTCGCGGGCGTGGAACCGGCCGGAGGAATGGCGCTTGAGGTACCAGCAGCCGCCCGAGGCGCCGGTCAGCCGCCACACCGCCGAGCTGTCCCGCTCCCAGGAGCAGTCGGTCACGTCCGTGAGCTGCCCCGCTACCTGACGCGCCAGCGCGGCGAACTGCCCAGGCAACCTCGACACGGCTCCGCATCTTTCCAGGGGCCAAGCCTGCGCCGTGCGCGAATCGCTGAACTGGCGAGTCACTGGAGTCGCAGGCCGGCTCGCATTGCCTCGACTGCGCGCCTGCGGTGGGAGATCTTGTTCTTTTCCTCGCTGGTCATCTGGGCATAGGTGCGGTGGCCGGGGTCGCTGTCCGGGATGAAGACGGGGTCGTAGCCGAAGCCGGAGGTACCGCGCAGTTCAGTGGCGAGGGAGCCGTCCACGGTCCCGGTGAATACCTGGACCCCGTCGGCGTCGGCGTAGCCGAGCGCGGTGCTGACGGTCGCGCGGCGGCTGGTGATTCCCGCGGCCATGGCGAGGATGCCCTGCGGGCCGACGGTATCGATGAACCAGGCGACGAGTGCGCCGGGCAGGCCGTTCCACTCGTGGACGGCCAGCCCGGTGTCGTCGACGAGGACGGGCTCGCGGAGCTGGGCGTAAGCGTCGGCCGCTTTGCGGGCCGCGACGACGGCGACGTCGAGGGACTGGACCTCGGTCAGCTCGGCCCTGGCCGGGGTGACCTCGATGCCGAGCATGGCGGCGAACTCAGCGGCCTTGCCGGCGTTCCCGGTGATGAGCGTGATCCGGTCGGGCATCGGTGCGTTTCTCTCCTTCAGTCGCCGCCCGGACGCCGCCACGCGGCCCGCTGGCGCGGTCCTGGCCGCCGCCGGGTACCCGTGGGGCGTTCCCGGCGGCGGGGCCGCGCTGCGCCGTTTACCGGGCGTGGTGGCGGGCCGCCTTCCCGCCCGCCCGCGGGCGTGCGTGCGGGCTCCGGGATGGTCAGCGGACGAGGGCGAGGACTTCGTCGCGGATGGCGGTCATGGCCTCACGGGTGGGTGCTTCGACGTTGAGGCGGAGCAGGGGCTCGGTGTTGGAGGGGCGGAGGTTGAACCAGCGGCCGTCGCCGAGGTTGACGGTGAGCCCGTCGAGCCGGTCGGCGGTGACGCCGGGGCGGGCGTAGGCGGCCTCGACCTCGTCCAGCTTGGCGGGGACGTCATCGACGTGGCTGTTGATCTCGCCGGAGGCGGCGTAGCGGGTGTACTCGCCGGTCAGTTCCGACAGCGGCCGGTCCTGGCCGCCGAGGGCGGCCAGGACGTGCAGGGCGGTGAGCATGCCGGTGTCGGCGCGCCAGAAGTCGCGGAAGTAGTAGTGGCCGGAGTGCTCGCCGCCGAAGGCGGCGTCGTGCTCGGCCATGAGGGCCTTCATGTAGGAGTGGCC
>DATJQX010000026.1:0-16130 GCA_035505275.1 Streptosporangiaceae bacterium | reverse complement strand
CCACCGAGTTCCCTTGCCTCATCGCCGGAGCCGACCCCGCAATGCGCGGGCCCGTGAGCGTCGCGACATCCGCGAGGACTGCCGTGCAGCCCAGATCACCTGCGCGATATGGCATCGGTTCTACCACACATTCGGCCCGTCACCCTGTCGGCTGCCCGGACCCCCGTAGCGCCCGGGCAGCTCTTTCCCAACGACACAGACGCCCCAGGCCGCTGTTCGGTTGGGCCGAGACGGGGCGTAAGGAAAACTGAACTAGACTGGGTAGATAGTAGGACGTCCAACTATCTGCCGCCCGGAGGTGGGTATGGCCATGGATGACGGTCGGGCGCGCTGGCAGCGCCGCTACGACGCGGCCCGCCTGCGCAACGCCGACTTCACCACCCTGTCCGGCCTCGAGGTCGATCCGGTGTACGGCCCGCCCGATGGCGCCGTGGTGCCCGGGTTCGACCGGATCGGGTGGCCGGGGGAGTTCCCGTTCACCCGCGGGCTCTACCCGGCCGGCTACCGCGGCCGGACCTGGACGATCCGGCAGTTCTCCGGGTTCGGCAACGCGGAAGCGACCAACGAGCGGTACAAGATGCTGCTGCGCGGCGGCGGCGGCGGACTGTCGGTGGCGTTCGACATGCCGACGCTGATGGGGCGCGACTCCGACGACCCGCGGTCGCTGGGCGAGGTCGGGCACTGCGGCGTGGCGATCGACTCGGCCGCCGACATGGACGTGCTGTTCAACGGGATCCCGCTGGCCGACGTGACCACGTCGATGACGATCAGCGGGCCGGCGGTGCCGGTCTTCTGCATGTACCTGGCCGCCGCCGAGCGCCAGGGCGCCGACATCGGGAAGCTGAACGGCACGCTGCAGACCGACATCTTCAAGGAGTACATCGCGCAGAAGGAATGGCTGTTCCCGCCGCAGCCGCACCTGCGGCTGATCGGCGACCTGATGGAGTACTGCGCGGCGAACATCCCGGACTACAAGCCGCTGTCGGTGTCCGGCTACCACATCAGGGAGGCGGGCTCCACGGCGGCGCAGGAGCTCGCGTTCACGCTGGCCGACGGCTTCGGCTACGTGGAGCTCGGCCTGTCCCGGGGGCTGGACGTCGAGGTGTTCGCGCCCAGCCTGTCGTTCTTCTTCGACGCCCACATCGACTTCTTCGAGGAGATCGCGAAGTTCCGCGCCGCGCGCCGGATCTGGGCCCGGTGGATGCGCGACGTCTACGGGGCGCGCAGCGAGCGGGCGCAGTGGCTGCGGTTCCACACCCAGACCGCCGGCGTGTCGCTGACCGCGCAGCAGCCCGACAACAACGTGGTCCGGACCGCGATCGAGGCGCTCGCCGCCGTGCTCGGCGGGACCAACTCGCTGCACACCAACGCGCTGGACGAGGTGCTGGCGCTGCCGAGTGAGAAGGCGGCCGAGATCGCGCTGCGCACCCAGCAGGTGATCATGGAGGAGACGGGGGTGACCAGCGTGGCCGACCCGCTGGGCGGCTCCTGGTACCTCGAGTCGCTGACCGACAGGCTCGAGGAGGAGGCCGAGCAGATCTTCGCCCGGATCCGCGCGATGAGCGCGGACGGCACGATGACCGCGGGGATCATGCGCGGCATCGAGGACGGCTGGTTCATGGCCGAGACCGCCGAGGCCTCGTTCGCCTACCAGCAGAAGCTGGAGAAGGGCGACAAGCGCGTGGTCGGCGTGAACTGCTACACCGACACGGTCGAGCAGCCGGTCGAGATCCTGCGGGTGAGCCACGAGGTGGAGCGCGCCCAGTCGGCCGAGCTGACCCGGCGGAGGGCGGCGCGGGACCAGGCGGCGGTCGATGCCGCGCTCGCGTCCATGCTGGCCGCGGCCAGGTCCGGGGCGAACATGATCGAGCCGATCCTGGAGGCGGCGCGCGCCGAGGCGACCCTGGGCGAGATCTGCGACGCGCTGCGCGACGAGTGGGGCGGCTACTTCGAGGCCCCGGCTTTCTGAGCAGGCGTTCCGAACGGTGCGCCCGGGGTAGATGTGCGCGTGTGACGGTAACGGCGGATACGGCCCGCGCGCTGCGCGACGCGGTCCACGAGGAACTTGATCCAACCGAGCGCTCGGCGCTCTACAGCTGGCTCGCCTTCACCGGGACGTTCGGCGCGCTACGCGCCATCACCTGGAGCATCAGGGCCGGGCGGGGCCCGTGGGGCAACCTCAGCGTCGGCGGCGAGCACCTGCACCACTACATGTGGGGCATCGCGATGCTGGCCGGGGTCGGCGCGGTCGCGGTTAACGGCGACGAGAAGCAGCGCAAGCACCCGGCGGTGGCCGTCAGCTACGGCACCGGCCTGGCACTGATCGTCGATGAGTTCGCCCTGCTGCTCGACCTGAAGGACGTGTACTGGGCCAAGCAGGGCCGGATCTCCATCGACATCGCGATCGGCGCCATCGCCAGCGCGGGCTCCTTCTTCGCCGCGCTGCCCGCGCTGCGGAAGGTGCGTCGCGACCGCCAGCGCCCGAGCCAGGACGCCGGCCGGGGCCCAGACCGGGACTAGGTCGGCACTAGGTCGGGCCATGGTGCCAGGGCGGTCGCCCGCATGCGGCAGGATAGAGACATGCAACAGTCGCCGGACTTCTCGCTTCGCGGCGCGATTGACTTGGGCGCCAGGCAGGCCGCCGCGCAGCGCAGGCAACAGGCGGCCCGGACCCCGGCCTCCGGGGACGAGGCGGGGTCGGCCTTTGTCATCGACGTTACCGACCAGACCTTCAACGCCGACGTCGTCGACAGATCGCGCGGCGTCCCGGTCATCCTGGACCTGTGGGCCGACTGGTGCGGCCCGTGCAAGCAGCTTTCTCCGGTCCTGGAGAAGCTGGCCGAGGAGGCCGCGGGCGCCTGGGTGCTGGCCAAGGTGGACGTGGACGCGAACCCGCAGCTGAGCGCGGCGCTCCAGGTCCAGTCCATCCCGATGGTGGTGGCCGTGGTGGCCGGGCAAGTGGTGGACGGCTTCCTGGGCGCGCTGCCCGAGGCCAATGTCCGGGAATGGCTCGGCCAGATCATGCAGGTCGCCGGGCAGCTCGGCCTGGCAGGTCCGTCCGGCGCGGCGCCGACCGGCGCGAGCGCGGGCGCTCCAGGCGGCGCGGATGACGAGGGCGACGCGCAGGCCGCCGGGCAGGCACCGGGCGCGCGCGGCCCCGCGGCGGGCCGCCCCGGAGCAGGCCCCGGCGCCAGGCCCGGGCCCGGGATGATGCCGGGCGGTCCGGGCGGTCCCGGCGATCCGCTCGCCGACCCGGCGTTCGGTGAGGCGCAGCAGGCGATGGAGCGCGGCGACCTGGATGGCGCGGCGGCCGCCTTCGAGCAGGTGCTCGCATCGGCGCCGGGCCACCCGATCGCGACGCTCGGGCTGGCCCAGGTCGAGCTGATCCGCCGGGTGAACTCCTACGACCAGGCCAAGGCGATCCGGGAGGCGGACGACAACCCCGCCGATCCCGAGGCGCAGGGCCGCGTCGCCGACATCGACGTCGCGCAGGGCCGGATCGAGGCCGGGTTCGACCGGCTGCTCGACACCGTGCGGCGGACCTCGGGCGAGGAGCGAAACCAGGCGCGGCTGCACCTGCTGGGGTTGTTCGACGCGTTCCCGCCCCGCGACCCGCGGGTCACCAAGGCGCGGGCCACGCTGTCCAGCCTGCTGTTCTGAATCTTCAGGGCCGTTTGTTACGCCAGGGAAGCCCTACGGGTCGGCCTGATCAGGCGTCGTGGGCTCGGGGCGGGTGCCGTCCGCCAGTTGCTCGAGCGCGGGCAGGGCCTCGGCCAGCGCCGCGACCTGCTCGGCGGACAGCGTCCGCAGGCTGTCGGCGAGCAGGATCGTGTTCTCCTGCCTGATCCGGTCCAGCACCGCGTGACCCTGCGTGGTGACCACGAGCGTCCAGGCCCTGGCGTCGCCCGGGACCGCGCAGCGCTGCACGTACCCGTGCTCCTCCAGCACGCTGACCAGCCGGGTCAGCGTCGACGGGGCGATGCGTTCCGCCGCGGCCAGATCGCCGAGGCGCAGCGGCCCGGCCCGCTCGACCGTCGCGAGCGCGGCGAGCTGGGTCGGCGTCAGGCCCGCGAGCTCGTGCTTGCGCAGCCGTCGGGACAGCCGCGCGATCGCCACTCGCAGCCGGGTGACATCGACTTCTGGAGTCTGCGCCACCGTCACCGCGTCCCCGCCGGGGGAGCTAACCTGAGCCACCCATACAGCGTACGTGCCCAGGGAAACACCGCCCCGCGCGTCCTGCCACCGCGCCGCGCGAAGTCCGGGGTTCTGTCGCATGATTGATACATGGAGGCTGAAACCCTCAGCGGCCGGCTTCTCGTGGCTACGCCGCTGCTCGGCGATCCGAACTTTCGGCGGACCGTGATCTTGATCGTCGAGGACGAGCCGGAGGAGGGAACGCTCGGCGTGGTCCTGAACCGCCCCACCGAAGTCCAGGTCGAACAGGTGCTCGAGTCCTGGACGGAGCTGGTGACCGGGCCGTCCGTGGTCTTCAAGGGCGGGCCGGTCTCGCCGAACAGCGCCCTGGCGCTGGCGCTGGCCCGCGGCGACGACGAGCCGCTGGGCTGGCGCTCGCTGGACGGGTCCAGCCTGACGTCCAGGATCGGCCTGGTCGATCTCGAGGCGCCGCCCGAGCTGCTGGCCGGGGGAATCACCTCATTGCGGGTGTTCGCGGGCTATGCGGGGTGGGGGCCGGGGCAGTTGCAGGCGGAGATCGAGGAGGGCGCCTGGTACGTGATCACCGGCGAGCCGACGGACGCGTTCCTGGCCGAGCCGGAACGCCTCTGGCAGCAGGTGCTCCGGCGGCAGGGCGGCGAATTCGCGATCGTGGCCACCTACCCGGACGACCCCCTGCTCAACTGACGCTCGGCCGATCCGCGTGGCGCGGAGGCGTAGACTCGCTCCTTGTGAGCACAGAAGTCCTGCCTGGAAGCGATGTCAGGGAAGACACCCGGACCGTCCCGGATCTCTCGACCGGGGACGGCGATCACGAGCGTTTTGCGCACTATGTCGACAAGGACAAGATCGTCGACAGCGCCGTGAGCGGCACGCCGGTGGTCGCGCTCTGCGGCAAGGTCTGGGTGCCGAGCCGGGACCCGAAGCGGTTTCCGGTTTGCCCTGAGTGCAAGGAAATTTACGAGTCCCTGCCCGAGGGCGAGGACTAAGGCGCGGAGGGGCGGCTAGCTCCCCGGAACGCTTCCCTCCAGCTTGACGCCCGCGGTGCGCATCTCGTCGAGGGCTGAACTGACCGTGTCCGGCGCCACCCCGGCGGTCAGGTTCAGCAGGACCCTCGTGTCGAACCCGGCCGTCGCGGCGTCGGTCGCGGTTGCCCTGACGCAGTGGTCGGTGGCCAGGCCGGTGATGTCGACCGAGGTGACGCCGCGGTCGCGAAGCCATGCGGCCAGGGGGACGCCGTCGGCGTCCGCGCCCTCGAAGCCGCTGTAGGCGGCGGCGTGCAGGCCCTTGCGGAACACCGCCTCGAACCGGCCAGCGTCCAGCGGCACGTGGAACTCGGCCCCTGGCGTGCCGGCCACGCAGTGCGGCGGCCAGGTCATGACGAAGTCTGGTTCGGCCGAGAAGTGCGAGCCGGGATCGATGTGATAGTCCTGCGTCGCCACCACGTGGGCGTAGCCGCTGGCCTCCGGGCCGGCCAGGTGCTCGCTGATCGCGCGAGCCACTGCGGCGCCCCCGGCGACGGGCAGCGAGCCGCCCTCGCAGAAGTCATTTTGAACATCCACGACTACGAGCACTCGAGCCACAGAGCGAGCTTAGCCAGGCTGCCCGGAGCCGCTGGCGGGCGGCCCAGTGGGTTTGGGCCGCCCGCCGTCCCGCCCCGTCGTTCTAGACACCCCACGGCTGGAAGTTGTCAAGCTGTGACGGCTTGGATATGGGCCCAGGCGATGTTCTCGTCGTAGAGCTGTGCGCGGTCGAGGCAGGTGTGGAGGATGCCGGTCCAGCGGTTGGCGAGCTGGCGCAGGGCCTGCTGGTGGGTTTTGCCGCGGCGGCGGACCTGGTCGTAGTAGGCGCGGGCTCCTGGTGATTGGGTGAGGGAGCAGAACGCCCACTGCTGCAGGGCGTCGGCGAGGCGCCGGTTGCGGGCGTAGCGGGCCAAGACGATGCGGCTGCGGCCGGAAGCGCGGGTGATGGGTGACGTGCCGGCGTAGTTCTTGCGAGACTGGGGACTGGCGAAACGGGTCCGGTCATCACCGAACTCGCCGAGTACCCGGGCGCCGAGGATCGTCCCCAGTCCTGGCAGGGAACGGACGATCCTCGCGTCCGGGTGCTGGTCAAAATGCTCTGATAGGGCTTCCTCCAGCTCGGCGATCTCGGCCGTATGGGCGTTGATCAGCCGGATCGCTGAGCGGGCCGCGGCGGCGTAGGCGCCGGTGACGGCGGCCGGGGCCTGCAGGTAATCGCCACGCAGCGCAGCCTGTATCTCTCCGGCCCGCTGGTCGTTGTTGCGCTGACGGCCGGCCCGGCGCAAAGCGGCCGCGATCTTGCTGCGGGACAGTGCCCGGCCGGCGCCCGGGTCTGGTGCGATGGCCAGCATGGCGAGTGCGTCGCGGTCGGCCAGGCCGGTGCCGAAGGCAGCGAGGGCAGCGGGGTAGTACTCACGCAACGCTGAGCGCAGCGCGTTGACCTGCCGCTGCCGGGCCCAGACCGCCGACTGGTGCGCACGGGCCAAGATCTTGACGGCCTCGGCCAGGTCAGTGTCCCCGGCGGCCTGCCGGTGGTTATGGCGATCGGTGCGGACCAGGTCAGCCAGTACCCTGGCGTCCCCGCGGTCGGACTTGGCCCCCGAAACCGCATGCCGCTCCCGGTAGCGGGCCGAGGCCAGCGGATTCACCGCGAACACCTGATAACCCGCTGCCAGCAGCGCCGTCACCAGCAGGCCCCGGTCGACCTCGATCCCGACGGCGACCGGTTCCCCATCCGCGGCGTGCGCGCCGATTAACGCGTGCAACTCGCCGATACCCGCCACGCTGTGAGCGACCTGGCGCTGTTCCAGCACCCGGCCGCCTTCAGCCATGACGCACACGTCGTGATGAGCTTCCGCCCAGTCCACACCAGCGAAGATCACCGGCGGCCCCTCCTATTCGCATCCGCTGACAGAGCCCGAGGAGGTAACCCGGCGACCTAATGGATCAGCGCTCCAGGCGCGACACCCCACCAGCCATCGAACCTCCTCACCAGCCCGCCGCGGCACAATCTAGAACTAGAGCTCACAGCTCCGGCCAGGCAAGTGCTCGCGGCAGGCGGCTCGGAACCAGCTTGTCCCACTGAACGAGCTGATCCAGTCCCATTAGGCCTGGCTGGCCCGGAATGCCCGGGTCGAGAGCAGGGCGGTGACCGCCAGCGCGATCGCCAGGAAGCCGGCGTAAGAGCCCACGGTGGCCCAGGGCGGATGGGCGCCGACCGCGATCCGGCCCGCGCTCGCGGCCCAGTTGACCGGGTTGAACCGGGCGATGCCGGCGATCCAGCCCGGGACCACGTTGAGCGAGAGGAACGCTCCGGACAGGAAGGTCAGCGGGAGCACCAGCGTGCTCGACGCCCCGATCAGGGCCTCGCGGCTGCGCGACAGCAGCCCCACGGCGTTGGAGAGCGCGGCCATGGCCAGCGCTATCAGGACCGAGACGGCGATCAGCGCCGCCACGCCGCCGGCTCCGCCGGGGAACGCGGCCCCGATCCCCCAGCCGATCGCGATGATGATCGCCGACTGAACGATCGTGGTGACGGCCTGGTAGGCCAGGGACGCCGTGATCAGCGCGCCCCGGGAGACCGGTGCCGTCAGGAACCTGTCCATGACGCCGGTGTCCATGTCCTCGATGTACGACATGCCAGTCCAGCTCGACGAGAACAGCGCGGTCATGATCACGACACCCGGCGTGAGGTAGGTGATGTAGTTCCCGTTGCCGAACCCGGGTATCTCGGCCACCTTCTTGAACAGCGCCCCGAACAGCAGCAGCCAGATGACCGGCTGCGTGAGCGTGATCCCGATGACCGCCGGCTGACGGTAGAGCTGGCGTAGGTACCGGCCGGTGAGCACCGCCCACGCCTGTCGGACGAGATTCATGCGACTGCGCTCCCTTCTGCCTGCCGGAACGACCGGCCGGCGTGATGCAGGTAGACGTCGTCCAGCGAGGGCCGGGCAACGGTGACCGAGCGGACGGCGACGCCGTCCGCCTCGAGCTGGGCGAGCACGGCGGGCAGCGCCCGCGGCCCGTCCGCGACCCTGGCCCGGACGACGGTCCCCTCCGAGCTGGTCTGCCGAACCTGCGGAACCTGGGCCAGGGCCTTCTCGGCTCGCTGCACCTGCGGCGCGTCGCCGAGGTCCAGGACGACCGAGTCGCCCTCCAGCTCGGCCTTGAGCCGGTCCGATGTGCCCTCGGCGACGACCCGGCCGCGGTCCACGATGGCGACCCTGGCCGCGTATTTGTCGGCCTCGTCCAGGTAGTGGGTGGTGACCAGGATGGTGGTCCCGGACCCGGCGGACAGGCCGGTGAGCATCGCCCACAGCTCGGCGCGGCCCTCGGGATCGAGCCCGGTGGTGGGCTCGTCGAGGAACAGCACGGCCGGGCGGTGCACCAGGGCAGCGGCCACGTCCAGGCGCCGCCGCATCCCGCCCGAGTAGGTGCGCGCCTGCCGCTTCGCCGCCTCGGCCAGGCCGAACTGATCGAGCAGGCCGGTGACCCGGGGCCGCAGTTCCTTGCGCGGGATCCCGAAGATCCTGCCCTGCAGGGCCAGGTTCTCGTAGCCGGTCAGCAGGCCGACAGCGCCGCTGTGCTGGCTGACGGCGCCGATCACCGAGCGGACCCGGCCGGGCCGCCTGAGCACGTCGATCCCGGCCACGACGGCCCGCCCCTCGTCCGGCCGCGACAGCGTGGTCAGGATCCGCATCGCCGTCGTCTTGCCGGCCCCGTTCGGGCCCAGCAGCGCGAACACGCTCCCGGGCGGGACCGAGAAGCTCAGCCCGTCCAGCGCGCGCACGTGGCCCGCCTTGCCCTTGCCGCCGTAGCTCTTGCGGAGCTCACAAGCCTCCACGGCACCCGATGTCTCGGTCATGGCCACCTTCCCCTGCGCACTGATCTGAGAACCATGTTCTCTCCAAGAACGTTGTTCAATTGAACAATGGTCTACTACAGAACACTGTTCTCGTCAAGTACGATGTTGAGCCATGACCGAGAAGGCGGGCGGTTCGGCGCCCGAGCCTCCGTGGCGATCGGCGCCGCGACGACGCGGCGTGCCACGGCCGCAACTGAGCCGGGAGGTGGTCGTCTCCGCCGCGCTGCAGCTGCTGGAGTCCGGCGGCGGGGAGGCGCTGACCATGCGCCGGGTCGCCGACCAGATCGGGGTCTCCGCCTCCTCGCTCTACGGCTACGTCGCCAACAAGGAGGAGCTGGTCCAGCTCGTGCTCGACCGGATCTTCGAGGACCTCGAGGTTCCGTCGACCGGCAGCTGGCAGGAGACGCTCAGGGAGTTCGGCCGGGCGCTGCTGGCCATGTACCGGCGCCACCCGGGCGTCGCCGCCCTCACCCTGGGCCGGGTGGCGGTTACCCCGGCGATGCTCCCTCTGGGCGAGCGCATCATCTCCGAGCTGCGCGCGGCGGGCATGCCCGACCAGGTGGCCGCGTTCGTCGGCGATCTAGGCGGCCTGTACATCGGGGCCATCGCGTACGAGCAGGATGTGACGCCGCTGGCCGGGCAGGAGAAAGAATTCGTGGATCAGTTCACGGGCTGGCTCAAGTCGCTGCCGGCCGATCGCTTCCCGAACACCGTGGCGCTCGCCGACACGGCCGTCGCGGGAAGCGCCGACGACCGGTTCGAGTGGGGGATGGACGTCATCATCCGGGGCCTGGCGACGTACCTCGTCGTGCCACCGAGTCCTGAAGGGGGCTGGCCGACCGGGTAGAGCTGCCGCGCGAGGACCTGGCTCCGGCGCTGAGCGAATTCCGCCGCGGCCGGCTTCGGCCCGTTGATCGTTCGTGGATGTACGTTTGGGCTCGCTCTGGCCGGCCCAAACGTACATCCATGGTGATCGCAGCGGCGGCTGCGGCCGCTTAGGCGGTACTTGCGGTGCTGATGGGGCTGGTGAGGTTGTAGACGGGTCGCGCCGAGGAGTCAGTCGCCGTTGGGCTCGAACACGGTCGGGATCGCCGGATAGCCACGCGACAGCTGCAGCGCAAAGGGCGGAAGCTCGGCCACCGCATCCTGGTGCCGGGCGCGCGCCGCGGCCAGCGGCTCGCGACCGGTGATCTCCCCGCCGCGCACCAGCTCCCGCAGCAATGCCCGGTCGCCGTCGGCAGGATCCGGCGCCGAGGTGGTCACGAGCTCGGCGACCGCGGTGCCCGAGTCGTCGCGTTCGCGCACCGCCCACTTCCGGCCGCCGCGCCCCGGCTTGCCCACCGAGCGCTTGGCCACCGGCCGCAGCGGCCCGCCGCCGTCGCCGTGGTCCGACCGGGCCACCAGCTTGTACACCAGGGCGGCGGTGGGCGCCCCGGAGCCGATCACCAGCGAGGTGCCCACGCCGTAGCCGTCCACCGGCGTGGCGGCCAGCGCGGCGATCGAGTACTCGTCCAGGTCGCCGGTCAGGACGATCCTGGTCTTGGTCGCGCCCAGCGAGTCCAGCTGCGACCGGACCTGCCGGGCGACGACCGGCAGGTCGCCGGAGTCGATCCGGACCGCGCCCAGTTCCGGGCCGGCCACCTCGACCGCGGTGCGCACAGCGGTCGCCACGTCGAAGGTATCGACCAGCAGCGTGGTCTCGGCGCCAAGCGTGTCCAGCTGAGCCCGGAAGGCGTCCTGCTCGTTGTCGTGCACCAGCGTGAACGCGTGCGCGCTCGTGCCGCTGGTCGGGACGCCGTACTGCTGGCCCGCCCGCAGGTTGGACGTGGTGGCGAAGCCGGCGATGTAGGCCGCCCGGGCGCTGGCCACGCCGGCGCGTTCGTGCGTGCGACGGGAGCCCATCTCGATCAGCGGCCGGTCACCGGCCGATGTGACCATGCGGGACGCGGCCGATGCGATGGCGCAGTCATGGTTGAGGATCGACAGCGTCAGCGTTTCCAGGATGACGGCCTCGGCGAACGTGCTCTCCACCACGAGGATCGGAGACCCGGGGAAGTAGCAGTCGCCCTCGGCGTAACCCCAGATGTCCCCGCTGAACTTGTACGACTCGAGGTAGTCGAGCGCGGGCTCGTCGACCACCCCGGCCCCCCGGAGGAACTCCAGTTCGTCCTGCTCGAACCGGAACTGCTCCAGGGCATCGAGGAGCCGGCCGGTCCCGGCGACGACCCCGTACCTCCGGCCGTGCGGGAGTTGCCTGGCGAAGACCTCGAACACCGCGCGCCGCTGCGCCGCGCCGCTGCGCAGGGCCGCACGCAGCATGGTCAGCTCGTAGCGGTCGGTCAGCAGACTGGTGCTAGTCACGAGGGGAAGCCTACGGACCGCCCGTTCGCCGGCCCGGACTCGGTGGCCCCTGTGGCGGATTGGCGGTGTGCAATATGGGTTGAACCTGATATGACCTGACTTGGGCGGTCACGGGCGTGGCGGCGGGCCTCGCCCTTATGGCCGTGGAGGACCATTGGGTCGACGGCGCGTTCTGCTGCCGGCCTTCGGCGCGCTGGTACTGCTGGCCGGCGCCGGGGGCCTGGCCACCTGGTTGACGCGTGCCCCGGCCGCCAGTCACGGATCGGCGCAGTCGGCTGGCGTTGAGCTCGTGCCCGCTGCGCAGCAGGCCGATGGCAGGTTGCTGGGCGTGTCCGCCGTATCGGCGAACAGCGCTTGGGCGGTCGGCGTGTCCTGCGAGCTGTGCGGCATCTCCGCACAGCTCGGCCGGGCTCTGATCATGCACTGGGACGGCACCACATGGTCACGCGTCCGCAGCCCGAGCCCCGGCGGCAGCGCTTACCTCGGCGCCGTAAGTTCCGGCCCCGGCGGCCGCGCCTGGGCCGTGGGCGATTACTGTCCGTCCGATTGCAGCGGCTCTATCACGGGCCTCCGGACGCTGATCCTGCGCTGGAACGGCACCGCGTGGTCGCGGGTCCCCAGCCCCAGCCCGGGCCCGAGGTCCGGCTTCGCGTATCTGGCGGCGGTCAGTTCCGGCCCGGGCGACACTGCCTGGGCGGTCGGTGACTACTGCGCCTCCGGCTGCGGCACCTCCTCCGGCGATGAGGTGCCGCTGATCCTGCGCTGGGACGGCACCGCCTGGTCCCAGGTCGCCAGCCCCGGTCCGGGCGGCGACGGTGGCCTGAATGCCGTCAGCCCCGGCCCGGCAGGGACGGCGTGGGCGGCCGGCTGGTACTGCCCGTCCCGTTGCGGCGAACCCGCCCCCGCTGGCGAGCGGACGCTGATCCTGCACTGGAACGGCACCGCGTGGTCACCTGCCGCCAGCCCGAGACCAGGAGGCGCCGAGGTCCTGGGCGGCGTTGCCCGCGGCCCGTCCGGCACAGCGTGGGCGACCGGGTTTTATTGCTCGTCCGGCTGCGGGACCTCCTCCGAGTACGACCGGACCCTCACTCTTCGCTGGGACGGGACCGCCTGGTCACAGGTCCCTAGCCGCACGCCAGGCGCGGGAGGGTTTCTGATCGGGGCCAGTCAAGGGCCGGCCGGCAGCGCGTACGCGGCCGGCTATTACTGCATCTGCCGCGCCTCGTCCGAGCGAGACCTCGGCCTCATCCTGCGCTGGGACGGCACCGCCTGGTCACAGATCATCAGCCCCGACCCCGGCGGCCCCGCGCAGCTGTTCGCCGTCAGCTCCGACCCGGCCGGGAGCACCTGGGCGGCCGGGTACTACTGCACCTCCGGCTGTGGCACCAAGGTCGAAACCGACCAAACGCTGCTCCTGGGCGTCCCGGCCCGGCTCATCGGAACGAGTGGATAGCCGGAGAATCCCGGGGAAGGTGTCTAAGCACGAGCGGTCAGGGGTGTCGCGGCGATGTCACAAACAGGCCGGGGCTTTGGCACACTGGGTTTCTACGCACGAGGGAGGTGACGGCCGTGAGCACGGCGCCTGCTGAGGTCCAGCGACCGGACACCGCGCAGGAGACGGCTCGTGACTTGCCATGGGTCACGGTCGTATGGAACGACCCGGTGAACCTCATGTCATACGTGACCTACGTGTTCCAAACGGTGTTCGGCTACGCAAAGCCGAAGGCCGAGAAGCTGATGCTCGACGTTCACCACAAGGGCAAGGCCGTGGTCTCGTCCGGTGCCCGTGAGGCGATGGAGCGCGACGCGGAGACACTCCATGGTTACGGCCTCTGGGCCACGATCACTCACGATTCGTGACAGCGACGATTAGTGACACAGACGCCGGAACCGGATGACGCCGCGAGCCTGGAGGACCTGATGGCAAGGTTCCGCCGTAACGCGGACGGCGCAACAGCGCGGTTCGCCCCGGTCGAGGCGGCCATCATCAGGGACCTGGTCGGCCAGGTGATCGAGCTCATCGGCGCCGACGCCCTCGACGATCCGGACGACGGCGACACGCTGGGCGGCGCCGACGCCTGGTCCGCGGACTCCGCGCCGGCGGACCCGGCCGACGACACCGGCCTGACCGAAGCGGCGGGAGAACCGGGAGTATCGGGCGGCAACGGAGCGTCAGACGACGGGCCGATCGACGCCGACGCCCTGGCCGCGATGATCGGGTTCAGCGACAACACCGAACTTCCCGACGATCCGGTCCTGGCCCGCCTGCTGCCCGACGCCTACCGCGATGATCCGGACGCGTCCGGCGAGTTCCGCCGGTACACCGAGAGCGGGCTGCGCTCCGGCAAGGCCGCCGCGGCCAGGACCGTGCTGGCGACGCTGCCGCCCGCGGGCGGGCGGATCCGGCTGTCCGAGCCGGAGGCGCAGGCCTGGCTGAGGGCACTCAACGACGTCCGCCTGGCGCTCGGGGTGCGCCTCGAGGTCACCGACGACTTCGATGATCAGGTGGCGAACATGGAGCCCGAGGATCCTCGCGCGGCCTACATCGGGGTCTACCAGTGGCTGGCGTTCCTGCAGGAGACCCTGGTCCGCGCGCTGTCCTGACCATCGAACGCGCTGGCAGGAAAGTGACCGGTTACGCTCGCGTTCATGCTGACCTTGCCAGGCGCGCTGCGCGCCGCCGTCATCGCGCACGCGAGGGCCGACCACCCCGACGAGGCGTGCGGGGTGATCGCCGGCCCGGCGGGCAGCGACCGCCCGGAGCGGTTCATCCCGATGACGAACGCCGAGCGGTCGCCGACGTTCTACCGGTTCGACTCGATGGAGCAGTTCAAGGTGTGGCAGGAGATGGACGACCGGGACGAGGAGCCGGTGGTCATCTACCACTCGCACACCGCGACCGAGGCCTATCCGTCTCGCACCGACATCTCCTACGCCAGCGAACCTGGGGCACACTATGTCCTGGTGTCCACGCGCGATCCCGACGAGGTCGAGTTCCGCTCGTTCCGCATCGTCGACGGCGTCGTCACCGAGGAGGAGGTCGCGCCCGCCGATCAGGGATTGGAATGATCCGGGCACGCGGCCGGTTGGACCGCACGACTTCCCGTATGCCAAACCGCCTAACTTGGAGCGCTATCCATGGCCATCGAGGTACGGATCCCGACCATCCTGCGCAATTACACCGGCGGGGCCAAGTCGGTCGAGGGCTCCGGCGACACGCTGGCCGACCTGATCGCCGACGTTGACTCGCGCCACAGCGGGCTGCAGGAGCGGCTCGTGGACGCCGCAGGCCTGCGCCGGTTCGTGAACGTCTACCTCAACGACGAGGACGTCCGGTTCATCGGCGGGCTCGGGGCCCCGGTCAAGGACGGCGACACGGTGACCGTGCTGCCCGCCGTGGCCGGCGGGGCGCGCTAGCCCGGACGAGACCAGACGAGCCAGATGCGGTACGACTCGCTGCTCGACTCGCTCGGCAAGACACCCCTGGTCGGGCTGCCGCGGATATCGCCTGATCCGACGGCTCGGCTGTGGGCCAAGCTGGAGGACCGCAACCCGACCGGATCGGTCAAGGACCGGGCGGCGTTCTACATGGTGGCCCAGGCCGAGAAGGACGGACTGCTGAGGCCGGGATCCACGCTGCTCGAGCCGACCTCCGGCAACACCGGCATCTCACTGGCGATGGTCGCGAAGCTGCGCGGCTACCAGATGATCTGCGTGATGCCGGAAAACACCTCGGCCGAGCGCCGGCAGCTCCTGGAGATGTACGGCGCCGAGATCATCTTCTCCCCGGCGGCAGGCGGTTCCAACGAGGCGGTCCGGGTGGCCAAGGGGCTCGCCGCCGAGCACCCCGACTGGGTCATGCTCTACCAGTACGGCAACGAGGCGAACGCGCTCGCGCACTACGAGACCACCGGCCCGGAGATCCTGGCCGACCTCCCGTCGATCACGCACTTCGTGGCCGGCCTCGGCACCACCGGGACCCTGATGGGCACCGGCCGGTACCTGCGCGAGCACGTGCCAGGCGTGCAGATCGTCGCCGCCGAGCCGCGCTACGGCGAGCTCGTCTACGGGCTGCGCAACATCGATGAGGGGTTCGTGCCCGAACTGTACGACGCATCGGTGCTGACCTCGCGGTTCTCGGTCACCTCGACGGACGCGCTGCGCCGCGCCCGTGAGCTGCTGGACCGCGAGGGGCTGTTCGCCGGGATCTCGTCGGGCGCCGCCCTGCACGCGGCGCTGGCCATGGCGGACAAGGCCGTCGCCGCCGGTCAGGAGGCCGACGTGGTCGTCGTGATCGCCGACGGCGGCTGGCGTTACCTGTCCACCGGCGCCTACACGGGGACGCTGGAGGAGGCCGAGGCGCGGCTGGAGGGGCAGCTATGGGCCTGAGCACCGAGGGCCAGGCCGACGCCCGGGCCGGGCGCCAGACCACCGAGTTCGACGAGGCGATCGCCGTCCAGCGCGCCGGCGACGGCCAGGCCGGCGGCACGACCCGCTATCAGGCCCGGTTCGACGAGCGGTTCGCGATCGTGGCCCAGGGCGGCTCGGTTCCCGCCGCGATGAACGGCGGCGTCATGATCGCGATGGTGCTGCGCGCGGTCCTGGGCGACTCGCCGCACCCGCATCCGGTCGCGACCAGCGCCCACTTCCTGCGCGTGCCGAAGCTCGCGAACGCCGAGGTCGAGGTGACCTGGCTGAAGCAGGGACGG
>DATJQX010000025.1:0-10656 GCA_035505275.1 Streptosporangiaceae bacterium | reverse complement strand
TGAGGGCGCCGGCGATGCGGGTGGGCTTCATGGTCTGGGTCCTTCCGGGCGGTGCTGCCGTGTGCTCTTAGGTTCGCGAGCGGGGGTAGCGGCAGCGTTCGCCGGAAAGTTGCAGGCCGGTAGCAGAGCAAACGATTGCGGCCGGACAGGTCTTAAGGCCCGGGCGGGCCGGCCGCAGCGGTAGGAGCGCAGGCGCACTCCGGCTAAGTTGACCTGGTCCGGCGGAGGCGGTGTGGCCGCGTAGGGTGGCGTTTCATGAGCCGCGATGATCTGCGCATCGACCCGTTGACGGGTGCCTGTGTGGTGGTCACCCCGTGGCGGCAGCATCGTCCCAATCTTCCTGAGGGGTCGTGCCCGTTCTGCCCGGGCGGGCTCGAGGCGCCGGGGACGTACGACGTCCTGCACATCAAGAACCGCTGGCCCGCTCTGCCCGACGCGCGTCACGAGGTCATCCTGCACAGCCCCGACCACGGTTCTTCCTTCCCGGCCCTGGGCGAAGACAAGTCGGCCCAGGTGGTCGAGCTATGGTCGGCGCGCACCGCGGCGCTCGGGTCGCGGGCAGACGTCGCGTACGTGTTCGTCTTCGAAAACCGCGGGCGGGCGATCGGTGCGACGATCGACCATCCGCACAGCCAGATCCTGGCCTTCGGCGCGATCCCGCCCCTCCCGGCAGCCGAGCTCTCGGCCGGTGACTGCGGCCTCTGCAAAGAGCCGGGCGATGACCTGCTCGTCATCCGCCGGGGCGGGTGGCAGGCCGTGGTCCCGTGGGCGCCCTCCTGGCCGTACGAGCTGCTGATCTACCCCGGCGACCACGTCGCCGACCTGCCCGCGGCGAGCCCGAGGCTGCGCCGCGGGCTCGCCGCGATGCTCGTAGCCGCCCTGACCCGCCTGGAACGCCTCCTCGGCCGGGATACGCCGTACATGCTGTGGGTCCACCAGCGCCCGGCCAGCGGGGGTGACTGGCCCGCCGCGCACCTGCACCTGCACCTGGCGCCCGCGCGGCGCGCACCCGGAGTAGCCAGGCACCTGGCCTCCGCCGAGCTCGGCGCGGGCGTCTTCTTCGATCCGGTCGACCCGCACCAGGCCGCCGCTGACTGGCGAGCTGTGCCCTCGTGACCGAGACCGTGAACGGGACCGGGACCCCGGACGCCGCCGCGTGCTTCACACGCTGGTACGGCCGCGAGCCGGAAGGCGTCTGGTTCGCGCCCGGCCGGGTCAACCTGATCGGCGGCCCGGACTACAACGAGGTGTTCGTGCTGCCCTTCGCCCTCGGCTCGGGGGTCTCCGCCGCCGCGGCGCGCAGGTCCGACCGGCACATCGGGCTGGTGTCCAGGCAGGCAGGCGGCGAGCCCGTCCTGCTCGACATCGACACGCTTGAACCCGGTTCAGTAACCGGCTGGGCCGCGTACCCGGCCGGAGTGGCCTGGGCGCTCCGCCAGGCGGGCTACCTGACCGCAGGCGCGGACCTGGCGATCGACGCCGACCTGCCCGCGGGCGCCGGGCTCTCGTCCTCGGCGGCCCTGGAATGCTCGGTGGCGCTCGCGCTGACCGAACTGTACGGGCTGTCCGTCCCGAGGCCTGACCTCGCGGCCCTGGCCCGGCGCGCCGAGAACGACTTCGCCGGCGTCCCCTCGGGGATCATGGACCAGATTGCGGCGATGCTCGGCCAGGCCGGGCACGCGCTGCTGCTCGATTGCCGCGCTGGTACGGAGGAAACGGTCCCGCTCGACCCGGCCACGGCCGGCCTGATGCTGGTGATCATCGACACCCGGGCCCGGCGCGCGCACACCGACGGCCGCTACGCGGAACGCCGCGCGGCCTGCGAACTTGCCGCATCCGTGCTGGGCGTACGGTCGCTGCGCGACGTCACCGGCGACGACGAGCTGGCCAGCCTGGGCGACCCGTCCCTCCGGCGCCTGGCCGGGCACGTCGTAGCTGAGAACCGCCGCGCCCTGACGGCCGCTGAACTGCTGCGCGCCGACGACCAAGCGGCGATGGGGGCGCTGCTGACCGCCTCACATCGCTCGGTGCGCGACGCGTTCGGCATGTCCTGGCCGCAGGCCGACGAGGCCGTCGAGGCCGCGATCGAGGCCGGCGCCGCCGGAGCCCGGATGACCGGCGGCGGCTTCGGCGGCTGCGTGATCGCCCTGGTCCCCGCCGACCGCGCCGGGGAGGTCCGCCGCGCGGTAACGGAGCGATTCGCCCGGAACCAGTGGCCAGCCCCGCGCTACCTGGAGGCCGTGCCCTCCGACGGCGCCCGCCGCACGCATTGAGGCAAAGGCTCAGGCCCCGGCCGGGCCATGGCCGACCGGGGCCTCCTGGTTAACCAGGGCTTGCTGGTTAGTGGTTGTGGTTGTAGTTACCCGGGTTGTGGTACTGCTGGTTGTTGACCGTGACGGTCTGGCTCGTGCAGTTCCGGACGTTGCCGCCCCACTGGTTGGCGGTGCACAGCGTGATCGTGGCGCTGTCGGTGTTGTACACGGTGCCGCTGAACTGGTCGGTCTGGCCGGAACTGGCCGAGCCGATCAGCTCGCCCCGCTGCCAGGAGTTAGAGGACAGGAACACTTCTTCGGTGGTCCCGCGGCGGTAGTTGTTGTTGTACCAGCCGGAGCGGTTGCTCGAGACCGACCCGGAAACGGTGACCGAGCCCTGGCCGTACTGGCCGTACTGCCCGTTGTGGCCGTTGTTGCCGTACTGGCCGTACTGGCCGTACTGGTTGCCGCTGGCCGTGCCGTGGGCGTTTCCGTAGTTGTTGTACAGGCTGAAGGCCTGCCCCTGCTGCCAGGGGTACTGGGTCGTCGAGGCAAATGCCGGTGAGGCAAGCAGCCCGGCGGTGGCGATGGCAGCCACCGAGGCGGCTGTGTAGATCCCGAGGCGCCTGATGCGCATCGTTTCCTCCCGTAAGAGTGCTGGACATAGCCTGAAAAGCAGTTAAAGATCGTCTCTGAGCTCCCCTTCGACTGCTGACCAGGCATTACTGTGGCACGTGAGCCCTCTGCTAGGCTCGCGTGGTATGGGGATTTATGTACCCCCGTAATCCCGAGCGCGCTTCATAGCACGATTGCTCCCGTACCTGGAGCTTCGCTGCAGTAATCAGCAAGATTTCCTGAATAAGAAGTTTTCGGTGACAGTGTCTTGTTCGCAGGCCGGCGCCGGGTTTGCCGAACGAGCCGTGGTGCATCCCCTGCTTCCCCTGTGACCCCAGGGGCCGCTGCACACGGCCCGGCAGGCCGGTGGTGCCGTCGGCCTGGCCGTGCTCGCGGCGCTCGCCGCCAGCGCCACCCGTAGCAGCGGCTCCGCCGCCCGTCCGATCCAGGAAGCGCCCGGGCAGCGCCCGCGGGAGGGACTCTCTCTCCCTCTCTCCGCTGACCTGATGCTGACCCGAAGTCCACGCCAGCGTAAGGTGAGAATGTGAGCGCTTTGTATAAGGACCGCTGGATTGAGTGCACCAACGATGCGGTGCTTATCCACGGGTACTACTTCCCATGGGGTACCAAGCGCATTCCCTATCAATCCATCCGTGAGGTGCGCCGGGTCCCCATCGGGACCTTCACCGGCCGGACCAGGATCTGGGGCAGCACCACGCTGCGCTACTGGGCCAGTCTGGATCCGGGCCGCCCGGCTAAGAAAACGGCACTGATACTCGACACCGGCGGCGCCATCCTGCCGTTCATTACTCCTGATGACCCGGACGCCGTCGCCAACGCGATCCGCGAGCATTCCTCCGCCAGAGTCATCGACGGCCCCCCAGTCGTCGCCTGAGAACTCTCCCGGACGGGGGCCTGGCGTCCCGCTCCAGCCCCGGTCAGCGTCACCGGGCTATAGCCTGGCTGTTCCCGTTCCCAGGCCCGGGCCCGTTCCCAGGGCCCGGGCGGTGCCCATGGTGGCGTCGGCCTGCGGGTTGACCGGCGGGTCGGTGCGCGCCCGCCGCGTCGGCGCCGATACCCGTGTTCGCGGTGGCAGCCTGCTGCTGTCCAGCGCGCCCGGACGGCGCCGGGGATGCGGCTGGCGGCGGCTTGGTCACGGACGGCGCCGCCTGCGGCGCCCCGGAGGACGCCGGGATGGCCGGGTGCGAGCCGGCTGCGAACCCGTTGACGGTGAGCAGCATCAGGAAGGTGAGCGCGGCGACCGCGACCAGAGCGGCAGCGCCCAGGGTCCGCCGCCGATGGGGCCGGCCTTGGCGCGTCCGCGACGAGTTTCCCCGCGCCTGGCTCCCTGTGTCCTGGCTCGCCCGGGCATCGGTGACCGTCGGCGCCGCGCCAGCCGTAACTGTCAGCGGCGCGCCGGCGGCGACCGGCCGCGCGCCGATCGCGCCCGGGACGCCGACCTCGCCCGCGACCAGTTGGCCTCGCAGCCGGCGTGCCTGGTCCGCGACCTGGCCGGCGCTGGCCGGCCGCCAGTCCGGGTCCTTCGCGGTCAGCACCATCACGAACTCGGCCACCTCGGCCGGCAGCCAGGCGGGCAGGGGCGGCAGCGGGCGGTCCCGGTGCGCGATCGCCACCTCCAGCGGCGGGCCCGCGAACGGCCGTGCCCCGGCCAGGCACTCGAAGGCCACGATGCCCAGCGCGTACAGGTCGCTCGCCGGTCCCGCCTGGGCTCCGGCGATCCGCTCCGGCGCGAGGTAGCCCGGCGTCCCCATCAACGTCCCGGTGGCGGTCAGCGGAGCCGACCCGACCGCGTGCGCGATGCCGAAGTCCGTGATCCGCACGGTGCCCGAGGACGTGAACAAGATGTTCGACGGCTTGATATCGCGGTGTACAAGACCCGCGCTGTGCGCGGCCGCCAGGCCGGCCGCGACCTGGGCGACGATGTCCAGGGTCCGCCCGGCGTCGAGCGGGCCGTAGGCCAGCACGGCAGCCAGCGAGGGTCCCTCGATTAGTTCCATCACCAGGTAGGACGGCGCGCACTCCGGTTCACCGTAGTCATAGATGCGGGCGACATTCTGGTGGGACAGGGCCCCGGCGTGCCGCGCCTCGGCCCTGAACCGGGCCCGGGCATCGGGCTGATGAGCGTAGCGGTCGGACAGCAGCTTGACGGCCACCGGCCGGATCAGGACGGTATCGGTGCCTCGCCATACCTCGCAGAACCCGCCGGCGCCGATTTGCTCATCAAGGGAGTAACGACCATCCAGGACCGTCGCGGCAACCGTCACGAGCAGCGATTACCCGCACCGCCGGACTCTAACCGCCAACGACGTGGCGCGTGCCGGCGGGCCAGGCCACGATGCCTCTCAGCTAGCGAGCGATGTGGGCTACGAGCGTCTGCAGATTATTGATAGCCTCCGTCAGCGCTCCCACGCTGGTGACGCTCGCGGCGATTCGCTTGAGCGAGTTGCGTATCACGTGCCACCTAGGGGATGGCCTCTTGACCTCGGCGCGTACTGCTTCCGCCGATTCGCGTATGGCTTGCGAGTTGGGCAGGCTATCCTCATAGGGTCCGAGTGACTGTATGAAATCACTGAGGGCTGCGATTAGCTCCTCCCGCGCGGGTGGTCGCGGCTGATGAACCGAGGCAGACGCATTATCTCCAATGGCGACCGCGTTACTGCGACTGATGTTCCCCACTGTGATATTTCGGTCGCCGTCCCTCTTTCTATTCATTCCGCTCCTTTCGGAGAGCCGCCTACCGTTGCCGACGCACTATCGCCGACAGCAACTCCGGTACTATCCTTGATGTCGCCGATATGAATGCTCTTATCGAAAATGATCTTGACCTGGGCGTCGAACTGACTCAGGTCGATCCCGTGGTCACTGAGAAACTTTCGTACGGCCTGTATCAACGTCTGCTGCGCTAGCAGCAGGTACATGGTCTCGTCGCGCGCAAGAAAGTAATGTTGCCGCTGGCCTCCGCTCGCATACTCTCGGATGCTTCGGCTTGCGCCATAGTCGAATACGTAGCCTCTCTCTATCGCATGAATGCTCCATGATTGTTCGCGGCGGGTCTTGCCTCGCCGCCGCCGCGACCCGAGTACTTGACCAGGAGACGCGAGCAATGCAGGTATCAGTTCCCAGAGCCCGTGTCTGAGTGAATCCTTCAGCTGGCCGAACCGGGAATAGTCATACAGGCTATCTATCAGGAGAAATTCACGACGAATAGGCCGGAGGGCCCTGAAGACGTATTCGACGTAAAGCGAGTCACCTGCGTAAACGGCGCGGATGAATAGTGTGACCACCAGCTGTCCCTGCCAGCCGGGCATTTCTACACAGACATATGTGCGCGCCTCGGGCGAGGGACGGACCGCCGCTGCTTGCAGCAGTCGGTTGTCGACTGAAGTGGGCGGCGCTTGCAGTCGGTTAGGTAGCAGCTGCTCGTTGTTCTGCACATGAAGTCCGTTGACAAACAGACGTTCGTAGACCCGGACGTTGTCGAGGCTCTTGGCTAGGCCGCGTTCTCGGCCGAATGCGTCGATGATAGCCAGGTGAAGGTCGTAACTAGTGAAAGGGTCCGGTTTCCTGGCCGTGCCGGTATCTGGTTCCTTTCCACCCATGATATCCAGTAGCAGGCGCTGACCATAAACCGGCGCACCGCTGCCGATGAATGCGGAGTGGCCGCTAAATACGGCAAGGTTTCCGTCTCTTCGTTTTGCGATCTCATGGAGCCGCTCAACGTCAGGTTGACGGTACGGGGAGGGAGCTTCTGCGGGATCGAAACGGTCCCTGAGCATCTTTCCCCGAACAATTTGGTGCATGCGTTCGCGGTAGTCCCATGACACAGCCAGCCACGCGGCTATGAGTAGCAGCGCGATAAAGGTCCAGGCCCAATCCCACCACAGGATTACTATTACCGTTAGCAGAAGCTGTAGCATCAGGATCGCGGTCAGTAGATTGTCCCGCACAGCTCGCGTGCGAACGGCCTTTATAGCCCACTTGGCGACGACAGGCACATCGACACCGAAGGTAGGCGCCAGCGCCCTGAGGCGTTCATTGACTACTCGATCGACCACATTCTCCGCGTATTTGATATCTATCTGGGTAGCGGCAGACAGGTAGCGAGTGGCCTCCCGATCGGGAGATTCCCCGGCCCGGAGGGCACCCGTCAGGCCCGCTGCATGCCCATTGGGGAGTTGCCCGGCCGGCCTGCGGCCGTTGGCGGCCCGCTTCGATGGCGCAGGCCTTCTCCGTATGCCATCCATTGGCGCCGTCCTCTGCGC
The DNA here is from genome assembly GCA_035505275.1 of Streptosporangiaceae bacterium. Taxonomy (GTDB): domain Bacteria; phylum Actinomycetota; class Actinomycetes; order Streptosporangiales; family Streptosporangiaceae; genus Palsa-504. The sequence goes on along the minus strand of DATJQX010000025.1, from coordinate 3,506 downwards.
TACCTCCGCGAAAGCATGTTTACGCTCGTTCTTATAGTCCGCTTTAACACACCACGACGATGGTGACAAGAGCCGAATCCCAGGCCCAACCGGGCCCGACCCGCAACAGGATGGGCCTTCTGCCGCACCCATATGAATGCCGCGCATAAATCGTGGATGGGGTTGCCTTGGCAACGGACGATGAGCGAAACCATCATGCTCGATTGACCGCCGCCGACCACGACAGCGACGATAACGATGCCCCAGAGTGCAGCGATCCATGGGTCTTGACGGACATATCGCCGCGGGCGTCCCGTGAAATCCGCACGAGGCCCGGTGCTGCGCGCCCGCTCGGGATAACTGGAATTCCGTTGCCGGCCGAGCGGTGCTTCCGTGCCCAGATCCGGGCGGCGGTCAGGTGACGGGGCGGACGGCGGCCGCGTGCCGCCGGGCCAGGTCGCGGTAGACGGCCGGGTTGTTCTCGACCCAGTACCTGGCCCCGCCGGTCACGTCTCCCACGACCGTGGCCGGGACCCCTACCGCGAGCATGCCGTCGGGGATGACCATCCGGGGCGGCACCGTGGCGCCCCCGGCGACCAGCGCGCGCCGGCCCACGATCACGCCGTCGAGCACCGTGGCGCCGTTGCCGATCAGCGCTTCCTCGCCGACGACGGCGCCGTGGACCACGCACAGGTGGCCGACGGTCGCCCCGGCGCCGATCTCGGTCACCGGGTCGTCGCCGCCGTGCAGGACCGAACCATCCTGGATATTCGCTCCCCGCCGCACGATGATCGGCCCGAAGTCGGCCCGCAGGACGGCCCCGTACCAGATCGAGGCCTCGGCCTCCACGCGCACGTCCCCCACCAGGGTGGCGGTAGGCGCGATCCACGCCTCCGGGCTGACCTGCGGCTCCCGGCCCTCAAACGCGAATAGTGGCATCCGCCAATCATGCACCGGGCGTCACCAGGTCGCGCTGGCGAGTACCGCGACGGCGGGCATGGCGACCATGCCGTCGCCTACGGCGTAGGGCGCGATGAGCCGGTCGAACTCGGCCTTGATCCGCGCGACGGTGGCGGCGTCCTGCCGCGCGATCACCGCGCCGTTGGACCCGATGCCCGCCAGGTACACCTGCCACCAGTCCGCAGGATCCACCCGGTGCTCCCAGCTCACCTCCCGCGCGGTCGCATCGGTGAAGCCCATCCCGGTGAGCAGCGCCTCGAACGCGCCTGGCGAGCTGTACTTACGGAACGGCGGGACCGGGACGTCCTCCGGCCAGGGCACGCCCGCCGCCTCGATGGCGTCCGCGGCGATGCCGAGCGCCGTGGACGGCGGGTGGCGCCAGCAGGTCAGCGCCAGCCGTCCGTCCTCGCGCAGTACCCGGTGCAGTTCCGTGAGCGCGGCTTCCGGCTGGCCGACCGCGTTGATGACGAAGTTGCCGGTCACCGCGTCGAACTCGCCGTCGTTCAGCGGCAGGTCCGGCAGCACCGCGACCCGGACGTCCAGGCCGGGGACGTTCCGCGCGGCGGCTTCGGCCATGCTGGGCTCGGCGTCGATGGCCGTCACCCGGGCGCCGCGCGCGACCGCGGCCCCGGCGACCACGCCGGGCCCGGTCCCGGCGTCCAGCAGCCTGGTGTCCGCGGTGACCCCGGCCGCATCGAGCAGCGCCCCGGCCGTGTGCGCGGTCAGCCGCGCGAACCCGCGCTGGTAGGCGTCCGCCCGTCCCGCCCACAGCATCCGCGCATACGCGTCGAAGTCCATGCCGGCTCCCCTCTCCCAGGGCCGAATGCTAGCGCGCCGGCCTTGCCCCGGGCCGAATGCTAGCGCGCCGGCCTTGCCCCGCGCCGAACGCTAGCGCGCCGGCCTTGCCCCGGGCCGAACGCTAGCGCGCCGGCTGCGCCTCCCCGGTGATGTGATCGCGCCAGCTGTGGGCGGGCTCGAAGCCGAGGACCTTCCTGGCGCGGTCGATGGCGAGCAGCGTGCCGTATTCGCCGACGTCGCGGGTGAGCCGCACACCGGGGAAGACCTCGGCGACCAGATCGGCCGACGGGCGGTTCATGACGGTGTCCGCCGCGGCGATGATGAAGCTCGGGCTGCCCGCCACGGCGCCGGCCGGCGCGGACAGGGCCAGCCTGCACGCAAGAGCCACGTCCCGCTCGTCGATGTACCCCCACAGGTTCCACTTGCGCTCGTGAGGATCGCCCCAGAACGAGGGGAACTCCTGGTAGAAACCGGGTTCCATGATGTTGGAGAACCGCAGCGCGATGAACGGGATCCCCGACCACTTCGCGATCTGCCCGGCGACGGTCTCGCTGGCCACCTTGGACAGCGCGTACGTCGTGGTCGGGAACGGGTAGTGCTCCTCGTCCACGGGCGCGTACCGCGGCGGTACCTCGAAGGGCAGCCCCAGCGTGGTCTCGCTCGACGCCCACACCACCCGGCTCACGCCCGTCCTGGCCGCGGCCATGAACACGTTGAAGTTCATCGTCATGTTCGCGTTGAACGTAGCCGCCGGGGTGGCGAGCTCCGGCGCCGGGATGTTCGCCAGGTGGACGACGAAATCGACGCCCCGGCGGAACTCCTCCGCCAGCCCGCTGGGTCCGCCTGCCGTGGCGCCCGCCGGCCACCAGGTAGCCTCGGGCCCCTGGAGCGCCTCGACCGCCTGCCCGTAGTCGGTCAGGTCGGCGCGCAGCATCCCGTCCTCACGGTCCTGCCTGGTGACCGCGATGTCCGTGGCCACCACGTCGTAGCCGTGCTCGCGCAGGTCCCGCACCACGGCCCGGCCCGCCTGCCCGCTGGCTCCCGTCACGCAGACGCGTTGCGTCATCGCACTCCTCCTCGCCGAGGGCCCAAGGACCCGCGGTTCACCCCGCCGGTGCCCGGCGGTCCGTTCGGCATCCCTGCTATTTCTACCGAACGGTCCGTGGTTCCCCCCAGGACTACCTCAACGCCCAGCCGCTGACACGCTCCGGCCCTGCCCCTCGCCGCGCCGCCGGGGTCATGAGCCGGCGTCGCGGGCGAGCAGGGGGATGAGGACCTGGGCGTTCGGGGTTCCCCAGCCGGTGACGGGATCCCAGCCGGGGCCGGCCTGGTAGCCGGTGACCGTGGTCCCGTTGAGGTTCACCGTGTTGTTGCCGGTGGTGATGTCGTGGAACGCCTTGTGGTAGAGCGGGCCGCGGGCGATCCGGTAGATGGCGGGGTTGACGAAGCCGAGCGGGTGGCCGGCTTCCTGGTCGGCCAGGGCGATCAGCCCGGCCCAGAACGGCGCGGCGGCGCTGGTGCCACCGGCCCCGACGAGGATGTAGTGGTGGCCGCCGCCATCGCTGAACGCGAGCGCCATCCCGGTGCCTGACGAGGCGTCCGCGGCGACGTCCGGCACGCCCCGGGTGGCGCCGATGCCGGGCACGCCGTCCTGGTAGGCGGGCCGGGGAAACAGCCGGCTGAACCCGCCGCCCGACCCGTCCGGCGACCCGGACTGCACGTTCCAGGCGGTCTCGCTGATGTACGCGCCGGTGACGGGGTTCGCGGTC
>DATJQX010000024.1:0-36466 GCA_035505275.1 Streptosporangiaceae bacterium | reverse complement strand
CAGCGCCTGGGTGCGGCTGGCCCCGGTCACGATCAGCTTGGCGATCAGCGAGTCGAACACCTGCGGAACCGTCTGCCCGCTCGCGTACCCGGAGTCGAGCCGGACCCCCGGCCCCGACGGCGGGTTCCAGGTGGTGATCGTGCCCGGGGCGGGCAGGAAGTTCCTGCCGGGGTCCTCGGCGTTGATCCGGAACTCGATCGAATGCCCCCTGGCCGGCGGGTCGTCGTAGCCGAGCGGCTCGCCGTCGGCGATGCGGAACATCTCGCGCACCAGGTCCAGGCCGGTGACCTCCTCGCTGACCGGATGCTCGACCTGCAGCCGGGTGTTGACCTCGAGGAAGCTGATCGCGCCGTCCTGGCCGACGAGGAACTCGCAGGTGCCCGCGCCCGCGTAGCCCGCCAGCCGCAAGATCGCCTTCGACGCGCGGTACAGCTCCTGGATCTGCTCCGGCGCAAGGAACGGCGCCGGAGCCTCCTCGACGAGCTTTTGGTGCCTGCGCTGAAGCGAGCAGTCCCTGGTGGTGACGACCACCACGTGCCCGTGCGCGTCGGCCAGGCACTGCGTCTCCACGTGCCGCGGCCGGTCCAGGTACCGCTCGACGAAGCACTCGCCCCGGCCGAACGCCGCGGTGGCCTCCCGGACGGCCGATTCGTAGAGGTCCGCCACCTCGTCCTCGCGCCACGCCACCTTCAGCCCGCGCCCGCCGCCGCCGAACGCGGCCTTGATCGCGACGGGGAACCCGTACTCGCGGCCGAAGGCCCTGACCGCCTCGGCGTCCCGCACCGGATCCGCCGTGCCCGGCGTGAGCGGCGCCCCGGCCTCGCGGGCGATGTGCCGCGCCCGCACCTTGTCGCCGAGCGCCTCGATCGCGTCGGGCGGCGGGCCGATCCAGGTCAGGCCGGCCGCGGCGACGGCCCGGGCGAAGCTGGCGTTCTCCGCGAGGAACCCGTAGCCGGGGTGCACCGCGTCCGCGCCGGACGCCAGCCCCACCTTGATGATCTTGTCGATGTCCAGGTAGGTCTCCGGGCCGGTCACCCCGCCCAGCGAGTACGCCTCGTCGGCCATCGTCACGTGCAGCGCGTTCAGGTCCGGCTCGGCGTAAACGGCCACGCTGGCCAGGCCGGCGTCGCGGCAGGCCCGCACGACACGCACCGCGATCTCCCCGCGGTTCGCGATGAGGACCTTGCGCACGACGGCCTCCCTGTTCGGCTACGCAGCAGTGGCGGTTTATCCCCAGAGAGTGTAATGACATGCGAATATTCCCCCGGTCAGAACCCTCAGCCAGCTCCTTGCCTGCCCTGCGTAGCCTGGTCTGGTGCCTTACCGCTCCCGCCTCTCAACCTAAGTGTGATCTGGTGTACGTAGAGTGAGCGGCACACCGGTCGGGGGGCCGCCAGCGCGGCTGGGGATCCGGTTGTCGCCGGCGCTAGGTAATCAGTGACGTCGGCGACTATTCGTTACGAGGGCGTAACGAATACATGAAACAGCCATCTGTGCCGGGCCAGCGCGCGTTGACCAGATAGTTGACCAGATAAGAGCCAGCAAGGGCGGAACGGAAGGAGCCCGGGTGCGCCGGATCACCTCGGGAGACCGAGTATGAGCGTGCTTGGCATGCTCGCGTGGTTCGCCGCGGCCGCGAGCCTCTGGCTCGGCGCCCGCGGGCACGAGGGCGCCCTCGCCCGGGGCTACCGGTGGCTCGCGGGTGCCGCCGCGCTCTACTGTGCCGCGCTCGTCCTGGCTCAGCTCCTCGGCGGTGCGCTGAATCCGACCTCGGGCCTGTCGCTCACGGACCTGCCGTCGCTGCTGGCGCTGGCGGCCGCCGCGATCGGCATCACGATGCTGGCCGGCGCGGACAAGGACGCGGAAACCGGATCGGCGGCCCCGGGCGGCCCGGGCGGCCGGGACGGCCCGGACGGCCCGGACGGATCCGCGGGCCAGGGTCAGGGGGCCTCCGTCCTGCCCGGCCTGGCCGACGGCTACGTCATGGCGGTCGCCCTGCTGGTGATCGGCTGGGTCACCCAGTTCAGCGACGAGTACCACCGGTCCGGTGACCGGCCGGGGATCTTCCTCATCGCGCTGATCCACCCGCTGGCGGACCTGGCCGTGCTCGGCGCGCTGCTGCCCGTGGTCACGATGGCCTGGCGGCGAGTGGTCCTGCCCTACCTGGCCCTGCTCGCCGCGGGGGCGGGCGACGCCCTCGCGGTCGGCCAGCGGGTAGCCGGCGGGCACCTGGGCATCGCCGCGCAGCTGATGCCCGTGATCGCGGCGGTGCTGCTCGCCCTGACGCCCTGGCGGGTAACCGAGTCCGGCTGGACGCGCCGGGCCGTGAACTCGGCGGCGACCGCCGTCGTTGCCGCGGCGACCGCCTCGGGCGTCACCGTGGTGGTCATCGCGACCGGCCTGGCCGGCGGCCCCGCGTCCGGGGTGGCGCTGGTCGTGGCGAGCGGGGCCGCCGTCCTCGTGCTGTCGGCGCGGATATTCATGCTGGTCAGGGAAAACGGGACGGCCGTGCTGAGGTGGCGGGAGTCGAGCAGCAACCTGCGCGATCTGGCCAGCCGGACGAGCGACATCGTCCTGGTGTGCGAGCCGGACGGGGTGATCAGGCAGGCGAGCGGCGCGGTCGCGGACTACGGCTACGCGCCGGGGCAGCTGGTCGGCCGGCGGCTGCTGGACCTGGTCCACCCGGAGGACCACGCCGCGGCGCTGGCGGCGGTGCGTCTCGCCCTGGGTCACCCCGCCGAGCCCGCCGGGGCCGGCCGGGCCGAGGACGCGGGTACCGCGGACCCGGGTCGCTTCCCGGCCAGGATCCGCGCCGCCGACGGGACGTGGCGGCACGTGGAGGCCGCCATCCTCAGGTACCAGGCGCCCGGCGCACCCGGGCTGCTCGTCACCGCCCGCGACGTCAGCGAGCAGGTCGCGCTCCGCCAGCAGGTCGCGCACCTGACCTTCCACGACGGGCTGACCGGCCTGCCCAACCGCGCCTACGTGGAGGAGCGGACGCGGGACATGCTGGGCGACGTCGCGGCGGCCAGGCGGGCCGGCGTCGTCTTCCTCGACCTCGACCGGTTCACCGCGGTCAACGACTCGGTCGGCCACGGGGCCGGCGATCTCGTCCTCGCGCAGGCGGCGCGGCGCCTCCGCGCGGTCGTCCCGGTCCACGACACGGTCGCGCGCTGGGGCAGTGACGAGTTCGCCGTCCTGGTCGAGGACGCCGGGAGCGTCCAGGAGGTCGCCGAGATCGCCGAGCGGCTGGCGAGCGCGGTCGCCGCCGAGCCGTTCCGGGTGGCCGGCCAGCAGATCTCGCTCACCGCCAGCGTCGGCGTCGCGCTTGCCGAGGCCGGGCCCGACAGCCCGCCCGGGCTGGTGCTGCGCAACGCGGACGTGGCGATGTCACGGGCCAAGGGGGCGGGCGGTGACCGGGTCGAGATCTACGCCGCGCACATGCACACGGACGTGGTTCGCAGGCTCAAGATCGTCAGCGACCTCCAGCGGGCCATCACGAACGGCGAGCTCACCCTGCAGTACCAGCCGGTCATTCACCTGGCTACGGCGCAGGTCGCCGGGGCGGAGGCGCTGGTCCGCTGGTGGCGCGAAGGCCAGGACGTCCCGCCGCGCGAGTTCCTCGGCGCGGCGGAGGAGTCGGGCCTGATCGTGCCGATCGGCGAGTGGGTACTCCGCGAGGCCTGCGCTCAGGGCGCCGCCTGGCGGCGGATCTCCGCCGAGGTCGGGGTTTCCGTCAACCTGTCGGCCCGCCAGATCACCGGCCCCCTGTTCGCGGCGCGGGTGGCCGCGATCCTGGCGGAGACCGGCCTGCCGCCGGGCGCGCTCACCATCGAGGTCAACGAGCGGATCCTGGTCGAGGAGGACGAGCTGATCGTCGGCCGGCTCGCGGAGCTGCACCGGCTGGGCATCAGGCTGGCGATCGACGACTTCGGCACCGGCTATGCCTCGCTGGCCTACCTGCGGCAGCTTCCGCTGGACACGATCAAGGTCGACCCCTCGTTCGTCGCGGGCCTCGGCCAGGACGAGACGCTCACCCTGCTCACCAGGACCGTGGTGCAGCTGGGCCGCGAACTCGGCCTGCGAGTGATCGCCGAGGGCATCGAGCAGAACCGTCAGCTGGCTGCGCTGCGCGAGATGGGCTGCGACTACGGCCAGGGTTTCCTGGTCGCCAGGCCGATGCCGGCGTCCGGTGTCGAAGCCCTGATCACCAAGACGGAGGGCGAACAAACGAGCGGCTCGTCTCGGAATATGAGACAACCGGCGTGATCGGTTGACGTCTTGATTCCCGGCGGCAGTAAGGTGGAACGCGTGACTTACCCGAGCATCCTCGTACTTGGCCGGCGCGCAGGCGGCTGACCAAGACAGCTCACTGCGCGCTCCCCTCGACTGCCGTCAGGCTCGGGGGGCTTTTTTATGCCGCTGACTCCGGACCCGATGGAGACGTACCGATGACCGAGCAGATGTCCGGCCGCAAGGGACCTGGACCCGCAATCCCGGCGCCCAGCCCGCGTGACCTGGCCGCCCGTTCCCCGCACCGCGAGGGCGGGCGGACCGCGGCCGAGCCGCCGCCCGCCGCGGGCTTCCCGCCCCCCGGCCCGGCCAGCAGCGGCCCGGCCAGCAGCGGCCCGACGAGCAGCGGTCCGGCCGGCAACGGCCCGGCGAGCACCGTCCCGGCCAGCAGCGGCCCGGCCGGCAACGGCCCGGCCGGCAACGCTGCGGCGAGCACCGTCCCGGCGAGCACCGTCCCGGCGAGCACCGTCTCCGCGGTCGCCGCCCCGGCCGAGCCGCCGCGGGTGCACGCCGGCCCGGCCACCGTCCGGGCCACCGGCGCGCAGGCGCTGGTGTACGCGCTCGAGCGGGTGGGCGCGGACGTGGTGTTCGGCATTCCCGGCGGGGCGATCCTGCCGGCCTACGACCCGCTGCTCGACTCCAAGGCGATCAGGCACATCCTGGTCAGGCACGAGCAGGGCGCCGGACACGCCGCCACCGGGTACGCGCAGGCCACCGGGCGCGTCGGCGTCTGCATGGCGACCAGCGGCCCGGGCGCGACCAACCTGGTCACCCCGATCGCCGACGCCTACATGGACTCGGTCCCGATCGTCGCGATCACCGGCCAGGTTTCCACCGGCCTGATCGGCACCGACGGCTTCCAGGAGGCCGACATCTCCGGGATCACCCTCCCGATCACCAAGCACAACTTCCTGGTCACCAAGGCCGGGGACATCGCCCGCACGATCGGCGAGGCGTTCCACGTGGCCTCGACCGGCCGGCCGGGGCCGGTGCTCGTGGACGTGGCCAAGGACGCCATGCAGGCCATGACGGAGTTCAGCTGGCCGGTCCCCTTCGAGCTGCCCGGCTACCACCCGGTGACCAGGCCGCACGCCCGGCAGGTGCGCGAGGCCGCGCGGCTGATCGGCGAGGCCAGGCGGCCCGTGCTGTACGTGGGCGGCGGCGTGATCAAGGCCCGGGCGTCCGCGCAGCTGCGCGAGCTGGCCGAGCTGACCGGCATCCCGGTGGTCACCACGCTGATGGCCAGGGGCGCGTTCCCGGACAAGCACCCGCGGCACCTGGGCATGCCGGGCATGCACGGCACGGTGGCGGCGGTCGGCGCCCTGCAGAAGGCCGACCTCCTCATCGCGCTCGGCACCCGCTTCGACGACCGGGTGACCGGCAAGCTCGACACGTTCGCTCCCGGCGCGCAGATCGTGCACGCGGACATCGACCCGGCCGAGATCTCCAAGAACCGCCGGGCCGACGTGCCGATCGTGGGTGACTGCCGCGAGGTGATCGCCGACCTGATCGCGGCGATCCGGGCCGAGCACGAGCAGGGCCAGCGCCCCGACCTGGGCGCCTGGCACGCCCAGGTCGATTCGTGGCGGACGACCTACCCGCTGGGCTACGACTCGCCGGCTGACGGCTCGCTGGCGCCGCAGTACGTGATCGAGCGGATCGGCAAGATCGCGGGCCCGGAGGCGCTGTACGTGGCCGGGGTCGGGCAGCACCAGATGTGGGCGGCCCAGTTCATCGACTACGAGCACCCGCGGACCTGGATCAACTCCGGCGGGCTCGGCACCATGGGCTTCGCCGTGCCGGCCGCGATGGGCGCCAAGGTCGGCTGCCCGGCCGCGACCGTGTGGGCGATCGACGGCGACGGGTGCTTCCAGATGACCAACCAGGAGCTGGCCACCTGCGCGCTTGAGGGCATCGCGATCAAGGTCGCGGTCATCAACAACGGCAGCCTCGGCATGGTCAGGCAGTGGCAGACGCTGTTCTACAACGAGCGGTACTCCAACACGGACCTGCACCCCGGCGACCAGCCAAGCAGGCCGACCGGGACCCGCATCCCGGACTTCGTCAAGCTCGCCGAGGCGTACGGCTGCGAGGGCATCCGCTGCGAGGAGCCGGGCGACGTGGACCGGGTCATCGAGCGGGCCATGGCCATCGACGACCGGCCGGTCGTGGTGGACTTCGTGGTGCACAAGGACGCCATGGTCTGGCCCATGGTCGCGGCGGGCACGTCCAACAACGACATCAAGTTCGCGCGCGGCCTGGCGCCCGACTGGGGAGGTGCGGAGGAATGACCCACCACACGCTATCGGTCCTGGTGGAGAACAAGCCGGGTGTGCTGGTCCGGATCGCCGGCCTGTTCGCGCGGCGCGGTTTCAACATCGACTCGCTGGCGGTCGGGCCGACCGAGCACGAGGAGATCTCCCGCATCACCATCGTGGTCAACTGCGAGGAGCACCCGCTCGAGCAGGTGACCAAGCAGCTGAACAAGCTCATCAACGTGCTGAAGATCGTGGAGCTCGAGCCGGGCGCCACGGTGCAGCGCGAGCTGCTCCTGGTCAAGGTCAGGGCCGACGCCGACAGCCGGTCGCGCGTGCTCGAGACCGTGAACCTGTTCCGCGCCCGGGTGGTGGACGTCGGGCTCGACGTGATCACCGTCGAAGCCACCGGCGACAAGGATAAGCTCGACGCGCTGGTCAGGGTGCTCGAGCCCGTCGGCATCAAGGAGCTCGTCCAGTCGGGCATGGTGGCCATCGGCCGCGGCAGCCGGTCGATCACCGACCGCGCGCTGCGCCCCGTGGAACGCAGCGCATAAATCGCGGAGGAATGGTGCTCCGCGGAAGAAAAGGCGCCGTATCTGACGCCTTTATTTCCGTCAGGCACTGATCTTCCGCGCAAGGTTCGCAGGACAACCCAGGAACGACAAACAGGAAGGCCATTTAAGGTGGCAGAAATCTTCTACGACGACAGCGCCGACCTCTCGGTTATCCAGCGCAGGCACGTCGCGGTCCTCGGCTACGGCAGCCAGGGGCACGCGCACGCCCTCTCGCTCCGCGATTCCGGCGTGGACGTACGGGTCGGGCTGCCCGAAGGCTCGGCGAGCAGGGACAAGGCCGCGAACGAGGGCCTGCGGGTCACCACCCCCGGGCAGGCGTGCGAGGAAGCCGACTTGATCATGGTCCTGGTCCCGGACCACCTGCAGCGCGAGCTGTACGCGGAGGCGATCGCGCCGTCGCTGGTGCCGGGGGACGCGCTGTTCTTCGCCCACGGCCTGAACATCCGTTACCAGCTCATCACGCCGCCGGCCGGCGTGGACGTCTGCATGGTCGCGCCGAAGGCGCCCGGCCATCTGGTCCGCCGCCAGTTCTCGCAGGGGCGCGGCGTGCCGGTGCTGGTCTGCGTCGAGCGGGACGCGACCGGTCAGGCCTGGCCGCTGACCCTCGCCTACGCCAAGGCCATCGGGGGCACCCGGGCCGGCGCGCTGAAGAGCACGTTCACCGAGGAGACCGAGACCGACCTGTTCGGCGAGCAGACGGTGCTCTGCGGCGGCGTCGCCGAGCTGATCAAGGCCGGATTCGCGACCCTGGTCGAGGCCGGCTACCAGCCCGAGTCCGCCTACTTCGAGTGCCTGCACGAGATGAAGCTGATCGTGGACCTGATGTACGAGGGCGGCATCTCCAAGATGTACTGGTCGGTGTCCGACACCGCCGAGTACGGCGGCTACACCCGCGGACCGAGGCTGATCAACGAGCAGACCCGGGAGGAGATGCGCCGGATCCTCGGCGAGATCCAGGACGGCTCGTTCGCGCGCGAACTGGTCGAGGAGTTCGACGCGGGCAAGCCCAACTTCCTCAAGCGCCGCGAGGCCGAGCACGCCGAGCAGATCGAGCAGGTCGGCGCCCGGCTCCGTCCCCTGATGTCCTGGCTGGCGGAGGACGAGTAGGCGCAACGCAGACCGTCATCGCGTCCGCGGATCCGGCCGCCGCGCGTTTAGCTGCGCCGCTCGGGGTAGCGGGCCACGATGACAGCGAACACGACGCACACCCGGACCCAGCCCACGGCCACCCAGACCGTCGTTGCCGGGACCCGGCCGAGGCCGTCAGCGTCGGCAGGCGAGGTCGTGCTGGCCTACTTGCGCCTGCAGGCGCACCAGCTGGCGTCGCTCGAGCCGACGGTGCGTACCGACGAGCCCGACGCGGTTCACCAGATGCGGGTGGCCAGCCGCCGGCTGCGCGCCACCTTCCGGTCGTTCGGGAGCGTCATCCCCCGGCCGGGCACCGAGCACGTGGCCGCCGAGCTCAAGTGGCTCGGCGGCCTGCTCGGCGCGGCGCGCGACGGCGAGGTCCTCCCGGAGCACCTGCAGGCGAGCCTGCGGCCCATGGCGGTCGAGGTCCTCATCGGGCCGGTGCTGGCCCGGGTGCAGGGTTACTACGCCCCCAGGCGGGCCGCAGCGCGCCTTGAGCTTCTCGAGGCGCTCGACTCGCCGCGGTACGTCCAGCTGCTGGCCGAACTGGACCGGCTCGCCGCCGGCCCGTTGCTCGGCCCTCGGGCCGACGCCCCGGCCCGCGATGTCCTCCCCGCCGCGGTCCGCCGGGCCTACCGCCAGGCGCGCCGGCGGATGCGCCGCGCGCGGCACGCGCCGCCCGGCGACCGTCAGGACGTGGCGCTGCATGAGGTGCGTAAGGCCGCCCGCCGGGCCCGCTACGCGGCCGAGGCCGCGAGCCCCGCGCTGGGCACGCCGGCCCGCCGGTTCGCGCGGCAGATGAAAAGGGTCCAGTCCGTGCTCGGCGGCCACCAGGACACCGTTCTGGCCCGCCACGCGACCCGGGAGCTGGGCATCGCCGCGCATCTGGCGGGCGAGAACGCGTTCACCTACGGCCTGCTGTACGAAGGCCAGTCGCATCGGGCCGAGCGGCTCAGAAAACGGGCGCGGCAGGTCTGGAAGCAGGCCTCCCGTCCCCGTTACCGTCGCCGGATGAGCTAGCGCCGGCAGGCTCGTGGCCGCCAGGGCCCAGAATGGGATGAGGTAGGACGTCAAAATAGTGTCTCACATGCTGAGACAAGCGTCTTGAGGGGCGTCCGTGGCCGTGGCGGGTCGTGTAACGTTGCAGGCACTATGCGGCGCTTCGTACTCGTAGCCAGCCGCAGCGGGGACCTGTAAGGACCTGATCCAGGGCAGGCCGGCCACCCGCTGCGGGGTGATGTGCTGGCCGTAAGTCCCGCTCTGGTTCCCCGATCAGGAGTTCTCTCGTGTACGACATGTATCCCTGGAACACCCGCGCCGCGGCCGACGCGGGCCAGGCCGGACAGACGCCGGCGCAGGCCCGGGCCACGCAGGCTGTCCAGGTCGCGCTGGACCGCCGGGACAACGGCGGCGACGCGGCTGCGGCTGAGCCAGCGACAGACCAGGCCCGCCAGTAAGGTTCTGGCATGGGTTCACGAAAGATCACGCTGGCCGTCATCGGCGGTGACGGCATCGGCCCCGAGGTGGTCGCCGAGGCGCTCAAGGTGCTGCGCGCCGCGGCGCCCGAGGTCACGATCAGCGAGACCAGCTACGACCTCGGCGCGCGCCGCTGGCACCGCACCGGGGAGACGCTGCCGGACGCGGTCCTTGAGGAGATCAGGGGTCACGACGCGATCCTGCTCGGCGCGGTCGGCGACCCCAGCGTGCCGAGCGGCGTACTCGAGCGCGGCCTGCTGCTGCGGCTGAGGTTCGAGCTGGACCACTACGTCAACTTGCGCCCCGTGCGCCTGTACCCCGGGGTCGGCTCCCCGCTGGCTGACGTCAGGCCCGAGTCGGTGGACATCCTGGTCGTCCGGGAGGGCACCGAGGGCCCGTACACCGGGGCGGGCGGCGTGATGCGCAAGGGCACGCCCGCCGAGATCGCCACCCAGGAGAGCCTGAACACCGCGTTCGGCGTGGAGCGGGTGGCGCGGTACGCCTTCGGCAAGGCCATGACCAGGCCGCGCAGGAAGCTGACGCTGGTGCACAAGACAAACGTGCTGACGTTCGCGGGCGACCTGTGGCAGCGGACCGTGGACGCGCTGGCCAAGGAGTTCGCCGAGGTGTCGGTGGACTACTGCCACGTGGACGCCGCGTCGATGTTCTTCGTCTCCGCTCCTGAGCGCTTCGACGTCATCGTCACCGACAACCTCTTCGGCGACATCCTCACCGACCTCGGGGCTGCGGTGGCGGGCGGCATCGGCCTGGCGGCCAGCGGGAACATCAACCCGGAGGGGACCACGCCGAGCATGTTCGAGCCGGTGCACGGAAGCGCGCCGGACATCGCCGGGCAGCACAAGGCCGATCCGACGGCGGCCATCCTGTCCGCCGCGATGCTCTGCGAGCACCTGGGCCTGGCCGCCGAGGCGGCGAAGATCGAGCAGGCGGTCGCCGAGGACCTGCTTGAGCGGCAGGGCGCGTGGGCGGCCCGCACCACAGTCGAGGTAGGCGACGACATCGCCGAGCGAGTATCCGGCTGACCCGCCGGTACCAGCCGGTGGCACACGGTTTCCCCAGCTAGTGTTGATGTCCCGCCCGCAGGCGATGAGGAAGTACACGCGATGATCGACTTTGAAATCCGGCTTTCCGGCCACCCGCTCCCCGACGCCGAACGCGAGACGCTGCTCCAGGCGCCCGGTTTCGGCCAGCACTTCACCGATCACATGATCACGCTGCGCTGGTCGGCCGAGCGCGGCTGGCACGACGGGCGCCTCGAGGCGTACGGGCCGTTCACCCTCGAGCCGGCCACCGCCGTGTTCCACTATTCGCAGGAATTCTTCGAAGGCCTGAAGGCCTACCGCCAGGACGACGGGTCGATCACGCTGTTCCGGCCCGATGCCAACGCGGCCAGGTTCAACCGGACGGCGCGCCGGATGGCCATGCCCGAACTGCCCGAGGAGACCTTCATCCGCGCCCTGGAACTCCTGGTGGCCCAGGACCGCCGCTGGGTGCCCGCCGGCGAGGGGAACAGCCTGTACCTGCGGCCGTTCATGATCGCGACGCAGCGCACGCTGGGGGTCAACCGCCCGTCGAGCGAGTACCTGTTCTGCGTCATCGCCTCGCCGGCCGCCTCCTACTTCAGCGGCGGCCCGAAGCCGGTCACCGTGTGGCTGTCGCAGGAGTACACCCGCGCGGCGCCCGGCGGTACCGGCGGGGTCAAGACGGGCGGCAACTACGCGGCCGCGTTCGCGGCCCAGCAGCAGGCCGTGGACCACGGCTGCGACCAGGTGGTCTGGCTGGACGCCGCGGAGCACCGCTGGGTCGAGGAAATGGGCGGCATGAACCTGTTCTTCGTCTTCGGCAACTCCACCGACGACTCCACAGACGGCGGGCACCCGCTGATCATGACGCCCGCGCTGACGGGGACGCTGCTGCCGGGGATCACCCGGGACTCGCTGCTGAAGCTGGCGCCCGAACTGGGCATCAAGGCCGTCGAGGACCGGATCTCCGTCGAGCAGTGGCAGGCCCAGTGCGCCGCGGGCGAGCTGACCGAGGTGTTCGCCTGCGGGACCGCGGCCGTGATCACCCCGGTCGGCCGGGTCAAGGGCGCCGCCACGCAATGGGCCGTCGCGGACGGCGAGCCGGGGCCGGTCACGATGCGGCTGCGCGAGGAACTGGTCGGCATCCAGTACGGCCAGCTACCCGACCCCTTCGGGTGGGTGCACAAGGTCTGCTGACGGCGGGTCCGCCGCCTGGCACGGTCGGTGCCGTTAGGCTCACGCTCATGCGAGCGGTGTCGACGACCATCCCCGGGGCGATGCCCCGCGAGCGCGCGCGCCCGCTCAGCGACCGCCGCACGGTGCTCCTGGCCGGGGGGTACTACCTGCTGGCGGCGCTGGCGGTCACGTTCTGGCTGTGGCGGGACCCGGCGTCGCGGACGGTGGCGGGCAACCCCAACGACGCGAACCAGTTCGCCTGGTTCTTCCGGTACGACGCCACCGCGATCGCGCACGCCAGGCTGCCGGCCCTGGTCACCGCGGCGATGAACGCCCCGCAGGGCGTGAACGTCATGTGGAACACGTTCATGCTCCTGCCCGGGGTGCTGCTCGCGCCCGTGACGCTGCTGTTCGGGCCGCAGACCAGCCTGACGGTCATGCTGACCGCGGGCTTCGCCGGGTCGGCGACAGCGATGTTCGCCGTGCTGCGGCGCTGGCAGGTCAGCGTGCCCGGGGCGGCGCTGGGCGCGGCGGTGTACGGGTTCTCGCCCGCCCTGGTGCACTCGGCCATCGGCCACTACGACTTGCAGTTCGCGGTGCTGCCGCCGCTGATCATCGACGCGGGCCTGCGCCTGGCGACCGGGCGCGCCCGGCCCGTGCGCGGCGGCACCTGGCTCGGCCTCCTGGTCACCGTCCAGCTGCTGACCAGCGAGGAGATCCTGCTCGACACCGCGATCGCGGGGGTCGTGCTGGTCGCCGTGGTGGCCGCCAGCCGCGCCCGGGAGGTGGCGGGGAAGGTCAGGACGCTGGGTGCCGGCCTGGGCGTCGGCGCCTGCGTGACCGCTGTTATCGCCGGCTACCCGCTGTGGGTGCAGTTTTTCGGTCCCCTGCGGCAGCACGGCAGTCCGTTCCTCCCCGACTACTTCAAGAACGACTTGGCCAGCTTCGTCGTCCCCTCCTCGCTCATGGTCTTCCATACCGCGGGAAGTGCGGTGCAGGCCGGGCGTTCCGCGGGTGGCCTGCCGGAATACGTCGGCTACCTGGGCTGGCCGCTTATCGTGGTGCTCCTGCTGGCCGCGATCCACTTCTGGCGGCTGCTGCCGGTCCGGGCGACCGCGGTCACCGCCGTGGTGCTCGGGGTGTTCTCGCTCGGCGGGACCCTGATCGCCAGCGGGCACGAGTACGCGGCCATCAAGCTCCCGTGGTACTGGCTGCAGGGCCTGCCCGTGCTCAACGCGGTGCTGCCGGACCGGTTCTCCGTCGTGGCGGACGGCGCGGCCGCCGCGCTGCTCGCCTTCTCCGCCGACGCCGCGGTATCCGGCTTCACCGGGTACGCCGCCGGCCGCCTGCCGCGGCTCGCGTCCGGCTGGCGGCCGGCCGCCGCGGTCATGTCCTGCGCGGTCCTGGCCGCCCTGCCGCTCGTCCCGGCGCCCCTCCCGGCCGCCGCGGCGCCGCCGCTACCGCCCGGCTGGCCGGCGGCGTTCGCCTCGCTGCGACTGCCCGCATCGGCCTCCGTGCTCGTCGTCCCCATCCCGGTGTCCAGGTTCACCGATCCGCTGCGCTGGCAGGCCGACACCGGCGAGCCCGGTTCGCTCACGGGCGGGTACTTCATTGGCCCGGGCGCGAACGGCCGCGCCTACGTCGGCGGCGGCGGCCTGCCCACGGCGGGCCGGTACCTGAACTTCCTGTGGACCCAATCCGTGACCGGGCTGCCCCGTTGGCTGGCCGCCGGCGCCCGGAAAAGCACGTTCGCCAGGCCGGGGACGCCGCCGCTCGGCGTGGTGAACCTCGAGCAGATGCGAAGCCAGATCGCGGCCTGGCGGGTCACGGCCGTCGTCGCCGTGGCGCCGGGGAATTCGCCGCTCGGCGATTACCTCACCGACGTGCTCGGGCCGCCGGTGACTGCGGCAGGCGACGTGCTGGCCTGGCGCACATAGCACTTTTGGTAGCACAGCACTGACCGCACCGCGGCGCGGCCAGCAACCGCGACCTCAGCAATCGTCACCTTGCTGCCGAATAGATCACAATTCGTGTCTAGTGCGACGCATCGCGGCTGGTTTAGTATTGGCGTTCGGAGTACGAACACGCACACCATGGCCTGTAGGTGCGTCCCAGCAGCCCGGGGTTTACCAGGCGGGGGGGACCTTCCACGTGGCTTGAGCGGCGAGGGGGGCTTGACCCGCCCTCTCCGCTGTTTCTGTTACGTTCGCGGAGGGATAGCGTCGATGAGTGGGGGGTCCTTTCCGAATTCTCCGCCGTCCAGCGGACAAATGCCGCGCATTTCTTTCTCGTCCCTGCTGCCGGTGGCTCAGTGGATCCGCGACCCCGCCCTGCGCAGCTGGCCGGTGCTGCTGCTGGTCATCCTGGTCGTGGTGCCGCCCAGCGCGCTGGTCCTGCTGAACGGCGGGACCATGGGCGACCTGAACGATGCCGGGTGGATCTTCGCTTATTACTTCGCCATCGCCTGGATGCTGCTGCTCGGCGTCATCGTCCGCCCTCAGCACGTGAGCCGGGCGATGCTCGCCGTGGTAGCCGTGGTCGGCATCGTGACTCAGGTGCCTATCGCCGTGTGGCTGGAAATGCACCTGCACGACACCAGTGCGACCCTGATCTCGAGCATCTTCACCATCGGCATCCCCGAAGAACTGGCCAAGGCCATACCGATCGTGGTCGTCGCGGTGATCTGGCGGTCGCATTTGCCCTCGCAGACGCCCAGGGACTACCTGTTCGTCGGCGCGGTGAGCGGGCTCGTATTCGGCGCGGCCGAGGTCGAGCGCTATTTCACGGTCATGCTCGGCAGCATCTCGGGCGGCATCACCGACGTGGGCCTCCAGGCCCTGACCCTCGAGTACGTCTGGCGCTTCCTCACCGACCCGATCGGCCACGCCTGCTGGGCCGGCATCACGGGCTACTTCATCGGCCTGGCCATCACCGGCCCGGTCAAGCGGTACGGGCTCGCGCTCGTCGGCCTCCTCATCGCCGCGGTGCTGCACGGCCTCAACGACTGGCAGCCCATCAACGCCCATCTCGCCTGGGTGCTGATCGTCCTGATCAGCGTGCTGCTGTTCATCGGCTACGCCCGGGCCGGGGCGGCGATCGCCACCCCGGAGCCGGTGTCCGCGGCGTCCGCCGCATCGCCCGCGGTCCCGGCGGCGGCGCAGGGTTACCCGCAGGCCCAGCCGGTGGCGCAGGGCCAACCCCCGGGCTGGCCTCCGGGCCCGGCCGCGGCGCCGGCGGCCGGATCGGCCTACCTGGCCACCAATACGGTCATTCCGCGCCCGGGCGAAGCGCCCGCCCAGCCTGGCGGATGGTGGCAGCAGCCCCGGCCCGCCGCCGCGGCCCCGCAGCCGGCCTACGCGCAGCCGCCGGTCACGCAGCCCGGTCAGCCGGCTTACCAGCCAACCTCGCCGCCGGTCACGGCGTCTCAACGGACGACCCCCAAGCCATGGTGGGAGCAGTAACACCGGATCCGGGAAGGAGGAGGCGCTCCAGTGGTCACGCTCGACCGCAGGAAGCTCACCGCCCCATTGCTCGCGCAGGCCGCCGCGTTCGTGGTCGTGCTCGTCATAGGCGGCGTTACCGGCCACGAGTCGCCGTCCCATCCGACCGTCCCGGTGGCGCACACCAGCCCGCCGCGCATCACCTCGGCGCACAGCACCAAGCTGACCGTCCAGGTCTCCCTGCACGGCGGCATCGGCGCGACGACTCCGGGCGTCCCGGTGGAGATCCTCAAGGACCACGCGCTGACCCCGTTGATGTCCGCCCAACTGACCGAGGGTACGCCGACCGACCTGGTCATGCCCGCCGGCGACTACCAGGTGTGCGTCAACCCGCCCGCCGGCTGGATGTTCACGGGTCACAATACGGGTGCGGTGCCCGGGCTGGATTGCACCATGGTCGACGCCAGGTCGCCGGCGCAGACAGTAACCTTCCACCTGACTTTCCACTCGTCTAACACCGGGGCGGTGCCGACATGACCTCCTACGGCCGCGGCGGACGCAGGCCAGGGCAAGCTGAGCCTCCCGGGGTCGCCTGGTCGCTGATGGTGATCGCGGCGGCACTGATAGGCGGCCTGGCCGGCGCCGAGATCGAGCACGCCTCGCTCGTCATCACCTTCATCGTTTCCCTCGTCATCGGCGTCATCGGCGTGCTCGTCGTCGCCCGGTGGCCCGGCCGGTCAGCGGAGCTGACGGACGGCCGGCACCAAGGACTGGACCCTGGCCTGCCGCGCCGCCCGCCGGCCGACCCATCCGCCATGACGCGGCCGTCCCCCCCGAGGCAGCCGCCAGAGCCATCGGGCGCTGCCGGGTACACCAGGGTGGATCCCAGGAACAGGCCGCAGCCCGGGTACGCCGAGCCGCAGGCCGCGTCGACGGTCGAGCTCATCCCGTTTCCCTCGCGGCGCGATACCGGTCAGGCCCAGGGGGCGGAGGGCTGGTGGGACGCCACCTCCGCGCCGCGCACGCCGGCCTCGGAGGGCCGGCCGGCGCCCGCGCCGGACCTGTCCACCTACCTGGACCCGGCCGTGACCGCCCGCCTGGACTCGGCCCTGATCGCGCAGTGCCCGCGGTGCGGCGCGTTCAAGCTCGACGTCGACCGCAACAGGGATCCCTGGGCGTTCCGCTGCCAGGCCTGTGCGAAGACCTGGACCTGGCGGCCGGGCACCCCGTGGCCCGCGGTCCGCGTCGCACCCAGGCGGAGGGAAGACTGGCGTCCGCCGCCACCGTGATCTGACCCAGCCCCACGTCGCAAGTCCCGCGCCGCCCCAGCAACGGAGGCCTTTGCCACATGTACGAGAAGCGGATAACCCGGAAAAACCCCGGCTTGGTGGTGTTCTTGCTCGACCGCTCGGATTCCATGAAGCAGAAATGGGGAAACCTCCCGTACTCGCTGGCCGAGGGGGCGGCTAACGCGCTCAACGCCATCCTGCTTGACCTGCTGTTCACCTCGCAGGTCGAGCCGGGGAAGCCCTATCACTACTTCGACATCGGCGTCTTCGGTTACGGGCTGCGCCCGGCGAGCAGGGACGAGGGCGTGGAGCCTGCCCTCGCGGGCAACCTGGCGGGCCAGCCGATCATCCCGCTGCCGAGTCTGCGGGACAACCAGGTCGGGATGCGGGACGAGCCGTCGGAAGACGCCGGCGCGCCGCCGAGCCGGGTGCCGATCTGGGTCCAGCCGGCGTTCGGGCACAAGACGCCGATGTGCGAGGCCATCGCCGTGGCCGGCGGCCACGTCTACAACTGGGCGGGCGAGCACCCCGACTCGTTCCCGCCGATCGTCATCAACATCACCGACGGCATGGTGACCGACAGCCCGTTCCAGGGCGCCAGCATCAACGACTGGGCCCAGCGGCTGGTCAACATCTCGACCAACGACGGCCCGGCGCTGCTGTTCAACATCTTCCTGTCGCCCACTCCGGCGAACACCGTGGTCTTCCCGCCGACGCCCGCCGGCCTGCCGGTGCCGGGGCCCGACCTGTTCCGGATCAGCAGCCCGTTGCCTCCGCCCATGCTGGCCAACGCCGCCGGCGCCGGGATGACCCTGCTACCGGGGGCCCGCGGGTTCGCCTTCAACGCCGACCGCCAGACGCTGGCCGCGTTCCTCAACGTCGGCACCACGGTCGGCACGGGAGACTGATCCGGCGGCGATGGAAATCCAGGCGGTCACCTTCAGCGAACCCAAGGACGGCTACGCGCCCGGTGATTGGCAGGATGGCGCCTACGGAGGCGTCGTCGGCGACGGACGGGCCAGGTTCATCGTCCTCGACGGCGCCTCGACGGCCTACGACCCGGTGCACTGGGTCGACCTGCTCGCGTCGTCGTTCGCGTCGGCCGAAGGCCTGCCCAGCGCGCCCCGGCTGGACCCGGCCTCAATGAGAACGTGGTTCGGCCAGCTGCAGCATCAGTGGGCGAACGAGCCGCGGTCCATCCGGGACCCCGTCGAGCAGAAGAAGTTCAACGAGGCTGGCTCCATGGCCACCCTGCTGGCCTTCGAGTTGCTAGGGCTCGACGGCCCGGAACCCTTCTGGCAGGGCATCGCGCTCGGCGACACGGTGCTCTTCCACGTCAGGGACCTCCACAAGCTCGCCATGGTTCCGAATATGGGACCCGGCGACTTCAGCAGACGGCCGGTCGGCGTGTTCACCGACAAAAACCGGCTCGACGAGATGACCGCCAAGCTCCGCCAGAACGGGGGCCAGCTCCTGCCCGGCGATTTCCTGTTCGCCGCCACCGACGCGATCGCCAAGTGGATCCTGCTGGCCATCGCCCGCGACGAGAAGAAGGTCTGGCACACCCTGGCCAACCTGGCCGATCCCGCCGACTTCCGCAAACTGGTCGCCGATCAGCGCCGGGAACAAGACCCCGGCATGCAGCTGGAAGACGACGACGTGACCCTCCTGCGCGTACGCATCCTGGCCCGACAGCCCTCGCTCCTTTTGGTGTGCCGATGACCCAGACCATCCCGTTCCCCGGCGTCGCCGATTACTTCAAGGCGGTGCAGGCGCCCGCCCGGGCGTTCACCGTCCCTTCCCTGCAGACGGCCAAGTTCGAGTGGGATTCGCTCGGGCCGAGGCTGGCGCGCGGTGCCAGCGCCGTCGTCTTCACGGCCAGGGTCAGCGGCAGCCAGCAGGCCGTCCGCTGCTACATCAGGAACGACGCCTCAAGCCGGGAGCGGTACAGCGCCCTTGATGCGTACCTGGCCGGTCATAACCTGGACCCGTTCGTGTCCCCGACGATCTGGCTCGAGGAGGCGATCAAGGTCAACGGCGCGACCTGGCCCGTCCTGCAGATGATCTGGATCGACGGCCGGACGCTGAACGAGTACGTCGACTACCTGGTGGCCACGCGCAACACCACCGCGATCGCGATGCTGGCCGCCAACTGGCGCGAGCTCGTCAACCTCATGCAGAGCATGGAATTCGCCCATGGCGACCTGCAGCACGCCAACATCATGGTCGACCAGGCGGGCACGCTCCGGCTGGTTGATTACGACGGCGTGTGGATTCCGCAGCTGGCCCGGATGGCCCGGCCGACGGAATACGGCCAGGCCAACTACCAGCACCCCGGGCTGCAGGAGTGGGGGCGCTGGTTCGATACCTTCTCCGCCCTGGTTATCTACCTGTCGCTGGTCGCGATCGGCAAGAACCCGGACCTGTGGCCGAGCCTGTACAACGGCACGAACCTGCTGTTCACGAAGGGCGACTTCGCCCATTTCGAGACGCCGGCCTGGCAGAAGCTCGCCGGGATGCGCGACCCTGAGGTCGACGAGCTGGCCTGGCGGCTGCGGAACTGCTGCGATCCCGCCTGGGTGGCGAACCAGAGCCTGGAGCAGACGCTCGACATCCCAGTGCCCCCACCGCCGCCGCCCCCGCCTCCGCCCCCCGCACCGCCGGGCCTGGACGAGTGGTGGAGAAAGCTGCCGGCGACGGCCGCCGCGCCGCCGCCCCAGCCGACCTCGTCGGCGTGGTCGCAGCCGCCGCCCGCTCGCGCACCCGTCACGCCGCCCCCGCTCGCGCGGACGTCGTCGACGCCGCCGACGGGCGTGTCGATGGCCGCGGTGGGTGCGCTGCCCGCTCCGCCCCCGCTGTCGGCGCCGCTGGACGTGGGGAGCGGCCCGATGCCCGCGCTGAACCCGACGCAGAAGCCCCCCGCCGGATGGTGGAAGCAGCCCGAGCCGTCTTCGCCCGCACCCAAGCCTGCGCCCCAGCCGGGCCCCCAGCCGGCGCCCTCGACCGCCGCAAAGCCGGGGACGCCGCAGCGGCAGCGCAGGTCCCTGGGCGCCCTCGCGCTCGGCCTGGGCGTCCTGTTCCTGATCATCGGCCTGGCCGAGAAGCTCGCCGCCGGGACGTGGGCCGGCCTGGTCCTGGCCGCCGTGGGCCTCGCGCTGGTCATCTCCGGGAGCGGGAGCAGCGGCACCGGCGGGACGGGCGGCACGCCTCAGCCAAGCCAGAACTCCGGGAGTCAGACCCCGACCTGACGGTACAGCCACCCCGGGAGGGCCCCGGGGTCGGCGCGCGTGCCGTCGCGCCCGCGGCCCGGAGCCGAGCGGTCGCCGCCGCCGGCGAGCCCCAGGCCGGAGTCGCTCGGGCTCGGGCTCGGGTTCACGTACGGAGTGGAGTTCGACGCCTTAGAAAAAGGACTCAGGTGCGCCGAGGCGGCGATCCCGAGGTACGCCGCGACCAGCACGATCGCCGCGGCGATGCCGAGGGCGTTGCGGTTGATACCGCCCCCGCCTGGCCGCGGCCCTCCGGCGGGCGCGGGCGTCCCGAGCGGCGGCGTCGGTCCCGTCGGACCCCCTGATCCCGCCGCGGCCCCGGACGCCGCGGCCCCCGATCCCGCCGCCCCGAACGCCGCGGCCCCCGATCCCGCCGCCCCGGATGCCGCGGCCGAGGTGGCCGTGGCGGCCGCCGCGGGACCGGGCGGCAGGGCGTCGCCCTGATCGGTGAACCCGCCGGCCCCGGCCGGGGTCAGCGGCAGGGTCGGGGCGTTCGGCGGCGCGGGCAGCACGACCATCGGCTGGGTCCGCGCGGGCACCGGGTAGTTCAGGGCGCGGGCGAACTCGGTCACCACCCACACGCACCCCGTATCGTCGAGCGAGCGGGCCTGGGACAAGGTGGCGGCCACCGAGGCGATCGCGGCGTTGAGGCTGAGGCTGTCCGCCTGCCGCCGGAGCAGCGCGGGCACGTCAGACTGCGCGGCGCTGCTGATCAGGACGGCCTCGCCGGTCAGGTCGGCCAGGCGATTGGCGCAGAAGGCATCCAGCATGGTGGCGTTGCCCAGGACGCCCGGCCCGTGCAGGGCCACGGCGGCCTGCAGCGCACGGCTGGCGTCCCCCGCCGGGTCGATGACGTGCCCTGAGCCTTCCGTCACGGAGGACCTCCCCATCGGGCCTTGACGCCAGGTATTAGCAAATAATGCCGCACCGGCGTGCCGATCGCACGCGTCACCGGCCATAACCGCCGCGCCGTCAACACGCTGTATCGTCTCGCATGCTGAGATCATCGTGCGCCAGGGGACGGGCGTGTGGCAGACTGTGCCTCGTGACGTCCGGCCTGATCATTATCGGCGGGCGCGTCGGCACCTAGGGCCCAGACCCTGGGTCCGGGCCGTAAGAAGGCCCGGACCGCCGGCGCGCAGACCTCTCGCGTTCCTCGCGAGGGGTCTTTTGCTTTGCAGACCACAACCCTCGGAGAACACGATGCTCGACGACACCTTCCACGTCTACGACACGACGCTGCGCGACGGAGCGCAGCAGGAGGGGCTGAACCTGACGGTGGCCGACAAGCTCGCCATCGCCCGGCAGCTCGACGAGCTCGGCGTCGGGTTCATCGAGGGCGGCTGGCCCGGCGCGATCCCGAAGGACACCGAGTTCTTCCGGCGCGCCGCCACGGAGCTGGCCCTTTCCCGCGCGCAGCTCGCCGCGTTCGGCGCGACCCGCCGGCCCGGCGTCAAGGCGGCCGACGACCCCCAGGTCGCCGCGCTGCGCGTCAGCGGCGCGCCGGTCGTGACCCTCGTCGCCAAGAGTCACGACCGGCACGTCGAGCTCGCGCTCAGGACCACGCTCGAAGAAAACCTCGCGATGATCAAGGACACCATCACCCACCTGAGAGAGAACGGCCAGCGGGTGTTCCTGGACGCCGAGCACTTCTTCGACGGGTACCGGTCCAACCAGGCCTACGCGCTCGAAGTGGTTCACACCGCCGCCCTGGCGGGCGCAGACGTCATCGCCTTGTGCGACACCAACGGCGGAATGCTGCCGAACGAGCTGGCCGACGTCGTGGCCACCGTGGCCGCCGCCACCGGGGCCCGCCTGGGCATTCACTGCCACGACGACACGGCCTGCGCCGTCGCCAACACGCTGGTCGCGGTCGACGCGGGCGTCACGCACGTCCAGGGCACGGCCAACGGGTACGGGGAGCGGGCGGGCAACGCCAACCTGTTCAGCGTGGTGGCCGGCCTCCAGCTGAAGCAGGGCCGCGCGGTGCTGCCCACGAAGGGCATCAAGGAGATGAGCCGGATCGCGCACGCGATCAGCGAGGTGACCAACGTCGCGCCGGACACCCACCAGCCCTACGTGGGCCTGTCCGCCTTCGCGCACAAGGCCGGGCTGCACGCCTCGGCGGTCAAGGTGGACCCGATGCTCTACCAGCACATCGACCCCGCGCTGGTCGGCAACGACATGCGGATGCTCGTCTCGGACATGGCGGGCCGCGCGTCGGTCGAGCTCAAGGGGCGCGAGCTCGGCTACGACCTGTCCGGCGACAAGGAAGCGATCGGCCGCGTCACGGACCGCGTCAAGGACCTGGAGGCGCGCGGGTACACCTTCGAGGCCGCCGACGCCAGCTTCGAGCTGCTGCTCCGCGACGAGCTCGGCGGCCGGCCGGAGTACTTCGCCGTCGAATCCTGGCGGGTCATCGTCGAGCGCCAGGCCGACGGCCGGATGACCAGCGAGGCGACCGTCCGGCTGACCGCCAAGGGCGAGCGGCTCGTCGCGGTCGGCGAGGGCAACGGCCCGGTCAACGCGCTGGACAAGGCGCTGCGCGCCGCGCTCGAGCAGCTCTACCCGGAGCTCGCCGCGCTCGAGCTGACCGACTACAAGGTGCGCATCCTGGCCGGCACGCACGGCACCGGCGCGGTCACCCGGGTGCTCATCGAGTCCGACGACGGCACCGGCGAGACCTGGAACACGGTCGGCGTGGACGAGAACATCATCGCCGCCTCGTGGCACGCCCTGGCCGAGGCCGTCACCTACTGCCTGCTCCGCTCGGGGCGTGAGCCGGGCTGACCATGGCCGCCGACCGGCTCAGCCTGCGCGCGCTGAACCGCGCCACGCTCGACCGCCAGCTCCTGCTGCGCAGGCACGCGATGACCGCGCAGCAGGCGGTCGCGCACCTGGCCGGCCTGCAGGCGCAGGCCCCCCTCGCGCCTTACGTCGGGCTGTGGACGAGGCTGGCCGGCTTTGCCCATGAAGACCTCAAAACCATATTGACCGAACGATCGGTGCTCCGCGCTCACCTCATGCGCAACACGGTTCACCTGGTGACCGCAGCCGACTTCCTCGCCTTCCGCCCGCTGTTCCAGCCGATGATCGAGCGCGCCCTGGCCGGGCACTTCGGCGCCCGCCTGACCGGGGTCGACCTGGCCGAACTCCGCCACGCCGCGGCCGCCCTGCTTGCCGAGACCCCGCTGACCAGGGCAGAGATCGGCGCGCGGCTGAGCGCGCGCTGGCCCGCCCACGACCCGGGCTCGCTGGCCTACGCGGCCACCCACCTGCTCCAGCTCGTCCAGGTGCCGCCGCGCGGCCTGTGGGGCTCAAGCGCCCAGCCCGCCTGGTTCCTGGCCGCCGCCTGGCTCGGCGCCGTGCCCGCCGCCGCGCGTCCGCAGACCGGGCGCGACGCGACGCAGGAGCTTGTCCTGCGCTACCTGGCCGCGTACGGCCCGGCCACCGTGGCCGACATCCAGGCCTGGTCCGGCCTGACCCGGCTGCGCGAGGTGACCGAGGGCCTGCGCGGGCGGCTGCGCGCCTTCACCGGGCCGGACGGCGGGGAGCTCCTCGACGTGCCGGACGCGCCCAGTCCCGGCCCGTTCGCGCCCGATGAGTTCCCCGTGGAATACTCCTTCGGCCGGGCGCCGCCCCGCTTCCTGCCCGAGTACGACAACCTGCTGCTGTCCTACGCCGACCGGAGCCGGGTCATCCCGCACGCCCGGCGGGTGCCCCTCCCCGCGGGGAACGGCGCCGCCACGGGCACGCTGCTGGTCGACGGGTTCTGGCAGGCCGACTGGACGATCACCAAGGGGAAGGACCGTGCCGAGCTGGTGATCCGCCCGTTCATCCAGCTGGGTTCCCCCGCCCGGGACGCCATCACCGCCGAGGGCAGCCGCCTGCTCGAGTTCGCGGCCCCGGCCGCGGCGCATGACGTCAGGTTCGTACCCGAGCCGTGAAACGGGAATGAGCGGGGCACCATCGTTCGTTCGGCGAAATTAAGACACCCCCGGCCCGAGCCGGAGGGTCAGGGACTTACGGTAGGGGCATGGACGACACGGAGATCCTGGCGCATATCAACGAGCTGATCGCGACCGAGCACAAGCTCCGCCAGCAGCACGCGGCCGGCGAGCTGACCGGCGCGCAGGAGCGCGAGCAGCTGCGGTCGGCCGAGGACGCGCTCGACCAGTGCTGGGACCTGCTGCGCCAGCGGCGGGCCCGCCGTGAGTTCGGCGAGAGCCCGGACGACGCGGCGGCGCGCCCGGTCAGCGAGGTCGAGGGTTACCAGCAGTAGCAAGGGAGGTCCGGGGGGGATGGGTCCCCCCGGTCGCGGCGGGTTCAGGAGGGTCACCCCCCCCCTGGAAGGAGAAGTGTGCGCATCGCGAGATTCGCCAAGGGCGACGGAGTCTCGTACGGAGTCGTGGAGGGTCCCGAAGGCGGGCTGACGATCGCGGAACTCCACGGGCACCCGTTCGGGGTGCATCCCGGCGGGGTCCGCCTGACCGGTGACCGGTACCCGCTGGCCGAGGTGCGGCTGCTCGCCCCCGTGCTGCCGAGCAAGGTCGTGGCGGCCGGGCGGAACTACGCCTCGCACGCCGCCGAAACAGGCGCCGAGCCGCCCGCCAACCGGTCCGAGCCCGTGCTGTTCCTCAAGCCCTCCACCTCGGTGACCGGGCCGGGGGAGGCGATCACGTACCCGGTGAAGCAGACCGACCGCGTCGACTTCGAGGGGGAACTCGCGGTCATCGTCGGCCGGCTCTGCCGCGGGGTGCCCAGGGAGCGGGCCGAGGACGTGATCTTCGGGTACACCTGCGCGAACGACGTCACCGCGCGGGACCTGCAGGCGCGGGACGGCCAGTGGACGCGGGCCAAGGGGTTCGACACGTTCTGCCCGCTCGGGCCCTGGATCGAGACCGGCACCAACCCCGCCGACCTGGAGCTCGTCACCACCGTGAACGGCGTGGTCCGCCAGCGGGCGCGCACGTCCGAGCTGCTCTGCGACGTGCCGGGGCTGATCGCGTTCGTCAGCCAGGTGATGACGCTGCTGCCCGGCGACGTGCTGCTCACCGGCACGCCGGCCGGTGTCGGGCCGCTGACCGACGGCGACGAGGTGTCCGTGACGATCGAGAGTATCGGCACGTTGACCAACCGGGTGGTCATCGGCGACTGACGGCAAGCCCTACCATTTGGTTGTGACGGCGGACCTCCAGGTGCTCGGCGGCCCACCGCGACGCGCCCGGCGCAGGCGGCGCGCCGCCGCGCTCATCGCGCTGACGCTGGGGGTGGCCGGGCTCGGCGCCTCGGCGACCGGGCTCGCGGTCCAGGTGCTGCCCAGGCAGTTCACGCCCGCGCAGCAGCACCAGATCGAGGCGTGGGAGATCGCCAGCCGGTGGCAGCAGCTGACCGCCGCGCAGATCTTCCCGCCCACGGTCTCCTACACGCTGTCGGCCGCCGTGCTCGAGGACGCGGTCCCGCTGAGCCTGGACGCGGTGCGGATCGCCATCGCCCCGCAGTCCACCTGCGCCCAGGGCGTGACCAGCAAGGCCGCGGCGGCCGTGCTGAGCCGCAGCGGGTGCCGGGCCGTGCTTCGCGCGACGTACGTGGACGCCACCAGTAGCTACGTCATGACTATCGGCGTCGCGGTGCTCCCCTCCGCCTCGGCGGCCCGGGACGCCGGCCTCGGCCTTTCGCAGGCCAAGCTCACGGCGCGCCGCTCCCGCCGCACGAGCCAGCTGGTGCCCGGCGTCGAGGTGGTGAGGTTCCGCGGGTCCGCGGCCGGGCGGTACGACTACAACAGGCAGATCGCCGCGAACTTCAGCGCCGGCCCGTACCTGGTCATGTACGCGGCCGGGTACGCGGACAGCAGGCCTCAGGTTCCGGTGGCCGAGGACTCCTACTCCGAGGACGAGATGACCAGCCTCGCCGTGGGCGTCGCGCAGTCGGTCGCGCACACGCTCGCGGCCGCGCCTCCCGTGCCGCACTGCCCGGGAGCTCCGCAATGCTGAGCCACGGAAGGCTGGCCCGGCCCGCGATGGGGGCCGTCCTCTGCTGCGCCGCGGCGCTCCTGCTGCCGGCCGGGCCCGCCGGCGCCGACGTCATCAGGTCCAACCAGCAGTGGGTCCTGAGCATGATGGACGTCCCGGCGGCGTGGCAGCTGACCCAGGGCGCCGGGGTAACCGTCGCGGTGCTTGACAGCGGCGTCGACGGGAACGTCAGCGACCTGACCGGGTCCGTCGTCACCGGCCCGGACTACACCGGCGTGGACACCTCGCCGTCCGACGCCAACTGGGGCGTGCACGGGACCTGGATGGCGTCGCTTATCGCCGGGCACGGCCATGACGACGGCCTGGACGGGGTCATCGGCATCGCGCCGCAGTCGCGGATCCTGTCCATCCGGGTGATCCCGGACCGCACCGATCCGCACTACGGCGCCTACGAGCGCGAGCCGGAGACCCGCATCCAGCAGTCGCTGGCGGACGGGATCCGGTACGCGGTGCGGCACGGCGCGAAGGTGATCAGCATGTCGATCGGCTACGGCGCGCCGAGCGCGGTGGTCAGGTCGGCGCTTGAGGCAGCCTACGCCCGCGGCGTGGTGGTCATCGCCTCCGCGGGGAACTCGGGCGGGACGGATACGGCCAGCGGGGACGCCCCGTCGCCGGAGTCCTTCCCCGCCGATTACCCGGGGGTGATCAGCGTGGCCGCCGTCGACGCCGGCGGCGCGGTGGCCAGCTTCTCCAGCGACAACCTCTCCGTGCAGGTCGCGGCGCCGGGCGTGTCGGTGCCCGCCCAGGGCCGGGACGGGCAGTACTGGTGGGTCAGCGGCACCAGCCCGGCGTGCGCGCTGGTCGCCGGGGTCGCCGCCCTGATCAAGTCGCTGTACCCCAGCCTGGCTCCCGACCTGGTGGCCAGCGCGCTGACGTCGACGACGACGAACCGGCCCGCCCGCGGTTACGACAGCCAGGTGGGCTTCGGGATCGTCGACGCCTCCGCGGCGCTGGCGAAGGCGGGCCAGCTCGCGCACGAGCACGCCAGCGCCGGCGGCGTCGTGGCCGCCACCAGGTTCGGCGGCGGCCCGGCCGCGATCGCCCCCGACCCGGTGGGCCCGCGCGGCTCCGGCCCGCTGGTCATGTACTCCCTGCTCGCGGCGATCTGCCTGGCCCTGGCCACGGCGGGGTTCACCCGCCTGGTGACGCACCGGGCCCGCGGATGACGCCCCGCCTCCCCGGTGCCCGCACCCGGCCTCTTACTACCCACCCCCGGTCGGCTTCGGCCGACGATCCCCAGGGATCTCCGCCGCTGGACGACTTTGCCAGCCATGTCCTTGACGTGGTCGATTCCATCCCGGCGGGGCGGGTGATGTCCTACGGCGACATCGCCGAGTACCTGGCCGCAGGCCCAGGCCCGCGGCAGGTCGGCCGGGTGATGTCCGCCTACGGCGGGGCGGTGGCGTGGTGGCGGGTGATCCACGCGGACGGCACCCCGGCGCCGGGTCACGAGCAGGCGGCGCTGGCCCGCTACCTGGCCGAGGGGACCCCGCTCCGCTCGTCGCGCCCGCCCGTCCGGGTGGACATGCGCCGCGCCCGCTGGCCGGCCCGGTAACCCCCGCCGCGCGACACGCGCGGTATCCGGCGGATCACCGGATCACCGGCGAAATGTCGGTGGCGTCTGCTGGAATCCTTACTGATGGAGCATCCCCGCGCACCCGCGTACCGCCTCGTCCGCCGGCCCCTGCCGGCGGCCACGGCGCCGCGCCTGGACGAGGCGCAGCAGCGGGTGGTCGACCATTCCGGCGGCCCCCTGCTGGTGCTGGCGGGCCCGGGAACCGGCAAGACGACCACGATCGTGGCCGCGGTGGCGGACCGGATCGAGCGGCGCGGCATCGACCCCGAGCGCGTGCTCGTGCTGACCTTCAGCCGCAAGGCCGCGGCCGAGCTCCGCGAGCGCATCACCGCGCGGCTGCGCCGCACCACGCGCGAGCCGCTGGCCATGACGTTCCACAGCTACGCCTACGCGCTGGCCCGCCGGGAGTTCGTCCTCGCGGGCGACGAGCCGCCGAGGCTGCTGTCCGCGCCGGAGCAGCTGCTCGAGGTGCGCCGGATGCTGCGCGGCGAGGCGCAGGACGGCGGGGCCCGCTGGCCGGCCAGGCTCCGCCCGGCCCTGGCCACGAGAGGTTTCGCCGAGGAGGTGCGCGACCTGCTGCTCCGCGCCGCCGAGCGCGGCCTGGACGGCCGGGGGCTGCGCCAGCTAGGCCTGCAGCGCGGCCGCGACGACTGGGTTGCGGCCGGCGCCTTCTTCGACAGGTACGCGGCGCGCTTCGACCTCGCGCCGGTCCCCGCCTACGACTACGCGGAGATCGTCAGGATCGCCGCCGCCCTGCTCGGCCGGGAGGAGACCAGGCAGCGCGAGCGGGGCGCCTATGACCTGGTGCTCGTCGATGAGTACCAGGACAGCGACCCGGCGCAGGAGTCGCTGCTGCTCGCGCTGGCCGGCGACGGCCGTGAGCTGATCGCGGTCGGCGACCCGGACCAGTCCATCTACGCGTTCCGCGGCGCCGACGTGCGCGCGCTGACCGAGTTCCCCGAGCGGTTCCGCACCGCCGCCGGTGACAGCGCGCCGGTGGTGGCGCTGCGCACCTGCCGGCGCAGCGGGCCGGTCATGCTCGCCGCCTCCCGCCGGGTCGCGCGCCGGCTGCCGCGCGTTCCCTCCGGGACCCCGGCCACCCTCAGCCACGCCGGGCACCGTGACCTGACCCCCGGGCCCGGGGTCCCGGCCGGCGAGGTCCGCATCCTCGTCGCGGACAGCTCGACCCAGGAGGCGGCCCTGGTCGCCGACACGCTGCGCCGCGCCCACCTGGCGGACGGCGTGCCCTGGTCCTCGATGGCGGTCCTGGTCCGCTCGGCGACCCGCCAGGTGCCGCTGCTGCGGCGGGCCCTGACGGCCGCCGGGGTCCCGGTCACCGTGGCCGGCGATGACCTGCCGCTCACCGACGAGCCGGGCACCCGGCCGCTGCTCATGCTGCTCCGCTGCGCGCTGCGGCCGTCCGCGCTGGACGACCAGACCGCCGCCGAGCTGCTCTGCGGGCCGCTCGGCGGCACCGATGCCCTGGGCCTGCGCCGCCTGCGCAGGTCGCTGCGGCTGCTCGCCGACGCTGCCCCCGCAGAGCCCGGGGCCGTCGCCCGGGACGGCGACCTCCTCGCGGGGGCCCTGCGCGATCCGCGGGACCTGACCGCGGTCCCGGACGGCGTCGCCGGGCCGGCCAGGCGGGTGGCGGGGCTGCTCGCCGCGGCCAGGGACGCCATCGCCGACGGCGGCAACGCCGAGGACGTGCTGTGGGCGATCTGGGACGCGTCCGGGCTCGCGGAGCAGTGGCAGCAGGGGTCCGCGGCGGGCGGCCCGGCTGGCGCGGCCGCGGACCGGGACCTGGACGCCGTGCTCGCCTTGTTCGACAAGGCCGCGCACTTCACCCAGACGATGCCGCCGGGCGCGCCCGGCCTGTTCGCGGACAGCCTGACCGGGCAGGAGATCGCCGGTGACACCCTGGCCGAGCGCGCCGCCCGCGGCGACTCGGTCCGGATCCTGACCGCCCACCGGGCCAAGGGCCTGGAATGGGACGTCGTGGTGGTCGCGGGCGTCCAGGAGGAGACCTGGCCCGACCTGCGGCTGCGCGGATCCCTGCTCGGGGCCGACGAGCTCGCGGAGGCCGCCAGGCCGGGGGAGTGGGGCGGTGACCTCGGCGCCGACGTCGACGCCGCGATGCTGGCGGGGAAGCTGCTCGCCGAGGAGCGCCGGCTGTTCTACGTGGCCGTCACCAGGGCGCGGCGGCTGCTCGTCGTCACCGCCGCGGGCGGTGAGGACACCGACCAGCGCCCGTCCAGGTTCCTGACCGAGCTGGCCGGCGATGACGTACCCATCGATCGCGTGACCGGCGGCGGGACGCACCGCTGGCTGTCCCTGCCGGCGCTGGTCGCCGACCTGCGCCGGGCCGCCGCCGACACCGGCAAGCCCGCCGGGGTCCGGCGGGCCGCGGCGGAGCAGCTGGCCAGGCTCGCCGCGGCCGGGGTCCGCGCGGCGCACCCGCGCGAGTGGTACGCGCTGACCGAGCTGTCCGAGGCCGGCCCGATCGTCGCGGGCGGGGAAGCCGTCCGGCTGTCCCCGTCCCAGGTCGAGTCGTTCACCCGGTGCGGCCTGCGCTGGCTGCTCGAGGCGGCGGTCGGCGCGCGCCGGTCCGACGTGCTGGCCTACCTGGGCACGGTCATCCACGCCGCCGCCGTGCTCGCCGCGTCCGGCGCGACCGAGCAGGCGGTGGCGGAGCGGATCGACGAGATCTGGCATCACCTGGACTTCGGCAGTGCCTGGTACAGCGCCAAGCAGCGCGCGCTGGCCGAGCGCATGGTCCGCAGGTTCCTCGACTGGCACGCCGCCAACCCGCGCGAGCTCGTCGCGGTGGAAGAGCCGTTCAAGGTCCGGATCGGCCAGGTGGAAATCACCGGCCAGGTGGACCGGCTGGAGTCCGATCCGGACGGCCGCGCGGTCGTGGTCGACCTGAAGACCGGCGCGAGCGCGCCGCGCGAGGACGAGCTCGCCCGCCACCCGCAGCTCGGCGTGTACCAGCTGGCCGTCCTGCTCGGCGCGTTCGAGCAGCTCGGCCTGGCCGAGCCGGGCGGGGCGGAGCTGGTCCAGGTCGGCAAGGCGGCGGGCGTGACGATGCGCGCCAAGGTGCAGCGCCAGGACGCCCTCGCCGACGATCCAGACCCCGCCTGGGCCAAGGACCTGGTGGAGACCGTCGCGGCCGGGATGGCCGGCCCCGTCTTCCGGGCCCAGGTGAACCCCGGCTGCCGCACCTGTCCCGTCGCCTCCTGCTGCCCCGTCAACCCCGAAGGCGAGCAGGTCACGCCCTGAGGGCTTCCGCCGCGCCGCAACCGTGGGCCTCCCATGTACGTCTACGGGCTGACGGAGGAGGCGGATACGTTGCGGCGATCCACCGAGGTACGGTTTTCTGTTCTGGATGTGGTGCTGCGTCCCGCGGCGCGGCACCGCCGGTGGCGGCAGGCTGGCCTGGCCGCGACCGTGCTCCTGCTCGTCGTCTTCGCCGGCCTGCGGGTCGGCCTGGACCGCTCGCCGGGCCCAGCGGATGCGCACATTCCGGCCCTGGTTAAGGTTCGGGTCGTTTCGTGCCCCGTCCCGGCGGGCGAGTACACCGGGACCCCGTACTCACCGCACGCGGCCCCGGCCACGCTGAGCGTTCCGGTATCTGGGGCGCCGCCTGCGAACGCGCAGATCTTCGGGACCTGGTTCCTGCCGGGGCAGGTTGCGTACCTGCTGGGCCCGAAATCTGCTACCTGCCAGGCCGGACTGGGCAGCGCCGACGGCGGCGAGGCTACGGCGGCCATCCCGCTCTCGGATCCCTCGGCGATCGTGAGGATGACGGTCCGCGCGGGCGGACTCGGACCGAGCACCGACCTGGCCTGCCCGTACATTCCCGCCGTTCGTGCCGCCGACGAGGAGTTCCGCCGGGGCTACGCGTTCTGCGCGCATCCTTCGGCGGACGTGATCCGGCAGATCCCGACCGGTACGGCCAGCCTGTACGCGGCCGCCGTGTTCGTCCCGGCCGGGGTGAAGGACCCCGACATCGCGGGCTCGGGCGGTGGCACCGACCCGGCGGTCGCGCTGTACACCGCCTGGGCAGGTTCAGACGCCGCCGCTGGCCAGATGGTCGCGTGTACGCTCGCGCCTGCTCAGGGGGACATCTGCGCGGCGAGCCTGAGGTTCTTCCTCGCCACCCAGTCCGCGATCCGCACCCAGGTGAGCGCGGCCCGCCTGGCCGCGATGGAAGCGGCCCTGTCGTCCTTCCTGGCTGCACACGACATCCGCTAGCGGCCCGGCCTGCTACCCCGATCACGGGACCGAGGCGGTCCCTTCGGCGGGCTCAAGCCCCGCGAGCGCCTCGCGGGCCTCGTCCCCGACGGGCGGGGGCACGTCCTCCAGGGCCAGCACGTGCCGCAGCGCCTTGGCGTAGGCGACGTCGCAGGCCTGCTCCTGCGGTGCGGCGACGTCCGGCACCACCCCGGTGCCCTGCCAGTTGGTCCCGGTGACCGGGTTGATCGAGCGCGCGAACGGGATGCCGATGTGCACGGCGGGGCTGATCGGGAACGGGCGGGTCGGGTGGGCGCCGCCGCCGGTGGTCTCGCCGATCACCTCCGCGCGGCCCAGGGCCTGCAGGGTGTAGGCGAAGTCCTCACCGCCCGAGAAGGTCTCGCTGCTGGTCAGCACGTAGACCGGGCGGTCGACGTAGCGGGTGCCCGGCACGTAGGGCAGCGCCCAGAACTGCCTGGTCTCCCCGGTGTCGGCGTGGAAGATGTCGTTGAGGTGGGTCGGGTGCTCCTCGAGCAGGTAGCTGCACCAGTAGACCACGCCCTCCGGCGAGCCGCCGTGGTTGTGCCGCAGGTCGATGATGAGCGCGTACGTCCCCGCGACCAGCTCCATCGCCGCGGTGATGGCCGGCCCGGCGTTGGCCGGCACGGGCACCCGGCGCACGTCCAGGTAGCCGACGTTGCCGTCCAGCCGCTCGACCCGGCGGATGCCGAAGTTGTCCAGCCGCCCCATCTTGCGCATGGCGAGCCGCCTGGTCTCGTGATCCCTGGGGCCGTCCCCATCGGGGCCATCATGCCGGCGGCCTGCGCCGGGGCCACGCCCGCCGGGGCCGGGGCCAGGGCCGGGACCAGGGCCAGGGCCAGGGCCGGGACCAGGGCCAGGGCCGCCCGGGCCGGGCCCGGGACCTGCGGGGCCGCCGGGCCCGCCGGGACCGCCGGGACCGTGGCGCCTGGGGCCGCCGCCGAGCCGCACCGCCAGGTGCTTGTCGTCGGTGACCTCCCGCAGGTGGGTGGTGAGCAGCTCGGTGAGAGTGATCTCGTCCAGGTCGTCGTACTCGCCGGCGGCGAGCCTGGCCTCGACCGCGATGGCGGCCTGGTCGGCGAGGTCGGGAAACACGTAGTTGGCGCGGAGCAGGGTGAGGGCCGTGGTCACGATCTCACGCCCCGACATCTGCTCGTCCGCCAGCGACCCGTCGTCCGGCACGGTGATCCGCGGCGTATCGGCGTCGGCGCCCTCGAAGGTGAACTCGAGCAGCTTGGCCGAGGGCAGCCGCAGCGACAGCTCGCGCCGCACGTTGTCCACCCCCGACCGGTGGGCCTGTTCCCACTCGGCCAGGGCGCTCTCGTAGTCCCCGTGCTCCTCCGGAGCCGGGATGAACACCCGGACCAGGAGCGCCCCACGCTCGATGGCCGGGTCGTCGCCGTGCTGCAGGACCACGACCCCCTGCACCACGCCAGGCCCGAAGCGCTCCGTCAGCTCATGAGTGATGGCACGTTCAATCCGGTCGAGATCTGCCCGTTCCACGGCGCCTCCGTTTCCGTGTCAGTGAGTCAACGTTGCCCCGCACGGACCGGTTCCCGCGTCAGCCTCGGGGATGATTTCCTGAGCGGCGGTGCGTCTTACCTTCCTCAGGCATCGATCGGGAAGGGAACCAGGTCTCATGGCGGACGACGAGTACCAGCCAGTTACCGTGTCGCGGCGGATCTGTGCGCCAGCGCACGACATCTTCCAGGTCCTGGCCGATCCGGTACGGCACCTGGAGCTCGACGGCTCGGAGAGCTTGCGGGGAGCGGGTTCCACCGCGGTGATCTCAGGCGTCGGTGACGTCTTCGTGATGAGGATGTACTTCTCCCACCTCGGCGACTACGAGATGAACAACCACGTGGTCGAGTACGAGCCGGACCGGCGGATCGGCTGGGCGCCCGAAGCCGGGCGCGGGCATCCGCGCGAAGGCCGATCGCTGGGACACCGGTGGAGCTACCAGCTCACCCCCGACGGCCCGGATGCGACCGTCGTGACCGAAATCTACGACTGCTCACGAGCGCCGGAGGAGGCGCGTGCCGGGATGGACAACGGCAAGGTCTGGGTCACGGCCATGGCCCAGACCCTTGAGCGGCTTGACGCGCTGTGCACCCGGCCGGGAGACCAGCCCGGTCCGTCGTAGGCTCGGCGGACCGGGATCGGTCACCGCAGGGCGGCGGCCATGACCGCGGCTACGGCGCGCGCGACCGCGGCGGGCTCCGGGGTGCCGTCGGCGTCGGTGAACAGCAGGTGCGCGGCACCGATCAGGGTGGCGGCGAGCGTGCTGACGTCCGCGTCGGCCGCGACGCGGCCGAGGTCGCGCTCGGCGGCGAGGTAGCCGGCGACCATCGCGGTTGACTCGGAGAGGAGCGGGATGCGGGAGCCGGCGGCGGCCCGCAGCCGGGCACGCAGTTCGTCCCGCGCGATGACCAGGCGGATGATCCCGAGGACCGCCGGGCTGAACAGGTCCGGGAACGCGCCGGCTAGGTTGCCCGCGACGGTGCCGCCGCCCGCGGCGGCACGCAGGGCGGCCGCCTGAGCGCCGATCCGCGCGATGGCCTCTAGCGCAAACTCGGCGAGGAACGCGTCGAAGTCGGCGAAGTGCCGGTGCAGCACGCCCTTGGCCACGCCCGCTTCCGTCGTGACCGCGCGGCTGGTCAGGCCGCCGGGGCCGTCCCGGAGCAGGACGCGCTCGGCGGCGTCGAAGAGCTGCCCGCGCGGGTCGCGGATGGCCACCCCGGTCGGCACTGGTCGTCCGCCCTTCCTCCGCCGTCCGCGAACACCACTCTAAATGGGCACACGCCCATTTAGAGTGGGCGCATGGTCACTCTACCGCCGGAACCGGAGCGATCCGCTCGGGCCGGCACCCGGGGTTACGACGGGGCGCAGGCTGCGCACCTGCAGCGCCAGGTCGCCGAGGGGTTCGGCGCCGACGCCGGCCGCTACGACCGGGCCAGGCCCACCTATCCCTCCGACCTCATCAACCGCATCATCGCCGCCAGCCCGGGGCGCGACGTCCTCGACGTCGGGTGCGGCACGGGCATCTCCGCCCGCCTGTTCGCCGCGGCCGGCTGCCGGGTGCTCGGCGTGGATCCCGACCCGCGGATGGCCGAGGTGGCCAGGCAGGGCGGGACCGCGGCGGAGGTCGCGAAGTTCGAGGACTGGGACCCGGTCGGCCGCACGTTCGACGCGGTCATCGCCGCGCAGGCCTGGCACTGGGTGGACCCGGTCGCGGGCGCGGCCAAGGCCGCCGCGGTGCTGCGCCCCGGTGGCCGGCTGGCGGTGTTCTGGAACGCCTTCGGCCCGCCGGACGGCCTGCGCGAAGCCTTCGGCGAG
This sequence comes from Streptosporangiaceae bacterium, assembly GCA_035505275.1. Lineage (GTDB taxonomy): Bacteria > Actinomycetota > Actinomycetes > Streptosporangiales > Streptosporangiaceae > Palsa-504. Next base: position 1,306 of record DATJQX010000024.1, on the reverse strand, counting down.
GTCTACCACCGGGTGTTCCCGGACTCGCCGGCCGGCGGCTTCTGGTCCAGGCCCGCCGTCGACGCCTACCGGGCCGGGTGCGTGCGGGTGGCCGACGCGATCCGGCAGACGGAGGCGTTCGGCGAGCCGGAGGAGTGGCTGTCTCACTGGCAGCGGCCCTACACCCGGGACGAGTGGCTGGACCTGGTCCCCACGACCGGCGGCTTCACCCGGCACCCCGAGACCATCCAGCGTGACCTCCTCGACGGCCTCGGCGCCGCCGTCGACGCGGCCGGCGGCGCCTTCATCATGTCCTACACGACCATCGCCGCCACCGCCGCCCGGCTGCTACCGTGACGAAGGCGACGAAGGGGTAGCAAATGCGGGTCGGGCGTCCCCTTCGCCTTGCGGTTGGCACCGCTTTGATCGCCGCCCCGGCCGGCACCCTCGCCCTTCCCGCGGGCCGGGCTGCGGCGAGCTGCGGGACCCATGAGGGGCCTGCGAGTGGCTGGCCACTTAGCTCTACGCCGTCATCGACGGCACTGGCGTCCCGTGACAGCGAAGGAGACCGCCGGGTCCGGAGCAGTTAGGTCGCCGCTGCGGGCGGTTCGGTCAGTGCGGCGATGCACGCGGTGAGCAGGCGCCGCATCTGGTCTTGTTCGCTGGCATCCAGATCGGCGAGCATGTCTTGCTCGACGCGGCGAACCGCGGCGCTGGCCATCGTGAGCTGGCGGCGCCCGCGGGCGGTCAGCTCGGCCGGCAGGGCCCGGCCGACGGGTGCCCGTGCCGGGCGGACGACGAGTCCCTGCCGTTCGAGGGCCTGCAGGAGCACGTTCATCGACTGCCGGGTGACGAAGGCGCCGCGGGCCAGCTCGGAGTTCGACAGGCCCGGCCGCTGGGCCAGCAGCTCCAGGCAGGCGTAATGGGTGATCGTCATGCCCAGCGGCCGCAGCACGGCCTCCAGGGCGGCGTGCAGGGCGCTCGCGGCCGCCTTCAGCATGTACCCCAGCGATGTGTCCAGCTCGATTCCGGGCCCGCCTTGACTCATGTCAGTAGTCTGACATACAGTGCTGTGTGTCAGAAGACTGACATGCTATGAGGAGGCACGGATCGTGGCCGTCACCGGACCCGACTTCATTTCACTGCAGGTGCGCGATCTTGAGCGTTCCGCCGCTTTCTACGAGCAGTACCTGGGGCTGAAGCGCTCCGACGCGGGACCGCCGCACGCCGTCGTGTTCGACACCAAGCCGATCGCGTTCGCCGTCCGCGACGTCGTCGCGGGCACCGACCTGGACGCGATCGCGCAGCCGGGCCAGGGAATGGCGCT